>JAFKFI010000077.1 GCA_017307285.1 Alphaproteobacteria bacterium | reverse complement strand
GTCCAAAACAAAAAAGGCGGCCCGTGAAGGCCACCCCCCGTTCGCTTCGCGGAGAATGATTGATGGTCGACTAGGTAGCGCGGCGGGCTGCCGCGTGCAAGAGGCGGCAACCCCTCACCCAACCCTCTCCCACACGGGGAGAGGGAGAAGGCTAGCCCCCTCCCCTTGTGGGAGGGGGTTGGGGGAGGGGTCGGGCCCCACGCCGTCGCTCAGTCACGTCGAGACCTGCTCCAGCACCGCGCCGGACTGCCGGATGCCCATGAAGCGGATCAGCAGCGCCGGTAGCACCGCGCCAGGCAGGACGATCCACAGAATCCAGCCGAGATGGTTCGGCCCCATGACGTAGAGCGGCCCGAGCAACGTCACCCCAGCCCAGGCGCCCATGTGGCCCAGTCCGTCCGTCCAGGCAAACGCCCGCGCGCGGATGCGCGTCGGGTACGCGACCGCCGTATAGTTGTAGAGGTTGAACAGATAGAGCCCGGTGCCGATCCGGCTGACGATGTAGCAGAGCGCGATCACCAACAGGTTCGGGACCAGCCACGCCACGAGCCAGGAGATCGCGAACAGCACCCCCATCGCGAAGATCACCTCGCGCCGTTCAACGCGCTCGCCGAGGCGGGCGTTGACCAGGAAGCCAACGAACAACGCGGCGTAGGCAATCGCGATGGTCGCGAACACGAAATGCGGCGTCGCGCCGTTGTCCACCATGAACACCGCCGCGAACGCGCCGACGCCGTAGATCAGCCCGGCATAGCCGAGCACCCACACGACGATCAGCAACAGCGTGCGCGGGCGGTACTGGGGATTGGTGAACAGCTCGCGCCAGCTGCTCTTGCCGGCATGGATCACCGGATTGCGTGAGGCGTCGGGCTCCGGCAGCGGCGCCGCGCTGTAGCGCTGGCAGCGCCGCTCATAATCCGCCATCACGCGCTCCGCCTCCTCGTGATGTCCGTGTGCCTCCAGCCAGCGCGGGCTCTCGGGCAACAGCCACCACAGCAGCGGCAGAAGGATGACGATCTCCACCGCGGCGCTGACCCAGAGGAACAGCTGCCACTGGCTCGGAATCCACGCAAAGGCCAGCAGATTGACCGCGACCGCGACCAAGGCGGTGACGCCCTGCGAGGACAGCAGCACTTTGTTGCGCGCCTCGGGCGAGACCATTTCGGAGAGATAAACGGAGTGCGTGCCGACGATGCCGCCGACGCCCAGCGTGCTCACCACCGACAGCGCCACCATCGGCCAGAACTCGGTCACATACGCGAACGGCCAGATGCAGATGCCGCCGAGCAGAGTGGAAAGCAGGATAGCGGGCCGGCGGCCGAAACGATCGGCGACCCAGCTCATGATGAACACCCCGAGCAGCACGCCCACCCCGACCTGCAGCGCTTGGATCACCGCGTATTGCTCGACGGTGATGATGTGATTGGGCCGCCACACGAAGGGATACAGCCGCGCGCCGATCCCGTCCGTGTCGAACACGATGAAGCCCCACGTGACCTGAACCAGGATGGCGAGACGCCACTGCACCTTGGTGAGCGGCAGCCGATCGACTCGCGCCGCCATGAGGCCGCCGAACGTGGTGCGCTTTGTGTCGGCGGAAAGCACTCCCGTTCCGGGGCCGTTCAACGGCGAGCCGGCGCGCGCTGCTTGCGACATCGTTCCCCTCCGGTTGCAGCGCCGTTCCGGTCTGCTCGCCGCGACGCTGCCGTTTTCCCGCAGCTTAGGGCCGGCGGGCCGGGCAACACCAAGCTAACTCACGGTGTCGTGAATAAAATAGTTTCAACCGCTCGCGAACTGGGGCGCAGGGGAGCAAAGATTTTCAGCTTGCTGGTCAAGCCGCCGGCGCACGGCTTCGAGCGTCGGCCCGGTGACGACGAGCGGTGCACAGCCATCGGCCTCCCAAGCCAGCGCGTCGAAGTCCGGGTGCAGGCGCAGCCTCCCCCCGCCATTCGCGAACCTGCTCCGATCGCTGCCCGGCACCAGGCTCTCCGCCGGCAGCCCCTCGGCCAGCAGCACCGCATGCTCGGCAAGCTCGACGTGATAGTAGGTGATTTCGGGCCGCTGCTCCCGAGTGATAGTACGGCCATTGACGAGATGCTTGATGGGAATCAGCACATCGTCGGCATAGACCGCGTGATCCGGCGATAGCCACACGTCGCGGCTGGGCATCCCCGGCGCGAACGCGTCCTTGCGCACGCGCACTGGGTACACCTTGCGCGGCTCGGGATGACGCGAGCAGTCCACGCGGCGATGGCCGATCCATTCGACCGGCAACGCGCGGCGTGGGCCCGGCACGTTGACGGTGATGACGCGATCACCCTCGCGCAGCTGCTCCACTGGCACCTCGCCGCGATCCGTGAGGATGCGCGTTCCGGCGGCAAAGCAAGGCGGGCTGTTGTCCAGGATGAAGCCTTCGGCGCTCACCGTGAGCCCGCCGCCAGCGAGCGCGACACCGTGAGGGTTGAAGAGTTGCAGCGAGAAGTTTTCGGTCGGCTCCGCGATACGGTCCGCGACTGTGCCAATGCCAACGACCCTCGAGGTCTGGCCCGGCGCAAAGAGCAAGGTTCCGTATCCGGCTTGCCCGACGCGCGCGAAATCGACGTTCTCGAGCGCGGTGCCGCTCACGGCCCGATAACTGACGCTGACCGCCGCACTCGCCGGACGCGACAATGAGACCACAAAGCGGAGCGGGGCTCCTTCAACAATTTCGCCACCCCGGACCGACATTGTTGGCTGGGTGCCGCCCCCGGCATCGTCGTCGAGGATCAGCGCCTGACCGGTAGCGCCAGCCGCGCCATTGGTGATTGCGGCGCTTGGCGTAACGACGAGGCTGAACGTCTCGCTCGGCTCGACCGTGGTGTCGCCGCTGACCGGCACGTTGACCGCCGCCGTGGTCTGTCCTGGCGCGAAGGTCAGCGTGCCGGATTTGGCCGTGTAGTCCTGGCCGGCCGTCGCGGTGCCGTCGACGGTTCTGTAGGGCAGCGTGATCGTCGTGTCCAAAGGCCGCGAGAGCGACACCGTGAATTGCGCGAGCTTGGTGCCGGAATCGCCTTCCAGCAGAATCGGGTTGGAGACGAAGAGCGCGAGCTTGGAGCCCGTGCCGTCATCGTCGAGGATTACACCCTGCGCGCGAAGCGCCGGGGCGTTGTCGGCCAGCGCGGCCCCTTTCGGGTTGAACAATTCGAGGGTGAGGTTTTCATCGCTCTCGACCAGGCGATCGCCGACCACCCCGGTGCCAAGAATTTTGGAAGTCTCGCCCGGCTGAAATATTATCGTTCCGACTCCGCCCTGACCGATACGCTCGAAATCCACATTCTCGAGCGCCGTGCCGCTCACAGTTTGAAAATCCACCGCTACTGCGGTTGCCGAGGGCTTGGATAGCGACACCACGAATCGGAGCGGGCTCGTGTTCGCGTTGCCCTCGGAGATTTCGGCGCCGCGGACCGAAACGGTCGGCAGGGAGCCCCCTGAATCGTCATCGACGATCAGCGCCTGGCCGGTGGATGCCGCCGTGCCATTGGCGATCTCCGGACTTGGCGTGACGACGAGGCTGAAGGTCTCGCTCGCCTCGACCTTGGTGTCGCCGATGACCGGTACGTTGACGGTCGCCGTCGTCTGCCCCGGCGCGAAGGTCAGCGTGCCCCGCGTGGCGGTGTAGTCCTCGCCCGCCGTCGCCGTGCCATCGGCCGTGGTGTAGGGCAGCGTGATCGCTGTCCCCGAAGGCCGCGACAGCGTCACCGTGAACTGCGCGAAGCTGGTGCCCGAATCACCTTCCAGTAAAACCGGGTTCGAGACAAATAGCGCAAGTTTCGAGCCCGTGCCGTCGTCGTCGAGGATGATGCCGTTCGCGCGCAGCGCCGGGGCATCGCCGTCAAGCGTGGCACCACGCGGGTTGAACAATTCCAGCGTGAAATTCTCGTCTGGCTCGACAAGGCGGTCGCCAACCGCCGCGACGCCAATGATCTTGGAGGTCTCGCCTGGAAAAAAGGTCAGTGTTCCGTAACCACGTTCGCCAAGTCGCTCGAAATCAACGTTCTCGAGAGCAGTGCCATCCAACGTGTGGAAGTCCACAGTGACATTCGTGGTCGATGGCTCGGATAAAGACACCAGGAAGTCGACCGGCCGGGTGTAGGCGTTGCCCTCGGCAACGGAAGCGGGAGACACCCGAATCTTGATCGCCATGAACGTCGCCCCCCTCGCTGCCCTGTCGGTTCATCTCGCGGCGTGGGATTGGCTTTTCGTCCGGCCGACGGTTGCGCCGGCATCGCGACGAAACGGTCAGCGCGGCTGTTCGGATGCTGCCGTAGACGCGCCGAGGACTATCCCGCGAGACAACTCAGGGACCATGCTCGATTGGGGAGGGTAATTGAAGCGTAGAGACAACAAACCAGCGATGATTCCATATCGAGGTCGATGACGTTTTCGTGAGCCCATTGGTTGCGGTGGCCAACGAAGCGTGAGACCTCGGCTAAAGCCGGAAAATAAAGTTGTTCAGAGCAACATCCGACGATTGCACCGGCCGTAGCGTGTCGTTCTCGGCGACGTAGCCGCGATAGCCCAGCGGCTCCAGGAACGCCCGGATCGCCGCCAACGCGCCGGGTACCAGCTCCTCGCTGGCCTCGATCAGCAAGGCGGGCCGGCAGCGACGTAAAAGTCCCTCGGCGCCGCGCAGCACCGCAAGCTCGTGGCCTTCCACATCTATCTTGACGAAACCAACATCGCCGACCGGCTCGTCGTCCAGCCGCCGCGTCTCGACACTGACCGGAGCAGCCTCGCGCCCGCCGATGTCGTTGGCGGCCTCGATGGTGCTGCGGCCGTGATCGGAGGGGACTCGCAGCATCGCCGCGCCGGACGTGTCCGACAACGCGCATCGGCGCACCTCGACCGACCGGGAGAGCCGGAACACCCGTTCCAGCCGCGCCGCCAGGTCGGGATTCGGCTCGTAGGCGATCACCCGTGCGGAATGCTTGCGAAGCAGCAGCGTATAGCCGCCGAGATTGGCGCCGACATCGATCGAGACGCGCGCGCGGTCGCAAAGCGTCGGCAGAAACGCCGCTTCCGGCTCGTGACCGGCCAGCAGGCCCGCGGCGTACCGGGAGGTCGTCTTGTGTTCCCAGCGGCGCTTGCGGATACCGGCAGGCACGAGAGAGGCCAGGCGCATACTCACTCCTTCTACGCGAATGTGCGAGGAAACTACGCTGCCCGGTGCAGGCGCACCGGGAGGCTCGCGAGCCCGCGCAGCGTGTTGTTGTAGCGCCGCCGCGCCGGCCCGGTGATCTCGATGCCGGCCGCCTTCCGCGCCAGCGCCCCGAGCACCACCTCGCCCTCGAGGCGCGCGAGCACCTGTCCGACGCAGCCGTGGATGCCGCTGCCGAAACCGACATGACCCGCATTGGCGCGGCCGATGTCATATTCCTCTGGCCGTTCCCACCGCCGCGGGTCTCGATTGGCCGCGCCCAAGAACATCAGCACCTTCTCGCCCTCGCCGACCGGCACGCCGGCGATCTCGGTGTCCCGCGTCGTGGTGCGGAAGAAGGTCTGCACCGGGCTCTCGTAGCGCACAGCCTCCTCGAACGCCGCGCGCGCCAGCGAGGGATCGGCGCGCAGCCGGGCGAACTGCTCGGGGAAGCGCGCGAGGCAATAGAGTGCGGCGCCGAGCCCGCTCACCGTGGTGTCCACGCCGGCCGTCAGCACCGACCGCACCACCAGCGGCGCCTCCTCGGGGGTGAGCTCGCCCGCATCGGCGGCGGCATGGATCGCGGCGCCGAAGCCCTCGGGAGCGAGCGCCGCGCGCTGGGATTGCGCCTGCACCCAGGCGATCACCGGCTCGGCGTCCTTGACCGCTTCCTCGAAGAACGCGTTGCGAGGTCCGAACGAATTGAACACCATATTGCCGTACGGCAGCAGATAGCGCCGGTTCTCCCGCGGCATCCCGACCGCGTCAGGGAACACGCTCAGCGGATAGGCCTCCGCGAGGTCGGGGATGGCGTCGAAGCTGCCGCGCTCGAGCAATTCCTCGATCAGCGCGTCAGCGGCACGGGCGAACTCCGTGCGCAGGCGGCGTATGGCGGCCGGCGAGAGCACTCGATCGAGCACCCGACGGGTACGGTCGTGCAGCGGCGGGTCGGTCTCGAGCACGAGACTCGGCAGCCGCCAGGGCTTCTCCTTGGCGAAATCCGCCAGCCCGGCGCCGCGCGCCGAGGAGAAGGTGCGCCAATCGTTCAGCACAGCATGGACCTGCTCATGGCGCGCCACCGCCAGCACGCCGTAGCGCGACAGCCGCACCACCGGGCCGGCCTCGCGCAATTCGTCATGGATCGGGTGCGGGTTCTCGAAGAACGCGGCAGAGAACGGGTCGGCATCCGACACCGGCACGGCGCCCGTCGCGCTCACGGCTGCAACCCCCGTCACGGCACGCGGTCGAGCATGGCGCGCCCGGCCCCGGTCAGTTCCACCCGGCCATCCTCGAAACGGACCAGCCCATCGAGCAGCGCGTCCTCCCAGATCGACAAGCGCGGGCAGCTGCTCTGCCAGACCTCCATCACATCGGCCCGTCGCCGCTCGGCGACGGATACCCAGGCGAGGAATTGCAGCGTGAGTGCACGGGCCGGCGGGAACACGAGTGCGTCGGGCATCGCTGCTTTCCCTTCCATCGAACCCTCGCCGCGGTCGTTTTACCCACAAAGCCCTGCCGAAGCGAGGAACTGGAAGTGTATATATATCTATCGGAGTCACATGGCTGGTCGATGGAGGAGTTTGCCGGTGCAGGTTCGGGTCAGTCGATGGGGAAACAGCGTCGGGTTGCGGATTCCAAAGGAGTTGGCGGAGCAGTTCGGCCTGACCGAGGGAACGCAGGTCGAGATGCGGGCGGAACGGGATGGTCTGCTGCTCAGCCCCGCGCGGCCGCGTTTCAAGTTGACAGACTTGCTGGTCGGGATGACTCCGGAAGCCATGAGCGAGGCCTTCGATTGGGGGCCCGATGTCGGCCGCGAGCGGGTCGATTAGCCCGGACCAGCCACCCGAGGCCGGCGACCTCGTCTGGGTGGATTTCGACCCCCGGGTCGGCAGGGAGCAAAGCGGGCGTCGTCCAGCCCTCGTCGTCTCGCCCGCCGCACTCTGGCTGGCATCTCGGTTCGTGATCGTGTGCCCGGTTACATCGCGCGTGAGACCGTTCGGGACCAGCGTGGTGTTGCCGGACGGCCTGCCTATCTCGGGCGAAATCCTGACAAGCCACGTCCGCAGCATCGACACGTTGGCCCGATCGATCGCGCATTCGGGGACCGCGGTTCCCGCCGCCGTCCTCGCGACCGTGCGGGGCAAACTCGCGGCGCTGCTCGGGCTGGATTGAGACTAGCGCCGGACGAAGCGCCAGTAGAGCGGCCGCCGTCCCTCCCGCAGGGCCTTGGCTTCGTAGCGGGTCGGCGGCCATCCGTCCGGGCGGCGGTCGGCCGGGGGTGGGGCATCGAACAGCGTCTGGGCGGCCATCACCTCGGCGACCCAGGCCTGGTAGGTCGGATCGTCGCTGGCCACGCGCCACTCCGCGCCGGGCTTCAGCACGCGGGCCAGTTCGGGCAGCAGCGCCGGGTGGACGAAGCGGCGCTTGGCGTGGCGCGCCTTGGGCCAGGGATCGGGGAACAGCAGGAACAGGCGGTCGAGGCAGGCCCCAGGCAATTGTCGCAGCAGGACGCGGGCATCGTCGGTCCACAGGCGTAGATTCGGCGGAACGGGCGCGGTTGCCTCGCCACCCTCGGGCACGACGCGCGATAGCAGCGAGCACACGCCGTTCTCGAACACCTCGCAGGCGATCAGGCCGGCACCCGGTTGCGCGGCGACCTGGGCGAGGGCGTGCTCGCCCCCGCCGAAGCCGACTTCCAGCCATAGCTCATCGAGCGGTCCCGCGAAGGCGGCGCGGGGGTCGGCGGCCTGTTCGGGGCGCAGCGCCAAGCGGGGCAGGGTTACATCGAGCAGCAGCCGTTGGCGCGGACGCAGCGCATGGCCCCGCGCCCGGCCATAGAGCCGGTCGGGCGGGGGTTTCAGGCCCTCACCCAACCGCGTTCAGCGGTGGAACGCGGCCTTCAAGCCGGGAACCAGATCGGTCTTTTCCCAGCTGAACGTGCCCTTCTCGTCGTCGTGCTCGCGGCCGAAATGTCCGTAGGCGGAGGTCGGCGCATAGATCGGGCGGTTGAGGCGCAGATGCTCGCGAATGCCGCGCGGCGAGAGGTCCATCAGGTCGCGCAGGGTACGCTCGAGCCGCGCCTCGTCTACATCGCGCCCCGTGCCGTGCAGGTCGACATAGACCGACAACGGGTGCGACACGCCGATCGCGTAGCTGATCTGTAGGGTGCACTTATCGGCCAAGCCGGCCGCCACCACGTTCTTGGCGAGATAGCGGCAGGCATAGGCGGCCGAGCGGTCCACCTTCGTCGGGTCCTTGCCGCTGAACGCGCCACCGCCATGCGGGGCCGCGCCGCCATAGGTGTCGACGATGATCTTGCGCCCGGTCAGGCCGCAATCGCCGTCCGGTCCACCGATCACGAACTTGCCGGTGGGGTTCACGTAGAACTCGCGCTCCTCGCACATCCAGCCCTTGGGCAGGCTGCTCTCGACGATCGGCCACAGCAGGCGCTTGATCTCGGCCTGCTCCAGACGTTCCTCGTGCTGGGTCGAGACCACCACGGAGGTTGCGCCGACCGGCTTGCCGTCGACGTAGCGCAGCGTGACCTGGCTCTTGGCATCGGGCAGCAGGCCCGCCGCGCCCTGGTCGCCGTTGCGGCGCAACTCGCTCATGCGGCGCAGGATGAGGTGCGCGTAGTAGATCGGCGCCGGCATCAGGGTTTCGGTCTCGCGACAGGCGTAGCCGAACATGATGCCCTGGTCGCCGGCGCCCTCGTCCTTGTTCCCCTCGGCATCGACGCCCTGGGCGATGTCGGCGGATTGCGCGTGCAGGTGGCACTCGATCGCGGCGTTGCGCCAGGAGAAGCCGGCCTGGTCGTAGCCAATGTCGTGGATGGCGAGGCGCACCAGGTGCGACAGCAACTCCGGCGTCACGGTCTCCGGCCCGCGCACCTCGCCGCCGAGCACCACGCGGTTGGTGGTGACGAGGGTCTCGCAGGCGACGCGGCTATACGGGTCGGCGGTCAGGAAGGCGTCCAGCACCGTGTCGCTGACCCGGTCGGCAACCTTGTCGGGGTGGCCTTCGGAAACGGATTCGGAGGTGAACAGAAACTCGCCCGTGTCGCGCATGGGGTCTGGGTCCTCGGGATCGCGGAGCATGGCCCGGCACGTCCGGCCGCCGCCCCGGCCGGCTGCCGGGCGGGGCGTGTGTGAAGGAAATCGACTGTGGAATCAAGCCGTGCCCAAGTTGGACCCACGAAGTTCGTCGAAGGGCGGCTTCCGCTCCATGCTTAATGAGCAGCGCGCCAGCATACGACCAAACGCCTCTCAACGCTTGCATCCACCCATCGGCGGGCGCACCTTCAGACGTATGGCACAGCGCCTTCCCGATCCGGCCTTCGACGAAATGGCCGATGAGCGTGAGTTTCGCGCCGCGATCCAAAGCGGCTTGGCCGATGCGGCGTCCGGCCGAACGGTTTCATACGAGGCTGTGCGCAGATGGCTGCTCTCGTGGGGCAGCAAGGATGAGCTACCGCCGCCCACATGCGCGTCCTCCTGACGAAGACCGCGGTCGCGGACCTTTCAGCTATCCGGACTTATATCGGGCGAGAGAATCCGGCCGCTGCGTCGCGCGTCGCAATTCAACTCGTCGCGGCTTGCGATCGGCTGGAGTTCCTGCCCGAGCGAGGCCGTCCCGGTCTCGTCCCAGGGACTCGCGAGCTTACGGTCATCTGGCCCTACATCATCGTGTATCGCGTAACGCCGGAAGCGGTCGAAGTGCTCAACATCTGGCATGGAGCGCGAGCGAGACGCGGTCCGGAGTAGCTGATTACCGTGTCATCCCCAGCACGTCCGCCATCCCATAAAGCCCCGCCGGCCGGTCCTTGAGCCAGAGGGCGGCACGGACGGCTCCGGTCGCGAACACCCGCCGGTCAAAGGCACGATGCGTCAGCGAGATATGCTCGCTGGCAGAGGCGAAGATCAGCGTGTGCTCGCCCACCACTTGGCCGCCCCGCAAGGCGGCGAAGCCGATGGCGCCCGTCGCACGCGGGCCGGTGTGGCCGTCGCGGCCGCTCTGCATCACGTCGGGCAAGGACACACCCCGCCCCGCCGCCACCGCTCGGCCCATGCCGATCGCCGTCCCCGAGGGGGCATCGACCTTCTGGCGATGGTGCATCTCGACGATCTCGGCATCGTAGTCCTGGGCCGGCAGGGCAGCCCCCATCCGCTCGGCGAGGGCGAGGACGAGATTGACGCCGGGCGAGAAATTCGGCGCATACACCACCGGGACGCGCCTGGCGGCCGCCTCCACCGCCACTTCGTCCTCGGCCGATAATCCGGAGGTCCCGAGCACCCAGGCGGTACCCGCCTCGGCCAACGCGCGGGCGTGCGGTTGCGCGGCCGATGCATGGGTGAAGTCGATCACCACCTCAGCAGCCCGAGCCAGGGCGGCGATGTCGGGCAGCAAGGCCGGGTCGGCGCCCGTCCGGCCGATGCCGCCGGCCAGGGTGGCGCCGGCCGCTGCCACCTCCTCGGCCAGCAGCCGTCCCATCCGGCCGGTGATCCCGGCGATGCCGATGCGCGTGCTCATCGGGCGTCCTCCCCTCGGCCTGCGAGTCCGATCCTGCGGCCAGCCCGGCATGGCGTCCAGACCGCCCCGAACGGAATGGGGCGGGCCCACAGGACCCGCCCCATCGTCAACCCGAACGACCTTGCTGCTTCTATGGAACCGCGTTCCAGTACGGCTCGGCCCGATAATAGTCGTGCACACGGCGGCCCCAGGCGGGGTCTTCCCAGGCGACCGCCTCGTCGTCGGCATAAGCCGGCGAGCCCTCCAGCATCGCGCGGTCGAGATCGACGACATAGCCACCAAGCCCGGTGTCATAGCGTAACGTGGACCACGGCAGCGGATGGTGCTTGTCGCCTATCCCGAGGAATCCGCCGAAGCTGAGGATCGCGTAGGCAATGCGGCCGGATACCTTGTCGATCATCACGTCGTCGACAGAACCGAGCCGCTCGCCCTTCGTGTCGTAGACAGCGGTGCCCGCGACCTGGTCACCGGCGATCAGGTTGCCGGAGGGATTGGTGGGATCGTTGATCGAGGCCATCGCTTCCTCCTTATCGGCGAGCGGGCGCCTGCCATCCAAGAGCCGGGTACCGGAGCGGCGCGACCTCGCGGCCGCGCCGCCGGCACCCGGTCCGCGGCGCAGGTGGGGGGAACGGCACCGCAGATGCCAACGAGAACGCGGTCTCTCCGATCCGGTTGCGTCACGCTTGGGAGAGCAGCTAGAGGGGAGCCAACAGGAGGAGAAGCGGCATGGACGGCATCAGCGACCACGAGACGCTGCGGGCCTATTACGGAGCGGTCAGCTCGCTCGCCCAGCGCAAGGTCATCCCAAAGCTCGACCGCCACGCCCGCGCCTTCGTCGGACTCTCACCGTTCCTCGTGATGGCGACGGTAAACGATCGCGGCCAAGCGGACGCCAGCCCGCGCGGCGACGCCCCAGGCTTCGTGCAGGTGCTGGACGACACCACGCTGCTGCTGCCCGACCGGCCCGGCAACAACCGAGTGGACAGCTACGGCAACGTGGTCGCGAATGCCGGCGTCGGCCTGATCTTCCTGGTTCCCGGCATCGAGGAAACCTTGCGTGTGAACGGCACTGCCCGCGTGGTGACGGACCCCGCGCTGCTGGCCCAGGCGGAAGCCCAGGGCAAGGTGCCGAAGGCGGGGCTGCTGATCGAGGTGCAGGAGGTGTTCTTCCACTGCGCCAAGGCGCTGAAGCGCGCGAAGCTATGGGACCCCGATCGCCACGTCGCGCGCAGCAGCTTCCCCACCCTCGGCCGCATCATCGCCGACCAGACCGGCGCCTGCGATGCGGCCGAGGCCGACGCGCGGATCGAGGAAGGCTATCGCACCCGGCTGTACTAGCCGGGGCGCTGGCCGAACTCGGCCCGCAGTCGCGGCGCGACGTCGCGGGCGAAGCGCTCCAGGCTGGGGGCCATCTGATCAGGGCGCATCCCCGGCGGCACGCCCCAGGTGACGAGGTCGGTCAGGCCGTACTCGCGGATGAACGCCGACAGCTCGGCGACGCAATGGTTGACGTCACCGACCACCCAGGTCTGCGGGATGCGCTCCTCCTCGGTGATGCCGGCGACTCCACCGTGGCCGCCGGCCGCCTCGCGGAAGCGGTTATAGACCTCCATCCGCCGGCGCTCGGCGGCGCGCACGTCCGCCCAGTCGCGCCCGGGATCATCGGTGACGAGGCAGGAGCGGATGATGCCGATGCGGAAATCCGCCGCACTCCGTCCGCTGGCCGCGATCTCGGCGTGCCACGGATCGAGCGCGCGGGCGCGCGGACCCTGCGGCAGCAAATTGGCGCCGAACCGCGCGGCGCGGCGGGCGCCGGGCTCCGACATGGCGGCAACCCAAAGCGGCGGACCACCGGGCTGGACGTAGCCGGGCGTAATCTTCACGTCGTGGAAGTCGTAGCGCTTGCCCTGGAAGCTGAAGGTCTCGCCGGTGAAGGCGCGGCGCAGCACCTCCAGCGCCTCGTCGGTGAGCGACACGCGGCGCGACACCGGCAGGCCAAAGCCGCGGAACTCGTGCGGCGCGTAGCCCATGCCGACGCCGATCTCGACCCGCCCGTTGCTGAGATTGTCGAGCACCGCGAGATCCTCGGCGAGTCGGATCGGGTGATTGAACGGCAGCAGGCAGACGTCGCAGGAGAACCGCACATGCTTGGTGCGCGACGCCATCGCCGCCGCGACCGGAATCCAGGAAGGGAGATAGCCGTCATCGACGAAATGGTGCTCGGTGAACCACACCAGATCGAGCCCGAGCCCATCGAGCCAGGCCACCTGATCGAGAATGGCGGCGTAGAGGCTTGGATTGTTCATCCCGCTGTCGGGCGGATTGCGAAAATCGTAGACGACGCCGAGGCGCAGCGCGTGGGCCATGTCTCTCCCCTTTCCTATGGCCCGACAGCGTAGAACGGGAACACTCATTCGTCATCGCGAGTCCGGCCGCCAAGTAGAGTCCGGATTGACTGGGAGTAAAATCCCGTGCTCGACCAAGTACTCGTCATGGTCGGCGAAGGCCGACCATCCACGACTTTGCTTGCCAGCACGAAAGTCGTGGATGACCGGCCTGCGCCGGTCATGACGGCACGGGATGAAAAGTCGTGCCAAGCCACTGAAATGACTACACGATTTGCTGCTATTAAGCAATAGTCTAGGCGTGCCAAGGCAGGCACTCTGCGCTATCGCATGAACAGCCGGCCGATCCAGTTGTAGTCGCTCAGCCGGCGCTCGGGGTTGGGCGGGCGCAGCGGCCTGGGTGCCGGCCGGAAGCGCGGCGGCGGGAGCGGCTCCGGCCATGCATCGGCGCGGGAGCGGCGGAGCCGCGGCGGCTTCTCGCCGAACGGATAGCAGGGGATCGGCTCCCACGACTTGGTGCCGTCGGCCAATGTCACCCGGCGCAGCCCCGGCGGGCCGCTCCCCGGCGCCGGCTTGGCCGGACGCGGCGGCCTCGGGGCACGCGGCTGGCGCGGCCGCGGCGGCAGCCGCAGGATCTCGGGCAGCGCTTCGGGAGTGAGCTTGCGCCACAGCGGCCGCAGGATGCGCCCGGCCTCTGGTGCTGCGGCGAGGAAGGCCCGCATCTCGGGATCCTCCAGCAGCGTATACAGGTTGCTGGCGAACCGCACCCCGAACTCCCTGAGCAGCACCGCACCCGGCGGGATACCCGGAGCCCGGCGCTCTGCCTTCCCCTGCTCGGCGCCCGCCCCCCTCGGCGCGCGCGCCCTCGCTAGCGGATGTCCCGGCGGGACGCCGACGTGGCGCCGTTGCCAGCGTGCCGGCGGCGAAGCGGGCATGCAGCGCGGTAAACCGCCGCAGCGTCGCCGAGAGATAGTGCCCGAGCAGGAGGGACAGCGGCGCCACCGCCAAGGCGTTGCCATCCACCGTCACCTGGCGCAGCAGATTGCCCTGGCCCATCGCCCACTTCACCGCATTGATGAACACCCCAAAGCGCGGCACCAGGCGGCGGGGGGTGGGGAGGACAGAGTGGGGCTCATGACCAGGAGAATGTAGCATCAGTTAGCGCATTTGTCAAACCCATTTTGGACTGCATGACGGCGAAAGCGCCGTGCGCCGGTCGGGCCTCTACCGCTTCAGGATGGAGCCGAGCACCCCCCGCAGAATGGCCCGGCCGACTTGCCCTCCGACCTGGCTGCCGAAGCTGCGCGCGATCGACTTCACCATCGCCTCGCCCGCGCCCTGCCGCCCCCCGTGACCACCGAGCAGTTCGCCGAGCAGGCCGCCAGCCGAGGGCGCGGCGGGCTGGCGGCGACGCCGGGGCGGCGAGTAGGGCTGCACGTAACCCGACCCCGCCGGGTTGGGGCGGGCACCGGTGCCCCAGGGGTCGTCCTCGCGCACCGGCGCCGCCGCCTCTCTCCAGGGCGAGGTCGGCACCGGATCGGCCGTCACCGTCGTCGCACGCCCTTGCAGGCGTTCGTAGGCCGATTCCCGATCGACCGGCGTATCGTATTTCGCGCCGATCGGGCTCGCCGCGATGTTCTTCGCCCGCTCCTCCGGCGTGATCGCGCCGATCCGGCTGCGCGGCGGGCAGATCATGGCGCGTTCCACCACGCCGGGCACGCCGCCCGGGCCGAGCGTGGAGACCAGCGCCTCGCCCACCGCGAGCTCGGTGATCGCCCTCTCGACCTTGAATTTCGGGTTGGCGCGGAATGTCTCGGCGGCAGCGCGTACCGCCCGCTGCTCGACCGGCGTGAACGCCCGCAGCGCGTGCTGCACGCGATTTCCGAGCTGGCCGAGCACGTCCGGCGGCACATCCACCGGGTTCTGCGTCACCAGATAGACGCCGACGCCTTTCGAGCGGATCAGCCGCACGACCTGGGTGATCTTCTCGACCAACGGCTTCGGCGCGTCCTTGAACAGCAGATGCGCCTCGTCGAAGAAGAACACGAGCTTCGGCTTGTCGAGGTCGCCCACCTCCGGCAGCTCCTCGAACAACTCGGAGAGCAGCCACAGCAGGAACGTGGCATAGAGGCGCGGGCTGGCGATCAGCTTGTCGGCCGCGAGCACGTTCACCGCCCCGCGCCCGTCCGGCGTGACCAGCAGCAAATCAGCCAGCTCGAGCGCGGGCTCGCCGAAGAACGGCTCGCCGCCGGCCTGTTCCAGCGCCAGCAGCTTGCGCTGGATGGTCCCGATGGTCGCCTCGCTGACGTTGCCATACTGCGTGGCCAGCGCGTCGGCGCGCTCGGCGACATAGACCAGCAGCGCCCGCAAATCCTTGTAGTCGAGCAGCAACAGGCCCTCGTCGTCGGCCAGCTTGAAGGCGACGTTCAGCACGCCCTCCTGCACCTCGTTGAGGTCGAGCATCCGGCCGAGCAGCACCGGCCCCATCTCGGCCACCGTCGCGCGGATCGGATGGCCCTGCTCGCCGAACACGTCCCAGAACACCGCCGGCGTGGGGCGATAGGCGAAATCCGCCAGCCCGACCGCGGCGGCGCGCTGCTCCAGCTTGGGGTTGGGCTTGCCGGGCTGCGAGATGCCCGAGAGGTCGCCCTTGATGTCGGCGCAGAACACCGGGACGCCGGCGGCGGCGAAGCCCTCGGCGAGCACCTGCAGAGTGACGGTCTTGCCGGTCCCCGTGGCGCCGGCGATGAGCCCGTGGCGGTTGGCGCGCGACAAGTTCAGCCACACCGGCTGGTCGCCCCGGCCGACCAGGATCGCGTTCTGTGCTGTCGTCGTCTCGCCCATACCTTGCCCGCCGGTTCGCCGAGCAACGACAATAGCATCCGATTCGGGGGGTGGCGTGCCGGGCGCCTGCTCCACATATCACTCCCCGCTGCCAGGAAACCCCGCCGCATGTCCCAGACGCTCGTCCGTCCGACCCCGCCGATGCTGTTCATGCCGCCGCGCCAGCCGCCCAAGCCGGTGACGCGGCAACTGCGCGTGGTCTCGGATTACCAGCCCAACGGCGACCAGCCGACCGCCATCCGCGATTTAGTGCGCGGGGTGGAAGCAGCCGAGCAGGACCAGGTGCTGCTCGGTGTCACCGGCTCGGGCAAGACCTTCACGATGGCGAAGGTCATCGAGGCGGTGCAGAAGCCGACCCTGGTGCTGGCGCCCAACAAGACGCTGGCGGCGCAGCTCTACGGCGAGATGAAGAGCTTCTTCCCCGACAACGCCGTCGAATACTTCGTCAGCTACTACGACTACTACCAGCCGGAAGCCTACGTCCCGCGCACCGACACCTATATCGAAAAGGACGCGCAGATCAACGAGCAGATCGACCGGATGCGCCACGCCGCCACCCAGGCGCTGCTGGAGCGCAACGACGTCATCATCGTCGCCTCGGTGTCCTGCATCTACGGCATCGGCTCGGTCGAGACCTACTCGCGCATGACGGTGAAGCTGGAGACCGGCGGGCGCATCGATCGCGACAAGCTCGCCAAGGCACTCGTGGAACTGCAATACCGCCGCAACGACGCGGCATTCCAGCGCGGCACCTTCCGGCTGCGCGGCGAGACGGTGGACATCTTCCCGAGCCATTACGAGGACCGCGCCTGGCGCATCACGCTGTTCGGCGACGAGATCGAGGGCATCCACGAGTTCGACCCGCTGACCGGCGAGCGCATGGCGGCGCTGGACAGCGTAACCGTCTACGCGAACAGCCACTACGTCACCCCGCGCCCGACGCTCGCGCAGGCGATCGGCGACATCAAGATCGAGCTCAAGGAGCGGCTGGCGGAATTGTCTACCCAGGGCAAGCTGCTGGAGGTCGAGCGGCTGCAGCAGCGCTGCACGTTCGACATCGAGATGATGGAGACCACGGGCTCCTGCAAAGGCATCGAGAACTATTCGCGCTATCTCTCGGGCCGCAATCCCGGCGAGCCGCCGCCGACTTTGTTCGAGTATTTGCCGGAGAACGCGCTGCTGATCGTGGATGAAAGCCACGTCACGGTGCCGCAGATCGGCGGCATGTTCAAAGGCGACTTCGCGCGCAAATCCATCCTCTCCGAGTTCGGCTTCCGCCTGCCCTCCTGCGTCGACAACCGGCCGCTCAAATTCGAGGAGTGGGAGCGCTTCCGGCCGCAGACCGTGTTCGTCAGCGCCACCCCCGGCCCGTGGGAGATGGAGCGCACGCAAGGCGTGTTCGCCGAGCAGGTGATCCGGCCGACCGGGCTGATCGACCCGGTGACGGAGGTGCGGCCCGTCGAGCGCCAGGTCGACGACCTGCTCGCCGAGTGCCGGGATGTCGCCAAGCGCGGCGGGCGCGTGCTGGTCACGACACTCACCAAGCGCATGGCGGAAGACCTCACCGAATACCTCACCGAGCACGGCGTCAAGGTGCGCTACCTGCACTCCGACATCGACACGCTGGAACGCATCGACATCATCCGCGACCTCAGGCTCGGCGTGTTCGACGTGCTGGTCGGGATCAACCTGCTGCGCGAGGGCTTGGACATTCCCGAATGCGCGCTGGTGGCGATCCTCGATGCCGACAAGGAAGGCTTCCTCCGCTCCGGCACGTCGCTGATCCAGACCATCGGCCGCGCCGCGCGCAACGTCGAGGGGCGGGTGATCCTCTACGCCGATGCGATGACCAACAGCCTACGACGCGCGATTGAGGAAACCGAGCGGCGGCGCGCCAAGCAGACCGCGTGGAACGAGGCGCACGGCATCACCCCGCAATCGGTCAAGAAGCAGATCGGCCAGGTGCTGTCCTCGGTGTTCGAGCAGGACTACATCACGGTCGCCCCGGTGCGCGACGCGGCGGTCTCGGAGTTCGTCGGCAAGGACCTCAAGTCGACCATCGCCGAGCTCGAGAAGCGGATGCGCGCCGCCGCCGCCGACCTCGAATTCGAGGAAGCCGGCCGACTGCGCGACGAGATCCGGCGCCTGGAGGCGCTGGAGCTCGGCCTAGAACCACCCCCGATTGCCTCCGCTGCCTCCCGCCCGCGCCGCGACCGCACGCCCGAGCCGATGGGGCCGGGCGGCGGCGGCTACGATCCCGCCAAGCGGCGGGGCAGCGGTGGGCCGCGCCGGCGCCGAGGCCCGTAGGGCGGGATTTATCCCGCCGCCGATCTACCCAATCTCGTCGGCGACCTCGATGATCTCGCGGGTCCGCGTGACCTTCGGGAAGGCGCGGTCGAATTCGGCAACCAGCGCACGGGTCGCGTCGGAGGCTTGAGCGCGTTGCACCGCCGCGACATCGGCGAATTCGTAGAAGGCGAGATGCATCGAGGGGTCGGTGCGACTCCAGCCGCGCCAGCCGCGCTTCACGCCGAAATCCCGCACCGCGTCGGGCAGGTGCTCGGTGGAATACCACCGGTCGAACGCCGGCCGCGTCGCCTCGTCCACCACGGAGCGGACCACCAGATACGCCTTCGCCATTACTTTTCCTCCCTCACGCCCCCGACGGTGCGAGCGCATGTTGGACCGCCGCCAGCCAGATCGCCACCGCCTCGGCGCCGGGGTCGACATGGCCGAGGGCGCGGTCGCCGAGATAGCTCGACCGGCCGCGCCTTGGCGCCATCGCGGCGGTGCGCGCGGCGCCTTCGCGGGCGGCCGCCACCGCCTCGGCCAGCGCCTCGTGCCACGGACGGCCGGCGCACAAGCCCGATTGCAGCGCCTCGGCGGCGGGCACCAGCGCGTCGAGCATGGTCCGGTCCCCCGCCTGCGCGCCGCCGAGCGCCATCACGCCCTCGCAGCCGGCGGCGAGAGCACGTGCCCAGGCAGCCGCATCCGGCGCGGCGCCGGCCCCCACCAGCGCGCCGGCGCCGCGCAGCAGGAACATGGCATAGAGCGGCCCGGAGGTGCCGGCCACCGACCGGCGGATGCTCAGCGACAAATGCCGGAGCGCGGCCGAGGGCTCGACTTCCAGCGCGGGCAGCTCGCGCAGGATCGCCGCGGCGCCGCGGGCCAGGCTGATGCCGAGATCGCCATCGCCGACCTCGCGGTCCATCGTCGTGAGGCGCGGCTCGGCCTGCCGCAGCGCCTCCGCCACGGCGCCAAGCACGCGGACCAACCCTTCGTTGGCTGGCCGCCCGGCGTCGTGACGCGGCGCGGCGACGCCCTCCACCGGCAGCCTCGGCCGCCCCACGGACGCCGGGCCACTACCACGCACCCAGGCGGGGGCGCTGGCAGGCGCGTCGAGCCGGGCAAGGCGTTCGTCATCGAGCCGCAGCAGCGAGATCGAGCACCCGGCCATTTCCAGCGCCGTCAGAAAGCTGCCGCACCACGCGCGCTCCACCACGATGCCGCGCTCGGCGAGCAGGCCGACCGCGCGCCGGGCGACGATGGCGAGCTCCATCGCAGGGGTACCGCCGAGATTGTTCACCAGCAACGCCACCCGCTCGCCGCGCTCGATGCCGCGATCGTCGAGGATGCGGGAGACGAGTTCCGTCACCAAGGCGTCGGCCGGCTCGATCCGACCACGACGCACGCCGGGCTCCCCGTGGATGCCGAGGCCAAGCTCGATCTCATCCGGCCGCAGGGTGAAGCCGGGCTCGCCGGCCGCCGGGACGGTGCAGGGCGAGAGGGCAACGCCCATCGTGCCGAGCGAGGCGATCGCCGCCGCCGCCTCGCGCTTCACCGCGTCGAGCGGCAGGCCGGCGGCCGCCGCAGCGCCGGCGACCTTGTGGATCAGCACGGCCCCCGCAATGCCGCGCCGCCCGGCGGTGCCCTCGCCGGTGGGCAGGGCCACGTCGTCATCGACGATCACCATGTCGGCCGGGATGCCGTCAGCGCGGGCGATCTCGGCGGCAAGGCCGAAATTCAGCCGGTCGCCGGTGTAGTTCTTGACGATCAGCAGCACACCCGCCGGCCCCGCGACGGCGCGGATGGCGGCGAGCACCGCGTCGGTGCTGGGCGAGGTGACCACGTCGCCCGATACCGCGGCGCTCAGCAGGCCGGGGCCGACATAGCCGGCGTGGGCCGGCTCGTGCCCCGCGCCGCCGCCCGCGATCAGGGCGACTTGGGCGCCCGCGTTGGGGTCGGCGCGGACCACGACATTCTCGCCATCGAGCAGCGCGAGACCGGGGTGCAGCGCAACCAAGCCCTCCAGCATCTCGGGGACGACTTGGAGGGGGTTGTTGATGAGTTTTTTCATGGCGCCGCTCCCGTGGCCGCTAGAATGAACTTGGCGGCACCAGGTGGCGGACTGAAGTCCGCCCTACGAAGCGAGGACGGCACCCGCCGAACCGCGTAGGGCGGACTTCAGTCCGCCACTCTAAGCCCGCCTCAGCAGAAACAGCGCCTGCTCGCCGAACAGGTTGGCGAGCCTCGGGAACCGCCGCCAGGGCGCCCGGCGGCCGGCGTCGTCGGCAGCGAGCCAGCGCTCGACAACGTAGCCCTCGCGCGCGCACAGGTCGAAGAAGTCGCGCACCGTGCAGGGGTGGATGTTGGGCGTCTCGTACCACGCGCGGTCCCACGTCGCGGTCATCGGCATCCGCCCGGTGCGCAGCAGCTGCCAGCGCACGCGCCAATGGCCGAAATTGGGAAAGCTCACCACCGCGCGCGTGCCGATGCGCAGCATTTGTCGCAGCACCTCGCGCGGCCGCTCGACGGCCTGCAAGGTGCGCGACAGCACCACGTAGTCGAACGCCGCATCCGGGTAGTGCGCGAGGTCCTGGTCAGCGTCGCCGTGCATCACCGGCATCCCGTGCGCGACGGCGCGCGTCACCTCGGTCATGTCGATCTCGATGCCGCGCGCGTCGCACCCCTTGGTGCGGAACAGATGCTCGATCAGCATTCCGTCGCCGCAGCCGATGTCGAGCACGCGCGAGCGTGGCTCGATCATCCCCGCGATCAACGCGAGGTCGAGCCGCATGTTCTTGGCGACGTAGCGGACCGGATCGTGCTTGCTCATTCGGCGAGGCCGGCGTGCTCGGCGCAGCCCGAAAGGAAGCCGGCCAGCGTGCGATGGAAGTCCGGCTCATCGAGCAGGAAGGCGTCGTGGCCCTTGTCGGTGGCGATCTCGACGAAACTCACATTGGCCGCCACACCGTTGAGCGCCCGCGCCACCGCCCGGCTTTCCTCAGTGGGAAACAGCCAGTCGGAGCTGAACGAGACGATGCAGAACCGCGTGCGGGTGCCGCGGAAGGCGGCGGCGAGGTCGCCCTCGTGCTCGGCGGCGATATCGAAATAGTCCATCGCGCGGGTGATGGTGAGATAGGAGTTGGCGTCGAAGCGGTTGACGAAGGTGCTGCCCTGGTGGCGCAGGTAGCTCTGCACCTCGAACATGTCACCGAACAGGCCGATCGCCTCCTCGGCGGCCTTGGGTGCCGCCTGGATGCGGCGGCCGAACTTGCGGGTGAGCGCCTGCTCGCTGAGATAGGTGATATGCGCGCACATCCGTGCCACCGCCAGCCCACGCGCCGGGATGCGCCCCGTGCGCCAATACTGGCCGCCCTGCCAGTCCGGGTCGGCGAAGATCGCCTGCCGCCCGACCTCGTGGAAGGCGATGTTCTGCGCCGAGTGGTAAGACGCAGCGGCGACCGGCACAGCGGCGAACACCGCGTCCGGGTAGGTCGCCGCCCATTCCAGCACCTGCATCCCTCCCATCGAGCCGCCGATCACCGCGAACAGCCGCGTGATGCCGAGATGCTCGGTGAGTCGCTTCTGCGCACGGACCATGTCGCGGATCGTCACGGGCGGGAAATCGATCCCCCAGGGCTCGCCGCCTTCGGTCCGAGGACTGCGCGGCCCGGTGCTGCCCATGCAGCCGCCGAGCACGTTGGCGCAGAGGACGAAAAACCGGTCAGTGTCGATCGGCAGGCCGGGGCCGACCACGCTGTCCCACCAGCCGGGCTTGCCGGTCACGGGGCTGGGCTCGGCGACGTATTGGTCGAGCGTGAGGGCGTGGCAGATCAGGATCGCGTTGGTCCGCTCGGCGTTCAGGGTGCCGTAGGTGCGGTAGGCCACCGTGAGCTCCGGCAGCGTCACCCCGCAATCCAGCGTCAGTCCCTCGGGGAAGGTGACGTGGCTGTGGTCGATCTCGGCGAGGGTATCGGTCTGGTCCATCGCTGGCCGGTAGTTGAGGGGGCGTGCGTGCATAGGCAATCGGCTATCTGGGGGCAACTGGGCGGGTTTTCAGGGCAGGGCGGTTCCGGTATCAGTTCGGCCCGCTCCGCCGCCTCCTGCCCGGACGCCGAAGGAGGCGCCCCAAGATGACAAACCCACGCCCGCGCCCCGAAATCCTCACCATCAACCCGTATATCGGCGGCGAGTCGAAGCTCCCCGGCATCAACCGGGTGATCAAGCTGTCCTCCAACGAGGGCGCGTTCGGCGCCCCGCCGGCCGCGCAGGAGGCATTCCGGCGCATGTCCGAGGAGCTGCACCGCTACCCGGACGGTGCCGCGACCGACCTGCGCCGGGCGCTCGGGGCGAAATTCGCGCTCGACCCCGCCCGCATCGTCTGCGGCGCCGGCTCCGACGACCTCATCTACCAGCTCTGCCTGTCCTATGGCGGCCCTGGCACCGAGATCGTGATGAGCGAGCACGGCTTCTCGATCTACGCCATCGCCGGGCAATACGCCGGCAGCCGCATCCGCAAGACCCCGGAGCGAAATCTCACCGCCGACGTCGACGCGATGCTGGCCGCCGTCTCGCCGGCCACGCGGATCGTGTTCGTCGCCAACCCGAACAACCCGACTGGCTCCATGCTGCCCGAGGCCGAAATCAACCGCCTACGCGCCGGGCTACCCCCCGAGGTGCTGTTGGTGCTCGACGCGGCCTACGCCGAGTACGTGGAGCGCAAGGATTACGAGCCCGGCATCCGCCTGGTCGATGCCGGCGATAACACGGTCATGACTCGCACCTTCAGCAAGGTGTTCGGGCTCGGCGGCATGCGGATCGGCTGGGCCTACGCGCCGCCGGCCGTGGTCGATGTGCTCAACCGCGTGCGCGGCCCGTTCAACGTGTCGATTGCCGCCCAGGCCGCCGCCATCGCCGCGCTGGAGACGCCGGGCTGGGTGGAGATGAGCCGGGCGCACAACACCGAGTATCGGGCAAAACTCGCTGCCAATTTGGAAGCGGCGGGCATCCGCACCTGGCCGAGCGAGGGCAACTTCGTCCTCGCCGACTTCGGCACGCCGGCACTGGCCGACGCGGCCAATGCCTTCCTGCGCGGCCGCGGCGTGATCGTGCGCGGCGTCGCCGGCTACGGCTTGCCGCATTGCCTGCGCATCACCGTGGGCACGGCGGAGGAGGTCGCGCTCGTCTCCGAGGCGCTGGCCCTGTTCATGGCCGAACGGCATGGCTGACGCACCGATCTTCAAGCGCTTGGCGCTAATCGGGATCGGGCTGATCGGCAGCTCGGTGGCGCGCATCGCCATGCAGCGCGGCGACCTGGCCGGTGAGGTGGTAGCGAGCGCACGCACCCAGGCGACGCTCGACCGGGTGCGCGAGCTCGGCATCGCCCACCGCATCGAGGCCGACCTTGGCCGCGCGGTCGAGGGGGCGGACTGCGTGATGCTGTGCGCGCCGGTCGGCGCCTATGCCGAAATCGCCGCCGCCATCGCGCCGCACCTCGCACCAGACGCGGTGCTGACCGATGTCGGCTCGACCAAGCAGTCGGTGATCCGCGATGTCGGGCCGCTGGTGCCGGAGGGGGTGCATTTCGTCCCGGCCCACCCGATCGCCGGCACCGAGTATTCCGGCCCGGATTCCGGTTTCACCACGCTGTTCGAGGGCCGCTGGACCCTGCTCACCCCACCGCCGGGCACCGACGAGGCGGCGGTGGAGAAAATCGCCGAGCTCTGGCGGCGCTGCGGCTCACTGGTCGAGACGATGGAGCCCGGTCACCACGACCGCGTGCTCGCCGTGGTGAGCCATTTGCCGCACCTGATCGCCTTCACCATCTGCGGCACCGCCGACGACCTCGAGGACGAGAGCCGCCAGGAGGTGCTGCAATTCGCCGCCTCCGGCTTCCGCGACTTCACCCGCATCGCCGCCTCCGACCCGACGATGTGGCGCGACGTGTTCCTCAACAACCGCGAGGCGCTGCTCGAAATGCTCGCCCGCTTCACCGAGGACGCCCAGGCGATGGCCCGCGCCGTGCGCTGGGGGGATGCGGCGTATATCGAGGACAAGATCCTGCGCGGGCGAAAGATCAGGCGGAGCTTGATCGAGCTGAAGCAAGCGTAGCTTGCTGACTGGCAAGAGCGCCGGCCTCGATGTGGACAAGCATTCACTGTCCACTAGACAAACCCCTCAAGGGTCTAGACCGTTGATTGGGAGCTTCGCCCAGGACGGCTGTTCCTTCGGGTGATGTCTAGACGCCCATCTCACTCGAAGGCCGGACACATGGACAGGATCACACGGGCTGCGCTGACCAAGGTTCCCGAGGTCACGCTCGTCTTCTGGATCATCAAGATCGCCGCGACGACCCTGGGCGAGACCGGCGGTGACGCACTATCGATGACCCTGAACCTTGGTTACGCGATCAGCAGCGGCATCTTCATTGCGATATTCGTGGTCTTCGTCGCAGCGCAGATCTCGGCGCGGGCCTTCCACCCCTTTCTCTACTGGGCGGTGATCGTGGCGACCACGACCGCGGGCACCACGATGGCGGATTTCGCCGATCGCTCGCTCGGGATCGGGTATCCCGGGGGATCGCTCATCCTGCTGGCGCTCCTGCTAGCCTCGCTCGGAATCTGGTATCTCGCCGCCGGCTCCGTCTCCGTCAACACCATCACGACGCCCAAGGTCGAGACGTTCTACTGGGCAACGATCCTGTTCTCGCAGACCCTGGGCACGGCACTCGGCGATTGGATGGCCGACAGCATGGGGCTCGGCTACGAGGGCGGCGCACTGGTGTTCGCCGCCGGGCTTGCGGTGCTCGCGGCGGCCTATTTCCTGACCAACATATCGCGGACTCTGCTGTTCTGGAGCGCCTTCATCCTGACCCGGCCGCTCGGCGCCACTGTGGGCGATCTGCTCGACAAGCCAGTATCCCACGGCGGGCTCGCGCTGGGCCGCTTCGAGGCCTCCGCCGTCCTCGCCGCCTTCATCATCGCCTGCATCGTGTTCCTGCCACAGCGCGCCGGCCGGCATCCGGGGGCCACGGAAACAGCTGCGTGACGGCGTGCGCTATCGATCCAGCCAAACGTCCTCCATCCGCCAGCGATTGTAGATTCCGTTGATCGCCATGTGGACGCCCTTCACCGCCGGGGACCAGCAGGTTGCGGCCCAGCCGTGGTCGAGCACCGGGCGAGCGCCATCCTCCTGCAGCGCCTTGTCGATCTGCCAGACCAGCTCGCGGCGCTTCTCCACGTCGGTCATCTGCGACTGCGTGTGAAATTTCTTCTCGAGCTCGGGGTTGCAGTAATTGGTGTAGTTGCGCTCGGAGCCGCAGGCGAAGGTCTCGAAGAACACCACGTCGGGGTCGTCGATGCCGATGCCCTGCACGTTGACGCCCACCGAATAGTCCTTGCGCGCCATCCGGGCGTACCAGATCGGGGATTCCAGCGGCTCCAGCTCGGCCTCGATGTAGACGTGCTTGAGCTGGTCGATGAGCAGCACCGCGGAATCCCGGTATTGCGCGAGGTTGCGGGTCAATATCTTGATGCGGAGAGGTTTGTCCGGACCGTAGCCTAGCTCGCGCATGATGCGCTGGCCCTCGGCGCGACTCTTGGCCACGTCGGGCGAATAGCCGGAGACGGTGTGCAGCAGCTCCGGCGGCATCCCCCATAGGCCCTCGGGCGGCGGCAACATGGTCGCGCCGATCTTGTCGTAGCCCTGGCCGAGGATGTCGACGAATTCGCGGCGGTCGAACGACAGCACCATTGCGCGCCGGACGCGCGCGTCGTCGAACGGCGGCTTGTCGCGGTTGACCAGCAGGTTCGTCTGCGTGTCGGTCGGCTGCATCTGGCAGATGGCACTCGGCATCTGCGCCTTGATGTCCTTCAGCATCGCCGGCGAAACTTCCGTCGAGAACGTCATGTCCTCCTGGCCCGAGATGAAGGCGAGCATCGCGGTCGCGCGGTTCGGGATAATCGTGTAGTCGATCTCGTCGAGATACGGCCGTCCCTTTTTCCAGTAGTCCGGGTTCTTCACCAGCCTGATCGAGTTGTTCTGTTTCCAGTCGGCGAACTTGAACGGGCCGGTGCCGATCGGGTGGGTGCGCATCTGCGCGAAGCTGACGTGGCACGGATAGACCGGCGAGAACCCGCCGGCGAGCATCGCCAGCAGCGAGGGCTGCGGGTCCTTGAGGTGAAAGCTCACCTCGCGGTCGCCGTTGGTGGTCAGGCCGGTGAGGTTGAAATACCACGGCTTGCGCGGGTTCTTGCGCATCCCACTCTCGCGCTGGCCGATCAGCGTGTCCCAGGTGCATTTTACGTCGGCACTGGTGAACGGCTTGCCGTCGTGCCACTTCACCCCGTCACGCAGGGTGAAGGTCAGCGTGCGGCCGTCGTCGCTCCACTTCCAGGCGGTGGCGAGCTCGGGGACGATGCGATCCAGCCGGTCCTGCCGGCTCTCGGGGTCGAACACGACCAGGTTGTTGAACACGCCCATGAACGGCATGTCGGTGGAGATCGTCGCCTCCTCGTGAATCGAGGCGGAGGGCGGGTTCTCGCGATGCGGGATACGCAATGTGCCGCCTTGCTTCTGCGCGAGGGCGGGAAGCGACAGCAGACAGATGGCCAGCACCCAGCCCAGACGGGTCAGCATCGCCCGGTCCTCCCCGATTTGCATTGCCCGCATTGAAGCGAGCCGCCCCCGCACGCGCAATCCCGTGTACGCCCGGCTCGCAGCGCAACATTCGGTTGACGCGCGAAAACTCACGCTCCTAGCTTCGTGCGTTTGGGACGACGTGCCGCCATAAAGTTGCCTAAATGCAACAATTAGGGAGGTTTGGGTCATGTCGACAGCCGTCGAAACGGCTAAGCCTGTACCGTGGTGGAAGGAGCCAACCAAGGATCAGTGGTATGCGTGGTGGGCCGCCTGGCTGGGTTGGACCCTCGACGCATTCGATTTCACGATCTTCCTGTTGATCATGGTGCCGATCGCGCAAGAGTTTAACGTGCCGATCACGGCTGTCGCGGTGGTGTTCACCATAACGCTGTGGCTGCGCCTGGTTGGCGCCGTGGCGTCCGGGTGGTTGGCCGACAGGGTCGGGCGCAAGACGCCGCTGATGATCTCGATTCTCTGGTATTCGATCTGCAACTTCATCGCCGGCTTCTCGCCGAGCTTCACCTTCCTGCTGATCTTCCGCGCCTTGCTCGGCCTCGGCATGGGGGCGGAGTGGCCGGCCGGCGCGGCATTGGCAATGGAGTCCTGGCCGCAGCGCTCGCGCGGCCTGATGAGCGGCATCCTGCAGGGTTCCTGGGGCATCGGCTTTCTGCTCTCGAGTGCCGCATACGGGCTGCTCTACAGCTCGATCGGCTGGCGCGGGCTGCTGTGGATCGGCATCCTGCCGGCGCTTGCGGTTGTCTACGTGCGGTTCTTCGTCAAGGAGCCCGCGGTCTGGGTGGAGAACCGGCGGCAGCAGCGCGAGCAAGAGCGCGAGGTGCGCGCGCCGCTACTCAGCATCTTCAAGCGCGGCGTGCTGAGCAACACCCTGACCGCGTGCTGGTGGATGGCGAGCGGCGGCGTCGTCTACTATTCGCTCTGGGCGCTGTTCGCGACGCACCTGCAGAAGGATCTGCACCTCACCCCCGGCGAGGTCGCCACACCGCTCGCCGTGGCCAACGTCACGGGCTTCATCGGCATGGTGTTTTGGGGCTGGGTCGGCGACGCGCTGGGGCGGCGCTGGTCCATGATCATCCCGGCGGCGATCGGCGTCTTCATCACGCCGGTCTACCTGCTGACCACCGACTATTACTGGGTGACGATCGGCTTCATCGTGCAGGGATTCTTCCTCGGCGCGATCTACAGCCAGAATCCGAGCTATCTCGCCGAGCGCTTCCCGACCGAGGTGCGGGCGACGGCGGGGGCGTTCTGCTATCACCAGGGGGCGATCCTCGGCGGCCTGGTGGCGCCGGTGCTCGCTTATTTCGCCACCACGCACAATCTCGGTTTCGCCATTCCCATGCTGGCGGGAACCGTGATCGGCGCGGTCAGCTTCGTACTTGCCTTGCTGGTCGGGCCGGAGACCAAGGGGACCGAGTTCGTCGCCGATCTCGCCTTGCCGGCCGAGTAACCCGGTCAGGCAGGCGCGGACGGCAGCTCGATCCCCGCCAGCGCCTGCCAGACGCGGATGACGAAGGCGTCGTCCCGCGCGCCGTGCCCGCCAGCCGCGGCCGCCAGGAACAGCTGATGCGCCGCGGAAGCCATCGGCAGCGGGAAGGTCAGGGCGCGCGCCTGGTCGAGCACGATGCCGAGATCCTTGACGAAGATGTTCACCGCCGAGAGCGGCGTGTCGTCGCCGGCGAGGATGTGCGGCACCCGGTTCTGCCACATCCAGGAACTGCCGGCCGAGGAGGAGATCACCTCGAACAGTGTTTTCGGCTCAGCGCCCGCGCGGATGCCGAGCGCCAGCGCCTCGGCGGCGGTCGCGATATGCACCCCGGCGAGCAGCTGGTTGACCATCTTCACCGTGCTGCCGATGCCGATTTCGTCGCCGAGCCGCCAGACCTTGCCGGCGATCGCATCGAACATCGGCTGGACCTTCGCGAAGGCCGCCTCGGGGCCGGAGGCCATCACCGTCATGGTGCCCTCGCGCGCCCCGGCAAACCCGCCCGACACCGGCGCATCGAGCATCAGCAGCCCCACCGCGCCGAGCTGCCGGTCAAGCGCCCGCGCCGCCTCCGGGGCCAGCGTGGCCGAGCAAATCACCACGGCACCGCGCGGCAGGTTGGCGGCGCAGCCGTCGGGGCCGAACAGCACCTCCTCGACCTGCGCGGCGTTGACCACGAGGACGATCACCGCGTCGAGGTCGCGCGGCAACTCGCTCGGCTTGGCGACCGCCGCGCCACCGCCTTGCACGAGCTCGGCGCGGGCCTTCTCGCGCAGGTCGCAGCCGCTGACGGCGAATCCCTTGCGGGCAAGATTGAGGGCGACCCCCATCCCCATCGTGCCCAATCCGATCACGCCAACCTTCATCTCGTTCTCCCTCGCTCGCCAGGGTCCGGCATGACCGAAGGCCCGGTCATCCAGGAGTTTTCGCGCGGGCCATAGTGACGCGGATCACAGCCTCAGCGGCCGTGGCGGAACCGCTCGACAGCGGCGACCAGGGCACGGCGGATGCCGGGCTCTAGCGCCGAGTGGCCGGCATCCGGCACGATGGTCATGCGCGCGGCGGGCCAGGCGGCGGCGAGGTCGAAAGCAGTGCAGGGCGGGCACACCATGTCGTAGCGGCCCTGCACGATCTCCGCCGGAATGTGGCCGATGCGGTCCATGCCGCCGAGCAGGCCCTCGGGCGGCAGGAACAGGCCGTGCGCGAAGTAATAGGCCTCGATCCGGGCGAGGCCGAGTGCGGTCCGGTCCTGCGCGAACGAAGCCACCGTGTCGGGGCTCGGCAGCAGCGTGCTGCACGAGCCTTCGTAGACCGACCAGGCCCGCGCCGCCGGCAGGTGCACCGAGGGGTCGGGGTCGGTCAGGCGGCGCAGATAGCTACCGAGCAGGTCAGCGCGCTCCGCTTCGGGGAGGAAGCGGGAGAACTGGCCATGCGCATCGGGGAAGATCGCGCGGAGTCCGTGCATGAACCAGTCGACCTCCGCCGCGCGCCCTAGGAACACGCCGCGCAGCACGCAGCCGGCCACCCGCTCGGGATGCGCCTGGGCATAGGCCAGCGCCAGAGTGGAGCCCCAGGACCCGCCGAACAGCAGCCATCTGTCGATGCCGAGATGGCGGCGCAGCACCTCGATGTCGGCCACGAGATCGGGCGTGGTGTTCTGGGCGAGGCTGCCGAGCGGGCGGGAGCGGCCAGCGCCGCGCTGGTCGAAGATCGCCACGCGCCAGAAATCGGGGTCGAAGAAGCGCCGATGCACCGCCCCGGCGCCCGCCCCCGGCCCGCCATGCAGGAACAACACTGGCCGGCCGCGCGGATTGCCGACCTGTTCCCAATACATCACGTGCCCGGAGGAGAGCGGCAGGTAGCCGGTCTCGAACGGGCCGATCTGGGGAAAGAGGTCGCCGCGCGGCATGGTGAAGGGCATGTATAAAGCCGGGCGACGTGGCGGAACAGGCCGGCGGGCGATAGAATCCGCGCCATGCACCGTATCTGGATCGCGCTCGGCTCGCTGGCGGGCCTCTCTGGCGTGGCGATGGCCGCCTACGCCGCGCACGGCCTCCCCGGACGGCTCGCCCCGGAGGCACTGGAAATGGTGCGAAGCGGGGTGCAGATGCAGCTGTGGCATGCCCTCGCCCTGGTGCTGTGCGGCGTGTGGGCGGCGGGACGCGGCGGCGCGCTCGCCGATTGGGCGGGCGCCGCCTTCGTCCTCGGCATCCTCGGCTTCTGCGGTTCGGTCTACGCCCTGGGGCTCGGCGGCGTGCGGCTTCCCGCCGTCGCCCCGGTCGGCGGGGTCTTGATGATGGCGGGGTGGGCACTGCTCGGGCTGTCAGCGCTCTGGCCGGCACGCTAGCTCGCGCCGCCGAGAGATGAATTAGGACCGTGCGCTTTACCCGGATCCGGGCTCATCCGGGTCCGGTTATTGCCCGGATCCGGGCTCATCGGAGAGGGCGGATTACCCGGATCCGGGCTCGGTGGAAGCGAGCTGCCGGACAGGCGAAGCATCATAGCATTCCCGCCCGACCCGTGGCGACTTCCCCACGCGGCCAGCGGCCGCGTGGCGGTGAGTCACCGTGAACCCGCCTCGTCGATCGCCGGCGCACGCAGCACGCGGCAATCGGGCGCGAAAGCGAGCTTGGCGCCGGTGCGGGCCTGGAGTTGGTCGCGGCTGATCCCCTCGGCGATCTCCTCGACGAGGAACCCCGCCGGCGTCACGTCGATCACCGCGATGTCAGTGTAGACGCGCTTCGCGCAGCGCACGGCGGTTAGCGGCAGGTCGCAGCGCTCCAGCAGCCGCGGGCGGCCATCGCGGGTGTTGTGCTCCATGATGACCCACACAGCCTGTGCGCAAGCCGCCAGGTCCATCGCGCCGCCGACCAGCGGGCCCTTGTCGGGCACGCGCGAATCCCAGTTGGCGAAGTCGCCGTTCTCCGCGACCTCGAAGCCGCCCAGGATCGTGACATCGATGTGGCCGCCGCGAATCATCGCGAAGGACCAGGATGAATCGATCACCGAGGCACCCTCGCGCAAGGTGATGCGGCGCGAGCCGGCATCGACCAAATTGGGATCGTCCTGCCCCTTCGCCGCCTCCGGCCCCACGCCGATGACACCGTTCTCCGACTGGAAGAACACGTCGCGCCCCGGCGGGAGATAGTTCGAGGTGAGCACGGGAATGCCGATGCCGAGATTGACCAGCATTCCGTCCTCGATGTCCTGCGCGGCGCGCCAGGCCATCTGATGTCGGCTCAATTTCGTCATCGGCCGGCGGCCTCCGTCGCGAACACGCGGTCTATGTAGACGCCGGGCAGATGCACCTGCTCGGGCGGGATCGCCGCGTGCCGCGCCTCGGCGACCTCGGCGACGGCGAGCTTCGCGGCGGTCGCCATCATCGGGCCGAAATTCGCCTGCGCGTAGCGGAACGACAGATTGCCGAAGCGGTCGGCGTGTTCGGCGCGCAGCAAGGCGAGATCGGCGGTGATCGCTTCCTGCAGCACGTAGTCGCGCCCGCCGAAGCGGCGCACCTCCATGCCCTTCGCCAACTCGGTGCCGAAGCCGGACGGCGTGTAGAAGGCGGGGATGCCGGCGCCCCCGGCCCGGATCGCCTCGGCGAAGGTACCCTGCGGCAGGCACACCAGCTCGATTTTTCCCGCCTTCCAGAGCTGCTCAAAAGGAGAAAGCTCCTTGCCGCGTCCGCGCGCGGCGGTGCAGATCACCTTGCGCACCTGGCCGCTCTCGACGATCTCGTGCGTGCGCGACAGCGGGTGCGTCGCCGAGTTGGCGACGAGGGTAAGATCCTTCGCGCCGTGCTCGCGCAGCGCGCGGATCAGCACATTGGCGAATCCGGCACCGCCAAAGCCGGAGAGCATCACGGTCGACCCATCCCGCACGCCGGCCAGTGCCTCGGCCGCCGATGAAACCCGCTTGTCGATCGCCATGCCTCGTCCCGTTCGCCGTTTGGTTACGGGACTAGTACACCGAAGCGACTATTTGCCAAGGTGCAGTGGGCGCTCGCGAGCCGGCTAGGGTGGTCGCGGCATTCAGGACCAGAACCGATCTTCTCGCTGTTCGTCGCCCTGGTACTCGCGGAATTCCGTCGCCTTGCCGTTCCGCATCCGCCAGACGTGGACTTCGGGAAACGAGTCCGCCACGCCGTTCCGCCGCGCATTGATCGTCGCCAGGACCACGACGAGATCGTCGCCCGACAGCACGTTGTGCACATCGATGCTGAGCGTGCCTTGCGAGAGTTCCATCGTGCGCTGGAAGAAGGCGCCGATCTGGTCGTGGCCCACATAGTCGCCCGAGAGCGGGCTATGGCCAGGAACGTGCCAGCGAATGGCCGGATCGAACGCTGCGAACACGCCAGGAATGTTCCCTCGCGCGAAGTCTTCGTATGCCCTCTGGAGAATGGCTGAATTCGACTCGCTCATCGCTCGTTTCCCCCGCGGAGATTGCCCGGATGAACATGCGTCGATAGGAATGATAGCATCTCCGCCGATCGGCGAGAACTTCATTCCGGAGGGCGAGACCCGACCGGCAGAGGAGTATGGAATCCATGATGACGCTGCACTGGTCGCCGCGCTCGCCCTATGTGCGCAAGGTGATGATCGCCGCGCACGAGATCGGGCTGGCGGATCGCATCCATACGGTGCGCACCACCGTCGCCGCGACCCAGCCGCACGCCGAGCTCATGCGGATCAACCCGCAGAGCCGCCTGCCGACCCTGGAAGCCGAGGACGGCACGGTGGTCTACGACTCCCCGGTGGTCTGCGAGTATCTCGACAGCCTGCATGACGGGCCGAAACTCATCCCGGCGGCGTTCCCCGAGCGGCTGGTGACACTGCGGCGGCAGGCACTCGGCGACGGGATGCTGGACACGCTGTTGATGTGGCTAGGGGAACGCTTCCGCCCGGCCGAGAAGCAGTCCGCGCCGCACATCGACGCCTGGCGGGTCAAGACGCGCGCCTCGGTGGACGCGCTGGAGCAAGAGGTCCCGGCGCTGGCCGCCTCGCGGTTCGATCTCGGCCACATCGCGATCGGCGTCGCGCTGTCCTATCTCGACTTCCGCTTCCCCGACGAACGCTGGCGGGACGGCCATCCGCGCCTCACCGACTGGCACGCCGGGTTCGACGCGCGGCCGTCGGTGCGCGCCAATGTGCCGGTGGACGATCTTTAGGATGCGCGACTTCTCGTGCTATCCGCTGCGGAAGTTGCCCCTCACCCAACCCTCTCCCACAAGGGGAGAGGGCTTTCTTCTCCCTCTCCCCTTGTGGGAGAGGGTTGGGTGAGGGGTTCAGGCAAACCCGACGGAACGCGCCCGTGATCGACCTAGACCTCCCAGCCCTCCGCGCCACCCCAGTCGAGCCGGACCCGTTCCCGCACGTCGTGGTGCCGAATTTCGTGCCGCCCACGGCGCTGGCCGAGGTGGTGCGCGATCTGCCGCCGATCGCCAAGGGCGGCTCCTTCCCGCCCGATGCGGTGCGGCTGGGCCCTCGGGCGCGGGCTTTGGTGGCGGCGCTGGAAGGCCCCGAGATGCGCGCCGCCATCGCCGAGCGGTTCTCGCTCGACCTCGCGGACGCGCCGACCATGCTCACCGTGCGCGGTCGCACGCGGGAGAAGGACGGGCGCATCCATTGCGATTCGACCGCCAAGCGCGTTACTGTTCTGCTGTATCTCAACCCCGAGACGGACGCCTTCGCCGCGCACCAGGGCTGCTTGCGGCTGCTGCGCGGGCCGGACGATCTCGAGGATTTCGCCGTCGAGGTGCCGCCGGTGAACGGCACCCTGTTGGCATTTCCCAATGGCCCGGCCAGCTGGCACGGCCACAAGCAATTCGTGGGCGAGCGCTACAGCATGCAGCTCAACTACATGACGACGGACCAGCTGGCCCGCTCCGAGCTGCGGCGGCACCGCGTCTCCGCCTTCGTCAAGCGGCTGACCCGCGCGGCATAAACGGTGGAATAAATTCCACCCTACACAACTACATAACGGCGTAGGGCGGAATTCATTCCGCCATCTCTCAAACGGTCTTGAGGAACTCCGCCAGCTTCACCGCCGCGGTGGACTTGTCGGTCTGGTCGAGGGCCGCGAGTTCCGCAGCCAGGCGGTCCATCGCCGACTCGTAGATCTGCCGCTCCGAAAAGCTTTGGTCGGGCTGCCCCGCGTTGCGGTGCAGGTCCCGCACCACCTCGGCGATCGCCAGCGGGTCGCCGGAGTTGATCTTCGCCTCGTATTCCTGGGCGCGGCGGGACCACATGGTGCGCTTCACCCGCGCGCGGCCCTTCAGCACCCCGAGGGCCTCGTCGAACATCTTGCGCGTGGCGAGCTTGCGCAGCCCGGCGCTGCGCGCCTTGGCCACCGGCACGCGCAAGGTCATGCGATTCTCCTCGAACGTGATGTGGATCAGTTCGAGCCGGTGCCCCGCGATATCCTCGACCGCGATGCGCTCCACCTTGCCGACGCCGTGCGTCGGATACACGACGTGATCGCCCTCGACGAAGGTCTCGGCCTTGGCGGCGGCGCGGGGCGGCGGCCCCATGTGCCGCGGCGGCGCATGATCAGCCGGCGGCACAGGTGCCGGCGCCTGTGTCCCCTCGGAAAAACCGGGTCGCGCCGCCGGCCGGGGCGCCGCTGGCCTCGCCTCCGTCCTTGTCTCCATCCTCGGAGCCTCCGGTCGGGCCGCCTCGGCGTGAGCCGGCGCCGCTTTTGGCGCTACGGCGACTTGCGGGAGATCTGTCGGTCGGGTCGCGGTGTCGATGGTGCCGTTCACTGTGTCAGGGGTCCGTTTCATCGCAGGAGGAGGCGGCTTGGCGGCGACGGGAGCCGCCGACTTGCTCGCCGTGGGTGTTGCCGGCTTGGCGGCAGGCTGGGTCTCGGCTCGGGCAGCCTTGGCGGGCTCGGCCGGCTTCGGGGAGGCTGCAACACGCGGGGGCTCGTGCGCCTTGGCGGTCGGCTTCTTCGCTGCGGGTGGCTTACTCTCCGTGACGGTCGCCGCCTTCGCCCGCTGCTTTACCGCCACGTTCTCGAGCTTGGCCACGCCGGGCCGGGTCCCCGCCGATTGCGTGTCCTTCGCCCTGGCATCCTTCGCTTTGCCGCTCGACGTTGTGCCACCGGTACCTCGGCTCGTGACCGCCGACGTAGTGGCTGCCTTCATGCTCGACACCTCGTATCCTTCGCTGTGATCCGGGCGGCGCGGCCGTCCCAGGGCGCGGCGCGCCCGATCCAGCCATCAGCGCCCCGGCGTCTCGCTCCTCGGGATCGGCTCCTGAGACTCGGGCGCTTCACAGCCGTTTCTGGCCGGTCTCTCCCGTCTCAATATCTAATAGCACAAAATGGGGTGGCGTCATGGGCCTGCAAGCATGGCAGGGCCGTTCGCGCGGGTCTCAGGGCTGGCCGGGCTCCGGAGAGAACAACTCGCCCTTATTCGGCTTGTCTTTCCACTCGTCGGCATCCGCCGGCGGCTCGCCCTTGCGGGTGATGTTCGGCCAGGTGGCCGAGTAGGTGCGATTCTGCTCCGCCCAGGCAGCCGCGCGGTCGTCGCTGTCCGGCACGATCGCCTCGACCGGGCATTCCGGCTCGCACACGCCGCAATCGATGCACTCGTCGGGGTGGATCACCAGCATGTTCTCGCCGACGTAGAAGCAGTCCACCGGACACACTTCCACGCAATCCATGTACTTGCAGCGAATACAGGTCTCGGTGACCACGTAGGTCATCGGCACTTCCCCCGGCGGCACTGGGACAACTCAGGGCCGGCGATATGCCGGCGAATCCCCGGCGGCGCAAGTGTGCCGCCCGCATCCCTTGCTCCACCTTCCGGTCGCTTATAATCTGATACAATATAACATGCAAGAAGAATGTGTGATTTACTGGCCATGATCCCGCGCAGAGCCTTGCTTGCATCCCTCGCAGCGCTTGCCGTTCCGGCAGCCGCGGCCGCGCCGGCCAAAGTGGTCGCGAGCTTCTCGGTCCTCGCAGACATGGTGCGCGAGATCGGCGGCGACGAGGTCTCGGTGACGAGCCTCGTGCCGCCGGATGGGGACGCCCACACCTATGAGCCCCGGCCCTCCGATCTCCGCGCGATCCAGGGAGCCAAGCTCGTCGTCACCAATGGCCTCGGTCTCGACGCCTGGATGGATCGGCTGATCGACAGCGCCGCCGGCGGGGCGACACGGGTCGTCGCCAGCGCCGAGGTGTCGCCCCGTCGGATGAGCGAGGGCGGGCGGCAGGTGGTCGACCCCCATGCCTGGCAGGACCCGCGCAATGGGGTGCTCTACGCCCGCGCGATCACCGAGGGCCTGATCCGGGCCGCGCCGGACCGCGCCGAGCGGATTCGCGGCCAAGGGGCGCGCTATGCCGCGGCAATCGGCGAGACGGACGCCTGGATCGAGCGCACGCTCGCGCCGGTGCCGCCGGACAAGCGCAAGCCGCTGATCCCCGGCCTCAAGGCGCTGATGGCGCGCCATACCGGCGATGCCGCCTGGCAGCGCAAATCCGGCGCGAGCACATAAGGGCGGTGTTCGTCGAGAACATGACCGACCCGCGCCTCGCCCGGGCGCTCGCCCGCGAGGCCGGCGCGGTGGTCGGCGGGACGGTGTATTCCGACGCGCTCTCGCCCCCCGGCGGCCCGGCCGCGACCTATCTCGCGATGCTCCGCCACAACACCACGCTGTTCGCCGCCGCGATGGCGGAGAACTAGCGGGCAAAGTCTACAGCTTGCAGTTCATCACTGTTCGGAATGGCCACAAATAGAGCCTTGTACTTGCGTAAGTACTCGTCATGGTTCGGCGCAGGCCGACCATCCACGACTTTACTTGCGAGCGGCAAAGTCGTGGATGACCGGCCTGCGCCGGTCATGACGGTACGTCAGGCCGCCTTGGCCAACACCGCGCCGCAGGCGTCGAACACCGAGAACAGCCTCGCCTGATCCTCGGCCGAGAGCGGCAGATGCGGCGGGCGGGTGTTGTGCCAGGCGGCATCGCCGGTATGGCGCGCCATCAGCGCCTTGAGGCCGGGGATCAGCGGCACAGTGGTTACGGCGCGGCGGGTGGCGGTGAGCACGGTCTGCGCCTCCGTCCCCGCCGGCTTGTCCCAGCCGGCATAGACGCGAGCACCTACCGCGCTGTTCACGTTGGCCGCCGCCGTGATGCAGCCGGCGCCGCCCGCCTTGAGGATGTCGTGCAGCCCATCGTCATAGCCGACATACACCTCGTACCCGTCGCGGCCGAACTCGCGGACCATCGCGCTCGAATTGGCGAAATCCCCGCTGACGTCCTTGGCACCCTTGATGGTGCCGGGGTAGGCCTTGAGCAGCCGCGCGATCAGACCGAGGCTGAACGGCACCGCCGATTGCTGTGGAAAGTTATAGAGATAGACGCGCGGCGCGCCCCCGGTGCGCTGGATCACCTCGCTGAAATAGGCGAACAGTCCGTCCTCGGACGGGTTCTTGTAGAAGAACGGCGGCAGCACCAGCACGCCCCGGCAACCCAGCCGCTCCGCCGTCCGGGTCAGCAGCACCGTATCGGTGATCGCCGTCGTTCCGGTGCCCGGCAGCAGCTTCGCCGCCGGCACGCCGCGCTCGACCAGCCCTTCCATGAGGGCAACTCGCTCCGCGATGCCGATGCTGTTCGCCTCGCCGGTGGTGCCCAGGATGGCGAGCCCGTTGCAGCCATTGCCGAGCAGCCAGCGGCAATGTCCCGCCATCCGGTCGAGGTCGGGCGAGAAATCCGACTGCATCGGCGTGAGCACGGCGGCGTTGATCCCGCCGAACAAGGCATCGCGCATCATGGCTTATTTCCCTTAGGAGGCCGCCGGGAGCGTGGCTGCCGCCCCGGCCAGTCGACGATGTAGTGCTCGAACCGCCCCGCCCGCCGCTCGCTCACCGCCCGGCCGCGCACCGAGACTCCCGCCTCGTGCACCGTCTCCGGGTCGCCCGAGACCAGCGGATGCCACCAGGCAAGATCCTTGCCCTCGGCCACCCGTCGATAGCCACAAGAGGGCGGCAGCCAGTCGATCGCCCGCACAGCCGCCGGGGTCAGGCTCACGCAGTCGGGCACCCGACGTGTCCGGTTGGCATAATCGCCGCACTGGCACGATTTCAGGTCCAGCAAACGACAGGCAACGTTGGTGAACGAGAGCGCGCCCGTGTCGTCGTCGCGCAGCTTGTGCAGACAGCACCGCCCGCACCCGTCGCACAACGACTCCCACTCGGCGCTGGACATCTCCTCCAGCGTCTTGGTCTTCCAGAACGGAGCGGCCGGGGGCATGGAGATGCACCCTACGCCCCGCAGAGTTGCGGCGAAAGGTGGCCTGGAGGTGGCGGACTGAAGTCCGCCCTACCAACGCCGCCATCGTAGGGCGGACTTCAGTCCGCCGCTTCCGGCCCGCGAACAGTCAAATCCCCCGACAAGGCGAGAACCTCGTGGCGCGTCACCCCTGAAGGCTCCCGGCGGAAGCGCAAATCGACCCGCGCCTCCCCGACCCGTACACCTTCGAGCGTCACCTCCGGCAGCCACTCGGGCAGGCTCGGATCGACGATCAAGGTCCGCGCCGGCGCCAGCGGAGTGATCCCCAGCATGGCGTGGACCAAGAAGATCGCGGCACTCGCGGACCAAGCCTGCGGCGAGCAGGCGCCCGGATAGATGCCGGGATGCGGATGCCGCCGGTCGCGCGTGTGGCCGCCGAACACTTCCGGCAGGCGGCCGAGATGGAACAGCTCGCTGGCGTCGAACAGCCCCTTGGCGAGCCGGTGCAGGAGGCCATCGAACCCGTATCGCTTGAAGCCATAGCCGGTCAGTGCGTTGGCGAACGGCCACACCGTGCCGAGATGGTACGCCAGTGGATTGAAAGCGGGATGCCGGCTGGACAGGGTGCGGACGCCCCATCCGCTGAACATGTCAGGCATCATCAGGCGTTCGGCGATTGCGGTTGCCTTGCCTTCGTCGACAATGCCGTAAGCCAACGCCGAACCGGCATTGGAAGCAATGCTTTTCACCTGTCGTTTGTCAGGGCCGAGCGCCAGGGCGAGGAATTGCTCGTCGGACATCCAGAACCGCTCGTTGAAGCGCTCCTTCAACGCCACGGCTTGCGCCAAGAGGTCGTCGGCCCGGGCCTGCTCGCCGGCCGACGCGAAGGCGAGCCCCATTGCCCGTTTCGCGGCGTAGTAGAGGCCCTGCACCTCGCAGACGGCGATTGGGTCAGGCACCATGCTGCCGTCCTCGTGCAGGATGGCCTGTCCGGAGTCCTTCCAACCCTGGTTCTTGATCCCCGAGTCCCCGGCCCGGGTCTGGTATTCATAGAACCCATCGCCGTCCCGGTCGCCGTCGCGGTCCATCCATTCGAGCGTCGCGAGCGCCTTGTCCCGCATCGCAAGCAAGAAATCCTTGTCGCCGCTATGCGCGAAATCCGTCGCGATCCCGAGCAGGAACAGGCCAGGTGCGGAATAGTCGCCGTAGTAGTGCAGGAAGGGCGACATCCCGAGGGTGGCAAGCGGCCCCATCTGTCGCTGATGGATGATTTTCCCCGGCTCCGCGTCGTAGCGATCGTCGCGTTGCTCGGCATTCCATTGGCCGACCACCCGTAGCGTGCCGCGCAAGGTATCCCGGTTAAGCAACGCCGATTGCCACGCGGCCATTAGCGAATCCCGCCCGAACAGGCCGATATAGTTCGGAATTCCCGCCGCCAGCGTGAACCGCTCGACCCCTTCGCCTTCCAATAGGTGAAGCGATCCAAGGTCGGCAGCGGCGCGGTCCCAAGCGGTCTGCACCGTCGAGTTACCGGTGGACAAGTGAGCACATGCCGCCGTCCATTCCTCGGTCACTCGCGCAGCGACGGGGTCTCCGGTGGGGACGCCATCGAGGCCGTGTATCGGCGCGAAGGTCTCGCCGCGGAACACCGGCGCAATGTCGATGCCCACCGTACGCGTGTTCTGCGGCCGCAGGGCGAGTTTGCAGGACACCACGCTCCCGCCCCGGTTCGCGTACGCCCAATCCGTTGCGCCGTCGCCCGAGAAGCGCAGTGTCGTGGCGAGGTCGAGCTCGGGATGGCGATAGCGAAAGGTCAGATCGCAGCCATCGGCCCGGGCGGCCCATTCGTCGTTCACCGGCGCGTCCTGCTGGCGCTTGCCGCTCTGCGCCTCGGTGTGATCGGCGAAATCCGCCGCGACCTCCCAGGCGAGCGTCACCGAGGTCTCGGCCATGCCGTGATTGGTGACATGCACGTCCTGCCGCAGCCCGCCTCCGACGAAGCGGTTGATCTGCACCTCGATGCCCTTTTCCGCGATCTCCCCGCCGCCGTTGTCGGGTTTGTCCGGGCTCGGACCGGCGGCGGCCCCGGCGGGCGAGGGAGCGAGGTGGTAGGATATCAGAGAATGTGCCGTCACCGGGTTAGCCGAGACGAATTTTGGCTCCGAGCCCTCGACCTTCAGCACCAGGCGGGAAATGAACCGGGTCCGGTGCAGGTAGAAACCTTCGAGGCCAGCGGCAACGCGGCCGTGCGAGTCGGTCACGAGGATCGAGTGGCCCCGATAGGCCGACAATTCCCCAGGTCGGGGCCAATACAGATTGACGTCCGTTCGACCCATGATCGCAACCTCCGGCGGCCACAGCCCCAAATCGGCCGCAAGCCCACGCGGTTCCGGTCGCCGGCAAGAACTTCCCCGTCATCGCCGCGCCTCGACATCGGGCGGGTCGCCCGGTAGCTAGCAGTCCTATGCAAGCACGCGGCGCCGTACCGTGCGGCGCGCCTCCCCTGGTCGCCGTCATCCTCCCCCCGCGCGAGGGCTTCGGGCCAGGACGCACCGGCGCGCTCGGCATGATCGCGCATCGGCTGCTGGCGACACCGGGTTTCCGAACTGCAGTGTTCGGCGGCCCGCAATCCGGGCCGGTGTTCGACAACGCGCCCTTCCACGCCGTGCGGCCGGCGATCTGGTGGCCCGGCAACGTCAACCTCCGCTTCGCCGCGAGCCTCACCCGGACGCTGCGCCGGATGCGACCGGCGCTGATCGAGGTGCATAACCGGCCGGAGATCGCCCTCGCGCTCGCGGCGCGGTTTCCCGACACGCCGGTCACCGTGCTGCTGAACAACGACCCGCAGGCCATGCGGGAAGCCCGCCGGCCCGGCGAGCGCGCCGCCCTCCTGCGTCGGCTGGATCGCGTGATGGTCGCCTCGGACTGGCTGAGCGGCCGGCTGCTCGACGGCGTCCCCCCGCCGTCGCGCCCGCCCTTCGTGCTGCACAACTGCATCGACCTCGCCGCCCTGCCGCCGCCGGCCGCGAGGGAAAAGCTAATCCTGTTCGCCGGCCGACTGGTGCCCGAGAAGGGCGCCGATACGTTCGTCGCCGCCTGCGCCGCCGCCCTCCCCGCGCTCCCCGGCTGGCGGGCCGAGATGATCGGCGCCGACCGCTTCCGCGCCGACAGCCCGGACACCGACTTCATCCGCTCCCTGCGAGACGCCGCCCGCGCCGACGGGGTGGCGCTGCTCGGCTACCGGGATCACCCCGAGGTGCTCGAAGCGATGGCCCGCGCGGCGATCGTGGTGGTGCCGAGCCGGTGGCAGGAGCCGTTCGGCCTCACCGCCGTCGAGGCCCTGGCGTGCGGCGCATCGCTGATCTGCTCGCGCCGTGGCGGGTTGCCGGAGATCGGCGGCGAAGTGGCGGTCTACGCCGACCCGGACGATCCGCTGGCCTTGGGCGAGGCCATCCGAAGCCTGGCACTCGACGACGCAAGGCGGCAGGCCCTCGAACAAGCGGGGCCGTTGCGCGCACGGCAGTTCGACGTCACGGTGGCGGCAACGCGCCTCGCCGCGCTGCGGCGCGAGGTGCTGGCCGACCGGGCGGCTCGCATTGAACGGCTGGCCCCCGCCTCTATCTGAGAATCCGCACCAATCGGGAGCAGACGCACATGGCGGAAAGTTCACAGACGGCAGAGCAGGTCCCGGTGACGGTGCTGACCGGCTATCTCGGCGCCGGCAAGACCACCTTGCTGAACCGCATCCTCAGCGAGAACCACGGCAAGAAATACGCCGTGGTCATCAACGAGTTCGGCGAGCTCGGCGTGGACAACGACCTCGTCGTCGACAGCGACGAGGAAGTGTTCGAGATGAACAATGGGTGCGTCTGCTGCACCGTGCGCGGCGACCTCATCCGTATCGTCGGCGGCCTGATGAAGCGGCGGGACAAGTTCGACGGCATCATCATCGAGACCACCGGCCTCGCCAATCCCGCCCCCGTCGCGCAGACCTTCTTCGTCGACGACACGGTGCGCGCCAAGACGCGGCTCGACGCCATCGTGACGGTGGTCGACGCCAAGCACCTGCCGCAGCGACTCGAGGACAGTCACGAGGCAGAGGACCAGATCGCCTTCGCCGACGTGATCCTGCTCAACAAGACCGACCTCGTCACGCCGCAAGAACTGGAAGAAGTCGAGCGGCGCATCCGCGCGATCAACCGCTTCGCCGTGATCCACCGCACCGAGCGCGCCAGCCTGCCGATTGCCCAGGTGCTCGATCAGGGCGCGTTCGATCTGCAACGCGTGCTGCAGCGCGAGCCCGCCTTCCTCACCGACGACGAGCACGAGCACAGCGACGAGATTACGTCCGTAAGCTTCGAGGTCGAGAAGCCGATTGACCCCGAGCGGTTCAACGCCTGGATCGGCCTGCTGCTCGCGGACAAGGGGCCGGACTTGCTGCGCACCAAGGGCATTCTCGCCTACGCCAATGACGACCGCCGCTTCGCCTTCCAGGCGGTGCACATGATCGCCGACGGCGACTTCATCGGGCCGTGGAAGGAAGGTGAGCCGCGCATCAGCCGTATCGTGTTCATCGGCCGCAACCTCAACCGCCCGCAGCTCCGCCGCGGTTTTGAAAGCTGCCAGGCGGCATGAGCGCCACCACCGCGCCCAACTTCCTGCTCGACACGCGCGGCGTGCATCGCGCGCTCGACGCGTTCGTCGTCGGCTGCGCCTTCGACCGCACCGGCCGCACGGCGGCGTTCGCGCTCGGCGACGGCGCGCTGCATCTCGTGAAGCTCTCGGACCGAGAGAACTGGACCCGCGTTGCGGTGCATGACGGCGCGACATTGGCACTCGCGCCTGACATCGCGCCGTCCGGCTTCGTCAGCGGCGGCGACGATGGCGGCCTGCGCCGCATCGGCAGCGACGGCGAAATGGGCGACATCTCATCGTTCGGCATGAAATGGGTCGAACATGTCGCGAGCTTCGCGGGCGAGAAGGGCAAAGGCGGCCTGCTGGCTTGCGCGGTCGGCAAGCATGTTCACCTGTTCGACCAATCGGGCGCCAAGCTCAAGCAGCTCGAGCATCCGTCGAGCGTCACCGGGCTGGTGTTCGACGCGCGCGGCAAGCGCGTGGCGGCGTCGCACTACAACGGCGCGTCCCTCTGGTTCGTCGCAGCCAAGACCGACAGCCCGCGCCGGCTGGAATGGAAAGGCAGCCACACCGGCATCGCCATCTCGCCCGACGGCGACAACGTGATTACCGCGATGCAGGAGAACGCGCTGCACGGCTGGCGCCTGTCGGACGGCCAGCACATGCGGATGAGCGGCTATCCCGCCAAGACGCACAGCCTGTCCTTCACCCGCAACGGCAAGTGGCTGGCAAGCAGCGGCGCGGAGTCCGTCGTCCTCTGGCCGTTCACCGGCGGCGGCCCGATGGGCAAGGCACCCACGGAAGTCGCCGGCGGTGACGGCGTCCAATGCACGCGCGTCGCCTGCCACCCGACCCAGGAGATTGTCGCCGCCGCATTCAACGACGGCCTCGTGGTGGTGGCAGAGATCGCCTCGGGCCGCATTGCCCCCATCGCCCCGCCCGGCCACGGGCCGGTCTCAGCCCTTGCCTGGAGCCCGGACGGCGCGCAGCTGGCGTTCGGCACGGAAGCCGGCTTCGCCGCGGTGCTCGACCTTTCCGGAAGGTGAAGGGCCGCGTCAGGAGGTCGGCATCGCGCCGCTCCTGTTTGGGGCGCCGAATTATGATCAGTGCTTCACGGTCGAAGCCTGGTAGATCTCCTCGATGGATCGGCCAACGGCCGCGTTGAACTCGTCGTCGCTCATCTGCTTCTTGAGCTCCTCGACCAGCGCACGCGAGAAGCTCGCGATCATGCCGTGGTTCTGCGCCAGGCGGCGGCAAGCATCGTCGCGCGTGTAGCCGCCCGAGAGGGCTACGACGCGAGCGACCCGGGGATGCTCGATGAGCGGCTTGTAGTGATCTGGCTCGCTCGGGATCGTCAGCTTGAGCATGATCCTGCGATCGCTCGACGATGCGCCGAGATGGCGGAGAATTTCGTCGCGGAGGATCGCTTCCGCCTCGGCCTTGTCTGGCGCCTTGATTGAGACCTCGGGCTCGAGGATGGGCATGAGCCCTTTCGCGGCGATCTGGTCGCCCACCTTGAACTGCTGGTCGACGATCGCGGCGATGCCCGCCTTGGAGGCGTGCTCGATGACGGAGCGCATCTTGGTGCCATAGACGCCAAGCTTCACCGCGCGGTCGAGGAGCTTATCCAGCTCGGGCATCGGCTTCATGAGCCGCACGCCGTCCTTCTCGGCCTCGAGCCCCTTGTCCACTTTCACGAATGGGACGACGTGGCGCCGTTCCCAAAGATAGGTCGGCACCGGCGTGTTCTCGATCGCGCCATCCATCGTGCCCTCGAACAGGATCGCGCCGATCACGCGGTTCCCGGTGAAGGCGGGTGCGGTGATGATGCGGGTACGCATCTCGTGCATGAGGCGGAACATCTCGGCGTCGCCGCTATAGGCGGTCTCCGGGATGCCGTAGAGCTTGAGGGCTCCCGGCGTGGAACCGCCGCTCTGATCGAGCGCGGCGATGAATCCCGGTTTGCTTGCCATCTGGGTCGTCATTTGCTCGTTCGCCATTCTCGCCCCCTGGATCGCATTGCGATCTAAACTGCCGCGTTCCGTGACCGTACCCGCACGTCGCAGCCCAATCCTCGCCAGCGTTCGCGACGATCGGAATCATGCTGCTCGTGTCGTGGTGCAGTTGGCGTGATCGGCGCGGCACTTTGCAATGCCATTTTCGCCGTTCCGATGACGGCTCACATCACGGCGGCCGGCGTGGGCGGAACCGCAGCGCCCAAACTGAGCGCTGCGAGTTCCAAAGAACCCAGCGAAGGCGGAAGGCTACGCCGCGAGTGCGAAATCTGGCTCGGACTCAAGGTCCGCCTCGGGCGCATCTTGGAAATAGCGTTGGCTCAGATACTCGGCGATCTGGGCCACGCTTCGGCAGCGTCCCCCAAAATCGTCCGGCAGCTCGGTCTGGAACCTTGCCTCGAGTTCCACCCCAACATCGACGAGATCGAGGCTGTCGAGCCCAAGGTCTTCAACAAGACGGCTGGCCGCTGAAATGGAGTCATCCGACAGGCACAGGGCGTGCCGGATCACCTCAATGACTTCGGAAAGGATGCGCTGATTGAGAGCTTCGGTCATCTGCAATGCCTCACCTCACGATGCTGTGAGTAAAGCGACTCACGGGATCGTGTGCAAGCAAAAGTTGCGCGCAAGATCAGGCACATCGCGCCACCTACGATTGTGGACTGGCCTGGGGACAAACCCAAGGTGGCGGCGCGGCGGCACTCTCGTTCCGACCGCCGATTGCGACGGTGCAACCGTTCATCAGGGATACCGTTGTGCTGGGGCATGGAAGCGGGGAGTTGCGATGCTCGACCGACTCGGCGCCGAATATGTGCGTTCCGTTATTGCGCTTGCCCGGGAGACCGGAGCGGCAGGCGATCGGCTGCGCAGTGGCGCCTACTCGGCCGATCTCGGGGACGAGATCTCGCCGGCCGCTCAGGCCGCCGTCGAGGTGCTCGCCGCGGCAATCGCCCGGCTCTCCCCCGAGGCGCGCCGGGAGTTGCGGGCGGTGATGATGATTGGTCGGGGGGATTTCGCGGCAGCGCAATGGGAGCAGGCCGTCGCGCAGGCCCAGGCGCTCTCCGACGCCTCGGAAATTCGCGCGCTGGCGGAGGAAGGGGCGCTCGCGGCGTACCTCTCCAAAGGGCTGTACCAGCTCGATCTCGCCTGACGGCTGCCTCCGCATGACCGTGCTTCAGGCAACCTATCCGCCGCTCGACGTGCTCAAGCCGGTGGTGGAGGATTTGTGGGTGGTCGATAGCGGCCCCTTGGCGGTCGCGCGTATTCCGCTGCCGGTCCGCATGACGATCATCCGAGTGGATGACGGGATGCTGCTGCACTCGCCGACGCCCTACGATCGAACCTTGCGGCAGGCGATCGCGGAGCTGGGGCCGATCCGTCACCTGGTGGCGCCGAGCTTCGCGCACTGGATTTTCATGCGGGAGTGGGTTGCGGCATGCCCCGACGCGATCACCTGGGCGGCGCCCGGCCTGCGTGACCGCCGGCAGGTTCGCCGCAGTGGCCTGCGGCTCGACCGCGATCTCGGCGGGCCGGCGTGGGGTGGCATCGAACAGTGCGTGATCCCCGGCGGCGGGGGATTCCGCGAGGTGGCGTTGCTGCATCGGCCGAGCCGAACGGTGTTGCTGAGCGACCTCGTGCAGAACCTGGAACCGGCGAAGCTGCCCGTCATGGCCCGACCCTTGGCGCGGTTGCTGGGGGTGACGGCGCCGGATGGGCGGGCGCCGGTCTATTTGCGGGCGATGATCCGCCTGGGCGGCGAGGATGCGGCGTCCGCCGTATCCCGCGTGCTTGCCTGGGAACCTGAGCGCGTCATCTTCGCGCATGGTCGCTGGTTCGAGCAGGACGGCGCGGCGGAGTTGCGGCGTTCGTTCCGCTGGATCGTCCCGTGATGGCCAGGTCCGGCTTCCATCCCCATCTTTGCGGGGATAAGGGAAGCATGACGATTTGAAGGGTTGCGGCTAGGCGATGAGCGAAGCATTCGACGTGATCGTCATTGGGGCGGGTCCCGGCGGCTATGTGTGCGCGCTTCGGGCGGCGCAGCTCGGCATGAAGGTCGGGTGCGTGGAGAAGCGTGCGACGCTTGGCGGCACCTGTCTCAACATCGGCTGCATCCCATCCAAGGCGCTGCTGCAATCGTCGGAGAATTTCCACGCGGCCTCGCATGATTTCGCTGCGCATGGCGTCGAGATACCGGAAGTGAAGCTCGACCTCGCGCGCATGATGGCGCGCAAGGGCGAGGTGGTGACGGCCAACGTCAAGGGCGTCGAGTTCCTGTTCCGCAAGAACAAGGTCACGTGGCTCAAGGGCAGCGCGCGGATCGTCGGAGCCGGTCGGGTGCTGGTGGGCGATACCGAATACGAGACGAAGAACATCGTCATCGCCACCGGCAGCGAGAGCGTGCCGTTGCCCGGTGTCGATGTCGACGAACGGCAGATCGTCACGTCCACCGGCGGGTTGGAGCTCGACCAAGTGCCGGAGCGCCTGGTGGTGATCGGCGGCGGCTATATCGGGCTGGAGCTGGGCAGCGTATGGCGCCGGCTGGGCTCGCAGGTGACGGTGATCGAGTTCCTCGACCGGCTGGTGCCGACGATGGACGCCGAGGTGGCGCGCGCTTTCGAGCGGGTGCTCGGCAAGCAGGGGATCAAGTTCCGGCTCGGCACCAAGGTGACGGGCGCGCGGCCCGGCAATGATGGGGTGACGCTCACCGTCGAGCCGGCCAAGGGGGGACCTGGGGAGGAGATCACCGCCGACGTGGTGCTGCTGGCGATCGGCAGGCGGGCGATCACCGACGGGCTAGGGCTCGCCGAGGCGGGGGTGGCGACGGACGAGCGCGGCCGGGTGCGGACGGACGGCCACTACGCGACAAACGTGCCCGGCATCTATGCGATCGGCGACGTGATCGACGGCCCGATGCTCGCGCACAAGGCCGAGGAGGAAGGCGTCGCGGTGGCTGAGATCATCGCCGGACAGGCCGGGCACGTGAACTACGACGCAATTCCCGGCGTGGTCTACACATGGCCGGAGGTCGCCTCGGTCGGCCGGACCGAGGAGGAGCTGAAGACAGCAGGGGTCGCATACACCGTCGGCAAATTCCCCTTCACAGCCAATGCCCGTGCGCGCGCGATGGGTGATACGGATGGCTTCGTGAAGATCCTCGCCGACAAGGCGACCGACCGGGTGCTGGGGGCGCACATCATCGGCCCCGATGCCGGTACGCTGATTGCCGAGCTGGTCACGGCGATGGAGTTCGGCGCCTCGGCCGAGGATATCGCGCGCACCTGCCACGCTCATCCCAGCCTCAACGAGGCCGTGAAGGAGGCCGCGCTCGCCGTCGAGGGGCGGGCGCTGCATATCTGAATGAGCCGGCATCTCGTAGGGCGGAATTCATTCCGCCTCGCCGCGGGCGGACGATGGCACCGCAGGAAGATGGCGGAATGAATTCCGCCCTACCGCTTGGGGTCACGATGGGCGATCCCGCCGGCATCGGCGGGGAGATTCTTGTCCGGGCCTGGCGGGCGCTCCGGGCTGATGGCCCGCGTTTCGTGGCGTTGGATGATCCCGAGCGACTGGCCCGGCTCGGCGCGCCGATCGAAGTTGTCGGATCGCCGGAGCAGGCCGCGACCGTGTTCGAGCGGGCGTTGCCCGTGTTGCCCGTTCCCCTGGCTGTTCCAGCGCGACCCGGCCAGCCCGATGCGGCCAACGCGTCGGCGATCGTCGCCAGCATCCAGCGCGCGACGACGCTCGCCATGCGGGGCGAGGTCGGCGGTATCGTCACCAACCCGATCAACAAGGCGGTCCTCTATGCCGCCGGCTTCCGTCATCCCGGACACACCGAATTCCTTGCGGAACTGACCGGGGTGCCTGGGCAGGAGGTGATGATGCTCGCCTGCCCGGCGCTGCGGGTGGTGCCGGTGACGATTCACGTTTCGCTGCGCGATGCGATTGCTGGGTTGACGATGGAGAGGATCGTCGATGTTGGCCGCATCACGGCAGCGGCACTTCGGCAGGATTTCGGCATCGCCGCGCCCCGGCTCGCGGTCGCTGGGCTCAACCCGCATGCGGGCGAGGGCGGGGCGCTCGGCTCGGAGGATGCCGCCATCGTCGCGCCCGCGGCCGCGGCGTTGCGCGCGGAGGGGATCGACGCGGGCGGGCCGTGGCCGCCGGACACGATGTTCACCGAGGCGGCACGTGCTCGCTACGACGTGGCGGTCTGCATGTACCACGATCAGGCGCTGATCCCGCTAAAGACGCTCGACCGCGACGGCGGGGTGAACGTGACGCTCGGGCTGCCGATCGTCCGCACTTCGCCGGATCACGGCACGGCGTATGATATTGCGGGCAAGGGCATCGCCAGCCCCGCCAGCCTGATCGCCGCGCTGCGTCTCGCAGCGGAACTCGCCGCCCGCCGCTCCGGAGGATCGCCATGACCAAGCTGCGCCTCGGCGTGAACATCGACCATGTGGCGACTGTGCGTAACGCGCGCGGCGGCGCCCATCCCGACCCGCTGGATGCGGCGCGCGCCGCCGTGCAGGCCGGGGCGGACGGGATCACGCTGCATCTGCGCGAGGACCGCCGGCACATCCGGGATGACGACGTGCGCCGTATCCGGGCGGCGATCTCCGCGCCGATCAACCTCGAGATGGCGGCGACCGAGGAGATGGTCGCCATCGCCCGCGAGGTCCGCCCGCATGCGAGCTGCCTGGTGCCCGAGCGGCGCCAGGAGGTCACGACGGAGGGCGGGCTCGACGTGGCGGGCCAGGTCGAGGCGCTGCGGCCGGTGGTGGTGGCGCTGCGCGAAGCCGGGATTCGCGTGTCATTGTTCATCGACCCCG
>JAFKFI010000076.1 GCA_017307285.1 Alphaproteobacteria bacterium | reverse complement strand
CATCAGCCTCACCTTCGAGATCGACGCCGACGCGGACGACGCCAAGCTGCAGAAGATGATCGAAACCACGGAGCGCTACTGTGTGATCTTCCAGACGCTCCGCACGCCCCCGACCCTATCGGTCAAGCGCGCCGGCTAACCCCTCACCCCGGCCCTCTCCCACAAGGGGAGAGGGAGCAGATGAAGCCCCCTCCCCTTGTGGGAGGGGGTTGGGGGAGGGGAACTAGGCCGCCCGCAGAATCGCATCCGCCCCCTTCTCCGCAATCATGATGACGGTGGCATTGGTATTGCCCGATACCACCGTCGGCATGATCGAGGCATCGATCACCCGCAGCCCCTGCGTGCCGCGCACCCGCAGGTCGGTGTCGACCACGGCGTTCGCCTGCGGCCCCATCATGCAGGTGCTGGTGGGATGGAACGTGGTCCCCGCCGTGGCGCGCACGTGGTTCAGCCAATCCTCGTCGGTCTTCGCCTCCGGCCCCGGCATCACCTCATCGGTGACATAGGCGCGCATCGCCTGGGTGTGGAAAATCCCGCGCGCGATCTTCATGCCGGCGACGATGGTGTCCTTGTCCGCCTGGGTCGCGAGATAGTTCGGCTGGATCGCCGGCGGCTTGCTCGGGTCGGGCGACTGGATACGCAGCCAGCCGCGACTCTCCGGCCGGCACGGGATCGCAACCAGCGTGCAGCCCGGAAACGGGTGCATCGGGTCGCCAGCCTTGTTCGAGCTGCCGGCGAGGAACTGGTACTGCACATCGGGCGAGGCGACCTCGGGCCGCGTCTTGACGAACATCCCGATCGGCCCCGCGCCCATCATCAGCACGCCGCGCCGGGCAAGGAAGTATTGCAGCCCAGCCAGCACCTTGAGCCGCCAGCTATGCGAGATTTCGTTGATCGTGTTGGCGTTCTTGGCGCGGTAGATCACCCGCCCGCCGATATGGTCCTGCAAATTCGCACCGACGCCGGGCAGATCGTGCGCCACCTCGATGCCGTGCTCCTGCAGCAGCGCGCCCGGACCGATGCCGGACAACTGCAGCAGCTGCGGCGAGTTGATCGAGCCGCCGCACAACAGCACCTCGCGCCGCGCCCGCACTTTGCGTAGCGCGCCGTTCTGGCTGAACTCCACGCCGACCGCGCGCTTGCCCTCCATCAGCACGCGATGCGCCAATGCGCGGACCTCCACGCGCAGATTGGGCCGCTTCATCGCCGGGCGCAGATAGCCGCGCGCCGTGCTCGCCCGCCGGCCCTTGCGCACGGTGAGCTGCAACGGGCCGACGCCCTCCTGGTCGGGGCCGTTGAAGTCGCGGTTGAGCTTGTAACCGGCCTCGCGCGCCGCCTCGATGAAGGCGTCGTGCAATTCGTGCTCGGAGCGCAGATCGGACACGTCGAGCGGCCCACCCACGCCGTGATAGCCGTCCGCCCCGCGTTCCTGGTTTTCCGCGCGGCGGAAATACGGCAACACGTCGTCGTAGGACCACCCGGCATTGCCCATCTGCCGCCACAGGTCGAAATCCTCGCGCTGGCCGCGAATATAGATCAGCCCGTTGATCGAGCTAGACCCGCCGAGCACCTTGCCGCGCGGCCACGGAATGCGCCGGTTGTGCATCTCCGGCACCGGCTCGGTCTCGAAATGCCAGGCGACCTTCGGGTTATAGATGTTGCGATAGAACCCGGCCGGAATGTGAATCCACGGGTCGCGATCCTTGCCGCCGGCCTCCAGCAGCAGCACGCGGTTCTTCGGGTCGGCCGACAGCCGGTTGGCGAGCACGCAGCCGGCGGAGCCCGCACCCACAATGACGAAATCGAACTCTTCCGACTGGTCCATCCCGTTCCCTCTCGCACCCGCCGCTTGACGGCTTATTGGCCCGGCACCGACACTGTGCCGACAGCAGAGGCAAACACTTGCCCGCGTCCGCCGCAACCGCCAATCGGCCCATGACCCCCGCTCCGATGATCGTCGCGACCGCCGGCCACGTCGACCACGGCAAGACGTCGCTGGTCCGCCGCCTGACGGGCGTAGACACCGACCGTCTGCCCGAGGAGAAGCGGCGAGGCCTCACCATCGAGCTCGGCTTCGCCTACGCGGACCTGCCGGACGGTACCCGCATCGGCTTCGTCGACGTGCCCGGTCACGAGCGTTTCCTGCGCAACATGCTGGCCGGCGTCATGGGCATCGACAGCGCGCTGCTGGTGGTCGCCGCCGATGACGGGCCAATGCCGCAGACCCGCGAGCATCTCGCCATCCTCGACCTGATCGGCGTCGCCGAGCTCAGCGTCGTGGTGTCGAAGACCGATCGCGTATCCCCGGCGCGTGTCGCCGAGGTCGGCGAGGCTCTCCGCCAACTGCTATCGGACAGCGGCTTTCCAGCAATCTCGATCCTGCCCGTGTCGAGCGAGACCGGCGAGGGCATTGCCGCGTTGCAGGCGCATCTCGCCGCCCGCTCGCGGGCGCGCGTCCCCCGACCCGGCGGGATCGGTTTCCGCCTAGCCGTCGATCGCTGCTTCACCCTTCCGGGCGCCGGCACCATCGTCACCGGCACAGTGGCCGCCGGTCGGGCGCGCGTCGGCGACTTGCTGCTGTTGACGCCCCGCGGCACCCAGGTCCGCGTGCGCAGCATCCACGCGCAGGACCGCGACAGCGAGGAAGCGCGAACCGGGGAGCGATGCGCCCTCGCCATCGCCGGCACGCGGCTCGATCGCGCCCAGGTGCAGCGCGGCGACTGGATCGTGACACCAGACTTGCACGCGCCGACGCAGCGCTTCGACGCGTATGTCCGGCCCTGGGGCGACGCCACCCTGCGTCCTGGGCTGCCGGTGCACGTGCATCTCGGCACGGCGGACATCGGCGGCCGGCTGACCTTGCTCAGCGAGACAATCGGTGCCGAGGGCGGCTTCGTGCGGATCGCTCTCGATCGGGAAACGGCGCTGCTGCATGGCGACCGGGTGGTGATCCGCGATCATGCCGCGAGGCGCACACTGGCCGGCGGGCGCGTCGTGGACCCGTTTCCACCGGCTCGCCACGTGGCGCGAGCCTCCCGGTTGCCGGTGCTGCGGGCACTCGATGAGCCCGATCCGGCGGCTGCGTTGCAGACCCTGCTCGCCGCCGAAGGCTGCGTCGACATGCAAGGCTTCGCGCGGGTGCGTAATCTCGACCCGGCCGGCCTCGATCTCGGCACGGCCCGGCGGATCGGCCGCCCCGACTGCGCCGTGCTAGTATCGGACGCGACTTACGACGCGCTATGCCGCGCGACCCTCGACGCCCTGACCGAATGGCATCGGCGCGAGCCCGCCGCGATCGGCCCCGCCAAGGCGACGCTGCTGCAAGCCCTGAGCACGCGCTCCGACCGGCCCGTGGTCGAGGCAGTCCTCGCCGATCTCGTCACTTCCGGGGCGATACAACGCGACGGCGCCGCGCTGCGCCTTCCCGAACACACGCCGCGTCTCTCCGAGCAGGATGAAGCCCTGTGGTCCCGCCTGGCGCCGATCCTCGCGGAATCCGGCCTGCGGCCGCCCCGCGTCCGCGAGCTCGCCGCCCAGCTCGACCGCGCGCCGGACGTGATGGAACGCGCCTTGATGCGCTTCGAGGCGTTCGGCCGCGTCCTGCGCGTCGCGCCCAACCGCTTCTTTCCACCCGAAACGATCGCCCGTCTCGCCGCAATAGCCGAGACGCTCTCGGCCGCTGCCGAGGAGGGCGGCTTCCCCGCCGGCCAGTTCGCGGTGGAGACCGGCATCGGGCGCAATCTCGCGATCCAGGTCCTCGAATTCCTCGACCGCATCGGCGTGACGAAGCGGGTCGGCGAGCTGCGCCACGTGGTCCGTTCGATCGAGGACGCGCTCGGTTGAACATCGGCCACGTCAGCGGGACCGCTGAAAAGTCCCGGCGAGGCTCGGCAGCAAGGGCCAGGACCGCTTGCCGAGCCGTGCGACCGCCCGATAGTAGCCCAGCTCGACACGCGCCAGGGCCGACTCCGTTTGCCGGGACCGAAGACGCTTCCTGGCTTCGAGATAGGTCGAAAAGCACGGAAAACTGAGGAATTCTGAGACCTGCCGGAAGTCCTCCAGCGCCCGCCGCAGCTTCCACGGGGACCAGAACAGGTTGTTGTACTGACGTGCGATCCGGCCACACGCCATCGCGTAGTTGTTGCGTCGTCGCGGCGGCAGCCAGTGGCAGAACGGTAGGGCGGTGTCGTGACGAACGACAGGGAATGCCTTGTTGGGTGTCGTCACTGTAAGAAGGTCGGCGGACAGCCGAGCCAGCTCCCGCGCCACTCCCGGATCGTCGCCGGTGTGCTCAATGACCTCGACGCAATAGACGGCGTCGAAGGCGCGGTCCGCGAAGGGGAGTCGCGGGAGGGCTGCTGTGCACCACTCGATCCGCCCCCCAACCCCGGCGATCTCGGCGATGCGCTGAGCGGCCCGCAAGCGCGAAGGGTTCGCCTCCACGGCCACGATCCGGGCGCTGGTGTGCAAGGCGAGTGCGACCGCCAGCCATCCATAGCCGCACCCGATATCGGCGATACTTGCCAGCCGGTCCAACGGGCTAAACGCGGGCAACGTTTCGGCGAAGTGAAGTCGGTAAAAATTCAGAGTGTCGTTTGGATCGGTCCGCGCGTAATGGCTATCGCGAAAATGCGGCAATCGGCGAATTTCCCGAACTTCGTGAGTTCCGAGAAGCCTGTCGGTACAATGTGCATCGTTGGGCATGTGCGCGTTGGTGTGCTGGCGGCATTTTTGGCGCACAGGATCAGAAAACGGCGAGAGCAACCGCCACGGTTATTTCCTACCCGGATTGGCCATTCGCCGCAAGGCGAGCGGATGCATCACATCCGCATCGTTGAGCACGTTTTTCCCGCCCGCGTTCAATAAACCGCGAAACCAAACGGTCCCTGTTGCATTCCTCCCGCAGCGTGCGGTTCGCGACCCCGATGGGCCGGCGCAGCGAATGGAGAGACTGCGATGCCAAGACAGAGCGGGCGACAGAAGGAGATCGTTGGCCGCGTGATGCACGAGTACAAGCACGGCGAGCTCGAGTCGGGCAGCGGCCGCAAGGTGCGCAACCCGCGTCAGGCCATCGCCATCGGCCTCAGCGAAGCCGGTGCGTCCCGCAAGAAGAGCGCCGCGCAGAACACCCGCAGCCGCCGGCGCACCGAGACCAAGGAGCGCAAGGGCCAGACCGCCCAGCAGCAGAAGGAAGGGCGCGGCAGCCTCGCAAAATCCCGCAAGTCCGCGAAGACTTCTCGCTCAACGACACGGACCACCCGGTCGCCGTCGCGTGCGCAGTCGCGTGGCCGCTCCGCGCGCGCCGAGCCCACCCGGGCCGAGCTCTATGCCGAGACCAAGCGCCGCGGCATGCACGGTTGCTCACGGTTGAGCAAAGCCGATCTGGCGCGGGCGCTGCGCCGCCACTGAGGGCGGCGTGACCCGACCGGTTGTCGCGGGCTAGGCTTGCTGCCGCGCAACCGGGAGGACTGGCGATGCAGTTCGGCGTCCATCTGCCGCATGTCGGCCGCAAGGCGGGTCCGGACGCGATCCGTCGCGCGGCGGAGCAGGCGGAACAGCTCGGCCTGGCCGATGTGTGGGTCAGCGAGCACATCATCATCCCCAAGGGCGCGCCGTACCCGCCGTCGCCCTCGTTCTACGATCCCGTACTGACGCTGACCTGGGCCGCCGCCTTCACCAGCCGGGTGCGGCTCGGCACCAGCGTGCTCGTCCTGCCGATGCGCCATCCGCTGCCGCTCGCGAAAGAGCTCGCGACGTTGCAGAACCTGTCCCGCGGCCGCCTCATCCTGGGCGCCGGCGTCGGCTGGATGGCAGAGGAGTTCGCCGCCCTGGGCGTGCCGTTCCGCGAGCGCGGGCGGCGCATGGACGAGGGCATCGCCATGATGCGCGCAGCGTGGCACGACGACCCCATCAGCTTCGAGGCCCGCTATATCCCCGCCGAACTCCGCGAGATGCGGATGCAGCCGCCGCCCTGCGCGCCGATTCCGATCTGGATCGGTGGCTCCTCCGAACCGGCACTCGCCCGCGCCGCAAGGCTCGACGGCTGGCACGGCAGCAGCCGCTCCACGCCCGGCGAGCTCCAGGCCATCATCGCCCGGCTCCGGCGCGACCGGCCGGAGCCCGGCTATACGATTTCCATGCGCATCCGCTTCGATCCCGACCAGGTCGCGATGCGCGAAAAGCTCGCCGGCCTCGCCGAAGCCGGCGTGCAGCACGTGCTCATCGAGCCGATGGAACGCGAGCTCGACGCCTGGCTGCGTGCCACCGAACAAGTCGGCAAGCTGGCCGCGTGAGAGGCGGATTGACATCCGCCCTACGCCAATCCCGTAGGGCGGATGTCAATCCGCCAACTCAAGCCTCCCGATAATTCAACAGCAACAAGCCAACCAACAACAGACACACCGGCCACACCCACCCCGCGATCCGATTGCCGGGCGGGTCGAGCCGCAATTCCAACCACCGCGACCAGCCGGCGAGCACGGCGCACAGCGCCAGCGGCGTGTGCGTCAGCTCGATCAGCAGCGCCTCCTTGATGTTGGCGATGGCGTGGCTATGGGTGAGCAGCAGCGCCCCGCCGCCGGCACAGATCAGCGGGAACACCAGCGATGCCAGCGGACGCGGCCGTGGGCTTACCCGCACCCGCCACTCGAAGAACGCGAACGCGATCAGCAGCACCACGAACACCCGATGCTGCAGCACCTCCACATCGCGCAGGCTCTCGATCAGCCCGATATGGCCGAGCGGCCAGTTCTCCGGGTCGGAGCGCACGAACAGGAACCCGGCGAGGCCAAGGAACAGCAGCGGCCAGTGCCGCGCCCAGCGCAATCCCGCCTGGTTGAGCAGCGCCAGTAACCCGATCGCCAGGACGAAGATTCCCGCCCAGTGATGGTTGTACTCGGACCACGCGATGTCGGCGGCATTGCGCGGTGCAAGCTCGCCCGCCCCCGGCGTGAACGCCTCCGCCTCGTGCGTGTGCGACTTCTGCGCCTGTGCATCGAGCTGAGCCTGCAATGCAGGAAGCGCCAGCACGTCATGATCCGGCGAGGTAAGGCGCGGCCAGACCGGCGTGTTGCGCTCGACGATTTCATGAAAGCTCACCCGGTCCTGCGTGAGGTCCACCGCCGGCGGGACGGAGGTCAGCGAGGCGGCGGCGAAGAAGATGGTGAAGCCGATGCCGACCTCCACTTCGGCGAACCGCTTGAGCCGGTTCACCGGCGTCGCCGGATTGCCGCGCAGCCGCTCGACGAGGAGAAAGTTCATCCCGCCCAGCCCGAGCAGCATCAGGAACATGGCGATCTTGGCGCCCACCATCACGCCATAGGCGGTGCCGTAGAAGCCCTCCCAGCTGCCGACATAGAACACGCTCATCACGATGCCGCTCGCCAGAATGCAGGCAACCCCGGTCATCGACATGCGCGAGAACCGCGCGCCAACGAGCCGCCATGCCGCGCCATCGTGAACCCGCGCGAGCGCCAGCAGGAAGCACGGCAGCCCCCCAATCCAGATCGCTGCCCCCAACTGGTGCAGGCCGGCGACGATGAGCAGGATCGCCCGATCATCGAGCCGTGCGGCGGCGTGCGTCGTCAGCGTCGCCGCGGCGAGCTCGACGGCACCCAGGATCAGCAGAAACGAAACTGGCGCACGCGTGCCGCGTGCCACGAGCGTGAGCCCGATCAGCGCCGCCATTGCGGCCTTGACCATGCCCGCAATCGCGAAGTTGGCGCCGAGCGCTTCCATGATCGGCAGATCGACCGTGCCCACCAGGACGGCGGCCTGAAGCGCAACGCTGCTTGCCTCGCACAACACGAGCCCGAGCGCGCTCCACGCCGTGATGCGCACGCAGCCCCGCGTGATGGCCTCGCCCGCTGGCCCGAGCGGGCGCTGCAAGGGCCGTGCGAGCAGCGCCAGGAACAGCACCCCGCCCAGGGTCATCGACTGCGCGACGATGGTCAGCCCGTGCAGGACGATGCTGAGATAGCCGAACAGATCGACCAGCAGGCTCACGCGCTAGTTCCCGACGGTGAAGGGAACGTCGCCCCGCGTGATGTGGCCGTCGACCGCCAGCACCTGCCAGCGCACCACATAGGCACCCGGCGTCAAATTCGCGGTTGTGTCGAGAATGTCGGGCGGCCCCTCCGGCGCGATTGGCAGGACGGACTGGCTGTGATCGGGCGCGGTGAGCGTCAAGCGCGAGCGCTCGCGATCGATGCGGCTGTTGAAGCGGAACTCCATCGCCACCTTGCCGGGCGCCGTCGTGCCTCCGGCGGCAGGGCTGCTCTGCACCAGGATGGCGTGCGCCTGGGCCAGCGCAGGGGCGAGGACAAGTGCCGCGAGGATTGGGACAAGGCGGGGCAGATGGGGCAAGATGGGTCTCCGGCCGGAAACCGGGGGCATCTAGCGTGCAGCGGATGCCCTGTCCAATCGCGCGGCCGTGCTTAAGCTGTGGACGAAACGGGGCAAACACGCTGTAGTCCGCCGCCGAGCACCGCCCAGACCGATCCTCACCGAGACCCGGACAAGCGAGAGCGATGAGTCGAACCCCGCCCGGAACGCGCGCCGACTACCGGCACTTCCACGACCTCACCACCCGCTGGATGGACAACGACGCCTTCCGTCACGTCAACAACGTCAACTATTTTTCCTTCTTCGACACGGCGGTGACGTACTACGAGATGACCCATGCCGGCATCGACCTGCTGGACGGGCCGCTGCGCTGCGTGGTCGCCGAGGTGCATTGCCGGTACCATAGCTCGGTGGCCTTCCCGGACCGGCTCACCGTGGGGCTCCGCGTCGCCCGGATCGGTGGTAGCTCGATCCGCTACGAGATCGCGGTGTTCCGCGAGGATGAGGACATCGCGGCGGCCGAAGGCGTCTTTATCCACGTCCTGGTCGATGCCGCCACACAGCGCCCGCGGCCGATCCCGGACGCGATGCGCGAGAGGCTGCAACAGATCGCCGTCTGACAAGGAAGGAAGCCGACATGGATCTGGGCATTCGTGGCCGCAAGGCGATCGTCTGCGCGGCGAGCAAGGGACTGGGCCGGGCCTGCGCGATGTCGCTGGCCCGCGACGGCGTCGATCTCGTCATCACCGCCCGCACGAAGGAAGCGCTGGAGGCGACGGCGGAGGAAATCCGGCGCGCAACCGGGGTCAAGGTAACGGCGGTGCCGGGCGACATCGCCACCGAGGAAGGCCGCAAGGCGGCACTCGCCGCGTGCCCTGCCCCCGACATCCTGGTCAACAACGCCGGCGGTCCGCCGCGCGGCGACTTCCGCGAATGGGGGCGCGACGACTGGGTCCGCGCGATCGATGCCAACATGCTGGCGCCGATCTTCATGATCAAGGCGGTGGTCGACGGCATGGTCGAGCGCGGCTTCGGCCGCATCGTCAACATCACCTCCGCCTCGGTGAAGTCGCCGATCCCCGAGCTCGGCATGAGCAACGGCGCGCGCGCCGGCCTCACGGGCTTCGTCGCCGGCATCGCCCGCCAGGTGGCGCAGCACAACGTCACGATCAACAATCTGCTGCCTGGCCCGTTCCTCACCGACCGGCTACGCGCCGGCGCGATCGAGGCGGCGCGACAGTCGAACCGCGCGGTGGACGAGATCGTCGCCGAACGCGCCAAGGGCAGCCCGGCGGGCCGGGTGGGCAATCCCGAGGAATTCGGCGAGGCCTGCGCTTTCCTGTGCGCCGCATCCTCGGGCTTCATCGTCGGGCAGAATCTCTTGCTCGACGGCGGCGCCTTCAACTCCTCGATGGGCTGAGGGACGCATGGCCGAACTCGCTTTCCTTCCCGCGCGCGGCCTGGCCGCGCTGGTCCGTCGCGGCCGCATAGGCTGCGTCGAGTTGCTCGATCATTTCATCGAACGCATCCAGCGGCTCGACCCCAGCCTCAACGCCATCGTGGTGCGCGACTTCGACCGTGCCCGCAAGCTCGCCCGCACGCTCGACCGCAGGCGGGGCAAGGAAGGCGGCTCCGGCCCTCTGTTCGGCGTGCCGATGACGGTGAAGGAGAGCTACGACGTCGAGGGCTTGCCGACCACCTGGGGCTACGAGGACCGGCGCAACCATGTCGCCGCGAGCAACTCGCTGGCGGTGGATCGGCTGGAGGCGGCGGGCGCTGTGGTGTTCGGCAAGACCAACGTGCCGGTCGGGCTCGCCGATTGGCAGAGCTACAACCCGATCTACGGTGTGACCAACAATCCGTGGAACCTCGAGCACACGCCGGGCGGCTCTTCGGGCGGCTCGGCGGCGGCGCTCGCGGCGGGGCTGACCGGGTTCGAGATCGGCAGCGACATCGGCGGCTCGATCCGCGTGCCGGCGGCGTTCTGCGGCGTGTTCGGCCACAAGCCGACCTGGGGCCTCTGCCCGCCGCGCGGCCACTCGCTGTTCGGCGCGGCGGCGATGACCGATATCTCCGTCATCGGCCCGCTCGCCCGTTCGGCGGACGACCTCGCGCTCGGCCTCGGCCTGCTCGCCGGCCCAGACGAGAGCGAAACCGCCCTATCCCAGCCGCTGCCCGCCCCCCGCACGCAGAGCCTCGAAGGCCTGCGCGTCGCCCTATGGGCTGAGGAGCCCGGCCAGGAGACCGACGCCGAGATCGTCGCGCGGATCAAGGCGCTCGGCACCTTCATGCGTCGCCAGGGCGCCAAGCTGAACACCAGCGCCCGGCCGGAGTTCGATCCTGTCGAGGCATTCCACGTCTATCTCCGCCTGCTCAACGCGGCACTGAGCGGCCGCATGAGCGACGAAACCGAGGCCTCGATGCGCGACAAGGCCGCACGATTGGCGTCCGACGACATGAGTGCCGATGCGGTCATCGTGCGCGCCGCCGGCATGTCGCACCGCCAATGGCTCGCCGAGAACGAGCGTCGCCATCAGATCCGCCGCGCTTGGGGTCTCTTCTTCCAGAACTGGGACGTACTGCTGTGCCCGGTGATCGGCACCCCCGCCCTGCCGCACCGCCAGGACGGCGCGACATGGGAGCGCCGCCTCACCGTGAACGGCCGTGAGATCGCCTACAACGACCTGCTGTTCTGGCCCGGCCTCACCTGCGGTTTCCACCTGCCCGCGACGGTCGCCCCAATCGGCTTCACCAAATCGGGCCTGCCGATCGGCGTGCAGATCGTCGGCCCGCTCTACGGCGACCGCATGACGATCGCGGTGGCCAAAATGCTGGAAGCCGAGTGGCAAGGCTTCGTTCCGCCAGCCGGGTTCGATTGAGCAGGCTGCCAGGCACGCGACCTTCCGGAATCACGGGCGGGCTTCCATGACCGGCGCTGTCCGGACCCAGGACCCACACGCCCGCGTCGTCCATAGCGGGAGCGTGGCGTCGGGCTCGTCGAGGCGCTCAATGCGCAGCTGAAGGCCGCCGCTGTTGTTGCTGGCGGTCTGCCACCAATCGTTGGCAAAAAGATACAGCAGGCCTGCCGGCGCATCGTTGCGAAGCATGATCGAAGAACCTGGCCACGCTAGATCCTGGCCGATCGCGGCGACCTGCCGTGTCAGCTCGATCGGGTCTTTGCCAAAAAGGATGCGCCGCAGCTCGCCGGCCCCCTTCTCCTTGAGCTCCCACTTGCGGGGATGCGCCACCGTCGCCGCCAGCCGCATCCAGGGCTCGTCGCGCAGCCTGCGACCCGATTCCATCCAGCGCCTCAGATCGAATGCGCCCGCCTTCTGGCCGGCCGGCCGGCAAGGCTCGCTCTGCGCGTCGCGCCACAGGCCACCGAGATAGGTCAGGCGATACGTCACCCCCTGTTCTATGACGATACCGGTGCGATCCCAGTCGCGGCGACCTTCGACGACGAAGGTCAGCGGCTCCTCCGGACCCACGCAAGTGAGATCGGGTCGGCCACCGCGCGCCTCAACGATCGCCGCGCGCTCTAGTACGCTTGGGTGCAGCTTCGTCCCTTGAGGATCAGGACCGGCACCCGGCGCGGGATGCCAGCGAGGCCAGCTACCCAGGAGCTTCCAGCTGGGCTGGCGCTCCATCTCGTCGTGCAATCGGCCCAGCGGGTCGGGAGACAGGTTGCTGCGCGCGCCCTTGTGCAGCCGCAGCCCGTGCCGCCCCATCGCATCCATCATCCAGCCGAGCGTGATGTCCGAGAGTTCGTGCGCAGCGTAGCCGCCACCGATATCGGCATGAGCACCGCGGAACCAGACTTGCTCCAATGTCTGAAGCTGATCGTCGGGGCCGCGGTCACTGCCGGGGTTTGCAAACAGGGTGGGGACGAACTCCGAGCGTCGCTCGTCCATGGCCAGTGCGTGATAGACGTGGCGGCAGGCCTTCACCGGATCGGTCGCCAGCGGTCCCATGGTCCAGATGGGAAACAGGCGGAACCACCAACCCCACAGCGGCACGCCCAGCGAGGCCACGGTATCGAACACGCCGACGAACTCGACCACGCGCTCTGGGTGGATCAGTTCTCGCCGCACCTGCACGGTGGCTTCCTGATCACGACGGGAGCGATAGAGCCGCACCATCTCCTCGGCGTATCGAATGTTCTCGGCGCGGAGCAACCCGCAGCGGGAGATCACACCGGCAATGCAGCGGGCGGTGTAAGCGCCGCGCGAGAAGCCGATGAGATATATCCTGTCGCCGGGCCTGTACTGACGCACGATCTCGGTATAGCCGTTGACGATCCCTTCACTGATGCCGGTGCCGAACGCGCTTTCCATCATCCGGTTGATCCGGCTGAAGAAGGCCGCGACCTGCGACCCCGAATTGGCGCCGGCCACTGTCAGGAGCATCTTGGTTCGACGCATCTGCCGGGAGGTCGAGGATGTGTCGGAGCCGACGCCGGCCTGGTACCAGACGGTCTGGGTCTCGTCGTTGCACAGTGCCCGCCACAGCTTGCAGACATTGGTGGGCGCCGCTTCACCGTCCTCCTGGCGATCCGGCCGGTTGCTCGTGCCGTCGCAGCAAATGACAATACGGCGTCCGCCAGGCCCGCCATATTGAGCGTCGACCTTGTCCGCTGGCCAGGGATGATCGCGTTCGATCAAGGACCAGCGCCGTCGCGCCGCCCCGATCGCGCCGAACGCCTCGCTGAACGCTGCCACGACCCCCGCCGCAACGATCAGGAATGCGGCGATCGCCGCCAGTACGTCCCATGCGCCGGCAAGGTTGGACTGATCGGCTCCGACTAGGCCGGGCGCGCGCAGCAGGACCCAGAGCACCGTGCCCGCAAGCGCCAGGATAACAGCCGCGACCAGCAGGGCGGGCAGCAGCAGCACCGCCGCGCAGGCTGGCAGCGGTCCAGTCTGCAGCGGCCTTGTGCGTTCCAGGCCGCGCGCCACCAGCCGCATCACGAACGTGGCAAGCCACCAACCGAGGGCACCCCCCGACGCAACCGCGGCAAGCAGCCCTGTGAGGAATGCGGCGAATCGCATAATGGCTCCCTCTCATGCCATGCTGACGCCGCCTCGCTGCTTGCCGCGTCACATCCAAATCGTAACAGACAATCTTAATCGATCGAAACATAAATCTCGCGGCATCCGGGAACGATGCATGCTGGCGGCAGCGGCACGATCGGGATATGCGCTGAGCCTGGCTATGCGAGGCTGCGTCCGATGGCCTCGACAACGCCTGTGACATCCAGGTCCGTGAGTTCGGGATAGATCGGCAAGCTGAGCACCTCGCGCGCGGCGGCCTCGCTCGCGCGGCATCGTGCCGGCCCGAGTGCCACCCGGTCCCGGTAGGCGGGTTGGCGATGCACCGGTACGGGATAATGGATGCCCGTGCCGATTCCCTCCTTCCGCAGACGGGCTTGCGCCGCCTCTCGCTCTGCCACGCGGACCACATATTGATGGAATACGTGCGTTCCGCCTGGCCGCCGGGCTGGCGGCGCCATCGCGTTGTCCGACAGTGCGGCATCGTAGTGCGCTGCGATCGCTTGGCGGCGCGCATTGCCGGCATCGAGATGCCGCAGCTTCACCCGTAAGATGGCGGCTTGCAGCTCATCGAGCCGGCTGTTCACGCCGACCGCGTCGGAAACGTAGTGCGTCCGCCAGCCGTATTGGCGCAGCGCCCCGATGCGCGCCGCCAGCTCCGCGTCGTCGGTCGCCAACACGCCGCCATCGCCAAGTGCGCCGAGATTCTTCGTCGGGTACAAGCTGAACGTACCGATGGCGCCCAAAGTCCCGAGCTTCTTCCCGTTCAGGCTCGCGCCGTGCGCCTGGCTGCAATCCTCGATCACCGCCACGCCATGCCGGGCGCAAACGGCGAGGATCGCTTCCATGTCCGCCGCCTGCCCGTAGAGATGCACCGGGATCGCGGCGTGGATCGGCGGCAGGCCGGATGGTGGATGCGCCAGCACCTCCGCCAACTCCACCGGGTCCATCGTGTAGTGCAGAGGATCGATGTCGATCAGCACCGGCACCGCCCCGGCCATCTCGATCGCGGCGACCGTCGCGACGGCCGTGTGTGAGACCGTTACCACCGCCATGCCGGGGCCGATTCCAAGGCCGCGCAACGCAAGCGCCAGCGCATCCGTGCCGTTGCCGCAGCCCACCGCGTGCCCCGCCCCCAGCCACGCAGCGAATTCCTGCTCGAACGCCTTTCCTTCTTGCCCGAGAATGTACCAGCCGGACTCCAGCGTGCGAGCGACCGCCGCGTCGATCTCTGCCTTGAGCGCGCGATAGCCAGCGCCGGGATTCGCCGCCGGAATCATCAAAGGTAAGCCGCCAGTCGCGGGCGGAACCAGTCGAGCGAGCGGGCGATGCCCTCCTCCAGCCCGACCTCCGGCCGCCAGCCGGTCGCCGCGCGAAATGCGCTGTCGTCGGCGTGGTAGCTGCCGATATCGATGCGGGCGCGGTCGGCGGGAAACTCGCGGGTGACGTAACGCCCGCCGCCGCCCGACAGCCGCACCATGAGTTCGGCGATGTCTTGCAGGGAGGCAGGCGGCGCGCCCCCGATGTTGAAGATGCGGCCGTGGCAGGCCGGGTGCTCCGCCGCGGCGATGAACGCCGCCGTTACGTCGTCCACATAGGTCAGGTCACGCAGCTGCGCGCCGCCCCATACCTCGAACGGCCGACCTTCCAGCACGCAACGAATCCAGATGCCGAGGAAGGTCTGCCGCGCGTCGCGGATGCGCAGCCGCGGGCCGTAGCAGTTCGTCAGTCGTAACGAAACCACCGGTCGGCCCTGCACGCGATGCTCGATCATCCAGTACTGCTCGCCGGCGAACTTGGACACGCCGTTGGCATCGGGGGGCGCCACCGGGTGGTTCTCGTCCACCGGCAGCCGCTGCGCGCGGCCGTAGAATTGGCGCGTCGAGGCGTGGACCACTACCGCATCGGGCGCCGCCTCGCGCGCCGCCTGGATCAGCCGCACCTGTGCGACGGCGTTGACCGCGATGTCCGCCAGCGGATCGAGCTGGCCGCCCATGTGGCTGGTCTGGGCGGCCAGATTGAAAATCACCGCCGCGCCCTCGCACAGCGGCCGCAGATCGATCTCGCGGATATCGCCGCGCACCAGCTCGACCCTGGCGCCCTCCAGATTGGCGGGATTGGCGCCCCCGCCGTACAAGAAGCCGTCGAGCGCCGTTACCCGCGCGCCCCGCGCCGCCAACTCGTGACACAGATTGGCGCCGAGAAACCCGGCCCCGCCCGTCACCAACACCTTGCAGCCCTTCCACTCCATAGACCACGCCTTCCCGCGCACTGTTACGGTCGGGTGTTGCGCAAAAGAATGGCGGTCGCAAGGCGGTCGCCGGCCGAGCGCCGGCGGCGTTCAGTCGGCGATGAAGTTCGGCAGGCGCCGCTCCGACATCGCCTTGACGCCTTCCTTGTAGTCGGCGGTCTTGCGCAGCCAGTCCTGTTCCTCGAACTCGCGCTCCGTCGCCGCGCCGAACGCCTCGGCCAATCCGCGCCGCAAGGTCTCGCGCGTCGCCACAATCGCGAGCGGCGCCGATTGGGCGATCTCGGTGGCGAGCTCGGTCGCCGCCTTCCGCACATCGGCGAGCGGCACCAGAACGTCGGCGAGCCCCATCGCCACCGCCTCGTCGCCGGGGACGCGGCGACCCGTGTACATCAGCAGCGCCGCCTTTGATTGGCCGACCAGGCGCGGCAAGGTCGCGGTCAGGCCGAAGCCGGGATGGAAGCCGAGCCGAGTGAAATTGGCGGAGAAGCGCGCCTCGGCGCAGGTGACACGGAAATCGGCCACCAGCGCGAGGCCGAGACCCGCGCCCACCGCCGCCCCCTGCACCGCGGCAACGATCGGCTTGCCCGTGCGCACGAGACGGATCGCCTCCTTGTAGAGATGCCGCCGCCCCGCGCCGATCTCCCGCCCGTCGGGCCCGCGCGTGACGAGGTCGGCGCCCGCGGAGAAATGCTTGCCGTCCGAGCACAGCACGATCGCGCGGATGTCCTTGTCCCGATCGAAGCCTTCGAGCGCCTCGCCGATCTCGCCGATCATCGGCACGTTGACATGGTTGTTCGGCGCCCGCCGCAACTCGATCGTCGCGATGTGTCCCTCGGTGCTGACCTTGATCTGTTCGTATGCCATCGGCGCTCGCGCCCCCTCCTTGCTGCTGCGCGAGTTGGTCACGCGCTCCGGGAGGTGTCAAACTTGGCACGGATCGGGGCGGCTGGACCGGCCGGGAGGGACAAGTCAGGGAGACTGCGGCATGTGCGCGGCGACTTCCGCGCTGAACCGGTATCAACGCATCGCCCCATTCTACGATCTGCTCGATCTGCCGTTCGAGTATCGACGGTATCGACGGATCAGGCCGTTGCTGTTCGATGGTCTCGGGGGCCGGATTCTCGACGCCGGCATGGGCACCGGCCGCAACATGCCCTTCTACCCACGCGGCGCGAGCATCGTCGGCATCGACCTCAGCCCCGCGATGCTGGCGCGGGCCGCGCGGCGCAAGCCGCAGGCGGGGCCGGCGATCGAGTTGCGGCAGATGGATGTCGCGCTTCTCGACTTCCCCCCGGCATCCTTCGATGCCGCCGTGGCGACCTTCCTGTTTTGCGTGCTTGCCGAGGAACTGCAGGTGCCCGCTTTGCGCGAGCTACGCCGCGTGGTGCGGCCTGGCGGGACGATCCGACTGCTGGAATATGTCCGCCCTCATGGGCGACTGCGACGGCTCGGCGTTGCGCTGTGGGAGCCCTGGGTGGCCTGGGCCTACGGTGCGGGTTTCGATCGAAACACCGCGAGCCATGTTCCCGAAGCCGGCCTTGAACTCGTCGAGACCCGCTTTGTCGTTCACGACCTGATGCAACTGCTTACGGTGCGCGTGCCTGTGTGACACGGACAGGATGAGTGCGAGCCGGCCTTCTGCTATAGGAGAACCATGAATCGAGAAGACATCATCGCCTGCTTGCGAGCCAACGAAGCCGAGTTGCGCGCGCGCGGCGTAGCCCATGCCGCCCTGTTCGGCTCCCGCGCACGGGGTGATGCGCGCCCGGACAGCGACACCGACATCATGATCGAGATTGATCCCCGTGCCCATATTGGCGTCTGGGGGTACGCCGGTCTCAAGGAATACATCGCTGGGCTGTTCGATGGGCCGGTCGATGTCGTCGATCGCGAGGGGCTGAAACCTTACGTCCGTCCGGCCGCCACAGCCGACGCGATCTATGCCTTCTGACGCAGACGACGTGCGTCGCTGGCTCGACGACATTCGCCACCATATCGCCCTTGCTCAGCAGTTCGCGACGGGGATGGATTTCGACGCGTTCCACGGTGATCTACGCACGATTTACGCCATTACCCGATGTCTGGAGGTGATTTCCGAGGCGTCGCGGCGGTTGCCGACCGAGCTGAAAGCACGCCACCCATCCATTCGATGGCGCGACATGGCCGCGGCGGGAAATATCTATCGCCATGAATATGAAGACGTAACGCCGCGCGACATATGGGATACCTTAATCTATCACCTGCCACCACTCCGCAGCGTGGTCGAGCAGGAATTGGCGACGCTCGATGGCCCGGCATGATTTCCGGCTGTCTCCGCGTTGCGGCTGGCGTGGTTCCCGCCGACTTCCCGAGTTGAAGTCGGCAAGTTGTGAAAAGATGTTACGCGAGTGGCGGCCAGGTAGGTCCAACAAGAGTGGGTTGAAATGACGACTCAGAAAGAGCACCGGCAAAGTATCGACGTGGGCCCAGGTACGACGCAGATCAGTCCGGTAATGTATTGGTACAAGAACAACATGTTCAAAAACGAAGATGAGGCACGCGGAGCGTTCAGGCTCGCATATCAGCAAGCGCTCGATGGCCTGGGTGCGTCTGTCGCGGGATGGATGGGGCTAACACCAGAACAATTTAGCGCTTGGATGCGCGACGATTCGCTCCCGCGCCTCGGGTAACGAAGTCCCTTCGCTCCCCCTGCCTTGGCCGGGTCAAGCCTGTATGTTCTTTTGCAGCGGGCTAGCCCACGCCGCAAAGAACCCCTCCAGCAACGCCGCGACCTGTTCCGGCGCCTCCTCGGGAACCATATGGCCGACCCCCGGCAGCACGTGGCAGCGCGGATCATCCGCCACGCGCCGCAGCGACTCCTCAAGCTCCGCTCCCCGCCCCCGCCCCGCCCCGCCGGCAATCCCCAGCACCGGAATGCGCAGCTTGCCGACCCGCGCCAATTCCCCCGCATTGACCAGCGCATCCTCGTCGGTCGCGCGGTAGAACTCGAAGCCGCAGCGCATCGCGCCAGGCTGCGAATAGGTGCGCGCATACTCGGCAATGTCGGCCGACGTGATCGCGCCCGCCACCGAGACGTATTCGTCGTAGAAATACGAGAGATAGATCGCCTCGCGCCCGGCGGTCAGCGCCTCTGGCAAATGCGGCGTGCGGTGGAAGCCGTGGTGCCAGCGCGCGCCACCTTGTGAAATTCCGCCCGGCCGCCCGTCGCCCGGAATCACCACGTCGATAATCGCGAGCTTCTGCACCAACGCCGGATCGAGCCGCGTCAGCGCATACGCCGTCGGGCCGCCCCAGTCGTGCCCGACCAGGCCGATCGCATCGAGCTTGAGGTGGTCGCGCAGCAGCTCGCGCACATCCCCCGCAATGCTGCGCTTATCGTAGCCGCCCGCCGGCCGCGACGTGTCGCCGAGCCCGCGCAGATCGGGCGCGATCACCCGAAAGCGCGGTGCCAGCAGCGGGATCACGTGGCGCCATTCGTACCAGGTCTCGGGATAGCCGTGCAGCAACACCAGCGGCGCGCCTGACCCCGCTTCCACGTAGTGCATCTTCACGCTCGACAGCGTGGCATAGCGATGCGCGATCCCGCTCATAGCACTCCCCTCTGTCCACCCACTCTGCCAGCAGCGACAGCCACGGGCCAGCAGGGCGGACCTTCACCTCCCGTTCTTTACAGCCGGAAGAACCCAGCCGAACCTGCGACACGGCAGCGGCGGGAGCCAGATGGCGGAGAGCAGTGAGCAAACGTCCGAGCAGGAAGGGTCGCCGCAATGGCGCCTGACGCTCGCGACGATGGTGGCGGTGCAGCTCATCATGAGCATCTCCTTCACCTTTCTCGCCCCGGTGCTGCCGTTGTTCCTACCCGAACTCGGCGTGGCGTCGGCGAGCGCTGTCGATCTCTGGGCTGGCGTGCTCGCCTCGATGACTTCCTTCGTCGCGGTGTTCACCTCGCCCTTCTGGGGCCGCGCGGCAGATCGCTACGGGCGCAAGCTCATGGTGCTGCGGTCGAGCTTCGCCATCGCGGTTTGCACCATCCTGATGGGCCTGTCCCATTCGGTCTGGCATCTCCTGGGCTTGCGCGCGCTGATGGGGGCATTCGCCGGCTTCACCGCGGCCTCCGTCGTGCTGGTCGCGAGCCAGGTGCCAGAGCGCCGGCTCGGCTACGCGCTCGGCCTGCTGAGCACGGGCCAGTTGGTCGGTTCCCTGGTCGGCCCGGTGCTCGGCGGTTCGGTCGCCGACTTCACCGGCAGCTACCGCATCCCGTTCTTCGTCGCCGGGTCGGTCGGGCTGGTCGCCTTCGTGCTATGCTGGGTGCTGGTGCCCGAGCGGTTCGCCAAGCCGAGCGAGAAGCGCCGCAAGGTCTCCACCCTGGCCTCGATGCGCGCCATGACCCGCACGCCGGGCCTCGCGGCCCTGGTGCTCGTCCTGCTGCTGACCCAGTTCGCTGTGCAGGCGATCCAGCCGGTCGTCACCCTGTTCGTGCAGGAGCTGGTCGGGCCGCTGCCCAACCTTGCCACCCTGGGCGGCTTCGCGTTCTCGGCAACCGGGCTCGCCGGGGTGCTGGCGGTGCCCGTGCTCGGCCGCCGCAGCGACACCATCGGCTATCGCCGCGTGCTGCTGATCTCGCTCACCGGCGCCGCCCTGCTCACCGCCCCGCAAGCTTTCGTGGGCGGTTATTGGGGGTTCGTCGCCCTGCGGTTCGGCGTAGGGTTGTTCGTCGGCGGCATCCTGCCCGCCGCCAACGCGCTGATCGGCCGCATTGCCCCCGCCGCGGATCGCGGGCTGACCTACGGGATGACCTCCTCGGCCTATTTCCTCGGCAACTCCCTGGGTCCGATCACCGGCGGCGCGGTGGGTGCCACCATCGGCCTGCGCTGGGTGTTCCTCGTCACCGCGACCTTGCTGTTCGCCAATCTGGTGTGGGTCTATCTGACCGTGCCGGAACGCTTCGGGCCGGGGCGCGAGGAGGAGACAGCGTAGGAGGCGGCCATGCGGTTCGGGTTGTTCGGCGCGGCGCAGGCGCAACGGGGCGGGCCGGACGTGGACAGCGCCGCCGGCTTCCGTGACTACATCGAGTACGTGATCGAGGCCGAGGCGCTCGGCTTCGATTCGAGCTTCATCGTCGAGCACCATTTTACCGGCTTCGGCCAGGTCTCCGCCAGCCTCAACCTGCTGACCTGGATCGGCGCGCGCACCAGCACGATCCGGCTCGGCACGGCGGTCCTGGTGTTGCCGTGGCACAATCCCGTGCTGCTCGCCGAGCAGGCCGCGACGCTCGACCTGCTATCCGGCGGCCGGCTCGATTTCGGCATCGGCAAGGGCTACCGCTATAACGAGTTCGCCGGCTTCTGCATCCCGATGGAGGAGGCCGAGGCGCGTTTCGAGGAGTCGATCGACGTCATCACCCAGGCGTGGACGTCGGACACGCCGTTCAGCCATCGCGGCCGGTTCTGGCAGTTCGAGAACATCGTCGTCGAGCCGCCCACCGTGCAGCGCCCGCATCCGCCGTTCTGGCAAGGCGCCGGCCACCCCGGCTCGATCCGCCGCGTCGCGGCACGCGGCCACAACCTGTTGATCGACCAGTTCTGTTCCCTTGCTGAGGTGGGCGAGCGGGTCGCGCTGTTCCGCACCGAGACCGAGGCGCGGGGCCGCCGTTTCGATCCGCGCGGGGTCGGCGTCGCCCGCGCCTTCTTCGTCGCCCACGATGCGGCCGAGAAGGCGGCGGCGCTCGACCGCCGTCTGGCCGGGCAGCGTCGTCTCGCCAGCATCTCGCAGCGGCCGGACGGCACCAACACGGCAAGCATCATGGCCTATTCCGACACAAGGGAGGCGAGCGAAGAAAGCGCCCTCTACGGCAGCCCCGACGAGATCGCCCGCAAGCTCGAAACGCTGCGCGGCATGGGCGTCGAATACGTCCTGCTCAACGGCGGCGGCACCTCGCGGGAGAATCTGCGCCGCTTCGCGCGCGAAGTGATGCCAGCGTTCCAGGACCGGGCAGAACACGCGCCCGCATGTGTGGCGCCTCACACGTGATTAAGACAATCTGATCCACCATGCAGACGCTGGCGCCGGGCGAAAAACAGGTGCATCTCGGCGGTGGAGGGTTGCGGGCTGACATGCGCTGCCGGGTATGCAATTCGGCGATCTCAGACGCGGGCGCACGGTTTTGCGCGAACTGCGGCACTAGGCTGCGTCCGGACGCGCTTGTTCATGCGCGCCAGGACGTTTCAGCCATCGGCGAGCGCAAGCAGGCAACCGTGCTGTTCGCGGATATCGTCGGATCGACGGGGCTGATCGCCGGGCTCGACCCCGAGCAGGCGATGGACCGTCTGCGCCCTGCCGTCACCGCGATGTGCGCTGCCGTGGAGCGTCACTTCGGCAGCGTGATCCGCACCCTCGGGGACGGCGTCATGGCGATCTTCGGTGCGCCGAACGCGCGGGAGGGGCACGCCCTGCTCGCCTGCCAGGCGGCGCTCGCCATGCAGGAGACGTTTCAGCCGGGCAGCCCGATCGCCATACGGATCGGATTGCACTCCGGCGAGGTCGTATCGGGCGTACTCAAGCTGGACCAGGTGAAGGAGCAAGAGGCGCACGGGCTGACCGTCCACCTCGCAAGCCACCTGCAGCAGATCGCCACGCCAGGCGGCATCTGGATCACCGAGGATTGCTGCCGGCTGGTGCGGCCCTATTGCCAGGTACGTCCGCTGGGCCCGCATCTGGTCAAGGGCTTCGAGGAGCCGTTCGAGCTCTACGCCTTGCTCGGCCTCCGATCAGCCGCCACTGCGCCACCGTTCCGCACCCAGGAGCTGACCTCCTTCCGCGGACGCGACGCCGAGTTCGCAGCCTTGCAGGACGCGATGCGCGACGCGGCGGCCGGAAGTGCCAAGGTGATCGGGATCTCCGCCATGCCGGGCGCCGGCAAGAGCCGGCTCTGCTACGAATTCGCCCGGTGGTGTCGCGCCCAGGAGCTTCCGGTGCTGGAAGCGCGCGCCCTGATCTACGGCCACGCGACGCCATTCCGCCCCGTCCTGCAGTTCCTGCGGGCGTGGTTCCAGATCCTGCCGGGCGACACCGACGCGATCGCCCGTAGGCGGATCGCGCACCGGCTGCTGGCACTCGATCCGGCTCTGGGCGCGGACTTGCCGATCTTCCACGATTTCCTCGGCGTTGCGGACCCGGCCGAGCCGGCGCCGCAACTCGATCCGAAAGCGCGCCACGCGCGGCTGCTCGACGTTCTGCGCCGCACCATCCTTGCCCAGGGCGCCACCGCTTCCGTGCTGATCGTCGAGGATCTGCACTGGCTGGACGAGGCGAGCAACGAGTTCATCAGTACGTTGGTCGATGCCATCGTCGGCACCAAGATGATGCTGGTGGTCAACTATCGGCCGGGCTACTCCGCGGGGTGGATGCGTCGCCCGCATTTCCAGGAACTGTCGCTCCCCGAGCTCAGCCCGGCCGACACCGATGCCATCCTCGACGAGCTGGTCGGCGAGCATCCGCGGCTGCGCGACATCCGTCGCAGCGTGGCCCGGCGGAGCGCGGGAAATCCCTTCTTCGCCGAAGAGCTGGTGCGCTCCCTCGCCGAGAAGGCCGTCATCTCCGGCGAGCTGGGATCCTACGTCCCCGGCATCAGGCACGGCGACGACGTGCTCCCCCCCACCGTTCAGGCGGTGCTCGGAGCGCGCATCGATCGGCTGGGCGAGCCGCACAAGACGCTCCTGCAGATCGCCGCCATCATCGGGAAGGAATTCCCGCTGGCAGTGCTCGGACAAGTCGCCGAGAGATGGGTCGGCGCCATCGACACCTCGCTCGGCGTGCTGTGCGACGCCGGGCTGCTGCAGGAGTTACCGGGGTCCGCCGACCATGCGTTTGCCTTCGTCCATCCGCTGACCCAGGAAGTGACCTACGCGACGCAACTCCGGGCCAGGCGAAGCGCGCTGCATGCCGAGGTGGCGCAGGCCATCGAGGCCTTCTACGGCGACCGGAGCGGCGAGTTCGCCGGTCTATTGGCGCATCACTACGAAGCCGCCGGGCGCCTCGCGGAAGCCGCGAGCCAAGCGGCCCGCGCCGCGCGCTGGGTCGGCACCACGGACCCCGGGCAGGCGATCAAGCATTGGCATCAGGTCCGCGGCCTCTTGCAGAAATTGGAGAGATCGCCGGAGAGCGACCCGCTGCGCGCGATGGCCAGCGGCCAGCTCGCATTGCTCGGCTGGCGCGAGGGGATGCCGGCCGAGGAAGCGCGGGGCTTGATCGAGGAAGCGCTCGGCTGGGCGCGCGAGCTCGATCCGAGCATGGTCCAGCTGCTGCTCGCGACCGATGGGCGGATCACCGTCGCGAACGGCGGGCCGACCGATGCCTACATCGCACGGCTCCATGAGGCATTGGCGCTCGATCCCAATGAGAGCGATCTCGGCCGCGTCGCCACGCTCAACGCGGTGCTGAGCCACGCCAGCAACATGGCCGGGTTACTGAAGACCGCGCTCGCGGCGAGCGACCGCGCTCTCGCGCATGCCTGGCGGATCGCGCAATCGGACCATCAATTCGTCGGCTTCAACCTCGAGCACTGGGTGCGAAGCCTGCGCGGGCGCATTCTGGTCCGGCTCGGACGCTTCGCCGAGGCGAGGCGACAGTTGGATGAGATGCTGAGGATCGAGCCAGACCTGATAGACCCTGCGATCCAGTTCATTCCGCATTTCGGCTACGTCGAGCTGGCCTGGTGCGAGGGGGACGCGGCGCTGGCCGAGGAGCACGCGGCGCGTGTGGCGGCGATCGCGACGCGGAGCGGCATGGGATATCTGCGCGTCTACACGCGGGCGTTCAGCGGCACGGCCAAGGCGATCGCGGGAAACTTCGACGACGCCGCGGCCGAGTTCGCGGCCGGACTGGAATTCGCCCGCGCGGCCAAGGTGGCGCTGGAATACGAGCCCGACATGCTGGCCGGTCTCGCCGATTGCCACTATCAGCTGAGCCAGTTTGAGCAGGCGATCGCCGTCTCGCGCACAGCAATTGCCATCGCCGCGGCGCGTACCGTACGGCTGCCGGAATGCCGCGCCTCGATCACCTGCGCCGCGGCGATGCTCTCCTGCCCCGACGCCGCCGATCACGGCCACCACGTGGCGCTGCTGCGCCGCGCCGACAAGCTGATCCGCGAGTCGGGCACGCCGATCTACGATGCCCTGCTACGGCAAGAACAGGCGCGCGCCCACGCCGTCGTGCCGCGCCTTAGCTGCGCACCAGAAGCGTGAACTCCCGCAAGCCGTAGCCGGCCACGAGCTCGACGGAGCCGCCGAGCACCCGCTCGCAATACTCGATCCACGGCGCCGGGACGGAGCGGTATAGTTCGGCGGTGTCGTCTTCGGCGCGGTCCTTGGGGGCCATGAAATTGGCCGCGAAGCCGCGCCGGCTGGTCGCCGCCATATCGGCCAGCGTACGCGCGATGAACGCCGTCCAGCGATCCGGCGCTTCGTGCAGCCGAACGTTGAACAAGCCACTGGCGATCGCGTAATCGGCCGCACGCGGGCTGGTTGTGCCGACGACGAAACGCGTGTGAGCGCGCTCGCCCCACAGTCGCCGCGCGTGCCGTATCATCGTCGCGGACAAGTCGAGGCCAAGGTAATCGACAGTCGCGGTCCTCTCCCATCTGTCGAAGTAAGCCAGCACCGCGCCGTAGCCACAGCCGATATCGTTCAGCGAGAACCGCGAAGACCCGCCGCAAATACGCAGAAGCTGCACGAAGCGCAGCTCCTGCGTCGCAGTGCAGGTCCAGTCGACGCCGCGCGGCGTCGCGCCGTGCCGCAGGATCTTGGCGGTATAGTAGCGTGTTATGCTCGTGTAGGTGTCGGCAAGATCGGCGCCGGCGGGCGCTGCGTCCACCGCGCGATCACCCCGTCGCTGCCGCCGCTCCTTTTAACGGGTCTGTCGGGAACGAGATGGTGAGGAATACCTGCACCGAATACGCGAGCGGCTGGGCTCCTGCACTCACCCGGAGCCCGGGATCATCGCTGATCGAATGCACCGTGAAGTGCACCGGCTGCGGATTGGCCGATCTGAGATTGTTGTCCAGAACCTCGATGAGCCGGTCATGGGCGTACTTCCCGGGCTCATCTGACGGCATTGCCTTCAGCGAGTCGAGATACACGTACCACCCCCTCCGCTGCCGCCAGTTCTCCACCGGGCCGATATTGAGCAGGGAGAAGCTGTCCCTTAGCGAATGCTGTGGCGAGAAGACGGCAAAATTCTGCTGCAGCGCGACCATCTCATTGATGCCGTCGCCGGGTCCGAACCGCTGGTTCAGGTCCCACAATATTCCTGGAACGTGGTTGTCCTCTACGAAGCCGCCCATGCCTCTCCCCTTCCCGGTCGAGAAACGCCCGGCCAAGGGGGCCGTGGCATCACGAGAGGGTATATGAACCGAAAGGACAATCAATCCGTAAACGATAGAACCCGCCCCGGCGAGGCTGGAACGGACGGTGGGAGACCGCGGTTCTTCACCATCGGCCATTCCACGCGCAGCGTCGACGAGCTGGTAATGCTGCTGCGCGAGGCAGGCTGCGATCTGGTTGCGGACGTAAGGACCATCCCGCGCTCGCGGACCAATCCGCAATTCAACGCCGACACGCTGCCGGCGCGACTGGCCGAGGTGGGGATCGCGTATCGCCACCTCGCGCAGCTCGGTGGCCTTCGTGGCCGCCGCAAAGGCGCGGCCGCCTCGCCGAACGGCTTCTGGGAGAACGCAAGCTTCCGCAACTACGCGGATTACGCGATGACCCCCGAATTCCGCGAGGGCCTCGCCGAGCTTTGCGCACTTGGCCGCGAGTCGACCTGCGCCATCATGTGCGCCGAGGCGGTATGGTGGCGCTGCCACCGCCGGATCATCACCGACTACCTGCTCACCGAGGGATACTCAATGCACCACATCCTCGGCCCTGGCCACATCGAGCCAGCGACCACGACGCCGGGGGCGCGGAGCCAGCCGGACGGGACGATTCTGTACCCGCCTCCGGGATGACTCCGACGGCTGCGGCTCAGTGCTTGACCAGCGGACATTGCGACTGAGAGAGCGGCTGGAATGCCTCGTCGGCCGGAACGGTCGAGACGAGCTTGTAGAGGTCCCAGTCCCCTTTCGACTCGGCGGGTGTCTTCACCTGGTAGAGATGCATGTCATGCACCATCATGCCGTCGGTGCGGACATGGCCGTTCTTGGCGAAAAAATCGTTCACCGGCGTATCGCGCATCTTCTGCATCACCGCCGCGGAATCGGTCGTCCCGGCGTCCTGCACGGCGTGCAGATAGTGGTTCACCGCGGAGTAGAGACCGGCCTGCAACATATTCGGCATTTTATGGAGCTTCTCGTAGAAGCGCTTGGAGAAGGCGCGCGTCGCGTCGTCGGTGTCCCAGTAGAAGGCATCGGCCACCAGCAGGTTCTGCGCGATATCGAGGCCCATACCGTGCACATCGTTGATGTTGGCGCCGAGCAGCGCGATCTTCTGCTTGCCGCGGCTGATGCCGAATTCGGAAGCCTGCTTCACCGCGTTGATCGTGTCATTGCCGCCATTGGCGAGGCCGATCACGTCGGCGCCGGATTGCTGCGCCATGATCAGCATTGATGAGAAATCGGCAGTGTCGAGCGGCGCCTTGGCATCGCCCAGAACCTTGCCGCCGGCGGCCTTCACCACCGCGCCCGTGTCGGCCTCGAGCGCATGGCCGAACGTGTAGTCGGCGGTGATAAAGAACCAGGTCTTGCCGCCCTGCCGCAGGATGGCGCGCCCGACGGTCTGCGCGTTGCCATAGGTATTGTAGACCCAGTGCACCGTCGTGGGCGTGCAGTTCTTGTTGGTGATCGCGAGCGCCCCCGGACCGCTCAGCATGACGATCTTGTGTCGCTGATCGGCGACGTTCATCACCGCGAGCGCCGGCGACGAAGCAGCGACGTCCATGATCGCCGTCACGCCTTCTGCATCGAACCACTTGGTCGCGATCGATGCGGCGATATCCGGCTTGTTCTGGTGGTCGGCCACCATGAATTGGATCGGCCGCCCAAGCAGCTTGCCACCGAAATCCTCGATCGCCATGCGAGCAGCAGTCTCGCTGCCCGGCCCCGTCACATCGGCATACAGCCCGCCCATATCCAGGATCGCCCCGAGCTTGATCGGCTGCTGGTCGGTGGGGGCGGTCGGTTGCGCCGATGCGGAGAACGCGAACACACAGAGCACCGCCGCGGCGACGGCGAAAAGCGACCTCATGAACAAACCCCCATTCGTAATGCGGCCGACGAGGCCGGTGCGACATGACACAAGATCGCGCCCCAGCAGCACAAGCGCTCCTGCGGCGATAGCGTGGGTCCGCAACTCTCTCGGAGGGTCGGCCTGCTGGCGCGTGGCTGGGGGACCTGGATTCGAACCAAGGCTGCCCGGGTCAGAGCCGGGAGTTCTACCGCTAAACTATCCCCCAAGCGGGATGCAGGGTCGGGCGGATAGCACGCGAGCCGCCGCGCGGCAACACACCAGCAAATGATGCTTGCCGGCCACGCCCCGTGTGACGAGAATGTCATATAAGGAGCGGAAGCCGAGCCAATGGTCGAGCCTGCCGCGCATTCGCTGGATACCACCGCGCCAGCCCCCTTTCCCGCCCGCGGGGGGCCGACCTTTGCCGCGCTCGATCTCGGGACCAATAATTGCCGCCTGCTGGTGGCGGCCCCCGCTGGCGAAAGTTTCCGGGTGCTCGACAGCTTCAGCCGCATCGTCCGGCTGGGTGAGGGGCTGCACCACACCGGCCGGCTCAGCGCGACGGCAATGGAACGGGCGATGGCCGCCCTGCACGCTTGCGCCGCCCGGCTGTCGCGCCGTCCTGTCCGCTCGATCCGGGCGATCGCCACCGAGGCCTGCCGCCGCGCCGCCAACGGATCGGAGTTCCTCGCCCGCGTGCGCAGCGAGACCGGGCTGCCGATCGACGTCATCTCCACCCGCGAGGAGGCCGAGCTCGCGCTGGAGAGCTGCGCCCCACTGCTGGATAGCGGCGGGCGGCGCGCGCTGCTGTTCGACATCGGCGGCGGCTCGACCGAGCTCGCCTGGGTGCGTCTCGCCGAGCACGGTCGGCCCCAGCTGATCGGCTACGCCTCGCTTCCCGTCGGCGTCGTGACACTCGCCGACCGCTTCGGCGCGGCGGGGTTCACCGAGGACGGCTTCCGCGCGATGGTCGACGACGTGGCCGGCCGGCTGGCTGCCTTCGAGTCGGTCCACTGCATTGCCCACGAGATCCGCGATGGCGGCGTCCGCCTGCTTGGCACCAGCGGCACCGTTACCACCCTGGCTGGCGTGGCGCTCGGGCTCGCGCGCTACCGCCGGCCGCTGGTCGACGGCACGGTGCTCACTAGCGAGGCAGCGTCGCAGGCCCTCCAGAGCCTGCGCGCGCTCGGCCGCGAGGGGCTGGTGCAACATCCCTGCGTCGGCCCCGACCGGGTGGATTTCGTGCTGCCGGGCTGCGCGGTCTATGCCGCCATCACCCGGATCTGGCCGGCGCCCAAGGTCGTGGTGGCGGATCGCGGGTTGCGCGAGGGGATGCTACTCCGCATGATCCGCGCCGATCGGAACCGCCGCGCCCGGCGCCCCCCACGCTAGCCGAGAGAAGCCTTTCCATGACCAACCGCCCCGGCAAGGGCTCCGCCCCACCGCCGCGCGGCGTGACCGTGACACTTCGCACCGCGCGCGGCCGCAGCACCGCCTCCCAGCGCTGGCTCGCCCGCCAGCTCAACGACCCCTATGTCGTCGCCGCCCGCCAGCAGGGCTGGCGTTCGCGCGCCGCTTTCAAGCTGATCGAGCTCGACGACCGCTTCAAGCTGATCCGGCGCGGCGCCCGGGTGCTCGATCTCGGCGCGGCTCCCGGCGGCTGGAGCCAGGTCGCGGTCCGGCGCGGCGCGGCCCGCGTGGTCGGTGTCGACCTGCTCCCCATCGATCCCGTGCCCGGCGCGGAGTTCATCCAGGGCGACTTCACCGACCCCGACATGCCGGACCGCCTCGCCACTCTGCTGGGGGGCAAGGCCGATCTCGTGCTGACCGATATGGCGCCAAATACGACAGGGCACAACGCGACTGACCACTTGCGCATCATGGCGCTCGCCGAGATGGCCCTGGATTTCGCGTTGCAAGTGCTGGAGCCGGGAGGTGCCTTCGTCGCGAAGGTGTTCCAAGGCGGCTCGGAGCGGCAGATGCTCTCGGCGATGAAACGGCATTTCGCCGCCGTGCGCCACGCCAAGCCGCCGGCCAGCCGCAAGGAGTCGAGCGAACTTTACGTCGTCGCCACCGGCTTTCGCATTCCAGACTGACCCATCAAGCGGGCGCGCCTTGCTTGCGTGGCGCGGCTACGGCGCTTATTTGGAGCCGTCAAGGTCCGGGGTCGGCGGCACGGCCGGGTCCCACCACACAAAGGTCCCCGCTCATGGCCCCTGACATCCATCCCGAAACCTCCGATTCCCCCCTCGGCAACGGGCGCCTTTCATCTCGCGTCGAGGAGGCCCTGGCCTTCGATGACGTGCTGGTGGTCCCCGCCTATTCCCAGGTGGTGCCCTCCGAGACCGACGCTCGCACCAAACTAACCCGCACAATCAGCCTCAACATTCCCCTCATCTCCGCCGCGATGGATACCGTCACCGAGAGCGCAATGGCCATCGCGATGGCGCAGAACGGCGGCATGGGGGTGATTCACAAGAACCTCGAAATCGCCGAGCAGGCCGCGCAGGTGCGGCAGGTGAAGAAGTTCGAGTCCGGGATGGTGGTCAATCCGGTGACGATCCACCCCGACCAGACCCTCGCGGATGCGCTGGAGCTGATGAATACCTACCACATCAGCGGCATCCCGGTGGTCGAGAGCGGCACCGGCCGGCTGGTCGGCATCCTGACGCACCGGGACGTGCGCTTCGCCACCGACCCCACCTTGAGGGTCTACGAGCTGATGACGCGGGAAAATCTCGTCACCGTCAGCGGCGATGTCGGCGCGGAGGAGGCACGGCGGCTCCTGCACCGCCACCGCATCGAGAAGCTGCTGGTGGTGGACGACGCCTTCCGCTGCGTCGGCCTCATCACCGTCAAGGATATGGACAAGGCGCAGGCGAATCCGCTCGCCAACAAGGACGAGCTCGGCCGCCTGCGCGTCGCCGCCGCGACCGGCGTGGGCGAGGACGGCCACGCCCGCGCCGAGGCGCTGATCGCCGCCGCGGTAGATGTCATCGTGGTGGACACGGCGCACGGCCACTCGGCCGGCGTGATGGAGGCGGTTGCGCGCATCAAGAAGCTGTCGAACGCCGTGCAGGTGATCGCCGGCAACGTCGCCACCCCCGAGGGCGCGCGGGCGCTGATCGACGCCGGCGCCGACGCGGTGAAGATCGGCATTGGCCCAGGCAGCATCTGCACGACGCGCGTGGTCGCCGGCGTCGGCGTGCCGCAGTTTTCCGCTGTCATGGAAACCGCCGCGATCTGCCGCGAACACGGCGTACCAGCCATCGCCGATGGCGGAATGCGGACCAGCGGCGACATCGTCAAGGCGATCGCGGCAGGTGCGGATTGCGTGATGATCGGCAGCCTGCTCGCCGGCACCGACGAGGCGCCGGGCGAGGTATTCCTCTACCAGGGCCGCTCGTACAAATCCTATCGCGGCATGGGCAGCCTCGGCGCGATGGCGCGCGGCTCGGCGGATCGCTACTTCCAGCAGGACATCAAGGATCAGCTCAAGCTGGTGCCGGAGGGGATCGAGGGCCGCGTCGGCTACAAGGGGCCGGTCGCCGCCGTGGTGCACCAGCTGGTCGGCGGCCTGCGCGCCGGCATGGGCTACACCGGCAGCACCACGCTCGCCGAAATGCAACGCAACACGCGCTTCCGCCGCATCACCGGCGCGGGATTGCGCGAGAGCCACGTGCACGACGTGGCGATCACGCGCGAGGCGCCAAACTACCGGCAAGATTGAGCGTGGCCGCCATCCGCGCCGCGATCTTCGACGCCTACGGCACGCTGCTAGACGTCCACGCGGCGATGCAGAAACACGCGGCGCGCCTCGGCCCCGACTGGCAGCGCATCAGCCAGGATTGGCGCGTCAAGCAGATCGAATATAGCTGGGTGCGCAGCCTGACCGGTCCCGCGCAGCATCGCGACTTCTACACGCTCACTAGCGAGGCGCTGGACTGGGTTGCCGCGCGTCACGGCATCACGGATCGCGCGTTGCTCGCCGACGTGCTTGCCGCCTATCGCCGCCTCTCCGCCTACGCGGAAGTGCCGGATGTCCTGCGTCGCCTGCAGGCGAACGGGATCGGCCGCGCGATTCTCTCCAACGGCGAGCCGTCCATGCTTGCCGACGCGGTGGGCGCGGCTGGAATTGACGCGCTACTCGACGCCGTGCTCAGCGTCGAGGCGGTCGGCGTCTATAAGCCCGACCAGCGCGTCTATCGCCTCGCCCTCGAGCGGTTCGGGCTGCCCCCAAGCGAAATGGCATTCGTCTCCTCGAACCCTTGGGACGCGTTCGGTGCGCGCGTGTTCGGGTTTCGCGTCTTCTGGGTGAACCGCTCCGGCCTGCCGGACGAATACGGCCTGCGGGGCAGCGTGCAGGTACTGTCGGACCTGTCCCGGCTGCCCGACGCGCTCGCGTGACCCCCGCCGCCAGGATCGCGGCGGCGATCGAGCTTCTGGAAGCCATCGAGCACGCGCCGCGCAAGCCGGCCGACGCGGTCGCCAATGATTTCTTCCGCAACCGTCGCTTCATCGGCTCCGGCGACCGACGCGCGGTCTCCGCGCGGACGTGGACCACGCTGCGCGCCTTGCGCCGTCTCGGCTGGTGGCTGGAGCGTGCCGCACTGGAACGCAGCGCCAGAATGCACGTCGCCGGCTCGTTGCTGCTGGAGGGATGGACGCTGGCGGGTGTCGCGCAATCCTTCTCGGGTGGCCGGTTCGCCCCAGCCTCGCTCACCGCCTCGGAGCGTACCGGCCTGCAATCCCTCGAAGGCCACACGCTCGATCACCCGGACATGCCGGATGCGGTGCGCCTCGAAGTGCCCGACTGGATACTTCCCCACCTGCGCGACCGCTTCGGCGATGCACTCGACGCCGAGATGGCGGCACTCGCGGAGCCCGCGCCACTCGACCTACGCGCCAATTTGCTCAAGGCTACGCGGGAAGAAGTTGAAGCCGCGTTGCGCGTGGAGGGACTTGAGGCGGAGCCGACCGCGCTGTCGCCTTGGGGCCTGCGCATTCCCGGCCGTCGCGCCGTCACCACAGGGGTGGCGTTCCAGAGCGGGATCGTGGAAATTCAGGATGAGGGCAGCCAGCTCGTCGCGGCATTGGTCGACGCGCGGCCCGGATTGCGTGTGGCGGACTGGTGCGCCGGCGCCGGCGGAAAGACGCTCGCACTCGCCATGACGATGCAGAACCGTGGCAGCATCGCTGCGTGCGACGTCTCCGCGCCGAGACTCGAAGGCGCACTGCGCCGGCTGCGCCGCGCTGGCGTGTTCAACGTCGAGCGTCATCTGACCGAGGCGGGCGACAAATGGGCCAAGCGCCGCGCCGGCAGCTTCGACCGCGTGTTGGTGGATGCGCCCTGCACCGGCACTGGCACGTGGCGACGGAATCCGGACGCGCGGCTCCGGCTCGCCGAGCGCGATCTCGCGGAATTGTTGCCCCGGCAGGCCGCCATTCTCGATGCCGCCGCCCGCCTGGTTCGCACTGGCGGACGATTGGTCTACGCTACCTGCTCGCTGCTCCCTGAGGAGAACGAGGGTCAGGTGTCCGACTTTCTCTCCCGCCACCCCGGCTTCGTCTTGCTCCCGCTCGCGGAAGCCTGGCCGCTGGACGGCGCCGCGCCATGCGGCGGGCCGTTCCTGTCGCTGACCCCGCGCCAGCACGGCACGGATGGGTTCTTCGCCGCCGTGCTGCGACGCGCCGCATGATCTCGATCCGCCGCGCCCGTCCAGCCGACAGCATCGCGATCGGCGCGGTGCACGTAGCGGCATGGCGCAGCGCCTATCCCGGCATCCTGCCCGACAATTTTCTCGCCCGCCTCTCCGTACCCCGACAGGCGGCGCATTATGACCAATCGATCCGCGCCGGAACCCCGGTGTTCGTGGCCGCTGTCACGGGCCAGGAAGCGCTTGCCGGCACCTCGCCGCGCATCGTCGGCTTCGCCACCGGCGGCCCGGCGCGCATGGCGGAGATCGGCGGCCGGGGCTTGGCGGAGGGCGAGATCGAGACGCTCTACGTGCTCGATGATTTCCGCGAGCGCGGCGTCGGGCGCCGGTTGATGCGGACCCTGGCCGCGCATCTCGCGGAGACCGGTTGCCGCTCGGTATTCGTCTGGGTGCTGCGCGACAACCCGAGCCGCTGGTTCTACCAGCACCTCGGCGGTCGCCCGGTCGCCGAATCATGTGTGCAGGTCGGTGGTCAACTCGTGAAGCAGACCGCCTTCGTGTGGGACCCGATCGAGCGGCTGCTGCAAGCCTCCCCGCAAGCCTCCTGAGCGGTTAAGCCCGTTTGCGCGGGGGTGGAATTGCTTCCATCCCACGGATGACCTCGACGGGCTTTATTCGGCCTCGTGAGCGCGCGGACGGCATCGAGCATTTGGGACAGCACGAGCCTTATCCTCGGACGCAACTCAGCACGAATGCGCTGGATTCCACCATATTGGAATCATATGCTGCACATATGAGCTGCACTGCCTCCGACATCGACGGCCGGATCGCCGCGCGGATTCGTGGCCTTCGTGTGGAGAGGGGCCTGACGCTGGACGGCCTCGCCCGTCTCGCCGATGTCAGCCGCGCGATGTTGTCGCGCGTCGAGCGGGGCGAATCCAGCCCGACCGCGCAGTTGCTCGGCAAGATCTGCGGTGGTCTCGGCGTGACGCTGTCCGTTCTCTTCGCCGAGGCCGAGACGCCGGCGAGCCCACTTGCGCGCCGCGCCGACCAGCCGACCTGGCAGGATCCGGCAAGCCAGTATGTCCGTCGGCACGTCTCGCCGCGTGGCACGTCCTCGTCAGTCGATATCGTGGAAATCGCGTTCCCGCCCGGACGGAGCGTGGGCTTCGACCGTCAGCATCTCGACGGCGCCGACCAGCATATCTGGGTGCTCGACGGCGTCCTCGAAATCCAGCTCGGCGACGAGCATTTCCGGCTCGAACAGGGAGACTGCCTGCTGACGCGGTTCGATCGACCGATCGTATTCAGCAACCGGACGGAGCGCCCAGTCCGCTACGCCGCCATCGTCAGCCACGGAGCCGTCAGGCCATGATGCAACCCGCGATGATCCGCGCGCTCGATGCGAGCGAGGCCGAGGCGCGTCTCGGCGAGCTCGCGGACATTCTCGTGGACGCAGTGGTGCACGGCGCGTCGGTCAACTTCATGGCGGGATTTTCCGCCGAGGACGGGCGCGCGTTCTGGCACGGCCAACTCCCGGGCCTCGCCGGCGGCGAGAAACGGCTGCTGGTCGCCGATGACGGCACGCGGCTGGTGGGTACGGTGCTGCTGAGCTTTGCCCATCAGCCCAATGCGCCGCACCGCGCGGAGGTCGGAAAAATGCTGGTGCTTGTCTCGGCACGCCGCCAGGGCCTGGGTCGCCAGCTCCTCGCCGCCGCCGAGGAGGCCGCCCGCGCCGCCGGCCGCACTCTCCTGATGCTCGACACGGAGAGCGGCAGCGCCGGCGACAAGCTCTACCGGGCCTGCGGCTGGACTGCGATCGGCGAGGTGCCCGACCACGCCTTCCGCCCTGACGGACACCTCGCCGCGACCACCCTGTTCTATAAGGCCCTCGGCCCCCATCGCCATCCCGCCACGGCGGTACGCTGAGAAAGGGGGCGAGAGGTGGCGGATGCCGCGTCATGGATCGCACCGGTCGGGCACAACGGCGGCCCACCGCTAGAGGAGCACGACCCGGACGCCTCATGGCGGCTCTGGTGCTGGCGGCGGGCGCACAAGCGCGCATGGTCGGCCCCACGCGAGATCGCGCTCCGCCGCCTGGCCCGGGCGGAGGCGCTCGGCATGAGCTATCGGGAATACACGTTGGAGATCCTGGAGCGCGGCCGACACCTATAGCCAGTCCCACCATGTCGGCGTTCGAGATCTTCGCCCGCGACAGGCGGGAGCTTTCCACAAAGCGCGCCCCGCAACGGTTGGTCGGCCCGGCGCCACCGACGTGCCCTATAGTCCTGGCGGACCATTGGCCGCATCCGGCCGTCCGGCAGGGAGAGAAGAATGAAAGTCGGCATTCTACAGTTCTTTGGCTGGCGCGACCGCTCCATATCGCTGAACACAGTGTACGAAAGGGCGCTCGAGAGAATCAGCATCATGGACCGGACGGGCTATGACGCGGTCTGGTTGGCCGAGCACCATTTCTCGACCTATTCCGTATGCCCGTCCGTGCACTTGATGGGTGCGATGGCCGCAGCACGCACCAAACATCTGCGGATCGGCACGGCCGTTTCACTAGCCCCCTTCTACAACCCTCTCAGGCTCGCCGAGGAGGTGGCGCTCTTGGACGTGCTATCCGGAGGGCGAGTAAACTGGGGTGCGGGGCGAGGCTTTGAGCGGAGCGAGTTCGCGGCCTTCGGCATTCCGGGCGAGGAAAGCGCACCGCGCTTTCACGAGACCGTCGACATCGTGCTGAAGGCTTGGACCAGCCAGCGGATCTCCTATGAGGGCAAGTTCTATCGGTACGATGACGTGGAAGTGCTGCCGAAGCCGCTCCAGGCGCCGCATCCTCCTGTCTGGATGGCGGCCTCGTCCATGCCGGCGATCGAGTGGGCGGCGAGTCAGGGCCACTCGATCCTGATGGACCCGCATTCGTCTTTCGCCGATCTCGTCAAAAAGCGGCGTCACTACGCCGCCAAGCTCGAAGAGGCGGGATACAGCGATGCCGGCCGCACGATCCCTATGGCGCGCCTCATTGCCGTGGAGGAGACCGCGGAGAAGGCCAGGGAGGTCGCGAGGCGCGTCGCGGAATGGACGGTCGGCTCCTATGCCGGACCGAAGCACACCGGCAACGTGCGCCAGGAGATTCGGAGCTATGGCGGCAAGGATCCCATCGACTACTACCTGAGTGAGGCGATGATCCACGGCACGCCGGAGAGCGTCGCCGACCAAATCCAGTCCTTTGCCGCCGATAGCGGCATGACCTACCTCATGGCGGCGCCGCTGAGCGCCGGTTCGTTCCGACTCCTGACCGACAAGGTTCTGCCCCTCATCGCGGGATGACGGCGAAGAAGGGGCGGGCTTGCTGTGGGATCGATCTCGACAGCGGCACCATCCGGTACCGCTTGGGCGATATCGACGTCGAAACTCGGGCGAGTAAAATCCTCCTTACCAGCCACGCCCAGCGAAAATAACCAGAGACCCTTGGCACGGGCGCGCAGACAGTGAGGTCGGGGCCGTTGCCACCCCCGACCACCCGAATCGGCCCTATTCCGCTGCCGCCTTCACGTCCCCTGCCGCGTTCTGCACGTATTTCAGACTTACGGGCTGGTTCGTCTCGAACGGGCTCTTCAGGTCGAGTTCCTTCGCCATCTCGCGTACCGCCGGGAACACCTCGGTGCCCAGCAGGCGGATGCAGGTCTTGGAGTCTTCGTGGCTGACCGTGCCGTCATTGCCCCAGAACGCCAGGATGCCCGGCCTTGTCTCCTCCAGCAGGATGCGCAACTTGGCGATCACCTGCTTTGGCGTGCCGGCGATGATCATCAGCTCTTCCATCTGCTTCTCGACTGCCGGGCGATAGCGCGGGTTCTTCGACCGTCCGGTGGCGAACTCGACGAAGGCGCGGCGGTTTTCCGGGCTGCCATAGCCCGCGGGCGTGCTCCATACCGGGTGAGCGAGGCCGGTGAACTCACCTTGCATCCACATGAACTGCCTGGCGTTCTCGAGCGCTTTTTCCTCAGTCTCGGCGACGTGGATCTGCTTCAGCAGGCCGTGGTAGTCGGGGCCGCCCTTGAATCCAGCTTGGGCGGCGGCGGCGTCGTACATGTCCCAGATCTGGCGCGTTCGCTCGATCGGGGTGTTCAGCGCGATATAGGGGTAGCCGTGCTGCGCCGCCCAGATGATGGTTTCCTTGCTGATGACACCAGGGATCCAGATGCGCGGGTGCGGCTTCTGCAGCGGCACAGTCCAAGGATTGACCACGCGCTGCTGGTAGTGCGTG
>JAFKFI010000075.1 GCA_017307285.1 Alphaproteobacteria bacterium | reverse complement strand
TATCGGTCATTACCGATGGCCGGCATGCCGCGATCGACATGCGGCTCATCTGGCCGGGCAACGACAATGAGCCAGACAACAAGCTCAACAAGCTGATCGCCAACGTCCATCGCATCTGGGGCGAGACGAGGGAACATAAGTTCAACCGACCCGACGGCACGCCCTACCCGATCCCCGGCGCCGGGCAGATGGTCTTCAGCGACCTCGGCACGATCAGCGTCGAGTCCAAGCGCGGTTTCTCAGCCTATCGCTGGATCAAGCAGGAGCTGCTCCGGCTCGGCATTCCCGCATCGGAAATCGCGTTCATGCAGGACTTCAAACGATCGGGCGACAAGCAGCGGCTGTTCAACGACTTCAATGCCGGGCGTGTGCGTATCCTGATCGGGTCGTCGGAGACCATGGGCACTGGCGTCAACGTGCAACTTCGCCTGAAAGCCCTGCATCATCTCGATGTGCCCTGGTTGCCGTCGCAGATCGAACAGCGCGAGGGAAGGATCGAGCGCCAGGGCAACCAGCACGACGAGATCGCGATCTATGCATACGCCACGCTCGGCTCGATGGACGCCACGATGTGGCAGAACAATGAGCGCAAGGCCCGCTTCATCGCCGCGGCACTCTCCGGCGACCGCAGTATTCGCACCATCGACGACATCGGCGAGGCCGCCAACCAATTCGCCCTGGCCAAGGCCATCGCGTCTGGGGATGCACGGCTCATGCAGAAGGCCGGACTAGAAGGGGAGGTAGCCCGCCTGCAGCGTCAGCGCGACGCCCACTTCGACGATCAGCTCAACGTCCGCCGTCAGATCCAGAACGCCGTCCATGACCAGCGCGCCGCCGAGCGCCGGATCGCCGGCATCCAACAGGATATCGAACGACGGACCAGCACACGCGGCGACGCCTTCGCGCTGCATTGGGACGGACGAATCGTCGGCGAACGCCGGACAGCCGGTGCGCTCATCCTATCCAAGCTCCGGCTGGCCGAACGAGCAGGCGAGAAAGGCGAGATCCCCCTCGGCTCGATCGGCGGCTTCGAACTGCGCTGTGACGTCGGCTGCGGCTATTTCCGCGAGACCGAAGCGAGCCTGGTGTTGCTCCGCTCGGACTATGACCAGGAGATCCGGATCGAAGCGGACCTGACGCAGACCGGACTGATCGCTCGGGTCGAACACATCCTGGAGCATTTCGAGGCGGACATGCAGGAGCAGGAACGCCGGGCCCGCGACGCCACCCAGCGGCACACCGGCTACGAACAACGCCTAGGCCAGGCGTTCGCGTCGCAAGGCGAACTCGACGCCAAGCTGGCGCAGCTGGAGGCACTGGAAGCCGATCTTGCCCAGACGGGCAAGGGTCAGACCAGCAAAGCGGACGCCGGAAAACGCGCCGCCTGAGTCCATCGCCTCTCCGGAGGCCCCATTCACCGATGGAGGTTATCATGCCGGTCGTCTTCGACACCGGGGCGCTGTTGCGCCCACGTTTTCAGGCCGACGAGTTCACTGCGACGAAGTGGGACAACAGCGAGGTCAAGGCGAAGTTCGCGAACGATCTCTGCCGCTTCATGGCTGCCGACTTCAAGGAGTCCTTATTCACCACGGCGCTCTATCAGCGACTCTCGATGTGCTGGGGGCACATCGCCCATTATAACCGCGAAGGATTCTTCGGAGAGTTCTTCCGCAGCCTGTGCGGCAAGGTCGACTTTCTCGAACAGACTCTTGCCTGGCGCTGCTTCGGCCATCCCGAATACACCTACTCCGACGTCGAAGCGGCCGTGAATGCACGGCTTCGCAGCTGCAATCTACTCGCGGCCTATCGCGCCCTTCGCGCGGCTGAGGTGGAGAATGCCGAACGCGAAATGCTTCGACACCTGCAGCAGAAATACGAGGGCGGCAACGCACCGCTGATCGCGCCCACGCCAATCCTGCATCCCGGCACTCTGTCAAAGCCCACCAGTCGCAAGCCGTCGACGGACCAACAAGCCGCCCTGTTCTGAACCGAGGATGTGCCGGATCGATGCCTTCCGCCGCAAGGGTCACGCGCGCACCCGCGCGCATGCCCGGCTTCGCCGGCTTTGCCCTTGCCCCGGACCGGCACGATCCGGCCGGCGGGGAGGGTCTCCCCGAGAACAGAGGAAGACGAACTATCCAACCAGGAGCTCACCATGGCCGAACTTCGCAGCGTCGATCCGCGCACGCTCAAGCCCAATCCGAACAACCCCCGCAAGACACCGGCGCCGCAGGCGATGGACGACCAACTGCTGGCGTCGATCACCGCGATCGGCATCATCCAGCCACCCGTCGTACGCGAGGTCGACGGCGATCTGGTGATCAAGGCCGGTGAGCGCCGCGTGAAGGCAGCGATCCGTGCAGACATGCCCATGATCGACGTCCTCGTGCGGGAGACCGACGACGCGCAGGCGCCGATGGAATCCCTATCGGAAAACCTCGTGCGCGCCGCGATGAACAACGTCGATATCTGGCGCGCCATCGAGCGGCTGGAGAACGAGGGCTGGAACGAGCAAGCCATCGCCGATGCGCTCGCGCTGCCGGTTCGCACGGTAAAACGCCTGAAGCTGCTGGCGCGGCTGCACCCGCCGATGCTGGACGTCATGGCGAAGGGCAGCATGCCGTCCGAGGACCAACTGCGCACCATTGCGGCAGCCAGCCTCGAGGAACAGGCGCAGGTTTGGAAAAAGAACAAGCCGAAGAAAGGAGACGACTTCTCCTGGTATCATGTCGCCCACGCCCTCTCGAAGCGCCGCATTCCGTTCGCCGCCGCCAAGTTCGACGATGATCTGGCGCGCGCCTACGGCGTCGAATGGCACGACGACCTGTTCGCGCCCGCCGGCGAGGACGGCCGCTACACCACCAACGTCGACGGGTTCTTCGGCGCGCAGCAGGAATGGCTGGCCAACCACCTCCCCGAAAAAGGGACGCTGCTTACGCAGAACGAGTACGGGCAGCCCGAGCTGCCCAAGAAGGCTGAGCGCATCTACGGCAAGCCGGGCAAGGGCGACATCATCGGCCACTACCTCGATCCGAACTCGGGCGAGGTGAAGACTGTCGCCTACCGGATGCCCGTCGCCGCGAAACCGGCGAAGATGGGCAAGGGCGCCGACGCCGCCGCGACCCAAGGCGACGATAACACCGCGGCGCCTACGGCACGCAGCCGCCCCGATGTGACCAGCCGCGGCAATGCGATGATCGGTGACCTTCGGACGGACGCGCTGCACCGCGCCCTGCAGGACAATGCCTTCAGCGACCAAACGTTGATCGGGCTTCTGGTCCTGGCACTGGCCGGCAAGAACGTCTCGGTCCAGGGGCCGAACGAGACCGGCGCCTGGGATCGCCACGCGCTCGGGGCGAAGATCGCCCAGGGCGGCGTGCTGACGTCCGACGACGGCCTGCTGCGGCAGACGGCCCGCGAGATGCTGGTCTCCGCGCTGTCCTGCCGGGACAACATGAGCAACAGCGGTGTCGTCGCCTGCGTGGCGGGTGCTGCGATCGATGCCGCCGCCTACCTGCCGAACATGGCCACCGAGGAATTCCTCGCCTGCCTGTCGCGGGCGGCGCTCGAACGCTCGGCCGCCACAGAAGGTGTTCGCGTGGAAGTGCGCGTGAAGGATACGCGCGCCCGCATGGTGGAGCGCTTCAAGGACGGAACCTGGATTTACCCCAGCAGCCGGTTCACCGCCTCGGCCGAAGCCATCGCGGATCTCGCCGGCGACGAGGCGGATGAGCCGACCGACGAGGATGCCGACGGCGAAGGCGTCGGCTCCATCGGCGACGGCACGATCGAGCCGGACGGTGAGGACCCGACCCAGGACATCGACGAGGCCTACGCGCCTCCGGTCGCCGAGCCCTCGCCGGGCTTGGCCATCGCTGCCGAGTAACCACCCCTGCTCCCGCCCGCGGACCGGGCGGGAGCCCCCCCTTCCCCAGGAATCAGCGCCATGAGTCATATCCATCCCAGCAGGGAGACCCGACTGGCACAGCCCTTCATCCCGCGCCACGCCGCCTCCAAGGACGCGGGACGGCCCTCCCGGCCATCCCTCGGCATCGACCGCCATCAGCTGCGCGCCGTCATCGCGGAACGTCACGCCGCGCTGAGCGCGATCGAGATGGAGATGGTGGCCAGGTGCGAGGAAGCGGCCGCCCGCCCAGCACCGCGACACGTTCGCCTCGATGATCGCGGCACCTGGGACCGCGGCATGTGGGACCGCTATCTCTCGGCCGCGACCGTGCTCGAACCGGACTACATGCCGCAAATGCTGCGGCTCCACGCAGAGATCGAACGCCTCGAGCGGATCTTTCTCCTGCCGGCGGCGCCGGAGGCACGCGCGGCATGACGAGCACAACGACCAACACGGAGACCCTACCGGAGATGTGCTATGTCCGGCACATCACGACGGGCGAAACCGTCATGATCCGGCGCGGCGAGATGGGCCATCTGCCCTGTCGAGCCTGGGCGGAATGCGAGAACGACGCGGAACGGCTCGACGTGCACAACGGCCTCCTCCTTTCGGCTCTTTGGGATGCCGCGTTCGACCGCGCGCTTGTGACCTTCGACGATCAGGGTCGGCCGGAGTTCTCGCCGAGTCTCAGCAAGCAAGCTCATTCCGAGCTTCGCTGGAGATCCCCCATTCCCCTGACGGAGGAACATCGCTGCCGGCTTGCCCGCCATCGGGACCGCGCACGGGCTTTGTCATAACGCAGGTCCGTGACGACCCAGCTTGATCTCCGCAATTGCCGAAACCAATGCGGTTTTAAGTGCCAGCATCGCAGCTTGCAGGTGCGACAGGCTGACATAGGCTTCGAACTCGATGGGCGCGTCCCCCGCGTCAATCGGCGTTCCGTAGTTGCCATACCGGAATGCGGTCGAGTTAGGATCGACGGCTCCCAATTCCTTCATTCGCCTGACGATCCAGACAGGTACATCTTGCCCATAGTTCTCTTTGACCATTTCCACGAAGCGATCAGTGAGGCCGGTCAAATCGTGAGTTCGCTTGGAGGCGGGCATTGCGGCTTTGAGAATGAGTTCGCAAGAGTGCCGATAGAGGAATAGGGCCGCGTTGCCTACCTGGTAGTCGGCAACACGCTTCTCCTTGATCGCATCCACCAGCTCATTGGCGGCCGCGAAGTATTCCTCGGCAAGGGAAGCGGTATTGGCCTGCATCATTCCGCCGATGGAGAACCCGTGCGGCCCGGACCATTCGTCCTCACGCGCGTGGTCCCCGGTAAGCTCCTCGAAGAGCGGACGGGTCATGGCTTCTTCCGTAAAGACATCAGCGCGCATCTGGGTCAGGCCTCGCCTTTGGCGTCTTCTGCCTTGGATTCGGCTATGAAGTCGAAGCCGAAGACGGCCGGAATCTTCTCGCCCTTGACAGGCGGTCGGCCAGTAAGATTTTCGACGTTCACGCGGGGCAGGCCGTAGCGTGCCGGGTCGGGCGTGCCCGGCGTCGGAAAGGCTGGAAGGGACAGGGTTTTGCCGTCGATACATTTGTCCTGGGGGATCGACGGCAGGAACACCTGCAGTACTTCGTTTCCATAGGCGAAGGTGAAGAAGGCGTAGGGAACCGCATCAATCCCCGCGCGCCGCCGCATAAGCATGAGGACGATGAGGTCGTTGCGCATCGGCCCGGGAATAAAGGTCCGGAACACCGGAAACTGGGCGACGAAGTTACGCGCGTGGTCGGGATCGCGAATCCACTCGTAGGTCTCGCGGAAGTGCTGGGTCTCCACGTCAGGAATCAGCGTCAGCCCGATCTTGACCAGGCCCTTGAGCGCCGCCACGGGGATGTAGGTGTCTCGATGTAGTTCGAAGCAGACCTGCTTAGCCTCCTCGTCCACCTCGAAGAACGGCTCATCCTCATATTCCTTCAGTTGGAATCCTGTGCCGGAATATTCGACGCGCCAGCCCTTTTCGGCTCCGGGCTTCTTGATCGTCGGCACCCCGCTGCGGCCCCTGATCCGGGAGAGCGTCCGCATCGGCTTGGTCCAGTTGCCGAGATGGTTCTCGATGCCCTCGCCGAATAGATGGTTGCAGGCGTCGCATTCATAGTTGCTGAACAGCCCCGTGTTGCCGAACGCGGCCGGAAGGGCATGGGCCTCATCCTTGAAGGTGACTGTGGGTTCGTCCTTGCCACAGAAGCGGCAATATCGGGGACGCTCGCCGCTCCCCAGCATCAGCTTCATGCCGGGTTCAAGAAAGATAGGTTCGGCGCCAGCATAGTGCCGGTCGTAGAAGTCGGCGGCGGCGATGGTCGCGGCTGGCAGATCGGTCATCTTCAGATCACCCCCCATCACGCCCGGCGCAGCATCCGCTCGATCCGCACGCGGTGATATCCGTGCGAATGGACCTGCTGGCGGAGCTGCTTCATGTCGCGCACGCCAAACGCCACGGCCGCCTTCAAGGGGCTGGCGAAGGTGGCGTAGAAGGTCCACCTCGCTCCTGTCGGTAGCGTCGGATTCTGCCGGCGGTCGGTGATCGCGACGTCGCGCGGATCGCTGGTGTTGCGAAAGGCGTGGAAGGTAAACCAATCGGGCCGGCGATAGCGCGCCGCCTTGCTGAAGGGCACGGACTGGACCTTCACATCGGTCTGGTCGAGCACCCAATCACGCTGTTCTAGGATCTGACGCACCATGTGGCCGACCATCTGCTTGACGCGATCGGCCAGGACCTCTTCACGAAACTCCGCGAGAAGCTGCTCCTCGATGCCTTCGACGGCGGGCTTGCTCAGTTCAGAGGCCGTCTCCAGTCGCGCCACATTGTCCGAACGCGTCAGGAACCCCCAGATGCGCTGGCCGAGCTCCGACTCGTAGAGCGATACGAATTTCTCTGGGCTGTAGGCAAACATGAGGGGTCTCCTTTACCGGGCAAATATGGCCGGTTATATAGGGCTGTCAATGGCGGGTGTGGCGGCTATTAGACTGCCGAAATCGGGAGGTGGGCTTGGATTTCGAGGATCTTGTCACGGCATTGGCGCCGCCGCCGAACCGCGTCGGCAAGGCGGATGGCGCGCATGAGCACCACCTGTACGAAGGTGCGGTGATGGTCGCCTACGCCATGCATCTGCTCCGCACGGAAGGCGCTCGCGATGTGCGCATCCATCCTGACGGCGAGCATGGCAAGCAGTTCGACTTCGCAGGTTGGCTTTCGCGCCGTGGGTTCTCGAAGACGTCTAGCCTTGGCACCACGGCTTATGGCGGCATTTACAGGAATCCGGAGGGCCAGACTATTACGGTCGATCCCCGTTCGGGTCTCAGCGATGTGGTGGCGGAAGGCGGAGGCCAGGTCATCTCGGCCGAGTGCAAGGGCGGCATCATCAACACCCGCCATCCCGGACAGGTATCGAGGCTCTACAAAGGGCTTTGTGAGACGGTAGGCATGTTGATGGCGACCCCGGCGCAAGGCCGTCGCCAGGTCGCGGTCGTGCCGATGACGGAAGGCACGATTCGGCTCGCCGAGCGCTTGGCCCCGCGGTGCGCATTGGCCGGCATTGAGATCGCACTGGTCGGCAGCCGTGGCGAGGTCGTGAGCATATCGCCGGGGTTGAACCGTGAGGAGCGCCCGGGCCAAACGCCGGAGACGAGCAAGAATATGGGGGCGCCGGGGAAATGCTGAGCAGAGGATCGGAGTGGCGCCGGTGGGAGCCGCACATTCACGCGCCAGGCACCGCGATGAACAATCAATTCGGCGGGCCGACCGCCTGGGAAGACTATTTGACCGCGCTGGAAAAGGCGGCGCCGGCGATCGAGGCGATTGCGGTGACCGACTACTACGTGACGGATACATACGAGGAGGTGCTTCGGCGCAAGGTGGCTGGCAGGCTGCCGACGGCCAAGCTCGTCTTTCCCAACGTCGAGCTGCGGTTGGACGTGGCGACGGCCAAGGGCGGTTTCGTCAACCTCCACCTCTTCGTCAGCCCGGAAGACCCGAGGCACATCGAGGAGCTGCAGCGCCTGCTCTCGCGCCTGCAATTCAACGTGATGCAGGATCGTTTCGATTGCACCCGGGCCGACCTGATACGCCTCGGCAAGAAGGCTGATCCCAACATCACCGACGATCGCGCGGCGCTCGCCTACGGCGCCAACCAGTTCAAGGTCAATTTCCAGAAGCTCCGCGAGGTATTCTCCGAAAGCGGATGGGCGAAGAACAACATTCTGATCGCGGTGGCCGGCGGAGCGACGGACGGCACGTCGGGCGTGCGGGAGGCTGCCGATCAGACGATCCGACGCGAGATCGAAGGCTTCGCCCACGTGATCTTCGCGGGCAGCCCTGCGCAACGCGAGTTCTGGTTGGGCCAGAAAGACCTCGGACCCGACGAAATCCGCGCCCGTTACGGTGGACTGAAGCCCTGTCTGCACGGGAGCGACGCACATAAGCTCGACGACGTGGCGTCGCCATTCGGAAATCGCTTCTCGTGGATCAAGGGTGGGCTCGAATTCGATGCGCTCCGCCAAGCGTGCATCGATCCGGACGGGCGCGCCTATGTCGGTGAGCAACCGCCGCGCTCGGCCATGCCGTCGCAGGTGATCTCGCAAGTCCAGATCAACAACGCAGACTGGGCCACCACGCCTGACATCCCCCTGAATCATGGTCTCGTCGCCATCATCGGCGCGCGCGGATCGGGGAAGACGGCCCTGGCCGACGTGATCGCAGCGGGCTGCGACGCTATTTCGCCGTCTGGCTGGAACGCCGACGAGAACATCAGCCCGTCGTTCCTTGCTCGGGCGCGCAGGTTGATCGGCGACGCAACGACAACGCTTACCTGGGGCGGAGGCGCGACGGTCACGCGCGCCCTCGATGGCAGCGACGCCAACGGCCACCTGTCCTTCCCGCGAGCCCGGTATCTCTCCCAGCAATTCGTCGAGGAGCTTTGCTCGGCCAAGGGCGTCGCCGACGGCCTGATTGACGAGATCGAGCGCGTGATCTTCGAATCGCATTCCCAGGACGACCGTGAATGGGCGCTCGATTTCGCCGAGCTGCGCGACCAGCATATCTCGCGGTTCCAGCAGGCGCGCGAGCGCGAAGCCGAAGCGATCGCCGATATCTCGGACCGCATCGCCACCGAGTTTGAGAAAGAAAGCCTTGTTCCTACCCTGACCACCCAGGTCGTGCAGAAGAAGAAGCTTGTCGCAGATTACACAGCCGATCGCGTCAAGCTCGTCGTCAAGGGCACCGAGGCGCAGGTCACCCGCCACACGCGGCTCAGCGAGGCAGCGCAGAAGCTCCGCAACAGGATTCAGTCATTCGGCAATCAGCGCCGCACCTTTGTCGCCTTGCAGGATGAGGTACGCAGCATGCGCGCCACCGGGGCGCCGGAACTGCTCCGCCAGGCCCAAGCGCGACACACCAACAGTGGTCTCGACGCCAAGCAGTGGGACGAATTTTTGCTAATCTACAAGGGCGACGTTGATAAGAGCCTGACGGCTTACATCGCGTGGGCCGACAGCGAGGTCCGCAAGCTTAACGGTATTGCGCCGCCGCCCGGCGATCTGAATGTCCCGCTGATCCCCGACACCGCCGATTTCTCCAGTGTTCCGCTCGCTCCAATCGCCGCCGAAATGACGCGACTCGAGGCGCTGTTCAGCGCCGATAAGGTCGTCCGCGATCAATATGCGGCGCTGACTAGCCGCATCGCGCAGGAGAACTCTGCGCTCCAGACCCTCGAAACCCGGCTCACCGATGCGCAAGGCGCCGCAGCGCGCCGAAAAGACCTTCAGACCGAGCGCGACGACACCTACGGCCGGGTGTTCGAGGCAATCATCAACGAACAGAGTGCGTTGGCTAGTCTCTATGCACCGTTGATGGCGCGGCTTGCGGCGTCATCGGGCACGCTCAAGAAGCTCAGCTTCTCGGTTCGTAGGATCGCCGACGTTCAAGCCTGGGGTTCGGTGGCGGAGGAAGAACTCCTTGATCGGCGCAAGACCGGCCCCTTTTACGGGCGGGGCTCCCTAATCGCGGCCGCCACTGAAGCGCTCAAGCCGGCCTGGGAGACGGGATCGGCGGCCGATGTGCAAGCGGCCATGACGGCCTTCATGGCAAGATACCTGAGGGACCTGCTGTCGCACGCACCCTTTGCGCCGACGCAGCAGGCCGAATTCCGGGCATGGTCGAAACGGTTCGCGCATTGGCTTTTCGGCACCGGACACATCACGGTCCGGTACGAGATTTCTTACGACGGTGTCGACATCCGCAAGCTGTCGCCCGGGACGCGCGGCATCGTGCTGCTGTTGCTCTACCTCGCTCTCGACGATTCAGACGATCGACCGTTGATCATCGATCAGCCCGAGGAAAACCTCGATCCGAAGTCCGTCTTCGACGAATTGGTGGCGCTCTTCGTCGCGGCCAAGGCGAAGCGCCAGGTGATCATGGTGACGCACAACGCCAACCTGGTCATCAACACCGATGCGGACCAGATCATTGTCGCATCGGCGGGTCCGCATCCTTCGGGCGGTCTTCCGCCGATCACCTATTTGTCGGGCGGTCTTGAGAGCGCGGAAATCCGCAAGGCGGTCTGTGACATCTTGGAGGGCGGCGAGGCCGCTTTCCGCGAGCGGGCCCGAAGACTGCGCGTGAGGCTGGAGCGATGAGCGCGGCCGACCTCATCAGTAAGCGAGCCAGGAAAACGCAGCAAATGGGCGCCGTGATTTGACCGCGCTGCCTCCAGAAGCTGTGGCAGGCGGCGCCAAGGCCGCACTGGACGGCTACGAGTATCAGCTCGGCGTCTCGGTGTTGGCCGCTCTGCGGTTGATGCTGATCACCAAGTCGGCGAGCCGGATCACGCTCGAACCCGCCAACGAGGAAGATCTGGAGTCCGACCTCGAACCTGCGACGCCTGGCCGTGTCCAACCTAGCGCGAACGTGGCAGACGGCTACAAGCTCGTTGTGCAGGTGAAGCTGCGCAACAGCGGCCCCTGGTCAATCACCGACTTCGAAGCGTTGCTCAAACGCGGCACGACCCGTCGACCGGCCAAACATCATCTCGACGATCCTGGCACGCGCTATCTTCTGATCACCAACGCCGACGCCAGCGGCGTGGCGCGCGACCTCTTGATACAGGGCTTGGAGGAGTGGCCGGAAGAGCAAACTTTCCCGGCCAGCCTATCGGGGACGTTACCCCATGGGCCGGAAGGCCGGATAGCGATTTGGGGCGTTCTCACCGAGCGTCTCTTGGACTTGGAGATCAACGACATCCTCGGCTCTCTTTTGCGGGTGCCGCAAAGCCGACAAGCCGAGTGTCGCGCGCGGCTGCGCGACGAGGCTCGGCAGCGAATGCGCGGGACGAGCCCAGGTGTGTGGACACGCGAGGACTTGCTGAGCATCATCCGCGGCTGTGGCGGTTATCTGGCGAGTGCTCCCCAACTCGAGGCGTTCGTGCCGCCGGGAAACTACCAAGCCCTAAGCGATCTGCTCGAACGGCGGAACGCCCTTGTCATCACCGGACCTTCGGGTACGGGCAAGACTTGGACGGCGCTGGCGCTGGTTGATCAGGCGCGGCAGCGGCCTTCCGCGCCTGAAATCATACAGGTCAACGTCAACAACGGTCGAGGATCCGTGGGGGCAGTATAGCTTGCGGGGTGGCGCCGACGTCTGGACCGAACAACTGCCGAGGCTGCTGCGTGAGGCGCACGCTGGGCATCAGTACGTCATCACCTCGCGTACCGACATGCTCGGCCAGGCCAAGGCCGACGAGGGTCTCAAGCGTTGGACCGTGGTGCTAGACGCCGACCAATACCGGGATGGCGAACTCGCGGATATCTACGACAAACGCTTGGAACTCCTGGCGACGGAGCTGCAGGCCAAAGCCCTGGATTTCCGGACGGACGCCTTGGAAGCGCTTGAAACACCGTTCGAAATCGATCTGTTATTTACTTACATGGCCGACGGCCCTGAGCCGGATGAAGTCGATCCTGCCTTCTTTCGGCGAATCCTCGCGCTGGCGCATCGCGATGCTGTGGAAGGCGTGGTCGTTTTTTATCTGAATGCCAGCGATCAGACCGGCTGGTCGGCAATCATATGGGCGCTGCTGACGGCCAGATCGCAATTTGACCGCGGCCAATTGATCGGGCTTAGCCGACAACTGCGGATCACGGACCCGATTTTTTTCGATGGACTGGAGAAGCTGGTGAATCGGCTCGTCGCGACGCGCCATCTGCGCCAGCCCGGCCTGACCGTCAGCTTCTCGCACCCAAGCGTCCGCGCTGGTTTCGAGATCTTCATCAAGGAGAACTGGGCGCGTAGCGAAACGGCATTGACGTCGATGATCTCCGCCTTAACCCAGCTCGGCGGTTCGCAGCGGGATTGGGCGCTCGAGACCGCGGCGCGTTCGCTCAAGGCGATCGCCGATCTCGTCTGCGCCGCTGAAAATCTTAACATGGAGTTTGAGGCCGATAGCGCCAGTCGGGCTAGGATCGACGCTTGGCTGGAGGACAGCTTGGTCGATCCGCGAGCCGATTTCCGGCCCGTGCTGCAACTGGCGTCCGCCGTCGGCACGCCGAACTCGACTCCGTCAGAACTCGCGCGATGGTTCATCCAGGGTATACGGCGCGGCGGCCAGTTCTTCCTAGACAGATGGCAGCCGCCGAGCTTCGACGACGCTTGGTATGAGCGCGTCTCGGCCGATCCTCGGTCATTCGTGATCGCTGATCGCTTTGTCCGTGAGCAATTGCCTGAGGACCGGGACGGCTTCGGCGATAACTTTCCGAACAAGCTCGATCGGATCACGACCGGCCTAACACCAGCCTTTCTCGCGGCGGCGCGGAAATTGATTGGCTCCGGCTTTGACAGAAATGTTGGTGCGGTGGCGGCTGGCGCCGTGCGAGACCTCGACAGCTATGAAGAGGTGCTCGAGGCGGCGCTCAATGAACTTGCGAGGCTTCGCCGCTCCTATGAGCGGGAGGGCAAAGAACGATGGCGCGCGATCGACGACGGGGAATGCGACGCGGCCGTTGAGGAAGGCTACCAATCCCAGCATGAGGACGATGGCTATGCAGCCGGCATTTTCGTCGATGCCTATGTAAGGCAAGTCAGATCGCTCGGCCGGTGGCGGAGCCTGACAGAGCATCCGCGGATCTCCGAGCTGTGCCGCGCTTGGGCGGACGAGTTGGCGCGAGCAAGGGGTTCGGTCTCGCTGGAAGAAATTCGGGCCGTCGTCTCCGTCACGGCAAACAACAATGACGAAGATCGTGCCTGGGAGGCAGCGCGCGAGCATTGGCGAGCCTCGCTCTCTTCTGATCTTGAACAGCGGATCCTTTCGAATTCTGGTGATGAGAGCTTGCGCGGTGCGCTCGCCTATTGCGCCTTGATCAAAGCGCCGGCCGCGCTCGCGAAGTGCTTCGAGCGACTGGCCGCCACACCTGCATCTTTCGTACATCTGCTGGTGGACGCGCACGCGGCGCAGTGTCGCATTTCGAGCAATACGCGGGCGCGGCGGATACGATCTCTCGTGGCGATGCTTCCGGGTGTGGCCGTCGAGATATTTCAGGCCCTGTCCGTGAACGACAAAGCCGCATCGGCTGTCGGCCGTGAGGCCCTGTCCCTGCTGGGCAAAGCGGCAGAGGCAGCGACGCCCTCAGTACTCGACGAGATCGTGCCGATAATGATCGCCAGCAGCGGAATCCCGTCAGCGGCCATCCGACGTTGGCTTGTTGAATCTACGGACCATCGACTCGCAAAGGCCGCCGCCGAAGCTGCGATCCTTATCGAGGACGATGCGCTGGTGTGGCTCGCGCTTGACCATAGTCGAGCGGACGCCCGTGAGGCTGCCCTTCCGTATCTCGCAGCGCGACTGCCAGATCCGCTGCCGCCGCGCCTGCTGGACTTCTCGTCCGATCCGGGTAGCCGGGTTCGGCGCGCCCTGGTCCGCATCCTTGCAACGCGGCGGTGCGCCGAGCATCAGGGCGTGCTCCGCAAACTGATCGATGATGATTGGTCGGATGCTGAAGCGTTTCACAACGAAGAGCCATCTTACTCCATCGCGCGTGAGGCGGTTGCCGGGCTCGCCGCCTACGGCAGCCTTTCCGATGACATTGGTGAGGCCCTATTGTTTAGGGCTGAACGCACAGACGACCGCTCGCTTGGCATGGTGGCGCTAGAGACCGCTGCGCAATGCTGCAGTTCGGCCATACGCAAGAAGATCTGGGCTCTGTCCTTCATCGACAAAGCTCGCTGGGTCCGGGTCGACGCCATAGATGCCCTGAGTCAGGCCAATGTCGTCGAAAGCGAGATTCTAGACGCGATCACCGCCAAACTCCTCCTGCGATTAGCGCCGTCCTTGGCCGCTTCCGCCTGCGTGTTGCTCGCGACTCATGGTCGGGTCGAGGCCGTGGTCGAGGCGATGGAGCGAGTTGCATATTCGACCAAGCGGCGCGCGCTGTTGCTGCTTGGCGTCTGTGGCCTAGCCGACCGCGACCGCCCAACCGCGCTCGGGCTGCTAGCGTTGCTCGCATCAGATCACCCCGCGCGGCGATTGCTCGATCTGGACGACGGCGAACGGTTGCCGAAAACAGTGCTCGACGATCTTGGCCATATTCGTGTTCGCAAGGCCGTGCAGGGCTGGCTCGACGACAAAAGCGCAAAGGATTGAAGCCAGGCGCCCGAGCTCCGGGGGATCCCGGGCGCGAAAATGATGAACGGAGATGTCGTGTGACGCGGCCACGTGATTCAAGGCTGGCACCCCGAACATTATCTGCGCTGCCTGGAACGCATGCCATTCGCATTCGGTTTTCCGTTAGTCGGCGTCGGCCGCATGTGCCGGGGCCATGTCGATGGTGAGTACGGCATTCTGCATGTGCTCGACGTCCTCGACCGCGCCTTCAGCGGTAGCGAGACGCGCTTCCACCTCTTCGGACTGAAGTCGGAGGGCATGAACGCCGAGCGGACGCACCCACGCGTCGCAAGCTGCGACTCCCAGGCCTACGGCGTGGCCGCGCGACAGGAAGCACTGAAACTTCGATGCGGAAAACCAGACACGCTCGTCGCCGGCGTCATGGAACGTTGGTTCGAACAACAGTGCGCTTGGGTATCGAAGGATTTTCCAAGCCGCTCTCCCGCAACGTGGCAGCCTCGTTTGACCTGCCCGGCCGCCTCCCTGCTGGAGGCGCGCGTCGCGTCCGCGATGGAAGACCTGCGCACCTTGCACGAAGCGGGCAAGATCGAGTGGTCGGTCTTATCGCCCTTGATGGCCTACCACAGGGCCTTCTTGGAGGATGACAGCGACTGCCACGACGCGGGGAGTCTCGCCGTCTGACCCGGAAGCCGGCCTGCCCGGCAACGCAAACCTTACGCGTCATTCGCATATTCCCGGGACGTGCCTACCGGTTTCTAAACCCCGTCAGGCAGAACATGCGTCATGTCCGCGCGCTCACGACATTCATCGACGATCCCACCGTCAACATCCGCGGCTTTGTCGTGAGCGCCGGCTGCGCCCGCTTCTGCCCCGAGCTCACAAGTGTCGCCGTGCCGCTTACTCTGCTCCGACGAGTGATCGGCACAGAAGCAAGCCGAATGGAAATAGCGCCCAGCTTGCAAAAGGCTTCGGCCCGCCTTGAAGCTGAGGCATTGCTCAGCCCGAGCCGACGTGACGATCACATACGCTTAGCAAAAACATGCAGGGAAACTGCCGCGACAGTACCTCGCGTTACCGGCGAGGCATGACCATGAGAACGTTGCGCACGTCCAGAACATCGCTGACGATGGCATCGACGTCTGCCGCCCTCGTTCGATGATTGACGATCGCCGCTCGAAGAACACAACGGCCTCCAAGCGTCGTCGTGGACAGCACGCTCCGGCCCGTCTCCTGCAGCCAGGACGCGATCCCTTCCTGCGTCGCGTCATCGCCACCTGCCACCCGAAAACAAACGATATTCAGCGCGACCGGCGCCACGAGCTCCAGCTCGGGCGTCCGGGCGATCGTGGCGGCGAGGCGTTGCGCCAGGGTGCAGCAGTGCTTGACAACCGCTCCCAGGCGGTCAGCCCCATAGGTCCGGATCGTCATCCAGACCTTCAACGCCCGGAACCCGCGCGACAACTCCGGGCCGAGATCGACCGGCCACGGCTCGCCGGCGCCCAGGCCGCCGGGGGTTGATCGAAGATAGTCCGGCCGGCGGGCGAATGTGGCTTGTAGCACCGCTGGATCCCGAACGACGATGCAGCCCGCATCATACGGAACCTGCATCCATTTGTGGAAGTCGAACGCGACGGAGTCCGCCTGCTCGATGCCTCGGAAGCCGGAACGAAATGGCTCCCACAGCATCGCCATGGCACCGAACGCCGCATCGACGTGAAACCACAGGCCGGCTTCGCGGCACAGCTCGGCAAGTCCCGCTAAATCATCAATCGCGCCGATGTCGACGCTGCCCGCGGTCCCTACCACCAGAAACGGCCTCATCCCGGCCGCCCGGTCCGTAGCCAGCCGCCCGGCAAGATCCGCAAGCTCTATACGGCCAGCATCGTCGCAGGCTATCAGCCGCAGCGACGCCGATCCGAGACCAGCCATGTCCAAGGCCCGCGCCACGCACATATGCGCGCCCTCGGACGCATAGGTCGTCAGCCGGGTGCCCCCGACACCATCCTCGCGCACGGCGCCGCCGAGCGCGGCCCGACGAGCGGCCAGGACCGCGACGAAGTTCGCCATCGAGGTGCCGCTCAGCACCAGCCCGCCCGCTTCCTTCGGAAATCCGAGTATCTCCGCGGCCCAACGCGCCACCTGGCGCTCGACCTCGATCGGCGCGTGGTCGCGGCCGCCGCAATTCGCGTTCAGACCCGCCGCCAGCATCTCCGCCAGCATGCCGATCGCGGTGCCGCCGCCATGCACCCACCCGAAAAATCGGGAGTGCCGGTTGCCAACACCATACGGCGCCACGAGACGCCGGTAGTCCGCATACACGTCTACCGGGTCCGCGCCGCTGTGCGGCAACGGTGCCTGCCAGGCGGTCCGTACTTCGTCCGGCATCGGCTGCCAGACCGGGCCTTCCCGGACAGCCTCCAGATCATCGAATAGATCATCAAGCATCTGATGCCCAAGGATGCGAAGCGCCCGCCATTCCGCCGGGTCCAGCGATCCGGCGCATGACCGTTCCCCGGCGTGAGCCCCGGTAAGATGCCCGTCCATCACGCTGCCTTGGCGCGTGCCGCGCCTTGCCTGCGCGCGAGAGGCCAGGCTTCGGCGAGACGCCGCAGGCTCTCCTCGATCGAACCTCGCACGACGTCGCGCATCCCGATCGCCACACGTAAGGCGCCAAACGGCCCGAGATCGACCGGCTGCCCCAGCAGGACGCCCTGACCAGCCAAGCCGCGGTAAAGCTGACGCAACTCGTCCACCCCGAGCCTCGACCCCGGCTGTCCGGACGCTTCCACGGCGAACGTCACGATGCCAGGACACCCGGTCGATTGCTCGATGATGTGCGCCCCGGGAAGCGCGGCGACCGCGGCCCCAGCCTCGCGCTCGAGCCGGATCACGCTCTCTGCGACCTGGTCCTCCGATAACGAGGCCTCTTTGAGGGTCGCCAGAGCAGCCGACCAGCGAAGCAGAGGACCGGTCACGTCTGCGGACGAGGCAAGTCCGGCCAAACCACCAACCCCGGCTAAACCCCCGTGCAGGGCGCAGATTCTGCCGGCCCGAGCGCGCAACCTCCCCGAAAAACGAGCCGATGGCACAAGCACAGCTCCGGAAAAGGCCGGTCCACCCAAGAACTTCGATCCGGTAATCACAACCGGCCAGCCCATCTTCAGATACTCACGGACCTTGTGAGCCGGTAACCGAAGCTGGCATGCGTCAACGATCACATCGACCCCGGCCGGCGCCTCGACCGGGGCTACCAGCCCCGTCTTGGTGCCATATGTGAAGACGATGACAGCGCGCCCGTTCACTGCCCTGACGGTGTCGCCGAAATCTTCCGCGACCGCGCCCGCCTCTCTTGGCATGCCGTCCGGTCCGCGCAGAGCGACATGCTTTGTGCTGATGTAGGCCTCAACCACCGACCGGCCAGCGAAGGGTTCGTCGAAGACACGGCACGCGGCGGCCAGCGGCACGCCCGTGCCGGTCTCGGACGGCGACGGCAGGATGGTTGTCATGGCGCTGTCGCGCCCCTCCAGCGCCAAAAGGCACGCGGCCAGCAGCATTCCGTCGGTTCCCGAGGCCGTGAGAGTGACCTGATCCCCCTGGTCCAGCCCGAGGTAGCCGCGGATCGCCGCCTCTATGCTGGCCTTGCAGTCCTGGATGCGGCTTGGCGCCAGAATCCTTGGCGCGGCGGCAATGCGCCAAAATGCAGCCGATGCTTGCTCGAAGCCCAGATCGGAGATCGGCGATGCGGTGCAGGAGCTGAGACACGTCAGCGCCGGTGCGGGCGTCGGCGGGCAGAGATATTTGTTCAAACCCTGCCGATCGAGGTTCAGGCGGCTGTCACCGCCCGCCAACAACGCGGCAACAATCCGTTGTTCCTCCCCGTCGATAGCCCCGCGGCCGAACGCAGTGACTGGCCTGTGCAGCATGGTGTCATCCCCTCTTCCGGTCGGCCGAGGCTATTCGGTGCCCATGCGAATGACCCGATGCAGGCCATCTCGATCCATGGGGCGATGAGCGAATGGGCTGGAGGAATGGAGATGGCGAGCTGCGCCCTGACCCCGCCAGGCGTCCCCGCCTCTCTCGGATGACCGCGGTCTAAACCGGGTCGCGTCCCGCTTCCGCATCCCCGCCGTGTGAGCACGGCGCCTTCGGCTCACGGCGCTGCCGTGTCGCTCGCTTTGCTCGCTCCCGCACCAAGACCGCGCCGTTCGGGGGCGGGCGGTCCGCCCCTCCGGTTTTCTCAGACCGCATCCGAGAGGACGACGCCTGGCGTGGTGCCGGACGAGTTCGATGGGAAAATGAAGGAATGAGATGATGTCTGGTTTCCTGAACAAGGTGCAGCTGATCGGCAACCTCGGGCGCGACCCGGAAGTGCGCAGCACGCAGAGCGGCAAGAAGGTGGTGACGCTCAACATCGCGACCGGCGAGAGCTGGAAGGACGCCAGCGGCAACAAGGTCGAGCGGACCGAGTGGCATCGCGTGGTGATCTGGAACGAGGGCCTGGGCGATATCGCCGAGAAGTACCTGGCCAAGGGTGCGAAGGTCTACGTCGAGGGCAAGCTGACCACCCGCAAGTGGCAGGACCAGGACGGCAACGAACGCTACAGCACCGAGATCCATCTCACGCCCTACAACGGGACGATGACGTTCCTGGACTCTGCCCCGGACAACCGCGAGCGACCCTCGAACGGCAGCCGGTCGACCGAGCCGTCAGCCCCGCCGCCGAGCGGTGATCTGGACGACGAGATCCCGTTTTAGGGGTCGTTTTTCGCGGGCGCGCTGATGACAGCGCGCCCGCATCGATGCTGTTGACGATCCTCTTTGCCACGGAGGCGGGCATGACCGCGATCTTCGGCGCGCCGGCGCGCGCGCATCTCTACGCCACCCTCACCCAATTGCTTCAGCTGCCCGGCAAGCCGGGCAGGGCTTACTGCGGCCTGCGCGACGATGGCGCACCGCGCATCGAGTTGCAGCGTCTGGATAGCCCCGCCTGCGGCACGCCGCTGTTCCGCAGCGACGAAGGCGCCTGGCAGCACGTCGTTCGCTACGCGCGCGCGGGCTCGATCCGGCATCAACGGGCGCTGCGGATGGTGGATCCGGTCGAACGGCTCGCCATCGAAGCGAAATGCGGCTGGTGCCCGGGCCTTTAGCCCGCGCGCCAAGCCGACAACCCAACATCTCCGGAGGGATCAGATGACCGTTTGTTTCGCGCCGTACGTCCGCGATGCGGATCGCGATGTCTGGGCGTTGCCGCATATCGGGCGTCCCGATCAGGAAGACTTCGAAGTCGACGTATGCAATGCCAACGCGGTCGACCTTTTACTGACGCTCGGCCTCGAGCCCGCGTCCTACGGCGACGTCATCGCGATCGACGTCTTCTCCAATCTGGTGACGGCGGCGCTGCGCCGTCACCTCGGCAAGCGTTCACCCGAATTGCCGACCGTCGAAGATAGCGAACCAGGCCGCATGACAATCATCCATATCGGCCGCAACGAAGGTTACATCGAGCGCCAGCTCGGCGCTTTGATGAAAGCCATCCAGCGCGGACGCGAAATCGGCGCCACGCATTTCAGCTGGGGGTGAGCCTGGTCGCCCCGGCATCCACCGGGCGCCCCACACCTCGAACCGGCGATGAGCGCACCAGGCGACGGGCTGCCCGTCGCCGCCCTGATCCATCCAACCATCCAGACGACAGGATAGACCATGTCCCACTTCGAGCCGGAGGCGGTTGCCGCCCCCGATCTTCTCGCCGCGAGCAGCGCCGCGATCGGCGCGCTCGCCGGCGCCATCGACGACCTGCACAGGGCAGGGCTGGTCCTTCGCCAGATGGCGAGCGGTATCTCGCAACGCATCCGAGGCCCTGAGGATTACCGGCGCATCGCCGGGCAGTTCTCCGACCGCGCGGAGGCCTGCAAGGCGGCCGAGGACGCCCCCCTGGCCGCCTGCCGCGCGGCCCATGCCAGCGCGGCAGATTGAGCAACGCACTCCTCAACCCTTCCCACGGGGCATCCATGAAAATACACCCGTCCATCACGCCCGAGCGTATCGAGGAAGCCGTCGAGCGCGAGCAGCGCTCGCTCGACAATCCGGGCTTCTGCGTCCACTGCGGCGCCGAAGCTGAGGGCGTCGAACCCGATGCCCGCAAATACGAGTGCGAATCCTGCGGCGAGCCGGGCGTCTACGGAACGAGCGAGCTGCTCATTATGATCGTGCTCTGAGCACGCATCTAGAGCCGCAGGCTAAACTCGTGTCAGCCCGTGGCGCGATGCACTGCCAGGAGAAAGTCCATCTCGGCCACGCTGTCTCGCGGCGTCCATGGCTCGCGCCGCCGCGCCAGCGCCACGGCACGCGTGACGCCCTCCGCCTGCTCGGCCTGCGCATGGGCTGCCAGCAGCAAAACCGCCGCACGATCAGTCCTGGCTTCCGCTTTCTCCTGCAGCGGTTCGGTCCAGAACGATCCGGCCGTCCTGGCATCAAGCAGTAACTTCTGAGCGTCAGCAGCCGCCAACGATGCGTCGTGTGCATCCCGGCAGGCAGAGATCGCCCGTCGCACGGCGATTCCCTCAAGCTCGGCCAGAAACGCCTCGAGTTCAGCGGGGGCCACCGGCGCGCTCGTCGCGATCTGCTCCGCCGTCGCGGCGTCGGTGCGTCCACGCAGATCAGGCGCCGGCATCTCCATCCCGAAAACTTCGGCCAGGCTCATGACTTCGCGCACGTCAGGCGCGAAGTCACGCAGCAGACCCAGCGTCGGCCGCGCCCGCAGCTCCACCGGAAACCGCACCACATTCGTCATGCCAGGCAGCAGCTCGATGCGCATGATCCCGCTCCTCTTCACCCTGGATCTTACCTACGCCGATTCGGCTGAAAACATCAAGTAAATAGTTGATCTAAAACAGTTTTCCAGGTCGCCGGCTCTTGTTGTCCGCATCACGGGAGCGAGCGGTCCGGGTGAGGGCAGGGCGTTCATAATATCCCCTTCCGCAGCGGTTGCTCACGATGGCGGAGCCTACGTCACGGCGTCGGTCCAGCAACCGCTGCGCGGTGCTCCACATCCGTTGCGCCCCCTCCGGGGTGCCTACACCGCCGCCGCGCCGTCGATCGTCTCCGCAATCGCAACCGACATTGCAGAAGGAGACATTATGAACCCACTCATCTCAGCCATCACCCGAACCGCTCGCAGCCTTCGCCGCTCGATCCACCGGATCGCACAGCGCCTCACCCGAAAAGCGAAGATCAAGCTCGGTCTTACTGTCAGCCTCCCGCCGTTCGTCAAAGTCGTCTTCGACTACCAGGCCGACCTCGGAGAACCGGCCAACGACAACCGCACCGGCCGTAAGCCGCGGCACACCGCATAGGCAGTGCGGCCCGCCGCCGGTCCCGGCCGGCGGCGGATCAATGCAGCGTCTGGCCCTCCGCCATCAGCATTGCCAGAGCTTCTTCGCTCGTCAGGAAGCGGAGCCTCGCCGGCTTGCGCTCGGCGAGATGCGCCTCGAAGCGCGCAAGCAGTTCGGCATCGCCCGCCCGCAGCTCATCGATCACCGTCGTATCGGCGAGCCACTTTCGCAGCATGCGCCGCCCATCGACGACCTTGAAACGAACGACGTCCCACAGATCATGTCGCGCAAGACGACGAACATTGAGGATTCGCATGGGAACTTCAGCACGCGGCATGGATCTCGCCCTGGCCATCTTGGTGTCGTAGTGTTCACTGGCGCGATGCGAATGACGCGGTCGCTGAATCATCAAAACTGAATCCCGACAGCTCCTGCCAAGGAAAGCCGAAGACGGTCGTTGGACGGGGCCCTTGCGACCCCGACCCCTTTGCTTCTCTCCGGTAGCCCTCCATCGGCACGGTTGAGCCGTGTGCGTCTGGGGCTGGGGTTCATTTGGCTCCGGTCTCCTGGGTGAGAGCGTTGGGCTAGACGGCAAGGCGAGCAGCCCAGAACACGGGCTTTTGTCATTCGGCACGATGGCAGGCGACAGGCTTTGCCCCATCCGGGTCATCGCGTGGCTCGTGCGGTTATGTCTGGCCGCCGTCACAGTCGGCGCTGCCGTGATCCAGCTTCGAAAGCGGCAACGCCAGCCGGCAGACGGGCCCGGTCATGCGCGGGTAACGTCATCGCCATCACATGATCTGTCGCCGCGAACGATGGCTTACGGACCGTAGGTTCTCCCGTCCCCTCGAACGCGGCGATCGGGGAGGCGCCCCCAGGTTGCGGGTTTCCGGTCAGGCCGCCGGAGCGGGCACAGACCATTTCCAGAGTGCCGCGAACATAGCTCTGGGGCGAGGGCGGCCCCGTGCTCATGGGAGCGCACAAGGGAGGCGAGAAGATCATCCATCGCAGGCCGAAATGTCGCCGGCACAGTGCCGGCGTCACCCCCTCGGTCGCGTGCGGTTTGGGACGGGCGTCGTCCCCTACAACCCCCGCTTCGCCGCCCAGGCGCAAGGGCGCCTGCTATGGCGGGCGAAGCGCCTTCGGTTCGGACGGCACCGTGTCGCTGCGCTCCCGCACCACTGCCGTCCTCAGGGGTTTCCGCGGCCGCCTTGCCCGTCCCCAGGAAACCGCACCCGAGGGGGAGGACGCCGGCATGGGGCCAGCGACACGCCTCGGCAGCGAGAGAGATAGATCATGGCCTCCAAGTCCGCTCCGAAGACCACTCAGAAGTCCGCCCCCGCCCGCAAGCCGCAGGTCCGCCAGGCAGTCACCCTGGAGATGGTCCAGGCAGCCGCGCCCCACGGCGGCCTCGCCGAAAACCTCTCCCGCACCTTCGGGATCGACCCGGTCGATTACGCCGCCATCCGCGAGAACACCGAGGAACACATGGTCCGCTGCGCCAACGAGTTGACCGACAATCTCAACGCGAAGGCGATGGAGATCCACCTGCAGCGCATCGCCGGCGCCTTCGTCGGCTCGGCCTACGGCGCCGCCACCTTCTACCAGAGCAAGGTCACCACAGCTCGCGACCTCACCGTGGCGTCCCAGAACGATGACCGCGACGAGGACCGCACGGGGGTCGCCGGGTTCGAGAGCAAGGCCGAACGCGCCCGCCAGTTCGCCGCCGAGATGGGCCTGCAAGCCTACGCCCTGATGGCCGCCGCCGAAGGTGCCGTGCACGCCTACGCCCACATCACCGGCGAGACCTGGAAGCCCTACGAGGCCCCCGTCGCCGCCAGCAGCAGCACCGCCCGCAAGTCCGCCGCCGAGGAGCTGGCCGCCTTCGGCTGAGGCACCGGAGCGGGGGTCGCAAGGCCCCCGCCTTCCGCGTTGTCCCACCACCCCTCCCTTCCGCCGACGCCCTTCCCCGAGGGAAGTAACAGGAGGACGGATCTTGGGCGGTCCCGATCCTGCGACACCCGTTACGGTCGGGGAGGAAAAGCGCTCACCTGCTGATCTTCCAGTCTAAGGCCGGGCAAGGTCGCGCCGGTTCAACCCCGCCTTCGGCGCCGCTGCGCGGCCGCTCCAGTTCGGTCCTCGCCATGCTCGCCATGCTCGGCGCGAAGAGGCGCCTGCGCGTGGCTACGCGTGGCTCCGGTCCTGCTTCCGCGGAGGTTGAGCCGTCACGAAGCCCGGCCTTCCCGCTGCTCATCAGCAATCGGGCTGATGCAGAAAGGGAACATCGACATGACACATCTCTCGAATGGCAGCGTGGCCACGGATATCGACGCCCACGACGACAACGCCGCACTCAGCGCCCAAGGCTACACAATTCGCCACATCGAAACCTACCACCACGACACCGACATGAGCTGCATCGTCTGGGACGCCCCCGCAATCACCGAGGCAGACCTGCCCTTCTGATCCGGCTAACGACAAGGGCCGGCCCACACGGGTCGGCCCTCTCGTCATGTACACACCAGACGGGCCAGCGTGGGCTTGCGTCGACCTCGTCTCGGGCACGCATCCGGTTGCAAGGCCAGGCCGCGCCAGCCGCAGACCCCAAGCGGTCCGCGTCTGTCGCAACCCGGCCTCGCCCGGATGCATGCCTGTTGACGCGCGTTCCCGTCAGCCCATGAACGCCGCGACGAACGCGATAGCCACGACCGCGCCAATCACACCCAGCTCAGTCAGTTCGCGGGAGCCGGACGCGCCGTTGGCCACCGCACCAATCAGGAAAAGCAGGGCGGCTGCGATAAGCCAAATGATGCCCGAAGAAGGCCGTATAGGGGATCGCGACATAATTGTGCTCTTCGGCAACCGGTCTGACGCCACGCCTACTTTATGTCAAAACCGATACTACCGTCTGACATCCGAGATGGAATGCACCTCCCTGACGACCCGTCCATAGTGTGCCAGGGTCCCAGAGTAGCTGCTGAGACCCATCCTGGAACGCCATTGAATAGGACAGCGGCGATGAAGCCATCTTTTTCAACGACTGGCTTTTTTACGAGAACGACAGACGAAGCACGGCCGACCACTGGCGTACGCTCGGATGGACCTTTGTAGAACGGCACAACAAAACTTGGATCCATAGCCTGTTGATCAGTAACCTTAAGCGACATGCAGCTCAGAGTAGGGACGGCTGACACCGGATAGCGCGGTGAAGCCCAGGAAGCAGTGGTCCACGCAAGCCCGCAGACAGTAAGTGTAAAGAACCTCGAACGCATTCTTCGTCTCCTAACCAAGAACGGATTGACCGGAGGCATTGCCGACTTTCGCTGAAACTGACGCCTGCCATTGCGCGACCGTCTCCGTGGATGAGATCCCATTATTCGAAAGGAAACTCGCAGGTAGCAGTGATGCCATTGTCGCGCCGGGCGGCGCTTGCGCCACCGCTGCACCATAGGTCGGGCCGAACTCGTAATAACTCCGCGCGTCCAACACTGTTGGGTTGGAAATACCGGCGGACTGGAGCGTCTGGTTCGCCTGCATCAGGTAACCAGCTGCGGCAATCGCCTCTGTTGTCGGATCGTTCATTCCAGCAGAACCTTGCACGATCTGAGATGCGAGACCCGAATTTGCCGCCAGGGCGGTCGCCAACCCCTCCTGATATGCTGCGGGGAACATCTGGAAAACACCCTGTGCGCCGCCGCCGCCCGAAGGCTGGCTGCACCCGCTCTCCAGCACACACGTCGCCGCCAAAGCGGATGGGTTGACGCCGAGAGCTTCGGCGTTCTGGACCGCCTGCGATCCCCACGATGTTCCAAGTAAGGTGGTCAGGGCGTCACTATCGCCCGTGTTGCTGCCGCCACTGCCACCAGTCCCCGACCCGCCGCCAGTAGGGAAAGGGCTCGGCGTTCCTCGATTGATCGTGATCATCGGCACGCCCGGCTCGGACGCATACGGGATCACCTGCACCGGCGGACCGTTCAGGCTCTGCGCCTGCTGCGCAACCGCCGCATCAACAAGCGCCAGGCCCAGGACCCCCGACACGCTCGTCCCCAGCAGCCGAACACTCCGGCCCATCCAAGGGACCTGTTTGTCTCTCCTCGACATGACACCTCCTCTCGTTAGGAGGCCGACATTGGCGCAATACGTTGTGAACGAGATTGCCGGCTTGACAGTCACGGCGCGGCGTTCGGGCTGATCTCGCACACGACGCGCGTCCCCTCCGAAATGGGGTGAGCAGCACAGCGTTCCGCCAGCCCCAGCCGCTCCCAATCGACCGCCGTGCGAATGACAAAGCCCGACAGAAACACAGCGAGCGTCATCGCGCCGGCCAGCGCCATGCGCTGACGGCCCTTGTCCTGGTTCCAACGCCGCTCGCGAATGACCAGCGCTTCCTTCATGTGCTGCGCGAACAGTGGCAACGTGTCGTTCACCAGCCGGCTGACCAACGTCTGTTCCGAGAGGTGCAGATGATATTGCGCAGCGCGCGCCTGGGCGAGGACAACCTCGCCCTGCGCGATCGCCTTCTTGCCTTGTTCCAGGGTTGCAGCGGCCTTCGCAAGCTCGGCCTTCGCGGCCACGTCGATGCCACTCAACAGCGCGTCCGCACGGTCGGCCTGCGATTGCAGCACAAAGGCCAGGCTCTCCAGCGCGCCGGCTTGCGCGGCGAGCCAGCGGCCCAATGGGCCGTCTGGCTCGATGCCATCGCGACGGGCACCCTCGATCAGGCGAACGACGCTCTCGCGGAGCGCCGCCACTTCATCCGTCACGGAAGCCACTCGGCGATGTCCTCCGAGGACCGCTCGAACGCCCCCAGCCACACCTTGGTCATATGCTGAACGGTCGGCGGGACCTTCGCCCCACTCCGATCCGGCCGCCCAGCAGCCGCATCGTAAAAGCCGATACCGCGCTCGCGCAGGACATGCATGCAACTCAATCGGCGAAGCAGAATATACTGAGCGCCCCCCTTCAGCGCAGCGACAAAGTCGGGATGTTTGATGATGGTGGTGAACGCACCCTCCGTCGTCTGGCCCTGCCGAATCACGCCCTCGTTCAGGACGAAGATCACCCGATCGCCGCGCGAGTCCTCGGCCTTGAACCTCTCCATTGCGTGATTGAAGTCTTCGACGTCGGGACCGAGCATGACGATGTTCGTCAAACCGATCCCGAAATCGCCGCAGAAGTCCTTCAGCATCAGGTCAAGCACCAGCTCCTGCATGACCCGGTCGCCCCCACTGAGATCGAGGATCCGTGACACCCGGTCCTCCGTCATCTGGTTGAGTTGCTCCTGTATCCAGTCCTTCTGGTGTGCGATGTCGTCGCTTACAGGGCTACTCGCCCCATCCTCGATCGCTCGGCCCCTGGGATCCTTCGACGGGTAGATCGTGCTGAGCGTTCGGCTCTTCAGGTCCCCGTCCATCGGCTTGACCCGGCGCCCGTTCGCACGGGCCCGCTGTATCAGCAGATCAAGAAACATGGTTCCGCCGAGCCGCCCCCGGCCTTCGCGAACAATCAGGTCGATCCTGCCCGGCGAACTGTCCGGAACCGACCGCGGAAGGGGCCCAGCCCCGACGTCAACATCACCGTCCATGGATGCATTCTCCTTTGTGCTAACCGCCCCGCCGGCTGGCCAATTCTGCCTCAAGCCGAGCAAGCTTCTCCTCCCCGGTCAGCTTTCTGCCGGTGACCGCATTCTCGGATGGAGGCGTGCGAATGAGGCTGGTGCCCAGGGGGTGGATACCCGGGGTCAACTGGCCACGTGGCGCCGGCTCCACTGTGGGCGGAGGGACAACCTCTGGTTTCCAGTCCTTGGGTATGCGGGAGGGGTAATTTTTGAAGCGGTAGGCGGCTGGCGAGTCGCCCAGCTCGTCACATAGCCGGCGCCAGACTTTGATCGCGGGGTTGGGCGTCGGCGCCGCTCCCATTCGATCGAGGACACCATGGCGCGCCATCTCGGCACACAGACGTGGCCAGGTGGCCTCACCCGTATTCAGCAAGGATTTCACGCGCGCGTGATGCGCGCGCAGCCAACTGTAGATCGCACCTCGGTTCCGATAGTCGACCAAACGCCGCTTGCGAATCCGTAGAGGGGTAGGTTCATCGCTCATGCGGCGATGCTTGCGCAATTCGATGCGAATGACTTTTGCCGCTTGACGATCGCCTAGCGGCAAAACAGTGCCGTGCTGACGCCGTCATGGTGCCGCCGCGGTTCCGTGGAAGTGCCGTCAATTGGGAGCATATGGACCAATGCACCCTTGGTGCTTTTTGTCAGGGTGTCCGGAAGGGGCCGGCGAGGCCGGAGGTTCCCGGCGGCGGCATACCGTAGAACTGCTAAAGCAGGGGTTGACGAAGCTGCTCGGAGGCTACCGCAACCTACACAGAAATGCTTCGGGCTCTGAGGGCGATAGCAACTGCACCGACCGAGGCAGAGCAGAATCTGGAGTCCTGCTCACGGCCGTGGTGGGCCACCTTGCGGACCAGCGCCTGCTGCTGCCCCGTATACGCGTTCAGCCTGAACCATGCGTGCCGAACATGTCCGTGAAGGCTACGGAAGCAAGGCGCCGGAACCAGGGTGACGCAGCGAGGAGACGCTTAAACATGTCAGTCAAGATCGGCGCCCGTGACCTGGACCAAGTTCGCGCCCGCGCCTTCTGCCAAGTATGTGTTCAATGCGAAGGCAACGGGTGACATTCGGTGTAGGGCGGGCGGCACCTCGACGTCGAGGCGCACTCGCCAGTGCGGAGTCGCACCGAAAGACGCGAGCCTGGCATCGAGCTGGCGAACGAGCTTGGCGAAGGCGTGGGCGGATGGGGAGCCGGTGCGCAGCGGAGCGACAACTGGATCCAAAGGATCGACGGCCATCAGCGCGAGCAGCAACTCGCAGGCGTCTCTGAACGGAGTGCCGTAGAGCCGCGCAACCTTCTGGCCCTCCTCGTCAGAGGAAACGTTGACCGGGATGCGCAGGAGCAGTCCCTGCAACGAACGTCGGCACTGCCTGAGGATGAGAGCTGCACCGCCGGACACTGAGGACAGCGCTCCCACGAAGTTTGGATGCCTCCAGGCGGCGTTGCCCAACGCTCGCATCGTGTGGCCCATCAGTGCAGGACTGAAAACCTCTCCATCGGTGTAATGTCGGAGCCGATCGACTAGATGGTGCAGGATCGCGTTCCGTTCGCCCGCCCCATCGCCGACGAGCATAGCCAGCATGCTCGTCGTCTTCCGGCACGTGTCCACGTCGTCGCCAGCCTGGCGATCCAGAGCAAAAAGCAAACCTGTGAGTTCCGGCGGTGCGTCTTCGTGGAGCAGCGACAGGACCTCGAGAGTGCGCGGTATCTCGCGGCAGTGCAACTCGGGTGGAAGGGCAGTCCACAACTGTTCGCGGAATCCAGGGAAAACACGCTGAACGTTGTCCGGAGCGGTCGCGAGGCTTCGTCCCTCCGACCAGCACGCGCGCGTCACGGCGAACAGAAACCTCGCAAATTTCTCGTCACTGAGACGAAGTGACTGCGTCGCCTTGACGAAGTTGTCCGCACGAGCCTTGTCCCACGGCACCTGCGGAATAAGTAGGGGCTCCCGGCTAAGCGCCGACGTGGTGCCCTCGCCTCCCTTGATCCACTTGGCCTGCAGCCCAACGAACGGAGCATCGTCCGGGGAGGCAGGCTCCACCGAAAGAATGTAGCTATTTTCGAGGCCGTACCGGTAGGAAAGCCGCAGCCGCGCGCGCACTTCGTGGTCAAGAGGGAACGCGGGCGAATCGAGCCGCGCCTCCCACGCGACTGGCAGGCGTCCCTGGCGACCGACGAGCAGCGGGAAGGAGAACCACCGGTGCCCGCGCGCCAGCGTGAGGGTCTCGGGGACCGTGAACTCCTTGGCCGCACCGAGGAACGGGTCGGTAAACGTCCCTCGCTCGAGCAGCGGGAGTTCACCGAAGTGGCCGTCGCGCACGACCTCGAGCGACAGCTCGGGCAGCCACTCACGCCAGGTGGGAGAGCCCGTGTCCAGACGGAGCAGGCACTCACGCGCGCCGGCCGCGAGTGTCCCCGACGTGACTGTGACCACCGTTCGTCGCCGCAACCACGATGCGAGCGAAGACACCGTGGTGACGCGATGGGCTTCGGGCCCCTTCCTACCCTTGCCGACGTCGAACTCAACGGCAAGGTCCCGCCGAAGCGCCACTTCGTCGGCTACCTGCACGGAGTTGATGTGGAAGAACACATCAGCGCTACCGTCGTCGGGATGGATGAAACCGAAGCCCTTCTCCTCGTTGAAGATCTTGATCCGACCCGTTTGTCGCCCAGTCCCATAAAACCGTTGGTAGTCGCATGGGCCGCCGATCAGCACCGCACGGGCCTTGCCGATCTCCGAGAGCGCATCCCTCACGCTCTGATCGAGGCGATCGATCCATCGCGCCACCTCGTCGTCGAACCATGCAGGGTCCTCGAAGAACTCCACGACGTCGGGCGTCGCTCGCTGCCTTGAAGCGATTTGTACAAAGATCGAACCGCCACGCGCGACAAGCGCACCGATCTTGCCGCTGCGGAGGAGGTCCTCGACAACGCGCTCCTGGAACTCAGGCGCTAGCGTGCTCACGTCTCGTTCGACCAGCATCCGCGCGTAGGCGCGGAGGACATGTGGCCAACCGAGCATCTCCAACTGCTCGTCGGGAGGGAGCGGCGGTTTGCGCTCCCAGTAGATCCCGCGCGACGACGGATGTGCCTGCTCGAGCTTCTTGTCATGCCGGGCGGTCAGCACGGTCAATGAGATGCCGCCGAACTCCGTGTCGACGACCACCACCGTCTCTCCCGGGCGGGGCCCGCGCTCACCTGCCGCCGAAGCCCAGGACATCGCGGCCGCGACGCTCCTCCACACGGGAACCGGACGATGGAACGAGCCTCCGAACGCGCTTCGCAGGCTGCGCTGCGAGAACTCATCGACGGCATCTGGGACGGCGTACGCGACCCGTGCATCGGTCGGCACCTGAAGTTCTGACGCGAGATTCCCCAGCAAGCGGTCCGCCGCCAAGGCGTGCAACCCTGCGTCGGCCTGCTCGCTCGCGTCCAGGACGTCGCCGGTGGCTCGCTTCGAACGACCGGCAGCGCCGAGGACCAACTCCCGGTCGGTGCGCCCTTCAATCCAGTCGATGCCACCCTCTTCACCCGGCACATCGAGCGCCAAGGCCCACGGTGCCGAGAGCAGCGGCAGACCCTCCTCCGCGCCGACGTGCAGCGAGGCGGTGCCGAGCTCGATGCCGAGCCTTGCACCGTCCGTCAGCACAACGGCGGTGTGTTCTCGGCGCTCGAGGTTCGGGTTCACATTGCAGCGCTGGAGGATTTGCCGAGCCATCTGCGTGGCAAGGGGCGTCAGCCCGGCGAGGTCGGCGAACGCGCGGTCTGCCCCAAGAAGCGAGGTCTCCAAGCCGTCGATCGCGATACCGATTCCGCGCTGAGGCCGGAGTCGCTCCGAGGTGGGACGCATCTCGAAGGCGAGCGCAGAGACCGACTCCTCCACGAGGAGCCCTCGCCCGCCCAAGCTGGCGACGTGGGCGAGGATGAACTCACCCTCCAGCCAGAGGCGGATGCGGAACGCCGCGTCGTTGTGCCCGCTCGGCAACACCAAGAAGTGCAGCGGCGGATTCAGAAACCAGTCGGCCCCGACCGCCTCAGCGCCCAGCACCTCGACTCCGAGGTGGTGCTCGTCGCCGCGTTCCGTGAGGACGCGTCCCAGCGTCTCCACGACCACCACCCGCTCACCGGTCACGAGCTGCGCTGCGACCATCCAGCACAGAAGGACGCGCGTACGCTGGAGGGCGTCGTTCCAAGACTCGCGCAGTGCCTCCTCATCGTCGCGCAGCCACTTCCATGCGCGAAACACCCGCGAGTAGTGCGGGTCGCTCAGCAGGACGTTGTTGGGCTGCAAGCGGGTCAGGGTGGGGATCTCGGCGAGTTCGGAGCGTCTCATCCGCTCATCGCAAAGGCGAATGCACTCCTCCAGCCGACGCACACGCTCTACGTCCTCGGTTGTTCCGTCGTAGGCGTCTCTGTGGTCCAGCCGGCTGCCGGCGCGCCGAACAAGGAGCTTAGCGAACGACCGAAGGAGCCGGTTCTCGGTCGTGTCGACGGACACGTCGCGCTTCACGCCCAGCGCATGGGTGCGGCCCGAGAGCTTCTCGCGGATGTTCCTTCCGGGCTGTCGGGCAAGCCACGCCATCGATCGGGTGTCGACCTCGCGAAGCTGATGGAACGGGAGCTGCTCGTGCGTCCTGACAGTTCGATGGCGATGCCGGTCGAGCAAGTGCTCGAGGGAGTCCGCGGTGAACTCGGCGGCGACGAGGAGGCGATCGCGCGGAAACGGCCGACTCCCCTTCGAGGTGGCGATTCGAACGTCGCGCAGGATCTCCGTGAGAGGTCTCGGGAGAGGGGCGCCTGTGCGCGGATCGCCGTGGGCGATCATGGCGAACACGTGCTCCGCGACCTGGTGGGAAATCCACCAAGCCGCTTCCACGGTCGGCGCGCTGGATGCCGCCAAAGCGTCCAACTCGTCGAACTGCGGGATCGGCGGCGGCAGCGCCGCTGTCTTGGGAGCGGCGCGGTCGCGCGCCGCGCGCGCCTTCTTCATTCAGCGTTCTCCAGGTACCTCGCGCTGTTCCAAACGAACGCGCCGTGTCCCACACGGCATGCGATGTCGAAGTCGTCCGATAGCCCAAGACCCATGTCGGCGCTGTCGAGTTGCTTGCGGATGGGGTCGAGGCAGTTGCGCTTCGAGTCGCCGGTAGTCTCGATACCCCGGAGCTTCGGCATAACCTTGAGGACGAGTTGGTCCTCGTAGGCACGCCGCAACGTGCGCTGGAGCGCGTCCGCATCCTGGCGCGCGCGAGCGTCGATCACCTCGGGGTGGTTCGCCATGTAGTACTCGACCGACTGCCAGACGCGGTGACCTAGAGCTCGGCCCACGTATTCGAGCCGCGAGTTGATCTCCTGGAGCCCCTCCTTGAACGGCTTGAGCTCGTCCGACGTGAACGGCGAACGAAACTGCACCCACTCGCGCCACGCGCTCTCCGCGAGCAACGGCGACTCCGGTCCGAGGATGACCTCCTTACGGCTGTGAAGCTCACGCGGACGCGGGAAGTACAGCAGGTTGGAACGGTCGACGACCTTGTCGGACAGAGCCTTGGTCGTCTCGTCCTCGTTCATCGTGCCTACCCAAAGCACGTTCCGTCCCAGGCGCAGCGGGTACGGCGGCGTGCCGGCACCGAGGTCGATGTCGAGCGTGACGTCTCGACTCTCGCCACGACGCTGCTCGAGTCGGCTGAGGAGATCGCTGAAGTACTGCTCCACGTGGGCAAGGTTCATCTCGTCGAGCAAGACCAATAAGAGCCGGTCCGAGAGCCCATTCTTGTAGGTCTCGTGGTGACGGTCATGCTGAGCCTGCACCATCGCACGCAAGACCGTTGTCGCGTTGAATCGGTTGTCGACCGAGTTGAAGAAGCCGAACAACGACTGCGGGCTGTCCCAGTTCGGCTGGACCGCGAGCGAGAGGAACGCGAGCCCGCCGAAGCGCGAATAGAGCCGAGGAAGCTCCGACTTGCCGGTGCCGCTCACTCCAGCGAGCACCGTCAACGGTGACAGCTCTGCGGCCTTGAGCGACGTGTGAAAGGCCTGGATCAGGCGCTTCGGGAAGCGCATGCCGCTGCTTTCGCACGCGGCCGTGATCGAGTTGAGCCAATCGAGCTCCTTCGGCGTGGTGCCCTCGGCGCGCTTGAAGTCCGTACGCCAGGGCTCCTCGATGCCGCCAACACGCGCGGCCCGCTCCTCGGGGCGCTCGTACAGGGCACGCATCCGGTCGACGTCGGCCTTGTACTTCTCCATCTCTCCGGCGAGCACCTCGAGTCGGCGTTCCGCGACCTCGCGACGTTCTCGTTGCTGCTCGAGATCAGCAACGCCGGTAAGCCAGCGGCTCTGCTCGGCCTTGAGCTGGGTGAGTTCACGCACCAATCGGTCTCGTTCAGCCGCCCAGGCACGCTCCTGCGCTTGCAGGGTCACCAAGAGTTCCTTGTCGCTTGCACTCGGGCGGCGAAGAAGCTCCTTCTCGAGGTCACTGATCTTCTTCGATTGCTGCGCGATGCGCTTCTCGATCTCGGCGGGGTCGTCCCCGAACCTCGCCAAGAGGTCGCGCGAGGCGACCAATTGCGACTCGAGCGAGATGACCAAGTCGCGGTCCCGTCGGTGGTCCTCACGCAGAGCGTCCAACTGGCGCTCCAGCGACGTCACCTGGTCACGCGCTCTCTCCTCGATGGACCGCTCGATACCCGCGCGGTACCCGGCGAGATCCTCCTCCTTCCAACGCACGTCGCCGAGCCCGCGGCGAAGCTCAGCCTCCAGGTCAGCGAGGCGAACGCCCTCTCGCTCGATCTCCTCAAGGGCGGATTGCCGCTCCTTGGCGAAGCGCGTTCTCTGCTCACCAAGCGCAGCATCCTGTGCGGCGCCCTCGGCAGCGAGCTTCGCGAGGTGCCGCTTCCGCTCCGCCTCGAGCTCTGCGTCGAGAGCCTCGGTGCGGGTTCGCCGCTCATCGGCGAGCCGCTTGTCAAGATCTTCGACTCCTTTCAATCGACCCGCGTCCAGTTCGGCCTGGAGGCGCTCTACCTCAGCGCGCAGCGACGCGTGCGCCTTGGTGAGGGCGCCGAGCGCTTCACGGTTCTTCGAGGCGAACCCTTCGCTCGCCTCGATCTCACGGTGAGCCACGTCACGAGAGCGCACTTCGAGCGAACTCTCCGTCTCTGCCGCCTGCTTCTGGCGCCTCGCGAGATCGGCGAGGTCACGCTGGACCTTTGTCTTCGCAGCCTCGACCTCCTTTTCACGCTCCTTAAGCGCCCCGGCTTGGTCGTTGACCTGCCGCTCGCGGTCCTTGAGTGCCTGCTCACGTGCAGCCAGCGACTGCTCGCGCGCGTCGAGTTGCTTGAGGCGAGCCGCAGCGTTCACGTCGAGCGCATTGGCAGCGCTCGTCTGGCCAGCGTCGACGGTGGTGGCTTCTTCGTTTGCGCCGCTCATGGTGTTCGGTCTCCCCTCAATCAATCGCTTCGAGCATCGCCCGAATGTCGTGGGCAACCATCGTCTCGATCTCGGCGACTTCGGCTGCCGTGACGACGACATCATCTCCGTGCCCGCGAGCATCAACGAGGCGGCCCACGTCCAGGAGCAAACTGGGAAGCCGCTTCGCGACCTCGCGAAGCGGATGGTCCAACTGCTGATGCGCTGCGAGCAACTGCGCCGCGACGCGTGCCGACAACGTCTCCCCCTGGCCCTGCGCGGCTCGCCGGATACGGTTCGCCTTCGCATGCGTGAGAGCCTTGGGGAGCTGGCCCGACGGTTCGACGTCGAAGCCGACCGCAACGGCAGCGGACGCGAGTTGAACCGCGTTCTGTTCGCGGTCATTCGAGATCGTCTGCACGATGGAGGCTGGCGTCGATGCCTCTGCTTCGAGCTCGGCGAACGCCGCCTCCATCACGATAGTGAATGCCACGAGGGCATCGCGAGCACGTGTGCTCAAGGTCCCCGATGCGGTAGCTGCGGAAGCAGCAAGCAGCTTCACGAGCAGCGCCGCGTGGTGCATCTCGATCACGCGCGTGCGAACGTTGGGGCGCTCGGCGAGTCCTGGATAGCTCTCGGATGCCCGCTCGGCTCGAGCGCGCACGTGAAGCAGCAGGTAAGCACCCCAGGACGGCTCTAACGTGTCGGTTTCCACGTCCACCGCACCAGCGCCGACAAGCGCCCGGAGGACCGCGAACAAGCGGTCGCGCATCTCGATCGCGACCCCGGCGCTTGGGACGGCGGAGGTATCGTGCGAGGCGTCAATCCTGAGTCTTCCGATCTCCGCAAAGTACTCGAGCGCGTCAGGCTCTCGAGCGGCCAGCTTGACGAGCAGGTGATCGCCGTTGCGTTGCGCTGCTAGGATGGCCGCCGCCAGTCGGCCAGGGAGCGTCTTGTTGCCGAAGCAGATGGCCCCCTTCACGACGCCACGGGTGACGCTCAGCAGCGGCAGCGTGCTCGGCGAGGCGGTGAAGCCAACTTGCTCGGCGACTCGCCGAAGCAACGTCCCGTTCTCGGGCGCGTTGTGTCCCAGCGCCGAGAACAGGCTCGGGTCAGGGTAAAGGGATACCACCCAGCCGAACACGCTCTCGAGAGCCGCATAGGCGTTCCCAAGGAAGTCCTCGATCGGCTTGGCGGTCTGCGCGCCTTCGAGGCGTACGTCGGCATCGGCAAGCCGAGCGAGTACGTCTGCGGGCAGCAGCGTCGCGGCGTCACCGAGACGACGCTCAACGCGCTCCGTGGCGGCCTTCGTTGCCTCTGCCAGATACAGGGCGAGGTCTCCTTCATCGACGTGCCACGCCTGACCGGCGACCTTTTCTAGCAGCTCCGGGAGGCCGTGCTTCCCCTCCTTGGCAAGCTTCGTCAACCCCGGGCGAAGCACGTCGCTGATGCCCAGTCCAAGGGGATCGGCAACAAGCCAAGAACGCTGCCGCGCGTCCTTCGGGAGAAAGACGTACGACGCTACGAAGATGGGCTCCGGCTCTACATCGATGACGCGCAGACCTGCAGACTTGAGGCCATCGAGAACGTCGTCCGCGTCTCCGCGAGAGACCTCTCGTCTGAATGCGCGCACGCGGCGGGCGTGGTGTCGAGCGGCCTTTTGCGCTTCGTACGCGCTAGGTGCGGAGGGTTGTGCTCCGGATCCCGGCCAGACCACGTTGGCGAAGACTTGCTCCGGCCTTCCGTGGGTGCCCCGCTGGAACTTGGCCTTAGAGTGCTCGAACTCGGCATCGACAATCGGCAGACTGCCGCGATGGACGCGCGGCCAGACACGCCTTCCATCGACTCCATCGACGAAGACGTAGCCAGCGTCCTGCACCTCGCTGGGCTCGTCGTCGTGGTTCATCAGGCGCAGCGCTCGGTGCGTCGGTTCGCGCGCCTCATCGAGCATCCCGATGCTGCTGAGTTGCTCGATCACGAAACTAGTCAGGTCCAAAGGGAGCGCAAGGCGGCGCGCGATCTCCTCGGCGTTCCTGACGCCGGCGCGGCACATGTCGAGCACGGCGCGCTGAAAGACGTTGAAAGGCGTGCTGCTCCTAGACGGCAAGAGGACCTTGTACGCGAGCGCGGGCCACACCAGCCAACGATGAGCCTCGCGCCTGAGCGGCGCCGACGTGGGGTCGAAGTCTACGATCGGCGTGGTGCGATCAAACACGGGCGGCATCTCGCACCTCGCTCAGCTTGTGGAACTCGACCAGCGGGCTGATCGCCTTCGGCGCGTTGGCCGCGTGGAGCATTCCGTCGTCGCCCGCAACGATCAGGAGCCGCTTTTGACGGCTCATCGCCACGCAGAGCCGGTTCGGTGAGGTGACGTGCCCGAAGATCCCGCGCGGATTGCTGCGAACCATCGAGAGGAACACGACGTCGAACTCCATGCCCTGGAAAGCGTCGACGGTGCCGAACCGGAGGCGCTCCGCGACGCGACCGTTGGGAAGCACCAACTCGCGGTAGGGCTCAACGATCTCCGTGGCGTCGTCGGTGCGAGCGACGATGCCAGCGTCCACGAGCGCATCCACGATCACCTTGACCTGCTGCTTGTAGAAGGAGATCACGCCGAAGGTGAGTTCGCGACCCTCATTCGAGTCCATGAGCCGCTTTAGCTCCGCGACGATCGCCTCCGCCTCGACGGGACGTGACTTGCTCTCGCCATCACGTTCCAGACCGAGTTGACGCGGGACGCTCAGCCACGACGCCGACCCGCTATACCCGGGCAGCGAGTGAACGAACTCCGAGGCAGGGCGGGGCGACCTGAAGGCCTCCCCGTGCGGCTTGTAGAACTGATCGCTGACGAACTGCCCCAGCACCGGGTGCATGCGGTACTGCTCGTCAAGGGTGACGACGCGAGGGATTCCGTCGCGCTTCTCTCGTTCCCCGAGATCCCTGAACAGCCGTTCGAAGAGGCTCTCTTTCAGCATCTCGCTCGTGCGCTCTCCCGCACTCTTGCCGCCCGACAACGCCTCCTCGAGCTCGCGCTCAAGCTCCTGGTCGAGGATGTGAGGGAGTTGGCGGTGGTCGCCCACGAGCACGATCCGTCGCTTTGCGCGGGCCATGGGTATGAACAGGTCGAGTGGCATCGCGCGCGCGGCCTCATCCACCACGACGGTATCGTAGCCCTCAGAGCCTTTGAGCGCTGTGAGTTCCTGCCTTGCCGACTGCTGGCAGGTCGCAGCGAACACGGACGTGTACGACAATATGGCGCGCTTGACGGCTTCGGGCTCCCCTTCGAGCGCGGCGAGAAACCTCCAAGTCGCCTCGTCGGCCCCGTCTCGCGACGTATTCTGGTGCTGCTCGAGGTGGTCACGCACCTCGCCCAGCAGCTCGAGAATATCGGTCCGAACACGCGGAATGGTGTCCTCGGTGCGATCGGGAGGTAGCATGTCGAGCAACAGCCGTCGGCGAAGCGCTCGAAGGTCGTCGAGGAACGGCGGGTCTCCAGCTCCAGTCCATAGGGTAGCGGTTTCGAGCAGCTTCTTCGCCTGCTCGTCTCGACGTTCTGCGCGGGCAAGCGCGCGCGCGAGCCGATCGGCGTTTCGTGGCCCATCATCGGCGAAGGACTGCCCGTCGCAGCGCAGCGCGCGCACGCAGCGAACGAGCCGCTCGTGGTCAGGGTCTCCACGTCGTGCCGCTCGTGCATGCTCGGACAGGTCGCGCGCAAGCGTGACGAGGCGATCGACAAGCGCGGCGGGCACCGCTCCTAGGAGGTGGGGCGTGAAGCTGCGAAGCAAGGAAGCTGTGTGCGCGCGCGTGCCTGGCGCCAAAAGATAGCCCTGCACCAACTCGGAGAGCTCTTTTTGCAGCGCCGAAGCCGGCCGTGACGGCAGGCTCTTGCGAATCTCCGCGCTTCGTTCGTTGCACCACCTGTCGATCGTAACGTCGACACGGTCGGCGTCCTCGGTGCTGTTCGATCTCCCGCCGAACTTGATGGGAGGGAGACCATTGATGTTCATCCGCTGGATCGCGTTCTCTACCGCGTCGTGCTGGAAGCCGCTAAGTAGTAGACGGCCCTGGACACCGTCCTGCGTGTCCCAGACCTCCTGGAGCCGCTCTACGAGTGCGACGATAACTGTTGTCTTCCCGGTGCCTGGTGGGCCTTGGATGAGTGCGATGTCCGGAGTGTTCAGCGCAACCTGAAGTGCCTTCTCCTGCGCCGGCGTCGGGCTACGCGCCCCGAACACCTTTCGCCTTACGTTGGGCGTCACGGGGGCGATCGCGCCTCGACGGGGCGTTGCCACGGGACGCCCCTCGAGCAGCAGACCAAGCTGTGGCATCGGACAGCGTGCTTCTCGGATGGCGCCTTCTGCCTCGGCTCGACGCTTTAGCCTTGTCTTGTCTCCATGAAGCGAGACCACCAGTGCGCCCGTGCCCGGCGGGGTGCCGTCGTCGCTCCGCCGCTGAAGCAACGTGATGGTGCGATCTCGCCGGTGGAGTTCCACGCGTCCGTCGAAGGTCGCCGGCGACGAGGTATCCTTCGGGCGAGGCTGAGCCTCGTACTCGGCCCATGACATCTCGCGTGTGAGCACCTCCGGGACCTCGCTGACGGCTTCGACGCCGAGCCCTTGCTCCTCGGTGAGCGTGCGCTTGAACTGGTCGGCGTCCTCGAGTGTGCAGTCGTTCGCCAGTGAGAAGCGATACCGTCCGTCCGGTAGCGACTCGACGTGGTCGTATTTGAGCCAGCCAGCCCTCCTCGCCCTGCGCAGCGCTGCTTCGTTCTCCATCGAGCCGTAGCGGCTCCACATGTCCAGGAAGCTCGAGCCAGCGCTGACCAGCGACGAAAGCTGAGCTGCCGCATCGACGCGGAGCTTCCCCGCTACGGTTGCATCGACAAACCGGACGTCCCCCGACACCAGCGCGAGTTGCTCTCCGCCCTGACCGCGCCCGCGAGCGACGCGATCGACGAGCAGCCCCTCGGTGGAGTCCGGGCGCTTCACCCGCCGAATGAACGCGCGCGCCGTCCGGCCAAAGAGCGCGAAGGCTCCTGTCGTGGACTCGGCCGTCGCGAACCCTCGCCTGCCGGCCTCTCCGTCGAGGAAGAACTGCTCGTCCAGCCAATCCAACGCACGCTCGGGAGAGGCGAGCTTGCGGTCGATCCGCTCCAGGGTCTCGAGCGTCTTCTCGTCGATGCCGAGTTCGATGGGCGGGAGCGTCAGGGCGTGCAGGAACGTGTGGACCTGCAGCGTGAGCACCTGGGCTCCTGCATCGACGACCCACGCGATGTGGGGAAAGTGGCGCGTGCAGAGGTCGTCGAGCAGCACCTCGTGCTTTCGACCATTGCCCTGGACGCCCAACACCTCTCCTCCGACCCGAAGCGTCGCCTGCGCCTCTCGCTCAGAGAACTGAAGCAGCGCCTCGGCGCCGGGCGCCGCCGCGTTGGGCAGCGCGCCGCTCGCCGACGTCCAACGAAGGCGAAGGCTCTCGAGCTGGCCATACGGAACCTGATCGATCTTCACGTTCCCTCCGAATACAGTCGGAGGACAGCCATGCGGTGGGGGCGGTCCAACGGGCCGAAATGCAGGACCGGTTCGTTTCCAGCCTTGGGCAGCGGCAGCTTGAGCTCGGCGCCCAGGCGCTGCATGCGTCCACCAAGGACCACGTGGACCTCGTGGTTCGCGAGCGCTTGGATGGCGATCCCGCTCTTCAAGACTCGCACGCGGAGGACCGGCGCGTCCTCGGCATCTGCGAGAACCGGCTCGATGACGTGACGGAGCACGACGCTGTCTTTCGTGACGTCGAGCATCTTGTGCCAGACGGCCCGGGAGCTGACCGCGGATGCCCCAGCCGCGTCGTCGAGTTCGGGATCCCAGCGGTTCACCTGCATGTGGATGAACGACGCGCGCGGGCTTGCGGTGCAGAACTGACAACTCCCAGCGGTCACATCGAACGACGAGCCGCAGCTCCTGCAGGAGACGACGCGATCGGCTGCCCGACGGAGTGCCTCGGCCCACTCGGACATACTCGGCCGCGCCACACGATGCTTTCGACCAGCATCGAAGGTCCGCTGAAACAGCTCGCGAACGGGCTTCGAAAGTACGAGGTGCCGGGCGATCCCTTTGCTGGCGCGGTTGGAGTCGTCCGCGGCGTCCTCGATCCACGGTAGCTCGCCGCGAAACGCAAGCTGCTCGCGGTCCTCGTCGCCGTCGTCATCCCAGCCGCCCTCATCGACGTAGTCGCCGAGGAACGGGTGCTGCTGCGTGAGGACCCAGAACGCCAGGATGGCAAAGGAATAGGAGTCGGAGAGGGTCGAGACTCCGGCGCGTCCCGTCACGAGCTCTGGCGCACCGAAGCCTGGCGTGAAGATCCCGGGCGCGTTCGCCGAAAGGTAGTCGAGGTTGTCGAGGTCGATCAGCCAGACCTCGCTCGCCTCGGCTGTCTCCGAGATGAACACGTTGTTTGGGGAGACGTCGGCGTAGACCAGCGGCACGGCGTGCAGGCGCGCGAGTAAGCCCGCCGTGTTGGCGAGCAGTTCGAGCCGCCGCCCGAGGCCACCGGACGATTGGTAGAACTCGCCGAGCTTCGCCGTCCCTGGTTCGGCGATGAGGGTCCGCATCGGCACCATGCCCGTGAGCAAGCGCATCGTGTAGCCGACGTGGTCGCGCAGCATCGACAGGGGCTGCGCGAGGTGAAGTCCGGGCAGCGGCAACGCACGCACGTCCTCGAGCCGCCGTCGAAGCGCGGAGTGCTTCTGCGCGTCGGGCGAGAGCGCGATGCCGGGTGCCTTCGTGAGCTGGCCCCAGAGCTTCTGGGCCGACCGGGCTTCGGGCGCGGCCGGTGCGTCTTCCACCGCGCCGATGAGCTTCACGGCGATGTGCGGACTACGCGTGCGGAGCACGACGCCTTGGCCACCTCGTCCGAGAGGCTGCTTCAGCAGGTGGTGGACGTTGCCGTCGTCGTCGACGACGGTGCTGGGGAAGTCGCTCATTCGGATGCCTCCGTCGTGGCGTCATTCCAGAGCACGGCCACCGTCTTGTCGTCGCGATGCCGAGGCGTCGGCCAGTCACGAAGCTGCTTCGCAATGGCGCGTGACCTTGCTGCAGCAGGGCGTAACCCGTACTTCGTAACGAGGACCGTCAGGAACTCGGCGCGCTTCTCTGGCACTAGGTCATCGGCGACGCCGTCCGTGGCAAGCAGGATGGATGCAGCCCCTGTGAAATTCGGCTCGAGGTGGAGCCGCCACTCGCGAACATCCGAGGCGACGCCCAGGCCCGTCGTCGCATTTCCGAAGCGCTCACTCGGCGGCTCCAGAGTGGTCGTCCCCGCGGGCGTCTTCAACATCACCAGGCCGTCGCCGAGTTGCGCAAGCAGCAAAGGCCGGTCCTTCATCGTGACAGCGAACATGCAGGTGGTCGCGCTCTCGTCGCGGCCATTCTGGTGCACGCGCATGTTCCACAGCGCGTGAATGAGTCTCAGTAGGAGCTCAGGCGGGGCTTCAGGAAGATTAGCCCAGTGGCGAACAGCGTCGGCGACGGCGCGGCATGCCTCACGCGACCCGCCCGCGGAATGAGGGCGGCTCCCCAGACCATCGCAAACGACCGCAAGCGCAGTACCGTGCCCGAGGCGCCCCAACCAAGCATCCTGGTTGGGCTGACCGTGCCTGCGATGTTCTGGGCCTCGAACGCTGGCTCCCATGACGCTCCACATTCCCGTTGTTCTCATACGCGATCGAGATCGAACGGGTTCTGCATCTGCGGAACTTCATTCGGGTTCGCACTCCGCGAACGCGTCGTGATGGACATCGTAACGAACTGAAAGAATTCCTTGAGGCGGCGGGCATCCGCAGCGACCAAGACTTGCTTCTTCTCGTCGTTCAGGAAGCGCCGCAGCATTTCGGTGTCTGCATCGCCGCCGATTGCGAGCGCCATGCGGTCCGCCTTCTGCGCGCGCCCTTGTTTGGTCATGCGTTCGAGACCCATCTGCCATGCGTCGGTCGGCCAGCCATCGGAGATGAGAACGACGGTGGGGCGATAAGCGCGCCCCGGGACCTTCTCCTTGTCGTCGATAATGTCAGCCGCCAGCGTCATCGCCTGGCCCATCGGCGTGCCGCCATCGGCCACCATGTCGTTCCAGTTCACCGCGCTTGCGGGCTGAAGTGGGGTGTGAAGCTTGGCCTCGCCACCGAAGGTAACGATGGCGACGTGGATCTCGGCGCGAAGATCGTCGGTCGACCCGAATGTCGCGAGCATCTCGCGGACGGACTGGTTGAGGGCTTCGATCTTCCCTTCAGCCGCCATGCTTCCGCTTACGTCAGCGAGGAGGATGACGGGGAGTGGGCGCGCGGCCGAGGAGATGAACTCTTTGAGCTGTGATGTCATGATTTGCTCTTTTTGGTCTTGTGTTGCGGACTACGCCGCGAAGGCGAGCGGGCAGCGGTGCGTGCGGCGGTCGCGGAGCCTGTTGAAGCAGCGGTTGCGGTACAAGGTCAGAATGACGCCGTCGGCGGTGACGACCTGAACCCCATCGTAGGCAGAGAGGTCTATGCGTTCCTTGGCGTAGCGGGCGATTTCCTTCCGGCCGATTACGTAGATGTCGGCGCCACGGACGCAGACAACGCGCCCGTAGGCCAGCGCGGCGTTAATTGCGTCGGCGCGGAGCGCGCGCGTGGTCATGCGGTCCTTAGCGTGGTTGGTGAGGGTGAACCGGACTTCGGCTCCGGACGTCTCGAAGAGGTTGTCGTTGGCATTCATGTTGAGTCTCCTGGTTCAACACCACCCTCACGGGGTTGGCGTTGGCGAAGACACCAATCGCAACTGGCGTGCCAGCATTCGAAATACGTGAAGGTCATGCCTCCACGTCGTACTTCTTCAGCCAGTTTGAGAGCGTCTGGTAGCTCGGTGCGCCGACCAACTCCGCGGCACGCGCTTTGTTACCCGCCGCGTCACGGAGCGCACGGCCGAGGTAGTGCTGTGCCACTTCTTTCAATATTTCCTGTAGGTTAAGGCTGCTGCCGAGGGGTCGCCCGAGAACCTCGTGCCGCTGTGTGTGCGGCAGCGCGAGGAGGGATTCGCGAATGTCTTCTGCGGAGATCGTGCCACCGTCGCTCCAGATGGCGGCGCGCTTCAGGGTGAGCAACAACTCGCGGACGTTGCCGGGCCATGGATGGGCGACAACAAGATTTCTTGCGCCAATAGAAAGGTTCTTGTGGACGTAGCCCGGCTCGGCCTCCGCCTCATTGTTAACCACCTTCAATAGTTCGTCGACCAGGAGTCCGGTGTCACCTGGCCTCTCCCGCAGCGGGGGCAGCTTCAGCACGGCGACAGCGAGCCGATAAAAGAGGTCCTCGCGGAACCGTCCGGCCTCGACCTCCTGGATAACTGTCCGATTTGTCGCCGCGATCACCCGCACGTTGATCCTCTTGGGCTCGCGGGCTCCGAGGGGCGTCACCTCGCCCTCCTGCAGCACCCGCAGAAGCTTCACCTGAGCTGCCAGGGGCAGCTCGCCGAGCTCGTCGAGAAAGAGGGTCCCGCCGTCAGCCGCCTCGAAGTAGCCTTTCCGCGCGTCGACTCCGGTTCCAACTCCCTTGAGCACGCCGAACAGCTCAGCGTCGACTAGGCTTTCAGGAATCGCACCGCAGTTCACCGGGATAAATGGCTTTTTGCGACGTGAACTCGCTTGGTGAATGGCTTTGGCAAGCAGCTCCTTACCCGTGCCCGTCTCGCCCTCGATGAGGACGGGCACATTCCGAAGTGCCACCCGGCGCGCCCGCTGGATCAGGCGCGCCATCACTTTGCTTCGGTGGATGATGTCCTTGAACTCTGGTGCAGATGGCGATTCCGCTGTGCTTTGGCTGCGGAGCCGCTCGTCCGGCTCACGTAGCAGGTCGGGCAAGAACTCGGCTGCGATGTCAAACGGCACCGTGACCGTCTTCACGCCATGCTCGCGCGACGACTCTATCAGCTCGGCAGAGAAGACCGTCTTGCCGAGGAGCAGCCATACGGCGGCCATCGGCGGCGAGCCAGGGCTAAGGTGAAATGTCAGCGCCGCATCCTTCTCTTGTGCTTGGCAGGCGCCGAGCGCGGCCTTGTAGATCCCGCCCCAATCCGTCGGGCCGCCGAGCACTTCGGGTCGCTCGATGACCTCCACTTTCGTCCGTGCCTTGAGCCATGAAACGTAAGGCTGGAGCATGTTTTGGTGCTCGGCCTTGCTGAAGCTCTCGAGAAGCACCACTCGATCGAACCCGCGCACTTCGACCGCCTGCGCGACGGGTCCAACGTCGCCAGTTGCCTCCTTTGAAGGACCCAGAAGGTCGGACACGCCGACCCAAGCAATCAGAACTCGCATCATGTAGAGAGATTACAAGAAATCTTGCACTTGTAGAAGATTCTTTGCGCCGCGCCCTTCTTGCGCTCTGGAATCGCTGTGGCTCCGTCCTTTGCCGCCATTCGCACGCAACATGCCGATGATACCGCCGACAAAGGAGACGGTGCATGAAACAAGGGGCCAACGCTACTGGCGACGGGGGTGAATCAGACCTCACCATCATCCGCGAACAGACACGCGAATGCCTGGAACTGCTACGTGCCCTGGTCAGCCTCCTGGTGAATAAACCCGAGCGCGAAGGGCCAACCCTCGAAGACCTCATCGCCGCACTCGTCGCACAACAGCGCGACGCGCTCGTCCTCCTCCGCCAGATAGCAACTGACCAGGGGGCTATCCTGGACCGACTGCCTACGCTGCCAAACGACGGAGCGGGACCTGCGGCAAATGGTCACGCTGTTCAGAACGGGACGCGTCGTTCGTGATGAACTTCCGCAAGATCGCCGCCGCCTCTGCTGGCAGGCTGCTCTTGCGGTATTTCACGGAAAACACTCCGGAGCCGATTTACCCGGCGCCAGTCGACGCCGCTGGCCGGACGCTCGAGGAAGGCGGACGCCTCACCGCCTATTACACCGGCCGGGACAGCCGCGCGGCCTGGCGACCGGACATGCCAGCGACCCTGGCCAAGGCAATCGGCATCGACCCGAGCCAGATGCCCCGAGACGCCGAGATGGCGCGTCTGTTCGAGGCGCGCCGGGCTGACAACGGCAAGGCCTGGTCCGCTCACTCCCGCAAGCTGTCGGGGGTGGACCTGGTGTTCAGCCCTGACAAGTCCGTCACGCTCGCGGCCGAGTTCGCCCCCACGGCCGCAGAGTCGGCACTGATCTGGAACGCCATCGACCGTGCGGCCGACCGCGCCATGCGCTACGTCGCCCAGGAAGTCGGCTGGGCACGTCGCGGAAAGGGTGGCGAGGACGGTGCCGATCCCGGGGCGGTCGGATGGATCTCCTTCCGGCACCACACGGCCAGGCCCACCCTGCAGGTCCAGGACGGGTCGGACGGGCAAACCTACCTCTTCGACGCGCCGGTCGCCGGCGATCCGCACGCGCACATCCACCATTTTCTCATGAACATCGTCGCGACCGCGGACGGTCGGATCGGGTCGCTCGACCTCCGGGCGCTAACCGACAACCGGATCAAGGAGTTCGGCGCCTATTTCCAGGCAGTGCTGGCCGACGAGCTGCGCCGCCTAGGCATCCAGGTCGGCTACAACGAGAACGAACAGGCGGTCATCATCGAGAGCGTCCCAGGGGACATCGGCCGGGTCTTCAGCAAGCGCGACAGGCAGATCCTGCACAAAGCCCGGACCTTCGCGGAGCGCCAGGGCCTGTCGTGGGATGACCTCTCCGCCGAACGCAAACTCGATATCGTCGAGGAGGCCAGCGCCGAGGGACGGCTGGGCAAGGTGAAGGCCGATGAGCGCCGGCTGTGGCGCGAGCAGGCCGATGCGCTGGGCTGGAAGCACGAGAGCGTCATCGGCGAGACGACCCACGTAAAGCTGAGCGACGAGGAACGGTTCGAACAAGCCTATCGCTTCGCGGCCCGGCATCTGGTCGAGGAGTTCCGTACCGCCGCCGTCATCGACCACGAGAAGCTCGGGCTGCATGTCGCGCGCGGCCTCATTGGCGCCGGCATCGCGGGCGGCCCAGCCGACATCAAGCGGGGGGTCGAGCTCATCGAAACGCGCGGCATCCGCATCGGCGACGAGCACGTCAGCCTCGTCGTCGGCGTCTTCGACGACAAGCTGCGGGTCAGCAACACAAAGCAGGTCAGAATCGAAGAGCGGCTGCAAACCCTTGCCCATGCGACCGCACGGGACCGGTCGGGCGCGCTCGCCTCCTCGGATCTGCGACAGGCGATGGATCGCAGCAAGGTCAGGTTCTCTCGAGACCAAGAGGCGGCGATCTTTGCGCTGGGGCAGGGAGGACGGCTCACCCTGCTGACCGGCGCCGCCGGCGTCGGCAAGACGACAATTCTCGAGCCTGTCGTTGCGGCTTGGAAAGCGGACAAGCGGTTCGACGTGAAGGGCAGGGAGGTGATCGGCACCGCCCTCGCATGGCGTCAGGCGGACGCCCTGCGAGATGCTGGCCTCGACCGCGCCTTTGCCCTTTCCCCGCTGCTGGCGATGATCGAGCGCGGCGATATCACGGTCAGCCGCAACACCGTTTTGGTGATCGATGAAGTCAGTCAGGTCGGGCCGCGGCCTCTCCTCAAACTCCTCGAGTTGCAGGTTCGGACGGGCATGACGATCAAGATGCTCGGGGACCGGGAGCAGGCCCAGGCCATCGAGGCCGGCGACAGCATCGAATTGCTGCGGCGTGCTCTTCCTCCGGAAGCCCTGCCAGTCCTGCTCACGACAGTCCGGCAGGTGACCCGGCGCGGCCGCGAGATCGCCGCGCTCTTCAGGGAAGGCAACGCCAAGGACGCCTTGGAGATGAAGCGGGAGGACGGCCATGCCCGTCTTCTTGGCGGCGATCGTGACCAGGTGGTCGGTCAGATTGCCAATCTCTACATCGAACGGCGGGATATCCTGCTCGCGTCGGGAAGCAAGCGGGGCATCACCATCAGCGCGCCCACGAACGAGGACGCGGCCGACATCAGCAAGGCGATCCGTGGGCGGCTGAAGGAGCGGGGCGAGATTGCTGCCGCCGAGACCGTCCATAGAGCGATCGACCAGAACGGCCGCGTGTATGAACTGCCTCTTGCCACGGGCGACCGAGTGCGGCTCTTCCGGCGGACGTGGGGTAGCGTTGGAGGAAAGGAACACCAGGTCGGCAACAACGGCGACGTCGTCGAGATCCTCTCCCAGGGCGACCACGGCCTGCGTGTTCGAACGGCAAAGGGGGAGGTTGCGGACATCGACTGGCGCCGCATTGCCGACAAGGAAACCGGCCGGCTCTTACTGGGCCTCGGCCATGCGCTGACGATCGACGCGGCGCAGGGTCTCACGTCCGACGAGCACATCAACGCGCTGCCGCGCGGGACGTCTGGCGTCACCGGGTTCACGAGCTACGTCGCGGAAAGCCGAGCGCGCGGCACCACATGGACGCTGATTTCCGAAGGCGCGCTGCACGAGGCCGAGCGGCACCGCCAGGCCGTCGGCGACGCCACGCCAATCACGCAGGACACGCTATGGGCGCGCGCAGCCGCGGACATGTCCGAGAAGCCCTACAAGGCCCTCGGGATCGATCTCCTCAACGCAGCCCGGCATGATCGAGAGCGCGCCATCGACGCCTTCATTGGGGCGCATCACGCCATGGAGAAGGCCACTCTTGCGGACCGGGACTGGGGCGTGAAGGCGAGCCGGCGTGTCAGGGCCATTGTCGTCAACGAGCAGCTCGGACGACACCTACCCTCCCTGGACGCTGCGATTCAGGAGAACGGCCGCATTCTGGGTGAGACCCTTCGTGCGCGCGAGGTAGTGCAACATTTGCGGGCGTTGCGGGCGGAAGCGGAGATGGCGAGACTGCGTCTTTCAGATGTCGCTCCCGTGCCATGGCGGTCCATGAGCCCGGGGCCCTGATGCACCAAACCTAAAGCGATAGCGCAGACCGGTTGAAAGATCCGCCGCCCCACGCTGGCCTTTCCCGTAGTCTATCCGCTCGACGGCAAGTGGCCGGAATGAGACTGGCAGGTTTCGGGCAGAGGGGTGGAAAGCGGCCGTTTGTTGAGACTGCTGCCAGGTGGCAGTTCCAACCTGCTTCAGGTCATTCGTCGTCCACGACATAAACGTCCACTTCTACAAAAAGCCACCATCCAGGTAACGTGGCCCGTGCTATGCTGATCCGCGCTCCTCATCGATCGTGGGCACCATTGAGAAGTGGTCGGTGTACAGAAAGGCGGGCAGACGTTCGAGAACGAGCTCCGTCCAGCTGTATCCCTTTGAGCGCATTCCGCCGGAGATATTCGGATAATTATCGAAGAGAATCTCATTATAGGCGGGCTTGAAGCTGTGGATGAGGAATGCCTCGACCTCGCGCGTCAAAGCCTCGTCGCCGAGTTGCACGTGGGGCGTGGCCAAGAAGCGCTCCCATGACTCGTCCTCAACATCCACCGAAAGGATGATCGGGTCGGGACCGGCCATTGGATGGTCGGCATCACCGCCGATCATGGGAATATCGTCCAGTCCGGTCATCTGCAGGATAACGAGAGAGATCTCGAATGGCGCGCGCGCCTCGGCGGCCCGTCCGACCTCACGCTCGCGGGTCAGGATGCGCTGCATCTTCGCGTGTCCGGTGAGCCTGTCCCAGACTCTCTGCGAGAAGCTCTTGCCGAGGTGCCGTCGCGTATCGTGTTGAAAATGCCTGGGCGGCGTCTCCGACGTGATGACGGTGAGCGGATCAGGCTGCGAGGTCAATTGTCTGCTTTGAGGGCTGCTCGGCGAGGGTTTGCCAACCATCGACCTTGCGCATCACGATCTG
>JAFKFI010000074.1:102955-106241 GCA_017307285.1 Alphaproteobacteria bacterium | reverse complement strand
CGCTGCGCGCCGAACTCCCACGCTCAACCGCACGGACAAGCCGCCGGCGCAGATCCTGAGACAAAGGTGCCGCCATCACAGCCTCGCTGCTCAACCGGCATTCTCGAATCAGAACCCGCCGACTCTACGCAAGCCTAAATTGCTCTAGGATGTTGCTTCCATCACATAGCAGGACTGGGGGAAGACCGAATGGCGGGACCGCTGACGGGTATCAAGATCATCGAAGTCGGGCAGGCGCTCGCCGGGCCGCTCGCCGGGGTGATCATGGCCGACATGGGCGCCGAGGTAATCAAAGTCGAGAAGCCGGACGGCGGCGACGACGCGCGGCTTTGGGGGCCGCCCTTCGTCGACGGCGATTCGGCGATGTTCCGCTCGACCAACCGCAACAAGAAATCCGTGACACTCGACATCAAGAGCGCCGAGGACGTGGCCCGCCTCAAGGCTCTGGTGCGCGATGCCGACGTGCTTATCCAAAACCTGCGGCCGGGCATCGTCGACGAGGTGGGGATCGGGCCGGACGCGATGCTCGCGGTCAATCCGCGCCTCATCTATTGCTCCATCTGGGCCTTCGGCTACCAGGGTCCGCTGCGGCTCGCGCCGGGTTTCGACCCGCTGCTGCAAGCCTTCGGCGCAGTGATGACGCTCACCGGCCGGCCCGAGGACCCGCCGACCTTCTGCGCCCCGGCGATCAACGACAAGGCGACCGGCATGTGGTGCGTCATCGGCGCCCTGGCCGCGCTGCAGCAGCGGCACCGCACCGGCAAGGGGTGCGTGGTGGACACTTCGCTGTTCGAGAGCGCCGTCTCCTGGGTGGAAGGGCCGCTCAACGGCTATCACCTCACCGGCAAGTTATCGGAGCGGCACGGCACGGGCAGCAATATTCTCGTTCCCTACCAAACCTTCGAGACCGCGGACCGACCGATCTGCATTGCCGCCGGGAACGATCGGCTCTTCGTCAAATGCGCCCGCGCGCTCGGCCATCCCGAGTGGCTGGACGATCCGCGCTTCTCCGACGGTCGGACGCGCGCATCAAACCGGCACGCGCTCGTCGCGCTGATGGAGCCCGTGCTGCGGGCCCAGCCGCGGGATCATTGGATGGCCGCGCTTGAAAAGGTCGGGGTGCCCTGCGCTCCCGTGAACAACATCGCCGAGCTGTCGGAAACCGAACAGCTCCACGCAGTCGACCTGCTGCGAACCCTGCCGCGCAGCGGGTTGAAGGTGGTCGGGCTGCCGATTTCGTTCGACAAGGAACGACCCCACCCGCAAGGCGACTCGCCTCGGCTCGGCGAGCACAACGCCGAGTTGTTCGCAGCATTGTCGGACGCCGCGAACGATTGAGTGCGCGGCGCGGCCGGGCGTTATGGCCCGGCCGCGCTGCCCGCGGCGATGAAGCCGGCGACCTCCTCGGAGGAATAGCCGGCCTCGATCAGCACCGCGCGCGTATGCTCGCCAAGGGCGGCCGCGCGCTCGCCGGCCGTAGTGCGCGAAGCCGACATGCGGAACGGCGGGTTGACCACCTTGAAGCTGCCGCCCGCGTCGCGCACTTCCGACAAGGCGCCCCGATACGCGATCTGCGGATCGGCCATCGCCTGCTCGACGCTGCGATACGGCGAGCACGGCACGCCGTTCGCCTCGAAGGCCGCACGGCATTCCTCGGTGCTGTGCTGCATCGTCCAGGCCTCGATTTCGTCCATCAGCTCGCCCCAATGCGCGCGTCTCTCGTCGAACAGCGCGAAGCGTGGGTCGGTGAGCCAATCCTCGTGGCCGGTGGCTTTCGCGAGACCTTGGAAGATGCGTTCGCTGCCCATCGCCGGCATGATGTAGCCGTCGCGCGTGGCGACCGGGGAATAGAGCGGCCGCGCCGGCGGCACCTCGAATTGCGCCTTCTGCACCTCGGGCAGCAATAGGGCGAGCATGGATTCGAGCATCGACACGTCGATCATCTGTCCTGCGCCCGTCTGCTGGCGCACGAACAACGCCGTCATGATCGCGCCGAAGGCATAGGTGCCAGCCAGCACGTCGGCGACATAGACCCCGCAATTATCCGGCCGGTCGCGGCCGTCCTGGTAGTCAAGATGTGCCATGTCGTAGCCGGAGGCCGCGTGGATCGCCGGCGCGTAGGCCGGCAACCCGGATGACGGTCCGGTCTGTCCATAGCCGGAGATCGCGCAGTAGATCAGGTCGGGCTTGAGCGCGCGCAGCGCCTCGTAGTCGAGACCGAGCCGGCGCATGACACCCGGCCTGAAATTCTCCACCACCACGTCGGAGCTCCGAACCAGGCGGCGCAGAATGTCGATTCCCGCGCGCGTCTTGAGGTCGAGCACAACGGCCTTCTTACCGGCATTGAGCTGCCCGAAGCTGCTGCTCGCCCCCTCGCGCACCGGCGGAGCGCGGCGCATGATGTCGCCGTCGGGCGCCTCGACCTTGATCACCTCCGCGCCTAGATCGGCCAACAGCCGGGTGCAATGCGGGCCGGCGATGGTGGTCGTAAGATCGAGCACCCGGATCTTGTCCAGCGCGTCGGTCATGGTTCTCCTTCCTCCCAGGATGGACTACGCTCCCCCGATCCGCACGGCCAAGACGGAACAGGAGGAAGCGATGCCCAAATACACTTTCATGGTGCTGACGAACCCTGTCGAGGGCCAGGAGGACACCTACAACGACTGGTACACCAACCGCCATATCCCGGACGTGCTGAACGTCCCCGGTTTCGTATCCGCCCAGCGGTTCAAGCTCGCTGACACCCAGCGCGGCAAACCGCCGCATCCTTGGCGATATCTGGCGCTCTATCAGATCGAGACGAACGATCTGAAACAGACGCTCGCCACCCTGTCGGAGCGGTCCGGCACCGAGGCGATGGTGCTGAGCGACGCGCTGGCGCCCGAGCGCATGGCGTTCGTCTATGAGCCGATCACACCCCCTGTCGAGGCGAAGCGCTGACGCAAAAGGGACAGCCGATGCCAAAGCTCACCGGAAAGGTCGCGGTCGTCACCGGCGCCAGCCGCGGACTTGGGCAGGAGATCGCGACGCTGTTCGCGGCCGAGGGCGCCAAGGTGGTGTGTGCTGCCCGAACCGTGAACGAAGGCGATCATCAACTCGCCGGTTCTCTCAATCGGACGGTCGAGGCGATCCGCGCCAAGGGCGGCGAGGCCATCGCGGTCGCGGCCGACGTCTCGACCGAGGCCGGATGCCTGTCGCTCATCGAGCAAGCGCGCGCGGCTTACGGACCGATCGACGTGCTGGTGAACAACGCGGCGCTCAACTACTACATCCCGACGGTCGAGTA
>JAFKFI010000074.1:0-102915 GCA_017307285.1 Alphaproteobacteria bacterium | reverse complement strand
CGTGCTGCCGGACAGGATCGCCAAGCGCGCCGGCGCCATCGTCAACATCAGCTCTGGCTCCGCGATCGGCCCCGGCCGCGGTCCCTACGAGGACCAGACCGCGCATGGCGGCGTGCTCTATGGCGCCACGAAGGCGGCGCTGGAGCGCTTCACGCAGGGCCTCGCGCAGGAAGTGGCGCAATATGGTGGGATCACCGTCGCAGCCGTCTCACCCTCGCGCGTGGTGCCAACGCCCGGAACCGTGTTCCACAAGCTGGTCAGCGGCATGGACGATCCGAAGGGCGAGCCGCCCGCCTACATGGCCCGCGCCGTGCTGCTGCTGGCCAGCGAGCCGGCCTCGAAGGTCAACGGCCGCGTCACCTACAGCCAGCAGATCCTCAAGGAATACGGATTGATCGAGAACGCGGCGGGGCGCGGCGTCGAACTCAGCGGGTCCGGCTACTCGCAGATATAGTGGCCGTGGAAGCATGGCGGAATGAATTCCGCCCTACGCGTAGGGCGGAATTTATTCCGCCACTTCGATGCACAATCACATTCCGCAGGATTGCGCTAGAAACGCCTCGGCCGCGGGGACAGTGGCAACCGCGGTCAAATAGTCCCAAGGGGCCTTGCTCTCCTGCGGTGATTTCACCCGATACAGGGTGAGGGCGTAGAGCACCCGCCCATCGCCTCGCACCGAGGCCTTGTGGCCGAGATAGTCCACCGGCAGCGCGCGCATCGCACGGCCGACCGCGACCGCATCGCGACTGCCGGCCTGCGCCATTGCCTTGAGAAAATGCAAACTGGCGACATAGATTGCCGCCTGGTTCTTGGTCGGCATCGCGTGCCGCTCGGCAAAGAAGCGCTTGGAGAACGCACGCGAGGCGTCGGTCTGATCCCAGTAGAACCCGGATGAGAACGTCAGCCCCTGGGATACGTTGAGGCCCAACGCATGAATATCGGTGAGATAAACGAGGAATCCCGCCAGCCTCTGCTTGCCCTTGCTCTGCACGCCAAACTCGCGAGCCTGCTTGATCAGATTGACCTGGTCGTTGCCCACTGCCGCCAGACCGATGATCTCGGCACCGGAACTCTGCGCGGCGATTAGTTGCGACGAGAAATCGGTGTTGCCGATCGGGAAGTAGGCCGAGCCGACCATCCGCCCACCATTCGCCTCGATGATCGACTTCGCTTCCGCCTCCAATGCTCGGCCGAAGCTGAAGTCCACCGTGATGAAGAACCAGCTCTTGCCCCCGCCGCGTACAACCTCACGCGCGGTGCCGACGGTGAGCGCGTGCGTGTCGTCCGCCCAATGCGTGCTGTAGGGCGAGCACAGCTTGGAGGTGAATTCGGTGATCGCCGCGGCGGTGATCATCACGCTGCGCTGCTTCTCCTTCGCCGCCTGCTGCACGGCGAGCGCGACGGGTGTCACTGGCAGATCGGTGATGACGTCAACGCCGTCCGAATCGTACCATTTGCGCGCCAGCGCGCCGGCGACATCCGGCTTGTTGAGCGTATCGCCGTGCACGATCTCGATCGGCTTGCCGAGCACCGTCGGCCCGAAATCCGCCGCCGCCATGCGCGCGGCCAGCACCGAGCCAGGGCCGCCGCTATCCGCGTACGGACCGCTCTCATCGGTCAACACGCCGATCTTCACCGCGTCGCTCTGCGCTCGCGCGCCATGCGCGAGCGGTACAGTCGCGAGTCCCGCGATGGTCGCGCGGCGTCCAATGGCCGTTCTGATCACATTCGCCCCTTTCTCGCCAGTTTCGGGAGGCACGATAGCCGGTGAGCCCACACCATGCACGGCAAGGAAAAATTCGATGGAAGGAAAGCTGGGTGTGATCGCACTCACATCGGAGCCTTGCCGGGGCTTGTAGCGTTGCACCTACCTCGCGGAATTGGAGGGGTCCATGCATTCAGCTCTGAACAACTTGATCCTCACCCGGGTCGCCGCGGCGATCCAGACGGTCTCCGCTCCCGGCAACGTCCAGATCACGGGAGAAACCCGGTTCGACGAGGACCTGGCTTTCGACAGTCTCGATCTCGTGGAGGTCGCGATGTGCCTCGAGGAGCTGTTCGAGATCGAGTTCTCCCGCGACAGCGTCCTGGAGTTCGAGACAGTCTCCGACATCGTGGCCTATCTCAGCCGCCACTTCTTCCGTGACGTCGTCGGCGACGAGCCCGTCGAAATGCCGGTCGGTCTCGCCAGGCCCGAGTACACGAGGTGGCCGGTGGCGCGCGTCATCGAAGGCGCCCGCCCCTAACCCTCGCTACGCTCGTGGCCGGAACAGGTCCGCGACGACCATGCCGATGGAGCCGGCGAGCATCAGCGCCGCCATTGCGCGCGGCGTACCGTCGGTGAACGCGCCAACCACGAGCCCGCCGACCGCGCCGAGGAGGAACTGGCCGGTGCCCATTAGCGCTGATGCGCTGCCGGCCTGGTGTGCATGACGCGCGAGCGCGCCGACCACCACGTTCGGATTAATGAACCCCATACAGCTCACCGCGACGAACACCGGCAAAAGGACCAGCAGGAAAACGTGAGTCTGGCTGAACGCAACCGCCACCAGCGCCAGCGTCGCGCAAAGATGCACACGCCCGACGACGCGCAGAATTGCGTGCGGGCCGAAGCGCGGCAGGAGGCGGACATTGACCTGCGAGTTCACGATCAGTCCCATCGCGCACAGCCCGAAGACCACCGCGTATTGCGACGGTGACAGGCCGAAGCCGCGGATGAACACGGGCGACGAGCCGCCGAGATAGCTGAAGAACGCGAACGACGCGGCACACCCCATCGCGGCGTGCGACCGAAAACCGCGTTCGCGCAGAATGGCGCCGTAACGGGCGAGCTGCTCGCCGGGATGAAGCCGGGTGCGTCGCTCCACCGGGAGCGTGTCGGGCAGCAACACCCAGACCAGGACACAGCACAGCGCGGCGTAGGCGGCCAGCACCCAGAAGATCCAGCGCCAGTTGCCGAAAATCAGGATCACGCCGCCGAGGCTCGGCGCCAGGATCGGCGCGACGCCCAGCACCAGGGTGAGCTGCGACATCATCACCGCCGCTGCCTGTCCGGTTGCGAGGTCGCGCACGACGGCGCGCGGGATCACGGTGCTGGCGGCGGCGCCAAACGCTGCGATCGCACGGAACACCGATAACCAGAAGATGCTGGGTGCCAGCGCGCTGCCGACGGAGGCGGCGGCATAGATCAGGGTGCCGACCATGATAGGCGCGCGCCGGCCGAAGCGGTCGGAGAGCGTGCCCTGGGTCATCTGCCCCACCGCGAGCCCCGCGAAATAGGTCGCCAGCGTAATCTGCGCGGCACCTTCCGGCGCGGCGAACGAAGTCTCGATGGCCGGGAAGGCCGGCAGATACATGTCGATGGAAGCCGGTCCGATCGCCGTCAGAAAGCCGAGAAGCCACGGCAGCCAGGTGGGAAAATTCATGCGTGCAGCCGGCGGTATGCGAATGCGGTCAGCCCACCACGCGCCCCCGACACTCGCCGAAGCCGATCGGCACGAACCCATCAGCCCGGCACGTGCCGCGGAAAATCACCTCGTCACCGTCTTGTAGGAACGTCCGCGTCTCGCCCGAGGAAAGCACGACGGGCTTGCGGCCGGCTTCCGTGATCTCCAGTAGCGCGCCGAAGCCAGACGGGTCGGGGTCGGAGATGGTGCCACTGCCGAACAGATCGCCGGGGCGCAGATCGCAGCCGCCGGCGGTGTGATGGGCAACCATCTGTGCCACGGTCCAGTACAACTCCCGCGCATTGGCGCGCGACATGCGATGCGGTGGCAGTCCCCGGTCGCGCATCGCCTCGGTGAGCAGCAAGACTTCGAGATCGATGCTCAACCCCCCGCATGCTTGGTCGGCGGCGTCGAACAGATAGGGCAGCGGCGCGGGATCGCCCTCGGGGCGCGCCGGCTGCGCGATACGAAACGGCACCAGCGCCTCCGGTGTCACGATCCAAGGTGATATGCTGGTTTGAAAGCTTTTTGCCAGAAACGGCCCGAGCGGCTGGCTCTCCCAAGTCTGAATATCCCGCGCCGACCAATCGTTCAGCAGGCAGAAGCCGGCGATGTGCTCGGCCGCGCGCGCAATCGGGATCGGCTCGCCATGCGCGTTGCCCGGCCCGATCCAGATGCCGAGTTCCATCTCGTAGTCGAGCCGCTCGCACGGACCGTATTCCGGAACCTCCCTGCCCGCGGAGAGCCGCTGGCCTTTGGGCCGCCGCACATCCGTCCCAGAAGCGCGGATCGACGAGGCGCGGCTGTGATAGGCGACGGGCACATATTTATAGTTGGCTGCGAGCGGATTGTCGGGACGGTTCAACTTGCCGCCGTTGCGGGCATGATGGATGCCGGCAAAGAAATCCGTGTAGTCGCCGATCGCGGCAGGGACGTGCATCGTACAGTCATCGGCGAGATGCAGCAGCCGATCACGCGCCGCCTCAATCCTGGCGCGATCCGCGCCGTTCGCATCCAGGATATCGGAGACACGCCGCCGCAGCGCTTGCCGCGCGGTGGCACCGAGTGCGAGCAGCGGATTGAGCATCGGTCCAGCCGCCGCCTCGGCGGCTGCACGTGCCTCGCCGCCAAACAGCCCCGCCTCGAGTGCCGCGCGCAGGTCGAAAATCTCATCGCCGATCGCGATGCCGCCGCGCGCGCTCTCGTCCTCCTTGCTGAACACGCCGAGCGGCAGGTTCTGGATGGGGAAATGCGGATGCTCGTTGGCCGACTCCACCCAGCTGCGGCGGCTCGGATCATGCGTCGCGTCGATCATGGTGCCCCTGGCGGAAGTGCTTCTTCAATCCCTGCCAGCATGCATCGTAATCGGCCTGACGCTGTGGACAAGTTAGCGCGAACTCGGTCGGCCGCAGCAGCAGCCGGGTCTCGAACATGAAGGCGAGCGTGTCTTCGATCTTGTGCGGCGCGAGCTCGGCCTCTGTGGCGCGGTGCCAAGTCGACGTGTCCGGCCCGTGCGCGCTCATCGACGGATGCAACGAGGCGCCGCCAGGCACGAATCCGCCTTGCTTGCCGTCATAGGCGCCGTGCACCAGGCCCATGAACTCGTTCATCACGTTGCGGTGAAACCAAGGCGGGCGGAATGTATCCTCCGCCACCAGCCAGCGCGGCGGGAAGATCGCGAAATCGACATTCGCCACGCCCGGCGCCTCAGTGGGCGCGGTCAGCACGGTGAAGATCGACGGGTCCGGGTGATCGAAGCTGACCGAGCCGATCACGTTGAATCGGGATAGGTCGTATTTGTATGGGGCTAGATTACCGTGCCAGGCCACCACGTCGAGCGGCGAGCGGTTGAGCTCCATCGCCCATAGCGCGCCCATGAATTTCTGCACCACCTCGACCGGCTCGTCGCGATCCTCGAACCAGGCGACCGGCGTGAGGAAATCGCGAGGATTGGCAAGGCCATTGGCACCGATCGGCCCGAGCTCGGGCAGCCGAAAGGCAGCGCCGTGATTCTCGCAGATATATCCTCGCGCCTCTGCGTCGCGCAGTACCACGCGAAAGCGCACGCCGCGCGGGAGGACGGCGATCTCGCCCGGTGCCACCGAGAGTCGGCCCATTTCGGTGTCGAGTTGCAACCCACCCTGCTGCGGCACCAGCAGGAACTCCCCATCGGCACTCCAGAACACCCGCCGCATCGAGCGATTGGCCCGATAGATGTGCACCGACACGCCGGTCGCCGAGCCAACGTCCGCGTTGCCAACCAATGTGGCGAGCCCGGAGACGAAATCGGTCGGCGTATCGGGCATCGGCAGCGGGTCCCAGCGCATCCGGTTGGGCGTCGGCGGCGAGAGCGGGCCGCAGAGCAAGCCATTGTCGATGCGCTGATAGGGCGGGTGCTCCACGGAAGGCCGGATGCGATACAGCCAAGTCCGGCGCGCCTCGGAGCGCGGCACGGTGAACGGCGTGCCCGAGAGCTGCTCGGCGTACAGGCCGTGCGCCGCCCGCTGCGGCGAGTTGCGCCCGATCGGCAGCGCGCCGCCGACCGCCTCCGTCGCGTTCTGATTGCCGAAACCCGAGAGATAGATGAGCCCGTCCTCGATCATGCTGTCCTCACTGGAAGCGAGAGGAAACCGCGGAACCGCACGCGCCCGCCGCGTATGGGCGTCCCGTTCAGCCGGAACTCGGGAAAACGTTGGATGAAACGCCCGATCGCGATACGCCCCTCCAGGCGCGCGAGCGTCATGCCGGCACATTGATGCACGCCGAGCCCAAAGGCGAGATGCCGGTTCGGCTCACGTCCGAGATCCAGCCGATCAGGGTCGGCGAACTGGGCCGGATCGCGATTGGCCGCGCCAATGCACAGCGTGACCGGCGTGCCGGGCGCGACCGACACGCCGGCGATCTCCGTCGGCGCTGTGCTGATCCGGTTACCGAGCTGGTTCGAGCTATCGAAGCGCAGGAACTCCTCCACTGCTGTACGGATCAGTTGCGGGTCCTCCAACAGCCGAGTGCGCTGTTCAGGCCATTTGAGTAGCGCGTGCAGCCCGTTGCCAATGAGATTGGTGGTCGTCTCGTGACCGGCATTGAGGATGAAGATGCAGTTCTGCAGCAGCTCCGTCTCGTTCAGCCGCTCGCCGCCTTCGCCCTGGATCAGCCGGGTCAGCACATCCTGCCCCGGATCGCCCGGACGCTGGCGCCGGTCCGCGACGAGCTTTCGCAAATAGTCCACGAATTCGGCAACGGCCAGCTCGCCGGCGTCGAGTTGCGCCTTGCTCGGCCTCGGCTCCAACGCACCGAGGATCGCCAGCGACCAGCCACGCAGCGGCGTGCGATCGGCGTGGGGCACGTCGAGCAAATTGCCGATCACTTCGACCGGGATCGCCGAGGCGAAATCCGCGATAAGGTCGAATTCTTCCCGCTCGGCCGCCGCATCCAGCAGCCGATCGACCAGGCGGATCAGAGAGGGCTCCATCGCGGCGATCGCACGCACAGTCAGCGCGCCCATCATCAGCCGGCGAACCCGCGTGTGCAATGGCGGGTCGTTGAACACCAGGCTGGTGGTGTGGTGCTCATACAGCCGCGAGTCCGGGCCGTATTTCGGCCGAAACTCGATCCGCTTGTCCGAGCTGAACCTTCCTGCATCACGATACACCGCCGCGACGTCGTCATAGCGTGAGAGAAACAGCGACCCGTCCGGCATCCGCCGCACGGGATCGGCTTCGCGCAGAGCGTGGTAGGTCGGATACGGGTCGGCATAAAACCCGGCCGGCAGGGAGGCGAGGTCGAAGTCATCGATCATGCCGGCGCTCCGACGCGCGCGACCGCCGCGATCATCGCCTCGGACAGGCCATCGGGATCCGTCAGTCGCGCGTCCGTGTGGACCATTCGATCATGCCTCCATTATCGCCGGGCGCGCCGAAGGGACGCACCTAACGGGCCGCGTCCTCGAGGAAGAAGATGCGCCCGTAGCGGAATTTTGCCAGCGACAACACCGGAAGGTGTAGACGCCGATGCACTCGCAGCGTGCATCCACCCCCAGGCATTCCGCAACTCCCGCGGGCACGAGGTGTACGGGATGTCCGCACAGAGCCACACCGGCGACGCCGTTCGCAAGCCTGCTCGCCCGCACCCGCTTCGCGGCATGGTATTGTTGCAAATTGATAAAAGCCGGGAAACAATGGCCTCCACAGAAGGAGACCGAACGAACCCACTGCGACACTGCGCGGTCACGAAGGACGACGGTGCAGCTGTTCCACACGATACCCAACGGCCCGGCGCGGCTGGACCGTCAGAGGTGAAGTGCGGATAAGCGAATGTCGGCATGGCTCCGCCTCATCGCTCACGAGATTTCGGGATCAGCCATTTCGGCCGGGTGTGAAACCATTCCGGGGCGAGCGCCCGGCCCGCCCCAGCCATATCGCGCGCCACAATGACGACCGAAGCACTTGTTACAGGACGAACGCTCATTGTTGTGGCAGAATGGCTCCCCGCGAGCGGCGGGAAGCGCCGGACATTGGGAGGCGGTTGCGGATGAAACGAGCGAGGACAGCGGAGCCGGGGCCCTCGAAAGACGAGTTTCGATTGGAGGAATTCCTGCCTTATCAGCTTTCCGTCACGGCCAGCCGGGTCTCCCGCCTGTTCGCCCAGCAATATTCCGAAGGGTTCGGCCTGACCGTCCCCGAATGGCGGGTGCTCGCGGTGGTCGGTCGGTTCGAGGCGATCTCGCCCAGCCGGGTCAGCGAGTGGACCGGCATGGACAAGGTGAAGGTCAGCCGTGCGGCCGCGACCCTGGTTGCAAGAAACCTGCTACGCCAGACCCAGGACCCGGCGGACGGCCGGGCGCGGGTGCTGCGCATGACCCGCAAGGGGCAGCGGGTGTTCGAGTCGGTCCTGCCGATCGCACGGCACCTGGAAAGTGAACTCACCGACGGCCTGAGCCGCGCCGAGTGGACGTCTTTCCAACGGACGCTGGCGAAGCTGCACGCCCACGTCGAGCGGCTCACCGGCGTGGAGGACGACGCGGAGCCGGACTGAGCCTCACCCGGCGATAGAGAACCCGCCATCCACGGGGATCGCCGCCCCGGTCACGAAGTCGGATGCTGCGCTGGCGAGGAACACAGCGGCGCCTGCCATGTCATCCGCCACGCCCCAGCGGCCCGCCGGGGTTCGGTGCAACACGCGGTCGTGCAAGCCATCCACCTGTCGGCGGGCGTTCTGCGTCAGCTCGGTGTCGATCCAACCCGGCAGCACCGCATTGACCTGGATGTTGTCCGCCGCCCACGCGGTCGCGAGGGCCCTGGTCATCTGCACGATGCCGCCCTTGCTCGCCGCATACGGCGTCGCGTAGGGCGCGCCGAACAGCGACATCATCGAGCCGATATTGATGATCTTGCCGCCGCCCGCCTGCTTCATCGGCTGGAAGGCGGCCTGCGCACAGAGGAAGGCGCTGGTTAGGTTGGTGTCCATGACGCTGTGCCACTCAGCCTCGGTGAAAGCCTCGGGGCGCTTGCGGATCGAGGTACCGGCGTTGTTCACCAGGATGTCGAGCCGACCGAACTGCCGAACCGCCTCATCGACCAGCGCGCGGCACGCCGTCTGACTGGTCACGTCGGCGGCGACGAAGACGCCCGCTCCCCCGAGCTCGCTGACCGCCCGCCTCGCCTTCTCCTCGTTGCGCCCTGCCAGCACAACCCTGGCGCCGGCCGCCGCGAGCCCCTTGGCCATTCCAAGGCCGATGCCGCCATTGCCGCCGGTGACGATGGCCACCTTGCCGGTGAGATCGAACAGCTTCATGCCCCTGCCCTCCATTGATCGCCGACCGAGAGACAAGCACGGCAGACGGCGTCCCGCCACGGACAGGTGAAGCGCTTGCAACCAACTGCAAGCGCAACCGGGTTCGACGCGGGGGCGTTGCCCGTCCGGGTTGGGCACAGTGTCGGAGCGGGAAGCATGGCCAAAAACGTCAGCGAGTTCGTCTGGGAGAGGCTGCACGAATGGGGCCTGAAAAGGGTCTTCGGCTATCCCGGCGATGGCGTGGGGGGCCTCGACGTCGCGCTCGAGCGGGCCAAGGACTTCATGAAATACGTGCAGGTCCGACACGAGGAGATGGCCGCGTTCATGGCCTCCGCCCATGCCAAGTTCACCGGCGAGGTCGGGCTTTGCTACGCCACGTCCGGCCCCGGTGCGATCCATCTGCTCAACGGATTATACGACGCGAAGATGGATCACGTGCCGGTGGTCGCTCTCGTTGGCCAGCAGGCACGCTCTTCGATCGGCGCCCATTATCAGCAGGAGGTCGATCTCCAATCCCTCTTCAAGGACGTGGCGGCCGACTTCGTCGCGATGGCGATCGTCCCAACACAGGTCCGCCAGTTGATCGATCGCGCCGTCCGCATCGCCAGCACACGACGCACTGTCACCTGCGTCATCCTGCCGAACGATCTGCAAGAGATGACATACGAAGACCCGCCGATGGCGCATGGTTCCACCCACACCGGGGTCGGCTACGCCGGGCCGGCCCTGCTGCCCGAGGAGCAATATCTGCGGAAGGCGGCCGACGTGCTGAATGCGGGCAAGAAGGTCGCGATGCTGGTCGGCGCCGGCGCCCTCGGCGCGACCGACGAGGTCCTGGCGGTCGCCGGGAAGCTGCAGGCCGGTATCGCCAAGGCGCTGCTCGGCAAGGCGGCGGTGCCGGACGACCTGCCTTTCGTGACCGGCTCGATCGGCTTGCTCGGCACCAAGCCAAGCTGGGACCTGATGAAGGAATGCGACACCTTCTTCATGGTCGGCTCGTCATTCCCGTACAGCGAGTTCCTGCCCAAACCGGGTGACGCCCGCGGGGTGCAGATCGACATCGACGGCACGCGGCTCAGCTTGCGCTATCCGATGGAGGTCAATCTCGTCGGCGACTGCGCCACCACGCTTCGCGCGCTTTTGCCGATGCTGAAGCAGAAGGAGCAGGACGGCTGGCGCAAGGGCATCGAGAAGAACGTGGCGTCGTGGTGGAAGACACTCGAGGAACGCGCGATGCAGTCAGCGGACCCGATCAATCCACAGCGCATCTTCTGGGAGCTGTCGCCACGCCTGCCGGATAACTGCATCATGACCGGAGACAGTGGCTCGGTCGCCAACTGGTACGCCCGGGACATCAAGATGCGGCGCGGCATGAAGGGCTCGCTCTCCGGCAGCCTGGCTTCGCTGGGGGCGGCGACGCCTTATGCCCTGTCGGCGAAGATGGCCTTCCCCGAGCGGACGGTCATCGGCTTCATCGGCGACGGCGCGATGCAGATGAACGGCCTGAACGTCATGATCACTGTCTCCAAATACTGGAAGGAATGGTCCAGCCCGCGCTTCATCATCATGGTGCTGAACAACCAGGACCTGAACCAGGTCACTTGGGAGGAGCGCATTCAAATCGGCTCCGGCAAGACCGAGTCCACCCAGAGTATCCCGGATTTCGCCTACCACACCTATGCCGAGTTGCTCGGGTTGAAGGGCATCATGGTCAAGGATCCCGAACGGATCGGCGCAGCCTGGGACGAGGCACTCGCGGCGGACCGGCCGGTGGTCTTGAACATCTACGCCGATCCGAACGTGCCACCGCTGCCGCCTCATATCACTCTCAAGGACGCCAAGAACTTCATGACCATGATACCGAGCGAGCCGGAACTCGGCAGCGTGCTCAAGAACACCGCCAAGGAAGTCGCCGCCTCGCTGCTGCCTGGTGGTCGGGACTGAAGCCATGCGCGCCGAGGTATCGATCGAGGAGGTCACGGCGCGCGCCTACACGATCCCCACCGACGCGCCGGAATCGGACGGCACCTTCGCCTGGGACAGCACCACGCTGATCGTGGTGCATGTTCGAGGCGGCGGGGCGACGGGGATTGGCTACACCTACACCGAAAGCTGCATCACCAGCCTGATCGACAAGAAGCTCGCCAAAGCGGTGCAGGGCCGGGACGCGATGGACGTTCCGGGATGTTGGCAGGCGATGCTGCACCAGGTGCGCAACATGGGGCGGCCCGGGTTGGCTGCCACGGCCATCTCGGCGGTCGATGCCGCACTGTGGGACCTCAAGGCGAAATTGCTCGACCTGCCGCTCTGTCGGTTGCTCGGCATGGCCCGCCACCGGGTGACGATCTACGGCAGCGGCGGCTTTACCAGCTATTCGGACGCCCAGATTGCGGAACAACTCGGGGGCTGGGTTGCCCGCGAGGGGTGTCGCTCGGTCAAGATGAAGGTCGGCACGGAGCCGGAGCGCGATCCGCACCGCGTCGCCGTGGCCCGCCAGGCGATCGGCGATGCCGCGTTGTTCGTAGATGCCAACGGGGCACTCTCCTGCAAGCAGGCACTCCAATTCGCCGACCGCGTTGCTGGATTCGACGTGCGCTGGTTCGAGGAACCGGTGTCGAGCGACGATCTGGCGGGATTGCGGCATGTGCGCGAACGCGCGCCCGCCGGCATGGACATCGCCGCCGGCGAGTACGGCTACACTCCGGATTATTTCCGCCGGATGCTCGCGGCCGAAGCTGTGGACGTGCAGCAGGCCGACGCATCGCGCTGCCTCGGCATCACCGGCTTCCTGCAAGCCGGTGCACTATGCCAGGCACACCATATCGACCTCTCCGGCCACTGTGCGCCAGCTCTGCACCTGCACGCCGCCTGCGCTGCGCCGCGCTTCCGCAATCTCGAATGGTTCCACGATCATGTACGGATCGAGCACATGCTGTTCGACGGCGCGCCAACCCCGCACGGCGGCATGATCGAACCCGATCTGACCCGTCCCGGCCTCGGCCTCGCCTTCAAACAGCAGGACGCGGAACGATTTGCCGCCTGACGGCACGGCGCGAACGGGCGTCGTCCGATGCCGTCAAACTCGGAACATGCGGTTCCATGCATCGAGCGCAGCGATCTTGTACGCCTCTGCTAAGGTCGGGTAGTTGAACGTGTTCTCGATGAAGTAGTCGAGTGTGCCCCCGAGATTCAGCACCGCCTGGCCGATGTGAACGAGCTCGGTGGCGCCCTCCCCGACGATATGGACGCCGAGCAATCGCCGGCTGTCGAGCGCGAAGATCATCTTCATCATCCCCGCGCCGAGGCCCATGATGTGGCCGCGCGAAGTCTCGCGAAACCGGGCGATGCCGCACTCGTAAGGGATCGACCGCCGGCGTACCTCCTCCTCGCTCATGCCGACGGTGGAAATCTCCGGCACCGAATAGATCCCGTAAGGGAAGAACTCGGGCGCCGGCGGCAGCGGGATGCCGAAGGCGTGGCAAGCGGCGATCCGGCCCTGCTCCAGCGAGGTCGAGGCGAGGCTCGGAAAACCGACCACGTCGCCCGACGCGTAGATGTGCGCAACCTCGGTCTGAAACGTCTTGGGGTCGACCTTCAGGCGACCGCGTCCATCGGCGGCGAGGCCACACGCGGCGATGTTGAGCAGATCGGTCCCGCCGTCGCGCCCGGCGCAATAGAGCAGCATCTCGGAACGCACCCGCCGGCTGCCCTCCAGAGTCGTGATCGGCCAGCCGTGCTCGAGTTCGATCCGCTCGACCTTGGCGCCGAACCGCAGGGTGACGCCGCGGTCGCGCAGCTGGTGTAGGAAGTCCTGACCAGCTCGTGGTCGACGAATTCGAGGATGCCCGGCCGCGCCTCGACTAAGGAGACGCTGACATCCAGCGCGCTGAAGATGGTCGCGTACTCGACCCCGATCACGCCGGCGCCGATCACCGTGAGGCTGCGCGGCAGGCGCTTGATCTCCACGATCTCGTCGCTGTCGAGCACGCTGCAGCCATCGAATGGCACATGCGCTGGGCGATGCGGACGAGTGCCGACGGCGATGAGGAATTTTTCTCCCGCGAATAGCTTGGTCTCGCCGATCTCCGTCGTGACCGCGACATGGTGCGGGTCGATGAAGCGCGCCGTGCCGCAGGCCGAGCTCACCGAGTTGCGCGCGAACTGGTGCTCCAGCACGTCCACCTCGTGATCGAGGGTCATGTGCAGCCGGGCCATCAGGTCGCGCGCCTCGATGTCCTTCTTGACCCGGTAGGCGCGGCCGTAGAAGCCCCGCTCGCGCCAGCCGGTCAGGTTGAGCACGGTCTCGCGCAAGGTCTTGGATGGGATCGTGCCGGTATGAACGGAGACGCCGCCGACTCTCCGGCCCTTCTCGACCACGAGCACCGATTTGCCGAGCTTGGCCGCCTGCACCGCCGCCCGTCGCCCGGATGGGCCGCTGCCGATGACGATGAAGTCGAATGCCGCCACGCTGGCGCGTGCCGCCGGCTGAGGCTCGGCCGCAGGATCGCACTTCGCGAAGCCGATATCTGGCAAGAACCGCGTCTCCTGTCGCGAGCAAATGGATCGAAACCGCAGGCGTATGCTCGCGCGATTCCCCCAAGATTGTCTTACCGGGGAGAATGAAGACTCGTGGCGCTGGCTGGGGCGGGAGGATTCGAACCTCCGCATGGCGGAATCAAAATCCGCTGCCTTACCACTTGGCGACGCCCCATGCGCGGCCGGTGATAGGTCGTGCCGCCACGCCCGTAAAGCCCGATCGATTCAGGGACGGCGGATGGCTCCGCCCCAACTCCACCATCCCGGTCGGCGGAGCGCCCGCGCCACACGCGCTGCCCCGTCGGGATCGGCGAACAGGCCGAAGCACGTTGCCCCTGAGCCACTCATCCGCGCCAGCAGGCATCCGGGTGCCGCCCGCAACGCCGCCAGCACGTCGCCGATCACCGGACAAAGTCCGATCGCCGGCACCTCCAGGTCGTTGCCCAAACGCACGAGGTCGTCCGTCATCGACCGGGCATCCGGCCACGCCTCCGGCAGGGCAGCTACAGCGGAGAAGCCTCCAACTCGCGCCCGGAACACGTCGGCGGTGCCGAGCGCGACGCCAGGATTGACCAGCACCATTCCGCAGGCGGGCAGCCGAGGGGCCGGGGTCAGGCATTCGCCTACCCCGGACATTCGCGCGGCAACCCCGGCGAGGCACACCGGCACGTCGGCACCGAGCGAGAGCGCCAGCTCCGGAGGCGCCGTTACGTTCCACAGCCGCCCCAGCAATCGAAGACAAGCCGCCGCATCAGCCGAGCCGCCGCCGATGCCGGATGCAACCGGCAGATTCTTCTCGAGCGTGAGCCGAACCAGGGATTCGTGCCCCGCCGCTGCCAGGAGGGCGCGGGCGGCACGCAAAACGAGGTTGTCCGCCTCTGCCGCCAGCGGCGCGCCGAATGGGCCGCGAAACACCAGCGACAGGGCCTCCGCCGGTTCCGCACGCAACTCGTCGGCGGCGCCGGCGAACACCACGAGGCTGTCGAGCTCATGATAGCCGTTCGGTCGCTTGCCGGTGACGTGCAGGTACAGATTGACCTTGGCCGGCGCCGCCTCGGTCAGAATATCGGGACGGCTCACGCGCTACTGGATGTTGTGCGCCGACTCTCCGGAACCGCCTTTGGCACTGCCGAAATCGTTGTGCAGCTTGGCCTCCAGCTTGGCGGCGTCGTCCGGGTCGGGGTTGAGGGTCAGCGCCCGGCGCCATTGATAGCCGGCCTCCAGCTTGCGGCCGGCGGCCCAATAGGCATCCCCCAGATGGCCGTTGATCGTGGCGTCTTCGGGCGACATCTCCGCCGCCTGCTCCAGGGAGCGCACCGCCGGCTCGGTCTCACCCTGGCGCAGCATCACCCAGCCGAGGCTGTCGACGATCGAGCCGTCATTCGGCCGGAGCGCCGCGGCCTTCTCCAGCATCTGCCGCGCCTCGGCGAGGTTCTGCCCCTGGTCGGCCCAGGAATAGGCAAGATAATTCAACACGTACGGCTGGTCGGGCGCGAGCCGCAGCGCCTCCTTGAAATCCGCCTCGGCCTTGGGCCACTGGTGCGAGCGCTCCTCGGCGATGCCGCGCGCATAGAACAGCGGCCAGGCCGCCCGCGTCGGCTCCGAAACCCGGGCAATGGCGCGGTCGTACACCGGAATGGCCTCGCTGAACCGACTCTTGGCGCGCAGCATGTCGGCCTCCTGCGCGAGCGGCAGGGGGCTGTCGGGATGCTCGCGGGCGAGCTGCTCAAGCGCCTTCACCGCCTCGTCGGTGCGGCCCAATTCGTTCTGCAAGGCAGCGCGACGCAGCTGGACGATCGAGATCAGCGGGTCCTTGGGCGAAATCGAAGCCAATATCTGAAGGGCAGCGGCCGGGTGATGGCCGACCTCGTAGGTCTCGGCGAGCAGCATTCGCGCGGCCGTGAAGTCCGGCTGCAGATCCAGCGCCAGCCGGAGCAACTGGAGGGAGAATTCCGTCGCGTCCCGCGTGTTCATCGCCGCGGCCAGCGCGAAGTAGGCCTCGGCGATACCCTCTGCTGGGCGCGACACCGGCCGCGCCGTGAGGTTGGACGCCAGCGCGGGTAAAGCGATCGCCACGTCCGGCGCACCTTCCGCAAGCGTCTTGAGCGTCTGCAAGGCCTCCGCGCTGTGCCCCTGCCGCGCCTGCCAGCTGGCGAGGATCTGCGCCAGCCGCACATTCATCCCGCCATATTCGGATTGCGCGAGCTGATAGAGCCGGCCCGCCTCGAACGTGCGCCCGGCCGCATCGGCGATCAGGGCCGCGTGCAGCGTGTAGACGCCACGGAAGCGCTGGCCCTGAACGAACGGATGCAGCGTGGTGAGGGCGGCGTCGGTATGTCCGGCCCCCTGCTGCGCCCAGGCGACCAGCAGGGGCTGCAGTACCTGCGTGACACCCTGGCGCGACAGCGAGCGGAACCGCTGCGTCGCGCCCTCCCAATTCCCCGATTTCACCTCACGGTCGCCGAGCAGCAGCTGGGCGGTCGGATCGTCCGTCATCTGCCTCGCGAGTTGCAGCGCCTCTGGCCGGCCGCTGAGCAGCGAGGCAAGAAATGCTTGCTGGCGGAGCTCCGGATTGCCCGGGTCGAGCGCGAGCGCGCGCATGAAGGATTCCGCCGCGTAGCTCGCATCCGAGTTGGCCAGCGCGAAGCGCCCGTCCAGATAGTCGGCGTAGAGTCCCGTCGGCACGAAACGGGCCGTGCGCCGGGGCGAGGCCGCCGGCGATGGATCGGCGGCGGCACCCCATGCGGTCAGGAGGGAGGCGGCGATCAGGCTGGCGCGGATAAGCTGCATCCGCACAGACTATCAGGCCCGCTTTGCCCGTGTCATGTGCGTCGCTGCGTCCCTTCCGTTAATTCGCCGAAGGGTTGATCTACATGCCGCCGGGATAATTAGGCCCGCCCGAACCCTCCGGCGTCACCCAGTCGATGTTTTGGGTCGGGTCCTTAATATCGCAGGTTTTGCAGTGGACGCAGTTCTGGGCGTTGATCTGCAGCTGCGGATGCCCCTCCTCGGCGCCGACGATCTCGTACACACCGGCCGGGCAGTAGCGGGTCTCCGGGCTGCGATAGTGGTCCCAGTTGACCGAGATCGCCTTCGACGGGTCCAGCAGGTGCAGGTGCCCGGGCTGGTTCTCCTCGTGATTGGTGTTGCTGATGAAAACCGAGGAGAGCCGGTCGAATGTCAGGACGCCGTCGGGACGTGGGTAGGCAATCTTTGGCGCCTTATCGGCCTCGACCAGCGTCTCGTTGTCCTTGTGCGGATGGTGGAAGGTCCAGGGCGCCTTGCCGCGGAACAGGTAGGTGTCGAGCGCCGAGTAGGCCAGCCCGCCCCACATGCCGAACTTGGCGAAGGAGGGGCGGATATTGCGCACGCCCGAGAGCTCGTCCCAGACCCAGCTAGCCCGTAGCTTGTCGGCGTAGGTGGAAGGTTCGGCCGGGCGCCCGCCGGCCAGCGCCTCCGCGATCGCCTCGGCAGCGACCATGCCGGACTTCATCGATGTGTGCGTGCCCTTGATCTTAGGCACGTTAACGAATCCCGCTGCGTCGCCGATCAGCGCGCCGCCCGGGAAGGTCAGGCGCGGGATGGACTGCAGCCCCCCCTCGTTCAGCGCCCGCGCGCCATAGCTGATCCGCCGCCCGCCCTCGAAATGCCCGCGCACCGCCGGATGCGTCTTGAAGCGCTGCATCTCCTCGAAGGGCGAGAGCCAGGGATTGCTGTAGTCGAGCCCCACCACGAAACCGTAGGAGACCAGGTTCTCGCCGAAATGGTAGAGGAACGAGCCGCCATATGTGCCGCGATCGAGCGGCCAGCCGACCGTATGCTCGATCAACCCCGGCTTGTGATTGGCGGCCGGGATCTCCCATAGCTCCTTGATGCCGAGCGCGTAGGTCTGCATGTCGCGACCAGCCCGCAGGTCGTAGCGCTCGATCAGGCGCTTGGACAAGGAGCCCCGGCAGCCCTCGGCGAATAGCGTATAGGCGGCACGCAACTCGATGCCGCGCTGGAAATTGTCGGTGGGCTTGCCGTCCTTACCGATGCCCATGTCGCCGGTCGCGACGCCCACGACGCGGCCGTCTTCCTCCAGCACCTCGGCAGCGGCGAAGCCGGGGTAGATCTCGACCCCTAGAGCCTCCGCCTGCTCCGCCAGCCACCGACAGACATTGCCGAGCGACACGATATAATTGCCGTGATTGTTCATCTGCGGCGGGGTCGGCAGCTTGAAGGCGCGGGTCGCGGTGAGAAGCAGGAAGCGGTCCTCCCTGCCCTGGGTGGTGAGCGGTGCATCCTTCTCCCGCCAGTCCGGGATCAGTTCGTCGAGCGCGCGCGGCTCCACCACCGCGCCCGAGAGGATGTGCGCGCCGACCTCGCCGCCTTTCTCCACCAGGCAGACGGAGGTATCCGGGGAGATCTGCTTGAGGCGAATAGCCGCGGCCAACCCCGACGGGCCGCCGCCGACGATCACCACGTCAAACTCCATCGCCTCCCGAGGCGCCCCGCCGTCCGCCGCTTCGTCTTCCGCCATCTTCTCCTCCGGCCTCCCGCGACACTCGCCCTCGATCTTGGGCCTTGCCGTCAAACTAGGCAGACTGCTCGCGTTGCGCAAAGTCGCGCGGCCGTGCAGGAGTGCTGTATGGACGACGCGCTCGCCGCCCTGAAGCTGCAGATCGAGTGGGGCGCCGACGAGGCGCTGGACGAAAGCCCGGTGGACCGTGCGCGGCTCCCCGCCACGGCGCCGCACCCCGTCCAGGAATCGCCCGCGCCGCCCCCGCGCGCCGCGGCGCAGGTCGCGCGAATCCCGGCTCCCGCGATGCGGGCCGAGCAGATCGCCGCCGGAGCCGCCAGCCTCGACGCCCTCCGCACCGCCCTGGCCGATTTCGACGGCTGCGCGCTGCGCGATACGGCGGCCAATCTCGTGTTCGGCGAGGGAGCCGGCGAGGGCCGCCTGATGCTGGTCGGCGAGGTGCCGGGGCCGGACGAGGATCGCTCGGGCCGGCCCTTCGTCGGTCCCGCCGGAGCCCTGCTGGACCGAATGCTCGCCAGCATCGGCCTCGGACGTGGGGACGTGCAGATCGCGATGCTGGTGCCTTGGCGCCCGCCGGGCGGGCGGCCGCCGAGCGAGACGGAAATCGCGCTCTGCCTCCCGTTCCTGATTCGGCATATCGCCTTGGCGGGGCCGCAACGCCTGGTCCTGCTCGGCCCGCAAGTCGCCCGGACACTCCTGCCCAGCGCCGGCTCGCGCCGCCGCAAGCGCGGCACATGGATCGACCTCGCCCTCCCCGGTTTGCCCGCTCCGATTCCAGTTTTGGCCACGGCGAGCCCCGCGGCATTGCTTGCCAGCCCTGTCGGACGACGGTCGGCGTGGGCCGACCTCCGCGCGCTGCGCAGGGCTCTCGACGATGACCTGTCAAAATCGTGACTTTCAAGCCGTCGGATAACGCGCGGAAATCCATTGAAACGTCTTATTAACCGGGATTCGTCTTGCTCCGACGGGTTGCCGCCGGAGACCTGGCCGTGTAGGGCCGCTGGCGATGCGAGGGATTGGCTCAGCTATCTCCCGCCTGCCACTCGCCCGGGCCTTCATCGCCGGGGCCGCAATTCTCGCCGGAGCGTTCGCGCCGGCCGCGCAGGCTCAGGACACACCGAATTCGGGCGACGAAGCCGCGATGGCGATCCCGCGCGCGCCGTCGATCCACGGCGGACCGGTCAGCTTGCCCGAACCGCTGGCGCCGAGCGAAGCTGCCCGCATCCGGCGGATCTTCACGCTTCAAGCACACGGCCGCATGGCGGAGGCCGCACGCGAGACCGGGCTACTGACGAGCACCATCCTGCTCGGCCATATCCAGGCAGACCGCTACCTCGGTCGCTTCCATCGCTCGACCGCCGACGAGCTCACGGCCTGGCTGGCTCGCTATTCCGACGAGCCCGATGCGCCGGCGATCCATGATCTTCTATGCCGCCGCGTCCCCAAGGGCACACCGATCCCACCCCTACCAGAGACGGCCAGCCTTCCCCCGGCTGTCCAGCAGACAACCGTGCCCGAGGACGACGATCCCCGGGCGCGGGCGATCTCGCGCAATCCGCTGCTAGACCGCACGGTCGCCGAGCGTGCGCAGCAGGGCAACGCCTCCTCCGCGCTGCGGCTGATCGCGCGGACCAAGGGCATGAAGCCCGCCTACGCCGCGCTGCTGCGCGCCGAGGTGGCGCAAATCCTGTTCACCCGCAATGAGGATGCAAAGGCGCTCGAAGTCGCGAGCAACGCCGTCCGGCACACGCCGGCGGACGACCAAGTGGCACTCGCTGGCTACATTGCCGGACTTGCCGCCTGGCGGCTGGACCGGGCGGAACTGGCGCTCACCTATTTCGAGGGCGCCGCCCGAGCGCCCTACGCACCCGCGGCAATCCGCGCGGCCGGAGCGTTCTGGGCGGCCCGCGCGCATCTGCACACCGGACACCCATCCGGCTTCGCACCCTGGATGAGACGCGCGGCCGAGGAGCCGCGCACGCTTTATGGCTTGATCGCCCGACGAATGCTCGGCGTCGGCGGCGGCTTCACCTGGAGCCGGCAGACCTTGAGCGGCGCCGACCTCGAAGCTGTCGCGGGCACCCCGCAGGGGCTGCGTGCTTTCGCGCTGCTGCAGGTGGGCCAGCCCGATCGCGCGGAGGCCGAGTTGCGGATGCTATGGCCCACGGCGAAGGACGACCCCTCGCTCCGCAACGCCGTGCTGCTGGTCGCCCGCGAAGCGGGGTTCACCGACCTCACGGCGCAGATCGCGACCCTGGTGCAGGCGGCGGACGGCAAGCCGCGCGATTTCGACCGCTTTCCGGTGCCAAAGCTGCGCCCACGCAACGGCTTCCAGGTCGATCCGGCGCTAGTCTATGGGCTTACACGGGTGGAGTCGAATTTCGACCCCGGCGCGGTTTCGCCAGTCGGCGCGCGCGGGCTGATGCAGATTATGCCGGTTACAGCCGGCTACATCGCCGGCGACCCTTCGCTCGCCTCCAGCAGCGCGCGGCTGCACGATCCTGGGCTCAATCTCGAACTCGGGCAGCGCTATGTGAGTTATCTCGCCAGGCAGGACCACATCGACGGCGATCTGATCCGCGTATTGGCGAGCTACAATGCCGGACCGGGCAGCTTCGCCCGCTGGGGCGACGACATCCGCGACGGCGGTGATCCACTGATGTTCATAGAGGCAATTCCGCTGGCGGAGACACGCGCCTTCGTGCAGCACGCGTTGACCTACACGTGGATCTACGCTGCACGATTGCACCTGCCGTCGCCCAGTCTCGATGCGATGGCGGCGGGCGCATTCCCACGCTTCACGCCATTGGAGGAAACTGAGACAATCGCCGACGCCGCGCCCCGCGTTCATTAGCGCGGCAGGAGGACACTGATGGCGCGCATCGACGAAACTCGTCCGTTCGTTCCGGTCAATATCGCGGTGCTCACAGTCTCGGACACCCGCACCGAGGAGAACGATACGTCCGGCGACACGCTTTCCGAGCGCATCACCACCGCCGGACATCGCGTGGTTGCACGCGCGATTGAAAAGGACGACACAGACGCCATCGAACGGTTGCTTCGAGCGTGGGTTTCGGATGCAACGATCGACGTGGTGATCACCACCGGCGGCACCGGCATCACCGGACGCGACGTGACACCCGAGGCGTTCGAGCGCGTGATGGAGAAGCGGATCGAGGGCTTCGGCGAGCTGTTCCGCATGTTGAGCTACCAGAAGATCGCCACGTCCACGATGCAGTCGCGCGCCATCGGCGGAGTTGCCGGCGGCACCTATCTGTTCGCGCTACCCGGCAGCACCGGCGCGGTGAAGGACGGCTGGGATGATATTCTGCTTTGGCAGCTCGACAGTCGGCATCGGCCCTGCAACCTGGTCGAGCTGATGCCCCGGCTGCAGGAGCATCTGAAATGAATTTTCTTGAGGATGCTCACGGAGCGCGCGTCTGGGCCGCGAGGAAGCGGCGCGCGAGGGCGGTGTAGATCGGCCGCCGGCAGACCAAGCGCGACACGCCGAACGCGAGAAAGGCAGCCGCCATCAGCGGGATCGTCATGCGCTGATTGTCGGTCATCTCCATGACGATCACCGTGGCGGTGATCGGCGCCTGCACGACGCCGGAAAAATACGCGACCATGCCAAGCAGCACGACGGCGCCCGATGTCGCGGACGGCACGAGGTGCGATAGCCATTCGCCGAGACCCGCGCCCACCGCGAGGGCCGGCGCGAAGATGCCGCCCGGGATGCCGCTGATGTACGACACCACGTTGGCGATCAGCTTCAACCCGGCGTAGCTCGCTGGCAGCGTCGAGTGGCCCTCGACGATGCTGCGTGCCTGCGCGTAGCCGGTGCCGTAGGTGCTGCCGTCGGAGAGCCAGCCGCAAGCCGCGATCGTCAGGCCGCAAAGGGCGGCGAACAGCACGGGATGGCGCGCGAGGAACAGCCCGGTACGGCCGGGCAGGCCGCGCGCGAAGGCCAGCAATGCCGCGCTGAACAATCCTCCCGCGAGCCCACCAGCGACACCGCACAGCCCCACTGCCGCCCAGCGCGCGCCGAACTCGAGATCGGCGGAGGTGTGGCCGAAATAGGTGTAGTTGCCCATCAGTCCGAGCGTTGTGACGCCGGCGATGATGACCGCGGTGAACACGACGCCCGAGGTGCGCGCCTCGAAGGAATGGCTGAGTTCCTCAATCGCGAACACCACGCCGGCCAGCGGGGTGTTGAAGGCAGCGGCAATGCCGGCGGCGCCGCCGGCGAGCACCAGCGCGCGCTGCAACTGGACACGCGGCAGTCGCAATCGCCGGCCGACGGCATACATGATCGAGGCACCAACCTGCACGGTCGGCCCCTCGCGCCCGATCGACGCGCCAGAGGCGAGGCCGAGCAAGGTCAACAATATCTTCCCTACCCCGAGGCGCAGACTCAGCACGCGCGCCACCAGCGCCTCGTCGGTCATGTGCAGAGACGCGATCACCTGCGGGATGCCGCTGCCCTGCGCGCCGGGAAACACGTGCCGCGTCAGCAGCAGCGAGATCACCAGGCCGGCAGGCGCGATCGCGAAGGTCAGCCAGGGGCGACCGTCAAGTATCCAGAGGTGCGCCCGCATCGCCATGTCGGCGCCGGCGGCGAAGCCGATGGCCACGACCGACACCAGGGTCGCGCCGAACCAGAACACCAATCGGCGGAGCCATAGCCGTGGCGAGACGAGCGGCATCCGGGCGAGGCGGCGCAGGCGCGCGCGGCGCTCGGGTGTTATCGGCATCTTCATCCCTAGAGCTTCGCCAGATCCGCCGCCGTGTCTACATCCCGGAGCCGGCGCAGCAGCGCGACCCGCCGGCCGCGGAAATTCGCCAGCGTGTCGGCGAGCGCGTGCTCGCTCGACCAGCGCACGCCGGAAAATGGTCTCGCCGGCCGTCGCGGCGAAACTGCGATCAGCCAGTAGCCGCCGTCCTCGGCGGGACCGAACGCGACGTCGGCGCGGCCGAGGGCACGGAACGCGGCGGCAAGGTCGGACGGGCCGGCGTCTGGGATGTCGCTCCCGATGATCGCGACCCGTCCACGCGGGAACCGGGCCCAGGCACGCTGCATCCGGCGGCCGAGATCGCCATGCCCCTGCGCGATTCGCGGCAGCCGCACGGGAAGCCGGAAATCGGCGCGATCCGGCGTGACCGCGAGGAGCGTGCGGAACCGGCGATCGGCGGACAGGGCGCGGGCCAGCCGCGTCAGCGTGCAGCGATGGAAACGCAGCGCCCCCCGCTCGCCGATATCCCGCGCCAGCCGCCGCTTGACGGCGCCGAGCCGAGGGGCACGGGCGAACACGATCACCGTGTCCCTCACGTGTAGAGCCGCGCGATCAGGCGGGGCGGCACGCCGACGCCATACAGCGTCAGGCAGGCGAGATTGCTCAACGAGCGCCGGCGCCAGCCATCCCGTTCCCACTTCGCCGCCGACGTGACTGCCGGCACATCAAGGGCCACCAGTTGTCGCCGTCCGATCCGCCGCACCAGGTCCACGTCCTCCATGAGCGGCAGCGGGCGGACGCCACCGATCCGGTCCAGCAAGTTGCGATGGACCAGAAGCCCCTGGTCGCCATACGGCAGGCAGAGGACTCGGCAGCGCCAGGCCACGAGGCGTTCCAGGCGCCGGGCACGGGGATCGTCGCTGAGTAGCGCGAATCGAAAATAGCCCGCCCGCTCCGGCCCGGCCCGCATATGCGCGACGGCGGCCTCCCGCCATCCCGCTCCAAGTTGCGTATCGGCATGCAGCAGGAGGAACCACGGTCCTATGGCTGCCGCCACGCCAGCGGCAATCTGCGCCCCTCGACCGCGCGGCGCCGCAATCACGCGCGCGCCGAGCGAGGCGGCGAGGCTCAATGTCCCGTCGGCGCTGCCGCCGTCGACAACGATGATCTCGGCGACCGGCTCGCCGGCCACTGAAGCGAGCGTCCGGGACAGGCAACAAGCCGCGTTCAAGGTCGGGACGACGACACTTAGCAAGGATTTGTTCTCTTTATGTTCTTGACCCGATCATCCTGACTTGCCAGTGTTCGGCCTGGCCTTGGGCTCCTCTGGCAATCTTGCCGTTTTGGTTCGGGCCGGTGTTCCGGCTCGCGTTAAGAATTGAACGGAAAGGGAACAAGATCATGCGTGACCTTGCCGGGTCTGACAAGCGGTCGAGCCTCGACCGGGACGCGCTGGCGGCGCTGGAGTTGGCGGGAGCGGCGGAACCGGAACCGGCGACGTCGGTACCGTCGTTGGTTCGCAAGGGCAGAGGTGCAACCAGCAACCCGGCTGTGCGATTCGATAAACAGAGCGGCACGCCGTTCGACGACGGCTGGGAAACGCTGGCGACCGACTTCGCGGAGTTGCCGCCGCTGCCGACCACGCTGACGCGCGATGCCTCGCGTTCGGTCATCAGTTGGAACACCAGCCCCGATCTCGGTTTCGACCGCGCAGTGAATCCCTATCGCGGCTGCGAGCACGGCTGCATCTACTGCTACGCTCGGCCTACCCACGCTTATCTCGGCTACTCGCCGGGACTCGATTTCGAGACCAAGCTGACCTTCAAGCCCGATGTCGCGGAACTCCTGGAAGCGGCGCTCCGCAAGCCGGGCTACACGCCTCGCACGCTGGCGCTCGGCACCAACACCGATCCCTACCAGCCGGTCGAGCGCACCCTGAAGCTCACCCGCGCGGTGCTGGAGGTTCTGGACCGCTTCAACCATCCGGTCAGCATCGTCACCAAGTCGGCCGGCGTGCTGCGCGATCTCGACATTCTGACACGCATGGCAGAGCGCAAGTTGGCGCGCGTCTATCTCTCGGTGACGACGCTCGACCCAGCGCTGGCGCGAAAGATGGAGCCGCGCGCCGCGACACCAGCCCGCCGCCTGCAGGCCATCGCCGGACTGGCGCAGGCCGGCGTGCCGGTGGGCGTGATGGCCGCGCCGATGATCCCCGGACTCAACGACGCCGAGATGGAGAAAATCCTCGAAGCAAGCGCGCGGGCCGGGGCGCGGCACGCGGGCTATGTGCTGCTGCGCCTGCCGCACGAGCTGCGGGAGATGTTCGAGGCGTGGCTGGCCGAGCATTTCCCCGACCGCGCCAAGCACGTGCTGAGCCTGATCCGCCAGACCCGCGCCGGAGCGCTGAACGAGCCGCGCTTCCATCATCGCTTTGCCGGAAGCGGCGTCTACGCCGACCTGCTGCTGCGCCGGTTCACCCGCGCCACGAGGCAATGGGGACTCGACGAGGCGCGCGGTGGCTTGGACATCAGCAACTTCACGGTCCCCGACGCGCCGACCGCCACGCCCGAGCGGCAAATGTCGCTGTTTTAGCGGCGCAGCCCTGTCGGAAATATTTACACCTGCGCACGACTCGCTTCGCCTCAAGGTCGTAACCGGTTGATGGGAAGTGTATCTTATTCCGGCATATGTCTTGCTTATTAGACGGTTGTGATCAACAACCGGAGCGTTCAGTCATGTTTCGCAAGCGCCTTTTTGCAGCAGTCGCCGGAATGCCAATCGCCCTAGCCGCGTATTCGGCGAACGCCCTGCCAGTCACGTTCAGCTCGACGGGATCGTTCGCCAACCCGACCGGCTGCTCCGCGCTGTCCCCCGCCTGCACCGTCGACCAGGGTGGGAAGCGGCTGATCCTTGGGACCGACATGTTCATCTTCTGGCCTACCACACCGTACAGCACGCTGACTGCGGTGAGCGTCCCAAGCACCTCCACCGTCACGCCGCAGAATGACTTCAGGATCGGCGAGATCGACTGGGTCAATGTCCCGACCACCAACACCGACAAGAATTTCAACGACAAATACACGCTCAATCTCAACTTCACCGCCCCCGGCGTGCAGGCGGCGACGGCGTCGATGAACCTGAACATCCAGCAGCCCACCAACCCGCCCGGCGACAGCATCACCCAGCTCCTGCTGTCCGCGCTGGCGCCGTTCGACATGACCTTCGCTGGCCTGAAGGTGTCGGACGTCAAATTCGTGCTGGGCGACGCTGGCTCGAAGAACAGCACCTTCGACCCGATTACGGGCAAGTGGTACAACCCCGAGAACAACACGGCCAAGCTGTATATCACCGCCGATTTCACGGCGATGGCGGTACCTGAGCCAGCGTCTCTCGCGATGCTCGGCATGGGCCTGCTCGGTGCAGGTATGATGCGAGGTCGCCGCAATCGGGCCGCGTAAGCCTGTCGACGGCTCCGCCACTCGGCGCCGCCCGCGCGGCGGCGCCGCCTTTTCCGCACCGGCCTAAATACCCGACCGGCAGATGCGGCTATCTAGGCCGAATGGCGCTCCTAACCCATTCCGCCCTCTTCGCACTCGGCCTCGCCGGCACGACCAAGCTGCTGCTGATTTCACTGGTGGCGGGGATCGGCATTTCCGCCGTCGGCCCCGGCGGCGTGTTCATGACAATCGGGCTCTACGCCGTTACTCCACTCTCGCCGGCCCTGGTCGCGGGCACTGCTATCGTCACCCATATCGGCACCGGCCTGGTCGGCACGGCCGCCTATGTGCGCTCCGGCCAGTTCCGCCGACGCGCGACGCGGCGAATGGCGGCGATCCTCTGCGGCACGGCGTTCCTCGGCATCCCGGCCGGCATCTGGATCAACGCGCATGTCTCCCGGCTAGGCTTCGGGTTGCTGCTGGGCCTACTGACCGCAGCGATCGGCGCCCTTGTCTTCTATCGACAGTGGCGCGGCGACGGCGAGACGTCGCGTGCCGAGGAGGGCGCGGCGAGCCCCGCGCTCACTGACACGAAGGCGGCGCTGATCGGCTTATCGGTGGCTGCCGCCGGCGCGCTGTTCGGCATTGGCGGCCCGATGCTCTGCGTCCCCCTACTGGTCGCGTTCGGCGTGCCCATGCTGCCAGCGCTGGCGGCGGCACAGGCGCAATCGGTGGTGGGGTCCGGGCTCGGCACGATCGGCTACGCGGCTCAGGGCGCGATCGATTGGCCGATGGCGGTGTTCATAGCCATCCCGCAGATGCTCGGGGTGGTGATCGGCTGGAAGATCGCCCACGCCGTGCCGGCCCGCGCCCTGGCCTTCGCCCTCGCATCCGCCTTGATCGGGCTCGCACCTTATTTAGCACTCGGGGGCAGCTGAACCGGCTCGAACCGCCCGGATGCCGGGTCGCGCACCAGCAATCGGCCGCTGGCGACGCCGAAATACGCACCATGCAGCTGAAGCTTGCGCTGCTCCACCAACAGGCGGACCCAGGGGAAACTCATCAGGTTGCGCAAGCTGAGCTCGACCGAGGCGAATTCGAGCCGGCGCAAATACTCGCCGTTGTCATCCGAGGGGCGCGGGCCGAGTTGCGCGGCGGCGGGCGCGATTTGCGACATCCAGCGGCCGATGAAATCGCCGGGCGACAGCGGCTCCTGCTCGTCGGCGAAGGCGCGGATGCCGCCGCAGAAGGCGTGGCCGAGCACCACGATGTGCTTCACCCGCAGCGCCTGTACGCCGAATTCCAGCGTCGCGCTGGTGCCATGCTGGAATTCGCGATCCGCCTCGAACGGCGGCACCAGGTTGGCGACATTGCGCATCACCAGCAGTTCGCCCGGCGCGGCATCGAAGATGACCTCCGGCGAGACACGCGAGTCGACACAACCGAACACCATGATCTCCGGCCGCTGCCCTGCCTCGGCCAGCATCTCGTAGCGCGTTCGCTCGCGGGCGAAGCGGCCTTCCAAGAATGAGCGATGGCCTTCGATAAGCCTGTCGGGAAACATCGGACCAATCCCTATCCTGCCGGCGCGACGGCCCGCGATACCAAGCGTGGCCCTCAATGCCAAATCGACAAAACCTTGCGCCTTTTTAACGCCGTGCTTAGCCAGGGTTAGTGGATCGGAGGGCCGGCCGGGCGTTAGGCTCGCGTGATCGGATGAACGTCCGGGGAGGTCGGTCGATGCGCAAACCCAATCTCACCACCAAGCTCGCCGCAGTCGGCGCGGCCGCAGCACTCGCCCTGGTCGGCAGCGCCGGAATCGCCGCAGCGCAAAGCCCAAGCCACGCCAGCCGGGTGATCGAGGTGCCGCCGGGCGCCGTCGTGCTGGTGCTCCCAGCCGGTTCCATGCCAGCGATCTCCTGGCCCGGGCCGATGGTGGAGACGGCGTTCCCCATGCCGGCCATGCCTGACATGTCCCGCTTGGTCCGGCAGATGGACCAGATGATGCTCGACGCCCAGCACGCCTTCGCCAGCCCCGCCTGGACCGATCCAGCCCGCACCATCGAGGCGGCAATGCGGCAAATGCCCGCCGCCGAGGGTCCGGTGTCCGAAGTCGTCGTGACGTCGTTCTCCGACGGGCGCGGCACCTGCACGCAGCGGGTGGTCTACTCGGAAAATGACGCCGCCCCGAAGATCAACGTGAGCTCGGCCGGCAATGCCTGTGCCAGCATCGGCCATCCCACGGCATTGCCCACCATGCAGAAGCCGCCGCAGCGCTCGACGCCTCCCCACACGCTATGGGTCCAGAACCGCACGCGGCCGATCGAGGTGGCGCAACTGCGCTAGGCGGTTAGCCGGTTAAGCACGGGCACCCGCCGGAACAGCAGGCACCGGACCAGCACGGGGCCGAGCGTTCCGGCGAGCATCAGGGCGGCGGCGAACGGCAGGAAGTTCGCCCCGTCCCAGCTCACTACGCGCAGCAACACGCCTTTAGCCACGCCGATGCAGATGGTGTTGAGCAGGTAGATCGCGAAGCTCGCGCCCCCCAGCCAGAGCAGCGCCCGCGAACCGGCAAGCGGCGCCGCCCGGACCAGGCCGTGGATCGCCGGAATGGCCAGGAAGCTCGTGGCCAGCATAAGCGCCTTGTAAGTGCCGCTCCGCGTGCCGGCGCTGAAGTCGATGGGAAAGGCTCCAGCCGCGACGGCGGCCAGCAATGCCGCAAAACAGGCGGCGGACAGCCAGCGCCAGCGGTCGATCCCGTCGAGCCACCGCTGGCCGGCATCGGCAGCCATCCCGCCGGCGACGAAGAACACGAAATAGGTGCAGATGCGATCCGCGTACAGGATGGGCGGTGCGGGCAAGGCGAACAGCGCGAGCGCGATCACCCACAGAAAGGGTCCGCTCCTCACCAGCAGAGGAATGGCAAGGCTGTAGACGAACAGCGCGCCGAGGTACCAGACCGAGGTGGCCGGGCTCGCCCCGGTGTCCCAGACCAGCGCCCGCAAGCCGTGCCAGGCATCGGGCGGCAGATTGTCTACCGGCACCAGTCGTGCGGCGGCGAGCTTGCCCGCGAGGATCAGCAGGCCGAACAGCAGGAACGGCAGCAGCAACCTCTCGGCCCGTCGGCGCGCGAGCCGTGGCCATGCCGCAACCGACGCTCGCGCCGCGCCGGAGCGGAACGCGACGTAGCCGCTGAGGTACATGAAGAACGGCATGTGGAAGAGATAGACCAGAACCCGCAGCGGCTCGTACCAGCCGACTCCCGCGGGGTCCTGCCGCGCCACGAGATGGCCGAACACGACCAATAGGATCGCAAGCCCCTTGGCGCGGTCGATGTCGGACATGCGGCCGGCGGTCGGCGCCAAAATAGGTGGGGACATGGCACAACCGTAGCGCGACTCCGCCCCGTACTGCTATCGGCAAGGTGATGCCGAACTTCGCGCTCGAGAAAAAGGCCGGCGGACGAGTGGCCGGGGTGGACGAGGTGGGACGCGGCCCGCTCGCCGGCCCAGTGCTCGCCGCCGCCGTGGTCTTCCCCAAAGGCGTGCCACGCCGGCTCGCCCGGCTACTCGACGACTCGAAAAAACTCACCGCCGAGGAACGACTCGCCGCCTTCGTCGCATTGCGCGCCTCGGGGCTCGCCGAGATCGGAGTCGGCGCCGCCTCGGTGGCCGAGATCGGCCGGCTCAACATCCTGCACGCGGCGATGCTGGCGATGTGCCGCGCCGTCGCCCGCCTGCCCGCCGCACCTGACCTCGCCTTGGTGGACGGCAACCGACCTCCGGCCCTCCTCTGCCCAGTGCAATGCGTGGTAGGCGGCGACGGGATCAGCCTATCGATCGCCGCCGCCTCGATCGTCGCCAAGGTGCTGCGCGACCGGGCGATGGTTCGCCTCGCGCTGCGATTCCCCGGCTACGGCTGGGAAACCAATGTCGGGTACGCGACGCCCTACCATCGCGACGCGTTGCTCCGACTCGGCCCCAGCCGGCACCACCGGCCCGATTTCGGCTCCGTCCGCCAGCTCATCCTGGCCCTCGACGCCGCCGATTGACGCGGCTTCCGGCGCTACGTCACCATAGCCGGTCGGCAGCGACCCGGTCCTGTCCGCACCACGACGCATGGGAGTTCCGTGGAAATCGTCCGCGAGTTGCCGCTCGATCAGGTGCTGCTGGGCGATTGCGTGTCGATGATGCGCATGTTGCCCACGGCCTCGGTGCATTGCGTATTCGCCGATCCGCCATACAACCTGCAGCTCCGAGGCGAGCTTCGTCGGCCGGATGACAGCCTGGTCGACGGGGTCGACGAGGAGTGGGACCGCTTCACCGACTTCGCCGCCTACGACGCCTTCACCCGCGCCTGGCTCACCGAATGCCGTCGCCTGCTGCGCAAGGATGGCACGATCTGGGTGATCGGAGCCTACCACAACATCTTCCGCATCGGCGCCATCCTGCAGGATCTCGGCTTCTGGATCCTCAACGACATCGTGTGGCGCAAGGCCAACCCGATGCCGAATTTCCGGGGACGGCGTTTCACCAACGCGCACGAGACGATCATCTGGGCGGCGCGCCAGCGAGACAGCCGGCACCGGTTCAACTATCAGGCCATGAAGGCGCTCAACGAGGACATCCAGATGCGGAGCGACTGGTTCATCCCGCTCTGCACCGGCCCCGAGCGCTTACGCAACCAGCACGGGCTCAAGCTGCACCCGACGCAGAAGCCAGAGGCGCTGCTGCACCGTGTGTTGCTCGCCAGCACGGCGCCGGGCGACATCGTGCTCGACCCGTTCATCGGCACGGGCACCACCGCCGCCGTCGCCAAGCGGCTGCACCGCCACTTCATCGGCATCGAGCGCCACCCCGCCTATGTCGAGGCAGCTCTCGGCCGCATCCGCCGGATCGCCCGGGCCTCGCACGAGGGCGTCGGGATCACCCCCTCGAAGCGCGACATGCCGCGCGTGCCATTCGGCAGCCTTGTCGAGCGCGGGCTGGTGCCACCCGGTACGCTGCTGACCGACAAGCATCGACGGGTGAGCGCGACCGTTGCTGCGGACGGCACCCTGGTCGCCGACGGGCTGCGCGGCTCGATCCATCAGGTCGGCGCAGCGGTGCAGAACACGCCGTCCTGCAATGGCTGGACGTTCTGGCACTTCGAGCGCGAGGGAAAGCTGGTGCCGCTGGATGTCTTGCGCGCTACTCCCGCAGGCTGATCTTTAGATCGAATGGCCAATGTTGCGCTTCCGCGCGGAACCAAATAGGTAAATTCGGTCCCGATCCGGCAACTTCGCGCGGGGGCAAGCAAATGGGTTCCCGGGCTATTCCGTGGCTGACGGCCGCGATTACTTGCCTTAGCGCCTGCGCGACGCAGCAGCTGCTGAATCCGGCGCAGGCATCCGCCATGACCGTGCAGCGCGTTCCCGTTGCCGGCAGCAACCGCTACGCGCTGTTGCTGCAGGGTCACATCGTGGCAGGCGACGCCGCCCGGCTGTCGGAGTTGTTGCGCGGCGCAAACTTCGTCGCTCTCCTGCTGAACAGCCCCGGCGGCAGCGTGCTGGAAGCGCGCGCGATGGCTGGCGCAATCCGAGCGCTGCACGTCCCCGTGGTGGTGCCCGCGCACGCGGTGTGCGCCTCGGCCTGCTTCATGTTGTTCGCCGCGGCGCACGATAAGGTGGCCCAGCCGGGTGCCCGGATTGGCGTCCACAGTGCGTCCGCCTCCGGGGGCAACGAGACACTGAGCACGCTCGGCGTGACCACCCTGATGGCGCGTGAGGCGGCGAGAGATGGCGTGCCCGCTGTCATCACCGGCCGCATGGTCACAACGGCGCCTGGCGAAGTGGCCTGGCTCACATCGGGCGAACTCCAACAGATGGGGGTGCGGATCCCTCCGACCCGTGCGGCCGCAGCTGGCGCGACCGCGCCGGCGATGGCCGCGCCGGTCGGCGGGATCGTCGGTTCGGTCGCGGCGCGGCCTGTGACTCGAGATTTTGCCAAGACAGTGGCCGCCGGCACGACGCTGCGGCTCATCTTCTCATACAACGTCAACCCGGATTGCTCGTCAGCCGGACTGAGCACGGTCCGCGTCACCGAGCAACCGATGCACGGCACGGCGCACGCGGAAAAGGTCAAGGATTTTCCCAGTTTTCCGCCGAGCAACATCCGCTGGGATTGCAACGAGGCGAGAGTGCCTGGAGTGGCCCTGCTCTACACGCCAGCGCCCGGCTTCTCCGGCTCGGACTATCTCACGTTCGAGACGATCTCAGTCGAGGGCGTGGATCGCGAATTCCGTGTGTCGCTCACGGTCAAATAGGCCGAACGGCTCAAGAATGCGGGTCAGTCACAGGGGGCGCGGCAGGACGGCAGCGCCCGCCAGGCGGCAAGCAGTCCCAGCATCGCGAGTCCGGCAGAGAGCAGAAGGGCAATCCTTACTCCGAGACCGAGCTGGGCGTGCCCGGCCATCAGCAACCCGAACAACGCGACTCCCATCGCTGCCCCGACCTGGCGTGAGGTATTGAGGATCCCGGCGGCGATTCCGGCCCTTGTCCGATCCGCCGCCGCCATCAGCGCCGCCGTCGCAGCGGGAGTCACCAGCCCGCCGCCGAGCCCCACCGCCAACAGCGGCAGGGCAATCACCAGGTAGGGTGTCGCTCGGCCGATCGGCAGCAATCCGAGCAGCCCGACCGCCAACACCGCAAGGCCGAGCAATACCGGCAGGCGCGCGCCTCGTTGCTTAACCAGGGCGCCGGAGACCGCGTTCCCGCCTGTCACGACCGCCGTCGCCGGCAGGAAGGCGAGGCCGGTCCATAGCGGCGAGTAGCCCCTCTCCTGCTGGAAATAGAGGCTAAGCGCGAAGATCAGGCCGAAGAACGTGAGCGTTCCCACGAAGGCGACGAAGGCCGAGGCGGAGAACACCGGATTGCGGAAGAAGCCGAGCGGCATCATCGGCTCGCGGCCGCCTGCCTCGATGGCCAGGAAGGCGATGGTGCTGCACGCCGAGACGGCCACACCGGCCAGGATCAGGGCCGAGTCCCAGCCCAGCACCGGCCCCTCGATCAACACCCCGATCAGCGTGCCGAGAGCAACGATTCCGGCGATCTGGCCGGATAGGTCGAGATGCCGCTCGGCCGCGTCCACCCCCGCCGGGGTCGCGGCGATTCGGGCGGTCAGCCAGATGCCGGCCAGCCCGATCGGCACGTTGACCAGGAAGATGCTGCGCCAACCGAACGCCGCGACCAATAGGCCACCCGCCAGCGGCCCTGCCGCCAGCGCGACACCGCCCCATCCGGCCCAATAGCCGATCGCCTTGGCCCGGTCACCCTGATCGGGATAGGCGTTGTTCAGCAGCGTGAGTGAGCATGGCACCAGCAGCGACGCGCCGAGTCCCTGCAAGACGCGCGCGCCGATGAGCATGGCGAGCGATAGCGACACCCCGCATAGCAACGACGCCGCCGTGAATACCGCCAGGCCGGCCATGTAGACGCGCCGCGCGCCGAACCGATCACCGAGCGTACCGCCGGTCAGCAGCAGGCAGGCGAAGCTGAGCGTGTAGGCGTTCACCACCCATTGCAGCCCGGCGAGCCCGGCCGAGAGGCTGGCCCCGATCGGCGGCAGGGACACGTTCACGATCGAGGTATCGAGAATGACGACGACGTAGCTTACGCTCGTCGCGGCCAAGGTCAGTCGCTGCTCGTGCCGGTCCGCCGCCATCCTGATCCTCTCGCCAGCCCCTGCCCGCACTCGAACAAGGCAAGACAGGGTAAGCTCCGGCTGCTGACAGCGTTTTGTCAGCAGTCAACGGGGGCGATGAATGCGAATCTGGCTTCAGTTCCCTCCGACGGCCATGCGAACGCATTTGCGCATGACCGAGGGCAGCGCCTCGTCGGCCAACTCGGTTGCCGGGCGGAGGAAGCCTTCCGCCTCGATGCGCGGCACGCGGGCGGCCAGAAGATCGATCGCCAGCTCGAAATGCGTCAGCCCGTGGCGCACCTGCCCGGCCGGGCGCCACTCCGCCGGCATTGGCGCGTGCCGGACTGCATCGGCTGCCGTCCAGCTTTCGCCGCGCCACGGCGTGCCGGGCAATTCGGTCATGCCACCGAATAGCCCGCTCGCCGGCCGTCGGCGCAGCAGCACCTGTCCCGCCTCGTCAGTCAGCCAGAAATGCACGCCGTACCGCACCGGCCGCTGCTTCTTCGGTCCCTTACGGGGCAGCTCGGCAGCGATGCCGGCGAGCCGGCCCGCACAGACATCGCGCCACGGACAGAGCGCGCAAGCAGGCGTGGCGGGCGTGCAAATCGTGGCGCCGAGGTCGAACAGCGCCTGGGCAAAGTCCGAGGGGCGAGCGCGGGCGTCGGGGTCGGCGCCCAGCCGGGCAGCCGCCCCCGCGATCGCCGGCTTGGCGCTGGGGAGCGAATCATCGATCGCGAACAGGCGCGCCGCCACCCGCTCGACATTGCCGTCGACCGGCACCGTCGGCACGCCGAAGGCAATCGCCCCCACGGCGGCGGCGGTATAGGCGCCGATGCCGGGCAGCGCGCGCAGGCCGTCCAGATCACGCGGGAAGCCGCCGACTGCCGCCACGGCGCGGGCGCAGGCGTGCAGGTTGCGGGCGCGGGCGTAGTAGCCGAGCCCGGCCCACGCCGCGAGCACCGTCTCCAGGGGCGCGGCGGCGAGCGCATCCACGCTGGGGAAGCGGGTTACGAAGCGTTCGTAGTACGGTATCACCGCCGCGACGGTAGTCTGCTGTAGCATGATCTCGCTGAGCCAGACCCGGTACGGATCGGCCGTCTCGCCCGGCAGCGCCCGCCAAGGCAGGCGGCGGCGGTGCCGGTCGTACCAGGCCAGCAATGAAGCGGCCGAGGCGTGGGAAAGGGCAATGGCGGAGGTCACGAAACCCGGTATGGCGAGCAGTGCCCGGCACGTCTACGGGCCGCGTCCGGTCGGCGCGTTGATCCCTGGACTGACCCGCCCCGCCTTCCGCCGCCGCGCCCCCGCCGCCGCTCAGGTCGTGGCCGACTGGCCCGCCATCGTCGGCCCCGCCCTCGCCGCCGTCACCACGCCCCGCCGCTTGCAATCCGGCATCCTGACCCTCGCGTGCGCCGGGCCGGTGGCGATGGAGTTGCAGCACCTCACCGACGAGTTGCTCGCCCGGATCAACCGCCATCTCGGCAGCCAGACGGTCACGCGATTGCGCTTCGTGCAGGACGCGCTGACGCCGACACCCGCGCCGGCCGCACCGGCCCCCTCGCCGGAAGCCGCCGCCGCCGCCGAGAAGGCCGTCGCTGCCGTGCCGCCCGGCGCATTACGCGACGCCCTGGCCGCGCTCGGCCGAGCGGTACTAACGCCGCGCTCCCCCTCGACAGCCGCCACACCCCGGCGGTAGAACACTCAACATATAGAGGTTCTTATGCAGCTCTCACGCCGTTCCCTACTAGCTGTTGTTGCTGCCGCCAGCGCCGCCCCGGGTCTGGCGTGGGCCGCCGACGAGGCCTCCCGCACCTCCGAGCGCGCCATCGGCAAGCCCGACGCCAAGGTCACGGTGCAGGAGTATTTTTCCCTCACCTGCACCCATTGCGCCCACTTCTCGCAAACCACGATGCCGGAGGTGAAGTCGAAGCTGATCGACGCCGGCAAGATCCGCTACGTCTTCCGTGACTTCCCGCTCGACCAGGTGGCGCTGACCGCCGCGATGGTCGCTCGCGCCCTGCCGCCCGAGCGATACGAGCCGTTCGTCAGCGCCTTGTTCGCGAGCCAGGACCGCTGGGCCTTCGCGCGCGGGGTCAACAGCACCGACGAGCTGTGGAAGATGGCCGCGCTCGCCGGGATGAGCCGCCAGACCTTCGATTCGGCGATCAACGACACGGCGCTCAAGACCTTCATCCTGCAGGAGCAGGACGCGGCGCAGAAAAAATGGAAGGTCGACTCGACCCCGACCTTCATCATCAACGGCAAGAAGGAGGCCGGCGCGCTGGACTACGCGGCGTTCGAGAAGCTGGTCTCCGCCTCGGCCTGATCTGGAGTCCCGCTTGCCCGTCAGCTTCTCCCGCCTGCGCATCGCCGGGTTCAAGAGCTTCGCCGAACCCGCCACCGTGGAGATCCTGCCGGGCTTGACCGGCGTGGTCGGGCCGAACGGCTGCGGCAAATCCAACGTGGTCGAGGCGCTGCGCTGGGCGATGGGGGAGAACAGCGCCCGCTCGATGCGCGGCGGCGAGATGGACGACGTTATCTTCGCCGGCTCCATCGCCCGCGCCTCGCGCAACATCGCCGAGGTCACGCTCAGCCTCGACGAGACCGCCGGCCACGCCCCGCCGCCGTTCCACGAGCAACCGGAACTCGAAATCAGCCGCCGCATTGAGCGCGGCTCCGGCAGCACCTATCGCGTCAACGGCCGTGAGGTGCGGGCGCGCGACGTGCAGACCCTGTTCGCCGACCTCGCCAGCGGCGCCCATTCCTCGGCGATGGTGAGCCAGGGCCGCGTCGGCACGCTGGTCACGGCGCGCCCCGAGAGTCGCCGTGCCATCCTGGAGGAGGCGGCCGGCATCACCGGCTTGCACGCGCGGCGCCATGAGGCCGAGCTCAAGCTGCGCGCGGCCGAGGCCAATCTCTCTCGCGCCGAGGACCTACGCGGCCAGCTCGAACAGCAACTCGGCGCGCTGAAGCGCCAGGCACGGCAGGCCAGCCGCTACCGCAATATCTCGGGCAACATCCGCCAGGCCGAGTCGGAACTGCTCGCCCTGCAGCGCGCCCGGGTCGAGCAGGCCCGTGCCGCCGCCGAGCAGGCGCTACACGAGGCCCGCCAGGCCGTCGCGCAGGCGACCGAGGCCGCGACCGCCGCCTCCGCCGCCGCGACCGACGCCGTCGCCGTCCTCCCGCCCTTGCGCGAGACCGAGGGCGAGACGCGCACCGCCCTGGAGCGCCACCGCGTCGCACAGGAACAGATCGCCGCCGAGGAGCAGCGTGCCCGCGCCGCCTTGCAGTCCGCCGCCCAACTCCTCGCCCAGACCGGGCGCGATCTCGCCCACGCCGAGCAGCTGAGCCGCGATGCCGGGGCCGCCGAATCGCGGCTCGCCGCCGAGGATTCCACCCTTGCTGACGCTGACGAGGGCCACGCCGCGAAAGCCGGCGAGCTGGAAACCGCCTCGGCCGAGCACGCCGAGGCCGTGCGGCTGGCCGAGGCCGAGGCCAACCGCGCCACCGAGGCCGCCGCCGAGGCCAACGCGCGCAGCCAGGCCGCCACCCAACTCCTTGCCCAGGCCGAGCAGCGCGCCCGCCGTCTCACGGAGCAGCGCCAGAAGCTCACCGACGAGCACGACCGCATCGCCGCCCAGGCCGTCGCCCCGGAGCGGCTCGAAGCGGCGACACGCGAGCAGAGCGAGACCGAAGCCGCCGCGACCGCCGTCCGCTCCGCGCTGGAAGCCGCCGAACAGGCCAAAGTCGCCGCCCACGCGACTCTAGCGTCAGCGCGCGAGCGGCAATCCGCCACCGAATCGGCCCGCGCCAAGCTGGCCGCCGAGGCGCAGGCGGTGGCCGAGGTATTGGCGGTGAAGGACGGCGAGAAATGGCCGCCGATGGTGGACGCCCTCACCGTCCCCGCCGGCCTCGAAGCCGCCCTCGGCGCCGCGCTCGGCGAGGAGCTGACCTCCGCCGCTGACCCCGCCGCCGCGCGGCACTGGCGCGACCTGCCGCCCTTCGACCCCGCGCCCGCGCTGCCCGACGGCGCCGAGCCATTCGCCGCCTTCGTCGAGGGGCCGCCGGCGCTGGCCCGCGCGCTGTCGCAGGTCGGGCTGGTCGAGGACGAGGCAGCGGGCGAGGCTCGCCAGAGCCTGCTCGCCCCCGGTCAAGTGCTCGTCTCGCGCGCCGGCGCGGTGTGGCGCTGGGACGGCTACACGATCCGCGCCGGCACCCCGACCGCCGCCGCCGTGCGATTGCAGCAGCGCAACCGCCTGGCCGGGCTGCGCGCGCGGCTCGCCGAGGCCGAGCAGGCGGCGGCGGCGGCACGCGCCGTCCGCGCCGAGGCCGAGGCAGCGGAGCGCGAAAGCACCGCCGCCGAGACCCACGCCCGCACCGAGCGCCGCGAGGCCGAGCAGCGGCTGGAACGTGCCCGCTCCGCCGGGGCTCAGCTCCGCGCGCAGGCCGCGAACGCCGCCGCTCGCTTGCAGGCCGCCGCCGAACAGCTCGCGCGCCTCCAGCCCGACGCCGACGAGGCCGAGGCGACGCTCGCCCGCGCCCGCGAGGCGCACGCCGCGCTGCCCGACATCGCCGCCCTCCGCGCCGCCGTCGACCAGGCCCGCGCCGCCCTCTCCGCCGCCCGCAAACGCGAGACCGACACCCGCGCCGCGCGCGACAGCCTCACCCGCGAGCACGAAACCCGGCTGCGCCGCCGCAAGACGATCGCCGCCGAGCGCGAGGACTGGTCGATGCGCGCCCGTGACGCCGCCGAGCCCGATCCCCACCCGCCGCGCCGAGGCGCTCGACGCGCTGGAAGCCGCCGAGGCCACCCATCGCCGCGCCGCCGAGGCCCTCGCCGCCGCCGTCGCGCACCAGGACAAGGCCGACCGTGCCGCGCGCACCGCCGAGGCCACCCTCGCCCGCGCGCGCGAGAACGTGGTGCGCGCCGAGGGCAACGCGGAGCAAGCCGGGCACGCCTGGGGCGTCGTCGCGGAGCGCATCCTCGAACGACTCGGCGCCAACCCCGCCCTGCCCGACCCGCCCGCCGACCTCTCGGCCGAGGCGGAAGACAAGGCGCGCCGGCGGCTCGATCGGCTGCTCAAGGAGCGCGAGGAGATGGGGCCAGTCAACCTCCGCGCCGACATCGAGGCCGACGAGGTGGAAAAGCAGATCGCCACCATCGTCGCCGAGCGCGAGGAGCTGTCATCCGCCATCGCCAAGCTGCGCGGCTCGATCGGCCACCTCAACCGCGAGGGCCGCGAGCGGCTGAGCGACGTGTTCCAGACCGTCGATCGGCATTTCCAGGCGCTCTTCACCCGCATGTTCGGCGGTGGGCGGGCGCATCTCGCGCTGGTCGGCTCGGACGACCCGCTGGAGGCCGGGCTCGAGATCTACGCCCAGCCGCCGGGCAAGAAGCTCGCCACGCTCTCCCTGCTCTCGGGCGGCGAGCAGGCGCTCACCGCGCTGTCGCTGATCTTCGCCGTGTTCCGCTGCAACCCCGCGCCCATCTGCGTGCTCGACGAGGTCGACGCGCCGCTCGACGACGCCAATGTCGAGCGGTTCTGCACGCTGCTCGAGGACATGGTGCGCGAGACCGGCACGCGCTTCATGGTGGTCACGCACCATCACCTGACGATGGCGCGGATGGACCGGCTGTACGGCGTAACGATGCAGGAGCGCGGCGTCTCCCGCCTGCTGTCGGTCGACCTACGCACCGCCGGCGAAATGGTCGACCCGCCGCGCATGGCGGCAGAGTAGCCGCAACCGGCAACACGAACTCCTCCCAACTCGTAAGGCGGAATTCATTCCGCCATCTTCAAGCCGCGATCCGCGCCGCGCCTCGCCCGACAAGCACCAACGTCAACAGCCGCGCGTCGTCGTGCAATCGCAGTTCGGCCGTGCCGGCGGTCCAGCGTCCCCAGATGCCGTGCTCGATCGGCCACCAGCCCGCCCCAAGCACCGGGTCATCGAGCGCGATATCCCGCAATCCCGCGCCAGTCTGCACCGTGATACGCTCGACGCAAACGCCGAGGCACCGCCGGTCGTCGAGCCAGGGCCGCGCATCGCTCGGCCGCGCCGCATCACTGACGAGCCGGACCGACCGTATGCCGGGCGACAGCGGGAAAATCAGCCCCGTGCCCGTGCTGATCGGCCGCAGCATCCGGCCGCCCGCATGCAGTTGCAGGTCGGGCTCAGTCGATTCGGCGACCGTCCAGATCACGCCAGCCGCCGTCGCCAACCGATGCCAGATCGGCGCGACAACGGCCGGGTCGGTGACGAACGGCGCGCAGGAAGCCGCCGCGCGATCCCTCCGCGCGAAATCGGGATGCAACACGATGGGCAACCCGCCATTGGCGAAACAGCCGCGATTGCCGGTGTCGAGATAGCTCTCGGCGGGCAGCCCTTCGGCCAGCAGCACCGCGTGGCACGGCAATTCGACGTGGAAATAATGCGGATGCACGACCCGAGGGTCGGGGAGCACGCTGGCGCCGTTCGCCAGCAGCCGCGCCGCGATCAGCACTCCGTCGACGTAGATGGCGTGATCCGGCGACACCAGCAGATCCCGGTGCGGCCGACCGGGGCCGAACGCGTCGCGGCGGATGCGGATGGGCAGCACCACCGAGGGCTCCGGATGTGCGCGCGCGCTCACCCGACGCTCGCCGACCCAGCGCACCGGCAGCGCCTCGCCGTCATGCGTCAGCACCAGGTCGCCCGGTCGCAACGCCTCCACCGCGACCTCGCCGCTCGGTGTCGCGATCCTCGTGCCGCGCAGGAAGCAGGGCTGGGCATTGCCGTACAGCGCCTGAATGCCGGCGATGTCCGAGTCATCCAGGTCACGGTTCGCGGTGCCCGAGCTCGCATACATGACGGCGGTGGGGTCGGTCGAGTGCGCGAGGCCGAGGGCATGACCAAGCTCGTGCAACGCCACCTGATACAACGTCGCATTGTATCCCTGGTAGGTCAGAACGCCGCCCGCGCCAGGGGCGAGCGGCACGAAGGCCGGGTCCTCGAGACGCACGATGACATCGGGGTTCAGCGCGTTCCCGCCATTGAGATACGTGTAGTAGGTCTCGCCGATCTGCTCGGTGCCGTTGCCGGTGCCGAGATTGCCCCAGCCGATGCGAATGTCGGTGTCGATGCTGTCCGGCACCTCGACAAAGCTAAGGCCCGATTCCGTCTGCCATTGCTGGAACGCCTGCTCGATGACGCTCTGCGCCGCCCCGTCGGTGACGAAGCTGCTGTACGGATGGGCGCTGTCGCCGGCGAAGGTGCTGGCGGCGAAGCTCCAGGTGATCGTCTGGCTAGTCCAGAACTGGCCTTCGTAATTGAAGTCGCGCGCGGCCGGCGTCGGCGCGGCCGCAGTGACGAGCGTGCCGCTGCCGTCATAGGCCACGGTGAACTTCGCCGCGCTGTAGTCGCCCGCGAGGTCGATGTGCTGCACCGCGACGCCGCCAAGCGACAGCGTCAGCCCGCCCACACCGCCGGTCGCCGCGTTGGCATTGACGCCGGCGAGATAGAGCTTATCGCCCAACCCATAGCCGAACAGCGTCCCCGTGAAGCTGCCTGGCGCGTCGAGCCGCAGCGTGCCACCCGCTCCGTTGAACGCCACGTCGCCGCTGGCCGAGACGAGTTCGAGCGTGGCGTTGGACTGCACGAGAAATCCGCCATTGCCGCTGACCGAGCCGTTGACGACCAACGTGCCGCCGCTCGCCGACAGCACGCCAGCATTGATCGGGTTTGCAACGGTCCCGTGCAGAGCGAGGGTGGCGCCGGCATCGACGACGACGGTGCCGCCGGCGAACGCGTCGTTGAGCGTGAAAATGCCGCCCTTGGCTTCGATCACTCCCGCATTCGCCACGTTGTTGACCTTGCCGAAGCCGCTCAGCAGGCCATCCGATGCGATGTTCAGCGTGCCGGAGAACGTGCCGCCGCGCAGGTCAAGCAGACCGTGCACGCCAATGGCCGCGCCCGGCGTGTAGCTCCGCGCACCCAGCAGATGCAGGGCGCCGCCGCTGGCGATGGTGTTCAGCGTGCGTTCGATCGTACGGAACGGCACGTTGACGGCACCGCTCTCGATCTCCGAACCGGCGCCGTCGAGCGTTAGGTCGGCCGCATTGGTCGTGAAGCTGGCGTTGGCAGCATCGCTCCCCCAGAAGCCCAGAACGGAGCCGTTGCCGGACGCCACGTAGCTGCCACCCGTCAGGACATGGCCGGTAAAGTTGGTGAATTTCGGAGTCTCGATCAGCAGTTGCCCACCGTTCCGGGCTTCCATCCTGGCGTAATTGGTGACTGTCAGGCCGAGATAGGGATCGAACAGAAATAGCGCTTCACCGGCGACGTTGGCGGAGATCACGCCCATGTTCTGGAGTGTGGCGCTGCCCCCGACGAACGCCCCGGCCGCCGATCCGCCGTCGATTAGTCCCATTACGGTCGAGGTGCCGCCGCCCAATGTCAGCGTGCCGCCGACATACAATTCGGCATTTGGACCGACATTGAGCGTTTGGACGGCGAAGGTCTCGCCGCTCAGAATCCTCACCGTGTAGGGATCGATCGCCATCGGGAGCCAAGCGTCGAATGCGGTGCTATTCGGCACCATGCCCATGTCCCAGTTTGCCGCCACATCCCAGTTTCCGCTGAGCAGCGACTTCCACTTGATCGTGACGGGCATCTCACCCCTGCGGTTCATTTCGTCTCGGCAAACCTCGCATGGGTGGTGTCACACGGGAAGAGACGTTTTCGCATTTCCTCGCGCGCGGCCGATTCTGCTACGCTGATTCACGCAGCGGCGTGGAGAAGGGCGACAGGCGTGAGGCGCGGCGGAAGACTGGCCGGGCGGATGCTGCTGGTCGCGTTGACGGCCTGGGCGCTGCTGATGATCGTGCCGGACCTCTATCGCATCGGCCACCCGCTCGCCTCGGCCGGCTTCGCCGCCGACAATGACGGGCTGATCCACGACGTTCGGGGACCATTCCCGACCAAGGAGCTCTCTCCCGCCTGGCGTGCCGGGCTGCGTCCGGGCGATCGGCTCGATCTCCCGGCGATGGCCTGCCGTTCGCTGGCGTCACCGCCCTGCATGGACCTCCTCGCCATAGTGGGCGGCATGGGCGGAATGCAGCTGGTGCGGCCCGGCCGGGTACTGACGCTCGTCGTCCTTCCGCAGGACGGAGGGCCACCGCGGGTCGTGCGGATCACCGCGGAGCAGCCGCCGACGAACTGGCTCGCCCAGGGCGTGCTGGCGCTCAACGAGGTGATCGCGATCCTGTTCGTCCTCGCCGCCGCCTGGCTCGTCTGGACCCGGCCCGGCGGCATGACCTGGGGCTTCTTCCTGTACGCGTGCTGGTTCAACTCCGGCCAGAACTTCATGTTCTACGCCCTGCTGCAGAGCTGGCCGGCGCTGTTGCTCGCGGAGGAGTTCGCCGGCGCGGTGATGCAGGGCGTGGCCTATGCCGGTTTCCTGCTATTCGTCTTGCGGGTCCCCTCCGACCGCACCGAGCCCGCCTGGCGGCGTTGGCAATACGCCCTTCCCGCCGTGGCGGCGGGCTTCGCCGTGCTCCAGCTGCTGAGCTACGCGAACAATTTCGGATTTCGCACCGAGATCGCCTCGCGGGCGATCTTCCTGGCCGGGCTCGTGGTGGACGCCGCGGCTCTGCTGATCCTGCTGCGTCGCCGTCGGGGGCTGCCGCCGCGAGACTACCAGCGGATGCGCTGGATCATCTGGGGCTGCGCGATCGGCCTGCCGGCCTTCATTCTGGCCGCGATTCTCCAATCGACCACGTTGTGGCAGTCGGTGTCGGGTGGGGCGGTGGTGCCGGCGGAGGTGCCGGCTGGATTGTACGCGCTGTATGGAGTGCTCGGCTGGTTCGTGTTCGAAGCGGTGCGGCGGCCGCACGTGGTCAGCGTGTCCATCCCGCTGCGACGGATCACCATCTTCGGGCTGATGCTGAGCGTACCCGCGCTGTTCCTGCATCAGCAGATCGAGCAGCTGCACCACACGCTGCACCTGCCGACCTGGGCCTGGATCGGGCTCGCCTCGGTGTTGCTGTTCCTTGCCGGGCGCGCCCATGAGCTCGGCGTGGAGCTGGCCGACCACGTATTCAATCGCGCCTTCCGCCAAGAGGTCGCGGCCCTGCGGGCGGTGTCGCGCGACATCCTGGGCGCCGATAGCATCGAGGCGATCGAGGCGGCGTTGGTCGAGGCGCCAATGGCGGCACTGGGCCTGGCCTCGGCCGCCGTGTTCCGGCGGCAGGACGCGATCTTCCGCCGCCACGCCGGCCGCGCCGGCTGGAGCGCCCGTATGACGGACACGTTGGACCCGCGCGACCCGGCCTTCGTGGCAACCGAGCGAGGCGAACCCTTCCAGATCGACCCGGCCGACGCCGAGCGGCTCGGCTTCCCGCCGGGGCTCGCGGCACCGACCCTCGCCGTGCCGGTTGGCAATCCGCTCCATTGCTATGCCCTCGCGCTGTACGGCCCGCACGCCACCGGCGCCGATCTGTCCGACGACGAGGAGGCAATGCTCGCCCGCCTCGCATCCGACGCGGGCCTCGCCTACGTCAGGGTGGAGCGCGACAGCCTGCGCCGCCAGGTCGCCGACTTGCAGGCCCGGCTCGCTGCGCCGATGCCGCTTCCCACTCCGGGATGAGTTGACCGCCCGCTCGCACTGGTTCACCCCAGAACCATGCTGCGGTTCCTCGAAAGGCGGCTCGACCCGACCGGTGCGCGACCGGAGCCACCGCCGGGCAGCGGCGTGCTGCGCTTCTACTGGCACTATGCGCGCCAGGCGCGCTGGCTGTTCGCCGGCCTGTTCGTGGCCGGAATCTGCGTCGCCTTGCTCGACGCGGCGGTGCCGGTCTGCATCGGCCGCGCCGTGGCGCTCGTCGCCACCGGCGACCCCGCGCGCATGGTGGCGGAGAACTGGCACATCCTGCTCGGGATGGCCGCACTCCTGCTGATCCTGCGGCCGCTGGCGATGCTGGCCGACAACGCGATCATGAACCAGGCGCTCAACCCCGGCCTCTCCAACATGATCCGGTGGCAGAGCCACTGGCACGTCGTGCGCCAGAGCTGGACGTTCTTTCAGAACGATTTCGCCGGGCGAATCGCGCAGCGCGTGATGCAGACCGGCCCGGCGCTGCGCGAGACCGTGGTCGGCGCGATCAACGCCGTCTGGTACATCCTAGTGTACGGCTCCTCCGCGATCGGCCTGCTTGCTGCCGCGGATTGGCGATTGGCGCTTCCGATGGTCGCCTGGTTCGCCGTCTATGCCTGCCTGCTGCGCGTCTTCGTCCCACAGCTCCGCGCTCGCTCGCACGCCACCTCGGAGATGCGCTCCACCCTCACCGGCCGCGTGGTGGACAGCTACACCAACATCCTGACGGTAAAACTCTTCGCCCGCGCGCGCGACGAGGACGCCTTCGTGCGCGACGCGGTGGACGACCACACCACCGCCTTCCGGCGGCAGACGCGGCTCGCGACGATGTGGTCCTTCACCCTCTCGGTGATGAACGCCGGCCTGGTAGTGGGCACCGGTGCCGTCAGCATCTGGCTGTGGAGCAACGGCACTATCAAGATCGGCGACGTGGCGATGGCGCTGCCGCTCTCGTGGCAGATCTCCACCGTGGCCGCCTGGGTCGCGACCAATCTCACCAACATCTTCGAGAATATCGGCGTGGTGCAGGACGGGATGCGCTCGATCGACCTGCCGCGCCTGATGCCCGACCGGCCCGCCGCGCCCGAGCTCGTCGTCACGCGCGGCGAAATCCGCTTCGAGGGGTTGCGCTTCGGCTACGGCACCGACGCCGGCGTGCTGCACGGCATCGACCTCACCATCGCGCCCGGCGAGCGCGTCGGCCTGATCGGCCCCTCGGGCGCCGGCAAGTCCACCTTGGTGAACCTGCTCCTGCGCTTCTACGACCCCGAGGCCGGCCGCATCCTGATCGACGGGCAGGACCTCGCCACCGTTACGCAGGAAAGCGTGCGCGCGCGGATCGCGATGGTCACGCAGGACACCTCGCTCTTGCACCGCTCGATCCGCGACAACATCCGCTACGGCCGGCCCGAGGCGACGCAGGAGGAGGTGGAGCGTGCCGCGCGCCAGGCCGAGGCGCATCGCTTTATCGTCGGCCTGCAGGACTGGCACGACCGGCGCGGCTACGACGCGCATGTCGGCGAGCGCGGGGTCAAGCTCTCGGGCGGGCAGCGCCAGCGCATCGCCATCGCCCGGGTGATCCTCAAGGACGCGCCGATCCTGGTGCTCGATGAAGCGACCTCGGCGCTCGATTCGGAGGTGGAGGCGGCGATCCAGCAGCAGCTTGACGGGCTGATGCGCGGCCGCACCGTCATCGCCATCGCGCACCGGCTGTCCACCATCGCGCGGATGGACCGGCTGGTGGTACTGGATGGCGGCCGCATCGTCGAAAGCGGCACGCATGACGACCTGCTGGACGCAGGCGGCGCCTACGCGCGCCTATGGCATCGCCAATCCGGCGGGTTCCAGCCGCGCGGATTTCGGGGAAATGAAAAATCAACCATTCTTGACAGTGCCGGAAGCCACCGTTAGCAAGCCCACGCCTTCCGGCAGGGCGACTTGCCAGGAGCGAGCATGAGCGAGAAGCAGGGTGGCCCGGGCGGTCCTTCGGGGGACAATTCCTTCGAGGAGCGTCTGCGTGCGGCGCGCGCCAGACAGGGGCTCGACCAAGCCCCGCCGGATGCCGGGAAAGAACCCGGCGATCTCGGCCCGTCCCCTCTCGGGATCGGTCTGCGCGTCGGAGTGGAGCTGGTCTCGGCGCTGGTCGTGGCGGTTGCCATCGGCTACTGGCTGGACCGCTGGCTGCACACCAGCCCGGCCTTCCTCATCGTGTTCGTCTTTCTCGGAGGCGCGGCGGGGGTGCTGAATGTCTGGCGCGTGTTCGCGCCACGACACTAGGCCTCGCCGATCGGCGGACGACGGATTGAGAGTGGGGACGGCAAGGTGGCGAGCGAATCGGGCGGCAGCATCGACGCGATGGGTCAGTTCAAGCTGACCACGGCCTTCGGCGAGCCCGGCGCGTCGGTTTACTTCACGCAATCCAACGTGATGATGCTGGTCGCCTGCGTGCTGATCCTCGGCACCCTGGTAATCGGCATGCGGCGGCGCGCGATGGTGCCGGGGCGGCTGCAGTCGCTGGCGGAGCTCGCCTATACCGGCGTGCTCGGCATGTGCGAGAACACCATCGGGCACGGCGGCCGCAAGTTCTTCCCGTTCGTCTTCACGCTGTTCGCCTTCATCCTGCTGGGCAACCTGCTCGGCGTGTTCCCGCTGTTCTTCACCTTCACCAGCCATATCGCGGTGACGCTGGCGCTCACCGTGCTGGTGTTCGTGATGACCACGGTGGTCGGCATCTGGATGCACGGCTTTCATTTCTTCAGCTACTTCGTGCCGCAGGGCGTGCCGAAGGTGCTGCTGCCGCTGCTGGTGCCGATCGAAATCCTCTCCTATCTCTCGCGCCTCATCTCGCTCTCGGTCCGGTTGTTCGCCAACATGATGGCCGGCCACGTGATGCTGGAGGTGTTCGGCGCGTTCGTCGTGATGCTCGGCGCCGCCGGGCTGGTCGGCTGGCTGCCGGCCGCCGTCTCGCTCGGCGTGAACGTTCTGCTGATCGGCTTCGAGTTTTTGGTCGCCGTGCTGCAGGCCTACGTCTTCGCCATCCTCACCTGCATCTACCTGCACGACGCGGTTCACCTCCACTAACCCTTCCCTCCACCGCTTGGCGCCGGGCGAGTTCCGCCCGGTCCACTCGCACGCAACGAAAGGAATCCTCCGATGGACTTGATCTCTGCAAAGCAGCTTGGCGCGGGTATCGCCGTGATCGCGCTGGCCGGGGTGGGCGTCGGTATCGGCAACATCTTCGCCGCCCTGGTGAACAGCGTCGCCCGCAACCCGGCGGCCCGCGACAACGTGTTCGGCCTCGCCATCCTGGGCTTCGCGCTCACGGAAGCGGTCGCCCTGTACGCGCTCGTCATCGCCTTCATCATCCTGTTCGTCTGATCCCGATGCGGCGCCCCAGCCGGATCGCGGCTATCGCCACCGCCGCGCTGTGCCTTCCGGGCATGGCGATGGCGGCGGAGGGGATGCCGCAGCTCGATTTCGCCAACCCTCTGACGACGAGCCAGGTCGTCTGGGGCGCGATCATCTTCATCATCCTCTACATCCTCGTCTCGCGCTGGGCCTTGCCGCAGGTCTCGTCGGTGCTCGACCAGCGTGCCGCGACCCTCGAAGCCGATCTCGAGGCCGCCCACGCGATGAAGACCAAATCTACCGAGGCCGTGACCGAGCTCACCGCGACCATCGCGCGGGCGCGCGCCGAGGCGCAGGCCGCGATCAACGCGGCGGTGGACCGCGCGAAGCAGGAAGCCGCAACGCAGACCGCCGCCCTCAACGAGCGGTTGGAGAGGCAGCTGCAGGAGGCCGAGCAGCGCATCGGCGAGGCGCGGAGCGCGGCGATGAGCGCGCTCCGTCAGGTGGCGACCGAGACGACCACCACAGTCATTCAGCGGCTGACCGGAACCGCGCCCGACACGCGCGCCATCGAGGGCGCCGTCGGCAGCGCGCTCGCCGCGCGCGGCCGCTGAGCACAGGAGTTTGACCCGCCATGCACGGCGAAAATCTTTGGGCTGAGCCGCCGACCTGGGTCGTCATCGCCTTCATCCTGTTCTTCGTGTTCTTCGGCCGTAAGCTGTGGCAGGCGATGGCCAAGATCCTTGACTCGCGCACCGAGGCCGTCCGCGAAAGCCTCGCCGAGGCATCGCGGCTGCGTCAGGAAGCCGAGGCGATGCTGCGTGACGCCGAGGCGCGCCGCGCCGCTGCCATCGAGGATGCGCGGCAGCTGGTCGAAGGGGCGCAGGCACAGGCCGCCACCGTTGCCGCCGCCGCTGCCGCTGAGGCGGAGACGGCGTCGCGCCGGCGCGAGCAGATGGCCGTCGACCGCATCGCCGCCGCCGAGAAAGCGGCGCTCGACGAGGTCCGCCTCACCGCCGCCGAGGTCGCCACCGCCGCCGCCCGCCAGGTGCTGGCATCCGGATTGAGCGCGGAAGCCGATGCCAAGCTGATCGACCACGCGATCGACCAGCTGCCGACCGCGCTGGCCACCCGCCGCGCCGCCTGAACCCGGTATCCCGCATGTGCTGACAAAGGGGCGGTCCTCGGGCCGCCCTTTTTCGTGTTCGCCGCTTGCCGAACGGCGTTACTCTGCCGCCGAGCCGGCCATCGAGAGCCGCGCCAACCGGGAGGATCGTAATGCTGCGTCGAAGGACCGTGCTGCGCGCCGCCGCCGCTGTACTGGCCGCCCCTGCCCTCGCCCGCCGAGCCCATGCCGAGCAGTGGCCAGGCGTCACCGACACCGAGATCAAGATCGGCAACACCATGCCCTATAGCGGCCCCGCCTCAGGCTACGCGGCGATCGGGCGGACCGAGGCGGTCTACTTCCGCATGATCAACGAGCAGGGCGGGATCAACGGCCGCAAGGTCAACTTCATCACCTACGACGACGCAGCGAGCCCACCCAAGACCGTCGAGCAGATCCGCCGGCTGGTGGAGCAGGACGGCGTTGCCTTCCTGTTCAACACCCTGGGCACCGCGTCCAACACCGCCGTGGTCAAATACCTCAATCAGAAGAAGGTCCCGCATCTGTTCCTGGCGACGGGCGCCGACAAATGGGGCGACTACAAGGAGCACCCGTGGACCATCGGCTGGCAGCCGAGCTACCGCACCGAGGCGCAGATCTACGCGAAATACATCCAGCGCGAGAGGCCCAAGGGCAAGCTCGGCATCATCTACCAGAACGATGATTTCGGTAAGGACTACATCGCCGGGATACAGGACGTGCTCGGCGCGGAGGCGATGAAGGACGTCCCCACCGTCTCCTTCGAGCTGACCGACGCAACGGTCGACAGCCAGCTCGTCAGCCTCAAGAGCGCCGGCTGCGACGTGCTGATGAACGCGGCCTCCACTAAGTTTGCCGCCCTCGTCATCCGCAAGGTGAGCGAGCTCGACTGGCACCCACTGCACCTCATGAGCAACGTCTCGGTCTCGGTCGGCGTGGTGATGAACCCGGCCGGCCCCGAGCGCGGCATCGGCATCGTCAGCTCCGCCTTCCTCAAGGATTCGACCGACCCCGCGTGGGCCAAGGACCCTGGAATGCAAGGCTGGCGCGACTTCATGGCCAAATACTACCCGGACGGCGATCTCAAGGATTCCGGCAACGTCTACGGCTACGGCCTGCCGCAGACGATGGTCCATATCCTACGAGCTTGCGGCAATGATCTCTCGCGCAAGAACATCATGCACCAGGCGCTCAGCCTGGATCACCTGGCGAACCCGATCCTGCTGCCCGGCATCACCCAGACCACCAGCCCGACCAATTACCGCCCGCTGCGCCAGCTGCAGATGATGCGCTGGAACGGCAAGACCTGGGACCGCTTCGGCGACCTGATCGAGGGCGCCAACGTCTGATGGGTGGCGATCGAGCCGAGCACAGGATGCGGCGATTCACAGATAATCGCTAAGGATGGATCGACGCGACGCGGCAATGCTACGATCGTGCCATGTCGATGCCCGCGCTGCCCGACTGGCTCCCCTGGTGGGTACCGATCCTGGTCTTGGTACCCGCGCTGCTCTATGCGCTGGCCCTCCTGCTCATGCCCTTTGCGGTGTTCGGGGTGAAGGGCCGGCTGGAAGCAATCGAGGCGCGGCTCGACGAAATTCAGGGCGAGATCCGCAGCCTTGCCCTGCGAATGCCCGAGCCGGTGGTGCATCACGCCCATTACGACGAAGCGATCTACGCGGCGCCTCCCCCCGGAGTGCCGCGGCGCCGCAGCGAGCCAAGGGCCGAGCCGGTCATCAGCCGCCCGCCAATCCCGCCGGCGGCGCATCATCTCCACGACGAGCCGGAGGCCGACCGCCGCCGGGCGGAGTTGTCCCGCACGCCGCGTATTCGCCGCAGCGATTCGAGGACCGAACCGAAACTCGACTGGCCCAGCTAGGCGGGCACTGCGGCTCCCCTCTCGCGTTGTGGCTGGTTGGTGAATTCAAAGGAGCTCAGGATGCGCAAACTTGATACCCTTGCCGCGATCGTCGGCGCCCTGATGATCGGCAGCGTGGCCGCCCGTGCCGACAAGCCCGGAGCCGATTGGATGAGCCAGGAGCAGGTCACGCAGAAGCTAACCGGGATGGGGTACAGCCACGTCTCCGGCCTGGAGGCGGATGACGGCCACTGGGAGGGCTACGCGGTCCACAACGGCAAGATCGTCAAGTTCCATGCCGACCCGAAGACCGGGGCGATCCTGTCGGAGAAACCGAAATAGCCTGACCGCCCGCACGGTGCCCTGCCGGCCCAAGCTTGCCGGCAGTGCGCGGGACGTGCTTGATGCCGCCGCACCGCCCAGAGGAGAGCCTGTATGCGCGTCAGTGTCGTGCAGATGAGCCCCGGCCATGACAAGGCGGAGAATATCGCCCAGGCGGGACGGCTGATCGGTGAGGCCATCGCCGCCGACCGGCCGAACATCGTTAGCCTGCCGGAGATGTGGACATGCCTCGGCGGCAATCGCGGCGCCAAGTTCGAGCAGGCCGAAATGCTGCCGGCGCGCGGCTCCAACGAGCCCGGTGGCCCGGCCTATGAGTTCCTCCGCTCAGTGGCGCGCAAGGAGCGCATCCACGTGCACGGCGGCTCGCTCGCCGAAAAGGGCGGCGAGAAGCTGTTCAACACCACCGTTGTGTTCGATCCGCAGGGCAGCGAGATCGCGCGCTACAGGAAAATCCACCTGTTCGACATCGTCGCGCCCGACGGCAAGGGCTACCGCGAAAGCTCCACCTACGGCTCCGGCGACGAGGTGGTCACCTACGAGGCTGACGGCGTGAAGGTGGGCTGCGCGGTGTGCTACGACATCCGCTTCCCGGAGCTATTCCTCGCCTTGCGCCGCGCCGGCGCGGAGCTGATCTTCCTGCCGTCGGCCTTCACCGTGCCCACCGGGCGCGACCATTGGGACGTGTTGATCCGCGCCCGCGCGATCGAGACCCAGTGCTGGTTCGCCGCCCCCGCGACCTGGGGCAAGCATCTCGACGGCGCCGGCGAGCCGCGCTTCACCTACGGCCACTCGCTGCTCTGCGACCCGTGGGGCACCATCGTCGCCAAGGTCTCCGACGGCGTCGGCTGGGCCACCGCGCGCATCGATCAGTCAGTCACCAAGCGGGTGCGGCGCGATATGCCGGTACTGGAGCATCGGAAGCTCGCTTGAGTCCCCTGGTTCCGGAACTCACCGCCGCCGCCGCCCTGCCCTCGCTGCGGGTCGGGCCGGGTGAGATCGCCTTCGTCAACGCGCCCACCGAGCTTGCCGCCGACAGTCGGGCACGGCTGGTGGCGCGCTACGGCGATTGCCCGTTGCCGGAGGCCGGCTGCGTCGTCGCACTCGGCGGCGACGGCTTCATGCTGGAGACGCTGCATCGAGCACTCGGGCGCCGAGGGCTCAGGCGCGGTATCCCGGTCTATGGGATGAATTGCGGCTCGGTCGGCTTCCTGATGAACCCGTTCGGCGAGGACGACCTCCCGAAGCGCCTGCTCGCCGCGCAGGCCGCCGTGCTTCACCCGCTTAGGATGCGCGCCACGACGCTGAGCGACGCGGTGGAAGAGGCGCTGGCGCTCAACGAAGTCAGCCTGCTGCGCCAGCTCCGTCAGGCGGCAAAAATCCGCATCACGGTGGACGGCCGGGTGCGGCTCGAGGAGCTGATCTGCGACGGCATCCTGGTGTCCACCCCTGCGGGCTCCACCGCCTACAACCTCTCGGCCCACGGCCCCATCGTGCCGCTCTCGGCCAATCTCCTGCCGCTGACGCCGATCAGCGCCTTCCGCCCCCGCCGCTGGCGCGGCGCGCTGCTGCCTAGCTCGGCCGAGGTGCTGTTCGAGGTGCTGGAGACCGACAAGCGCCCAGTCGCGGCGGTGGCCGACTTCACCGAGGTCCGCGACGTAGTCTCGGTCGCGGTGAGCGAGGACCGTGCGATCGAGGTCACGGTGCTATTCGACCCCGACCAGGGCCTCTCCGAGCGCATCATCACCGAACAATTCACTGCCTGATGCCGCCGCTCGTCGTCATCGCCGGCCGACCCAATGTCGGAAAATCGACGCTGTTTAACCGCCTGGCGGGACGGCGGGCGGCGCTCGTCTCCGACACGCCCGGTGTGACGCGCGACCGCAAGGAGGCGGAGGCGATGCTGCGCGGGCGCAACGTGCGCCTGGTGGACACGGCGGGGCTGGAGGAAGCCGCCCCCGAGACCCTGCCCGGCCGCATGCGGACCTCCTCGGAGACGGCGGTGGCGACGGCCGACCTCGTGCTGTTCGTGATCGACGCCCGCGCCGGGATAACCCCCGCCGACGAGCATTTCGCCCGCTGGCTGCGGCGCCAGGGACGGCCCGTGCTGCTGATCGCCAACAAGGCGGAGGGCCGCTCGGTCAACTCCGCCGTGCTCGAATCCTTCTCCCTCGGCCTCGGCGAGCCATTGGCGGTCTCCGCCGAGCATGGCGAGGGCATTTCCGAGCTGATGGGCGAGATCGCCGACCGCGTGCCGCCCGAGGCCGAGGCGGCCCCGGAGGCGGAGCGGCCGCTCAAGCTCGCCATCGTCGGGCGGCCGAACGCCGGCAAGAGCACGCTGGTCAACCGCCTGTTCGGCGCCGAGCGGATGATCACCGGGCCCGAGCCCGGCCTCACCCGCGACGCGGTGGCGGTGCGGATCGCCGACGAGCAGGGCGAGATCGAGCTGGTGGACACCGCCGGCCTCCGCCGCCGCGCCCGCATCGAGGCGGCGCTGGAAAAAATGTCGGTCAGCGCCGCGATCGAGGCGCTGAAGATGGCCGAGGTGGTGGTGCTCACGGTGGACGCCGTCGAGGGCATCCACGACCAGGATCTGCAGATCGCCAAGCTGATCGAGCGCGAGGGCCGGGCCTGCGTCCTCGCGCTCAACAAATGGGACTCGGTCGCCGACCGCAACGCCGCGCGCCGCGCGATCACCGACCGGCTGCAGACCAGCCTCGCCCAGATGCGCGGCATTGAGGTCATCGCGTTCTCCGCCCTCACCGGAGCCGGCCTCGACCGGCTGCTGCCCGCGGTGCGGCGTGCCTACGCGATCTGGAATACCCGGGTTGCCACCGGCGAGCTGAACCGCTGGTTCGAGGCGGCACTCGAACGCCACCCGCCGCCGCTGGTGGACGGGCGCCGCCTCAAGCTGCGCTACATCACGCAGGCCAAGGCCCGCCCGCCCACCTTCGTCGCCTTCGGCACCCGCGCCGAGCAGATGCCGGAGGACTACCAGCGCTACCTGGTCAACGGCCTGCGCGAGCATTTCGAGCTGCCCGGCACCCCGATCCGCCTGCAGCTGCGGGGGACAAGGAATCCGTACGTGGAAAGATAGGCTCCCTCTCCCCTTGTGGGAGAGGGCCGGGGTGAGGGGCTGCCGCACGCTGGGAGGCCAGCTAACCAGCACACAGAACACCTCCTCCCAACCTCCTCCCGCAATGGGAGGAGGAGAAAATGGATGGGAAAAGGCTACTCCCCCAACGCCCGATCCACCGCCCGCCCGGCCTTCTCGGCCGGCCCCTTCGGGTTCACCGCGTCGCTGAGGTTGCGCCCGGCCTGGTCGATGCTCTGGCCGGCCCGCTGCGCGGGGCCGGGCTGCTCGCAGGCGGCGAGGCCGAGCGTCGCGCCAATAGCGGCGATGGTGAGAACGGTCCGAATCATTCGCAAACTCCTGCTGTGGGTCGAGCCAGGCGCAACGCCGGGTGGGCCGCGCGGTTGCCGAACCGCCCTGCTGGATGCACGTTGAGCCCCGCAGCACGGAGCGGGAGAAGCGTCGTGGAACAGGTAACGATTGCAAAGGTCACGCGCCGGATCGTGCCGTTCCTCATGGTTTGCTACTTCGTGGCGTATCTCGACCGGGTGAATGTCGGCTTCGCCTCGCTCGAGATGAACAAGGATCTCGGCCTCTCCTCGGTCGCCTACGGCTTCGGCGCCGGCATCTTCTTCTTCAGCTATTTCGTCTTCGAGGTGCCGTCCAATCTCGCGCTGGAGCGGTTCGGAGCGCGCAAGTGGATCGCGCGGATCATGCTCTCCTGGGGCATCCTGTCCGGCGCGATGGCCTTCATCCCGTGGATCGGGCGCGTAACCGGCCTCGGCGACGAGAATTCGTTCTACCTCGTTCGCGTCCTGCTCGGCGCCGCCGAGGCGGGGTTCTTCCCTGGCATCATCTTCTACCTGACGCTCTGGTTCCCCGCCGTCTACCGCGCTCGCATCGTCGGCTATTTCATGGCGGCGATCCCCCTCTCCTCGGTGATCGGGGCGCCGATTTCCGGATGGCTCCTTTATCTCCACGGCGGCCTGGGCCTTGCCGGCTGGCAGTGGCTGTTCATCATCGAGGCGGTGCCGGCGATCATCCTGGCGTTCGTGGTTTTCTTCTATCTCACCGACCGGCCCGCCGACGCCGCATGGCTGGAGCCCGGCGAGCGCCAGTGGCTGCAGACCCGGCTAGACGGGGAGCAGCAGGCACGCGAAGCGGCACAGCACATCAGCATCGGGCAGGCGCTGATCGAGCCGCGCGTGCTCGCTCTGTCGGTGGTCTATTTCGGCGCCGTCGCGGCGAATTACGGCACCGCGTACTGGCTGCCGCAGATCGTCAAGACGTTCGGGGTGACGAACTGGCAGAACGGCCTGATCTCCGCCGTGCCCTACATCGTCGGCACGATCGGCATGATCTGGTACGGCCGGCGCTCCGACCGGCACATGGAGCGCAAGGGGCACGCCGCCGTCGCGCTGGCGATCGCGGCGCTGGGCATCGGCGCCTCCGCCCTGCTCGACGATCCGCTGCTCAAAATGATCGCGCTCACGGTGGGCGCGTTCGGCGTCTTCGCGGTGCTCCCGGTGTTCTGGACCTTCCCGACCGCCTTCCTGAGCGGCGCCGCCGCGGCGACGGGGATCGCCGTGATCAACTCGATCGGCAATCTGGCGGGGTTCTTCGGCCCGTTCGTCATGGGCTGGCTGCGCGAGGCGACCGGCAATTTCGCCGCAGGCCTCCTGGTGATCGCCGCCTTCGCGCTGCTGGCGATGGTCGTCGTCCTGCTGCTGCGACACCAAAGCGCGCTGGAACGCGCGCCCGAGGGTCAGTCAAGTTTCGCCCCGGGCTCGGCCGAGCGTCGCGCCTAGGCGGTTGCGGCGTGATCCGCGAGATAGGCGACGATCTCGCGAGTCTTGGCCGAGAGCTGTCGGGCCGCCGGGAAAGCGGCGCTCAGTTCCAGCGGCGGCGCACTCCAATCGGGCAACAGGCGCACCAGGCGCCCCTCCGCCAAATAGGCTTGCACGCAGAATTCCGGGGCGAGCAGCACCCCGGCGCCATCGGCCGCCGCCTCGCGCAGGAGCAGCGCGTTATTGGCGGCAACCTGGTAGGATAGCGGCGGCGCCGAATCGCCGCTGGAACCGACGAACCGCCAGCCCCTGGGGAATAGCTGGCGATCCAGCAAGCAGACATGATGCTCGAGGGCCTCGGGCGCGGCGGGCGCGTGCCGCCCGGCAAGATAGGCGGGTGCCGCGCAAAGCACGGAGGGCAAGGCCGCCAGCCGGCGCACGGCAAGACCCGGTCCCTGATCGGTACCGAGTTGGATCGCCACATCGAACCCCTCTTCCAGCGGATCCACGGCCCGATCACTCAGAAACACCTCCAGCGTGATCGCTGCGTGCATCTGCGCGAAGCCGCGTAGGATCGGGCCGAGCTTCGTGCTGCCGAAGCATACGGGTGCCGCGATGCGCAGCGGCCCGCGCAGGTTCGTCTGGTTCTTGCTAGCGTTCCGCGCCTCGTCGATGTCGTCGAGAATGCGGGTGCACTGGGCATGGAAACTCTCGCCGATGGCGGTCATCCCGATCCGGCGCGTCGTCCGGTTGAGCAGCCGCACACCGAGCCAGGCCTCGAGCATCTGCACGTGCTTGCTCGCCGTGGCCTGCGAAATGCCGAGCGTCCGGGCAGCCGCCGAGAAGCTGTTCGCCTCCACCACTTTCGCGAAGACGGCCATGCTCGTGAGCCGATCCATCGAGCCTCCCGCCCCGTAGCCCGTTCCGTTCCACACGCCTATCGTTCTTTAGACGGAATCAGAGCACGCATCCAGACCAATAGTTGGCGCCGGGCGGTTTTCCCGCGCCGTGTATCCGAAACGAGCCGAGCGCGTCCCTTCGCGCGGCCAGCAGCGCGAGCTAGGCTGTGACCGGCAAGGTGGAAAGATGCATGCAGTCCAAGCATATGGCCGTCACGCTCATCGTTGGACTGGTGGCGGTCAATGCCATCGCGTGGATATGGGCTTGGGCGAGCTTTGCCGGCCGGCCCACCCTGCTCGGGACAGCGCTGCTCGCCTGGGTGTTCGGCTTGCGGCACGCAGTGGATGCCGATCATATCGCGGCCATCGACAACGTCGTCCGCAAGCTGATGCATGATGGCCGGCGGCCCACCACCGTCGGATTGTGGTTCTCGCTGGGCCACTCGACCGTGGTGATGCTGGCCTGCGTCGCGGTGGCCGCCGCCGCATCAGCCATGCAGGGCAGCGTGGAGGGGGTGCGAGTGATCGGCGGGGCGATCGGCACCTCGGTCTCGGCCGGGTTCCTGGTCGCCATCGCCTTGGTCAATCTCGGCATTCTGCGCGACGTGTGGCGCCAATTCCGGCGGGCGCATCTCGGTATCTCGCTGGCCGAGGAAGATTCGTTTGCCACCGGCGGACTGCTCGCCCGGCTGCTCCGTCCCGTGCTGCGCGGGGTGCGGGCGAGCTGGCAGATGTATCCGCTCGGGTTCCTGTTCGGCCTCGGCTTCGACACCGCGACCGAGGTCGGACTGCTCGGCATCTCCGCCACACAGGCGGCGCAAGGCATGTCGCCCTGGCTTACCCTCATCTTTCCCGCCCTGTTCGCCTCCGGCATGGCGCTGGTGGACACCGCCGACAGCGTGCTGATGGTCGGCGCCTATGGCTGGGCGGCCGTCAACCCGATCCGCAAACTCTGGTACAACCTCACCATCACCGCCGCCTCGGTGGTCGTGGCGCTGCTGATCGGCGGCATTGAGGCGCTGGGACTGATCGCGGAAAAGCTGGGCCTCGCCGGAGGGATCTGGGACGTGGTCTCGGGGCTCAACGACGACCTCGCCGATTTCGGCTTCGTGGTCATCGGCATCTTCGCGCTGTGCTGGGCGGCCTCGGCGCTGATCTACCGCTGGAAGGGCTACGACAGACTGGTCGCGGATCGCTCCTGACGGCGGTTGCGTCAGGATGCCGGGACGGTCTCGCGCGCGAACCAGCGCGGCACGCGCGGGGACAAGGTTGCCCCGGCACAGGTCAGCGTGTCGTCGAGCGCATCCAGCCGCAACAACGCGAGCCCTCGCCGATCTCGCCCCGAGCGCATCACGCCCACCTCGGCGCTGCCCTTCGTAATCGTGGCGCCTGGCTCGGGCAGCATCCCGTCCACCTCCACCGGGACCAGCCGCCGCTTCAGCAGCCCGCGATATTTGGTGCGGGCGGTGAGCTCCTGGCCCATATAGCAGCCCTTGGTCCAGGACACGCCGTTCAGCTCATCGAAGCCGCCCTCCAGCAACGTGGACTTCTCCGCCTCCAGATCGCGCGACCCGTCCGGCAGCCCGAGCGCCAGCCGATGCCGGTCCCAATCAGCCAGAGTCGCGTTGGCGGGCAGCTTCTCGCGGGCGAGAATCCGCCAGCCGGCCTCCGGCAATCGCGGATCGGGCGCCGCGATCCCGGCACCCATATCGGGCGCACCATTCCATGCCGCGTGAACAGAGAACTCGGCCGAGGCGTCCCGCACCTGCACCTTTGCGCGCAGGCGGAAGCGCCCGAGGCGCTGCGCGAGCATCGCGGCCTGGGCGCGCTCGCAGTCGAGCAGCAGGCGCTCGCCCTCGGACAGGATGAAGAAATCCGCGAGCCATTTGCCTTGCGGCGTCAGCAGCGCCGCCCACACGGCGCGGCCAGGCGCGGCCTCCGCCACGTCGTTCGAGACGAGTCCTTGCAGGAAGGACACCCGGTCCTCCCCGCCGATCTCCACCACGCCCCGCTCGGGCAGCACGGCCATTTGCGTCATGTGTTCGAGTTGGGCTCTCGCACGGGATGCGGCAAGACGTGTAGAGAGCGCGCGATGATCCGACCGTCTGTTTCCCCGACCTTCGCGAGCAGCGGACGATGAAAGTCGCGCAGGTCATGGCCGGTGCGCCGACCGGCGGGGCGGAGCTGTTCTTCGAGCGGCTCACGACCGCCCTGCATCGCGCCGGCGACAGCGTCTTGCCGGTGATTCGCCGCAACGAGCCCCGCGCGGCGCGTCTCGCCAGGGCGGGCCTCGCCCCCCGACAGCTCGGATTCGGCGGCCCGGCGGACCTGCTGACCGGGCCGCGACTGCGTACCCTGCTGCGCCGCTTCGGCCCGCGCGTGGTGGTCGCCTGGATGAACCGCGCCGCGAGCTTCACACCACCCGGCGACTGGGTGTTGGCGGGGCGGCTCGGCGGCTACTACGACCTCGACTATTACCGGCGCTGCGATCATTTGGTGGGCAACACACGCGGCATCGTTCGCTGGATCGCTGGGCAGGGCTGGGCCGACCGGCGCGTGCACTATGTCCCGAACTTCGTCGACGACCTGGGGGGCGCCACGCCGGTCTCCCGTCAGTCGCTGGGCGTCCCGCCGGACTGCAAACTCGTGCTGGCGCTCGGCCGGCTGCATCGCAACAAGGCCTTCGACATGCTGATCAGCGCCCTCCCCCGCCTGCCAGGTACCCATGCCGTGATCGCCGGGGAGGGGCCGGAGCGAGCCGACTTGCTGGATGCCGCGCGACGCGAGGGCGTGTCCGACCGGCTGCACCTGATCGGGTGGCGGGAGGACACGGGGGCGTTGCTCGCCGCCGCCGACGCGCTGGTCTGCCCATCCCGTCACGAACCATTAGGCAACGTGGTAATAGAAGCATGGTCGGCCGGCCGGCCGGTGGTGGCCGCCGCGTCGGAGGGGCCGCGCGAGTTGATCACGTCCGACGACGGCGTACTGGTGCCGCCCGGGGACCCCGGCGCGCTGGCCGATGCGCTGGCCCACGTGCTGGATGATCCGGCGCGCGCCGCGTCGCTGACCCGCACGGGACGGCGGCGCTTCGAGACCGAGTTTGCCGAAGCCCCCGTGGTGGCGCGCTGGCGGGAGTTCCTGGGCGCCGTGGAGAAAGCCTGATGTGCGGCATTGCCGGTCTGATCCTCGCTCCGGGGGCGCCGCCGCCCGACCCGGCCACGCTCGCTACCATGATCGGCAGCCTGGCACATCGCGGCCCCGACGGCTCCGGCCACACGGTGGTCGGCCGCATCGCGCTGCTGCACAACCGCCTCGCCATCATCGACCTGGAGACCGGCGACCAGCCGCTGTTCGCCGGCCAGGCCGCGCTGGTCGCCAACGGCGAGGTCTACAACTACCGCGAACTGCGCGCGGGCTTGCCCGGCGTGAACTTCACCACCAACAGCGACTGCGAGCCGCCGCTGCATCTGTGGCTGCGCGACGGCCCCGGCGGATACGCGCGGCATCTGCGCGGCATGTTCGCAATCGCAGTGCATGACCGGGTGGGACGCACCATCACCCTCACGCGCGACCCGTTCGGCATCAAGCCGCTCTACACCGCGCAGGTGGCCGGCGGCCTTGCCTTCGCCTCCGAGCCGCAGGCCATCCTGGCGACCGGCCTGGTTGGCCGCCGCTTGCGTCCCACCGCTCGCTCGGAACTGCTGCAACTGCAGTTCACCACCGGCACGGAGACGATTTTCGAGGGCATCCACCGCGTGCTGCCCGGCGAGACGCTGACCTGCTCCGACGGCCATATCCTAAGCCGCAACCGCATCCCGGCCCTGCCCGACACCCCGACGGAGAACATCGGGGAGGACGCGGCGCTCGCCCGCCTCGACCGCGCGCTCGAGGAGAGCGTCGATTTGCACCAGCGCAGCGACGTGCCCTACGGCATGTTCCTCTCGGGCGGCATCGACAGCGCCACCCTCCTCGCATTGATGGCGCGGCTGAACAGCCAGCCCGTGCTCGCCTTCACCGCCGGCTGGGACGGCGGCGCGGCCGACGAGCGCGCACACGCGGCGGTGGTTGCCCGCGCCGCCGGCGCCCGGCACGAGACCATCGAGATCAGCGAGGCGATGGTCTGGCGCCACCTGCCCGAGATCGTCGCCTGCATGGACGACCCGACGGCGGACTACGCCATCATCCCGACCTGGTTTCTCGCCCAACGGGCGCGGCAGGACGTGAAGGTGGTGCTTTGCGGCGAAGGCGGCGACGAAATCTTCGGCGGCTACGGGCGGTACCGCAGTGCGATGCGGCCGTGGTGGCTGGGCGGCCGGGTGATGCGCGCGCGGGGCTGCTTCGATCGAGTGGACGTGCTGCGCGCGCCCCCAGTGGGTTGGCGCGACGGATACGCGGCCTCGGAGGGCCGGGCCGCCGAGGGCGGTCGGTCGCGGCTCGCCGCCGCGCAAGCAACCGATGTGGCGGACTGGCTGCCCCACGACTTGCTGCTCAAGCTGGACCGCTGCCTGATGGCGCACGCGGTCGAAGGCCGCACGCCGTTCCTCGACCCCGGCGTGGCCGCCGCCGGCTTCCCGCTGCCCGACGTGCTCAAGGTGCGACAGGGACGCGGCAAGTGGCTGCTGCGCAAATGGCTGGAGAAGCATCTGCCCGAGGCCAATCCCTGGGCGCCGAAACAAGGCTTCACCGTTCCGGTCGGCACCTGGATCGCAAGCCAGGGCAGCCGGCTCGGCCCGCTCGTGGCCGGCCAGCCAGGGGTGGCCGAGATCGCCGATCGGGCGAAGGTCGAGGCGCTGTTCCGTAATTGCGGCACCGGCTGGCCCGGCGGTTTCGCCGCTTGGAGCCTGCTGTTCTACGCCCTCTGGCACAACCGCCACATCCTCGGACTCGCGGCCGGAGGCGACGTCTTCGAGGTGCTGGCGACAAAATGAAAACGGCGCCCGCAAGGACGCCGCCCTCACAATCCGATGGTCGTGCCGTCCCGTTCAGGCGCGACGACGGCGGACCATGCCGAGGCCCAGCAGCCCGACACCGAGAACCGCCATCGCGGCCGGCTCCGGTACGGCCACATGGCTGGAGACGTTGGTGAACACGTAGGTTTCGTCGAAATAGTTGAAGTCGCTGCCGCCGGCCGGCAGGTCCTCGAATGCGACATAAGTGCCCGCCGGAACGCCCGGGAAGAGCGGGCTAGTCGCGGTATAGGGCACAGAATAGATGTGATTCGCTCCCGCGCCCGCGGTGCCGAAATCATACGGCCCGTTCAGGGATGGGTCCGAATAGACATAGGGCGGCGACAGTTGCGGGTTGAACACGTTGATCGCGAAGACCAGCGAGTCCCCGGCGTTGACATGGCCAAGATTGAAGCTGTCCCCGATATTCGAAGAGTGATTGCCGAGGCCGAACCCGTTCGGGGACAGCACGCCGTTCACGAACATGCCGAGCGATTCCGAGTACGAGGCGCCCGTCCCCGTGAAATAGGCGATCACGTCGCCGGTGCTCGCGGCGGTGAACGAATAGACGACCGGGTTCTCGGTGCCCGAATTCGGGTAGGGAATGGCATCGGCGTGCGCCAGGCCAATCCCTCCGACTGCGATGGCCAGCGCGGTTGCGCCAGCCTGGAACGTGCGAACCAACGACGACATCGACAAGCTCTCCTGGGTGTCTCGTGCAGCTTGCGATCGGTTTTGCAACTTAGATGCCATCGGCGGTAACGCAAATATTACAACGGCCTAGCTGCAACCCGATTCACCTCCTGTAAAGTTTTCCGACGGCTCCCTCTGGGGACTCGCCCGGACCCCGGCCGGGTGTTAGCAGCAGAGGTTTGCAAGACCGCTCCGCGCAAGGAAGCATCCGATGCCCGCGCCGCATTTCGACCTGCTGATCCGCAACGGAACCTGTGTTCTCCCCTGGGGCCTCGAGGCCACCAGCGTCGGCGTGCGCGATGGCCGCATCGCGGCGCTCGGCGCGCCCGGCGATGCGACCGCCGACGAGACCATCGATGCCGCCGCCCTACACGTGCTGCCCGGCCTCATCGACCCGCACGTGCATCTTCGCGATCCCGGCGACCCCGCTATCGAGAGCATCCCGACCGGCACCAAGGCCGCCGTGCTGGGCGGTCTCGCGGCGGTGTTCGACATGCCGAACACCAGCCCCGCCATCGTCGACGCCGAGCATCTCGCGTGGAAGCAGGGCTACGCCGAGGAAAACGCCTGGTGCGACATCGGCCTCTATGTCGGCGCGACCAAGACCAACGCTCCCGCCCTCGCCGAACTCGAACTCGGGCGCGGAGTGTGCGCCATCAAAGTATTCGCCGGCAGCTCCACCGGCGATCTCCTGGTGGAGGACGACGAGAGCCTGGAGCGCGTAATGCGCTCCGGCCGCCGCCGGATCGCCTATCACAGCGAGGACGAGTACCGCCTGCAGGACCGCAAGGCACGCTTCAAGACGGGCGATCCCTACGCCAGCCACATGGAATGGCGCGACGAGGAGACGGCCTTCCTAGGCACGCGTCGGCTGATGGCGCTGGCCACCAAGACCGGCCGCCCGGCCCACATCCTGCACGTGTCGACGGCGGAGGAGCTCGACTACCTCAAGAACTTCCGTGACATCGCCACCGCCGAGGTGCTGGTGAACCACCTCACCCAGGTGGCGCCCGAGGCTTATGAGAGATTGGGCGGCTACGGGGTGATGAACCCGCCGATCCGCGGCCCGCGTCATTGGGAAGCCGCGTGGGCGGCGATCCGCGACGGCACGGTGGATACGATCGGCTCCGACCACGCCCCGCACAGCCGGGCGCGCAAGGAACTGCTCTGGCCCGAATGCGCCGCCGGGCTCACGGGCGTGCAGACCCTCGTGCCGGTGATGCTCGACCACGTGAATGCCGGTCGACTGAGCCTCTCCCGGCTGGTGGACCTGCTCTGCGCCGGTCCGGCGCGGGTCTACGGCGCGCTCGGCAAGGGCCGGCTGGCGGCCGGCTACGACGCGGACTTCACCCTGGTCGACATGCGCCGCCGCCGGCGGATCGAGGAATCCTGGATCGTCTCGCCCTGCGGATGGACCCCGTTCGCCGGCATGGAGATCACCGGCTGGCCGGTGGCGACGATCGTACGCGGTCGGGCGGTGATGCGCGAGGACGAGGTGCTAGGGCGACCGATGGGCCGGCTCGTCCGGTTCCGCTGACCCTCTCCCCTGATCGGGGGAGAGGGAGGCAAATGCTACCGGGCCGGCTTCTTCTCCGGTTCCACGTTCTCCTGCCCGGTCCGGGTGCCGCCGAAGCGATCGGCACCAGCCTTGTCGGGGGCGTCGGACTTCTTGTGGTTGCCGGTGTTCTGCTGGTCCTCGGTATGCTCGACCGACTGCTCGGTGTGCGGCTGTTTCATGCGGTCCCTCCTTCTGCGTTGAGGGTCTGAACGCACTGGCGCCGGCCGGTTTTCCCGCGATCTACGCCCTGGCAAACCGTGAGAAGAGCGGGAAGATGTAGAGCAGCGCCATGAAGCCGAGCGCCGCGCCAATGGCGAGCCACAGCGCCAGCGCATGACTCCCGGAAATCAACCGCACCGTCACGTAGGCGTCGCCCACCAGTCCGAGGGCAATGAGCCCCGCGGCGGGCAACATCATCGCGACGGCGCAGCGCAGCACGCCCTGCTCCGCGTTCCCGCCGGCGGCGATGCGGTGATACGAGGCGGGCGCGATCAGCATGATGATCGCTAGCGCGACCAGCCCGAGGCTGACCAGATGGACGGTCCGGGACCCCGGCGGCAGGCGCTCGAAGCTGTCGGTCAGCACCGCGAGGAACTGGAAGCCGAACAACGCCTGGGCGCCGGGCAGCACGACCCGCAGCTCGGTCAGCGCCTGCACGATGCGGGTCTCCAGCGATTGCGTCTTGTCCTCCATCCTTTCCTCCCGGCGCCGCCGGCGCGCGCTAGAGAGCAACGGCAGGGCGTACCAGGCCGACAACGCCGCGACCACGAACCCGGCCCCCACGGCAATCGCCCATTCCGGCCCGGTGGTGGACACAAGCCCGATCGCCGCATTCATGCCGAGCGCCAGGGCGAGCGGCAGAAGGGCTGCCTTGAGGTTGCCCGACGCGCGGGCAAGCATCCGGCCGGTGGCGTGGCCGCCCTCCGCGATCTGGTGGAACGCCGGGGTGCCGAGCAGGATGGCAGCCGCCGTCAGGATCAGCAGCAGCGCCACCGCGTCCAGCCACCGGAACGTGGGCGGCAAGCGGTCGAAGCCCGGCGAGAACGCAGCGCGGTATTGCAACCCGATGAGAAGCTGGGTGCCCAGCATGGGCGAGGCGCGTCTCGTCGAGCAGATCCTTCAGCCGCGCCTCGATCGAGGGCATCTCACTGTCATTCCTTGTCGGGCGCGCGGCGGTTGGTGAAGCGGGCATTGCCGAGGCCGGTGCCGATGGTGAGCACACCCCAGTGCTCGACATCGGCCATGAACGGCACCTCGCTCAGCCCCTGCACCACCGCGTCGTTGTGCATCAGCACGATGGTCTCATGGCCGTCGATCTCCGGCACCTGGTCGCGCACACGCTCCGGCAGGTTGAAGCGGCTGCTCTCCCAATTGCCCGGCAGGTTCTGCCCGCCACGCTTGATCGAGCCGTCCTCGACAATGATGCCGGGGCAGCCGATGCCGATGAACGGCGCCAGCTTGTGGCCATCCTTCCTGGCTCGGCGGATCAGGTCGCGCAGCATGTCGCCGAGCCGCTCGACCGCCTCCTCGCGGCTCGGCTTCTCGTCGCCATGCCGCCACAGCTCGAAACCCAGGACATGCGCCTCGGACAAGTCGCGCGCCTTCTTCACGTTCAGCGCGACGATGCCGGCGCGGATGTTGGTGCCGCCGATATCGACAGCGACGATGCTGTCATGCCCGGAGAAGATCCAGGACGGCGCCAGATGGATCGCGCCGATCAATCCGGCCTCGTCCGGGTGATGGCGGATCGGTCGCAGCTCGAGCTCGTGGCCGTGCTCGCCCTTGAGCAGCACGCCGGCCCGCCCGATCGCGAGCTCGCCGATGCGGCCGGCGCGCAATCCGCCGCCCACCGCTATCCGCTGCGTGCCGCGCCAGCCCTTGAGGCGCAGGAAGCGGCGGATCACCGTCGCCAGTTCTTGGGCGAACTCCTCGATTGCGCCGTGGACCAGGCCCGCCGCCTCGGGGTCGCCGTCGACCAGCAGCTTGTCCAGCTTCTTCTTGCCAATATCGTCGGTAGGGGTCTCGCCGAGTGGGTCTTCGCCAACCTTGCGCAGGCGCTCGCGCCAATCGTCCATGATGGCCTGGAAGGCGCGCTTGCTGGCGCGATCGCCGATGAACCCCTCCGCGTCGCGCAGCTCGGCATTGTAGGTATTCACCAGCACGGAGGCGAGCTGGGCGGCCCCGTGGCCGGCGAGCGGGGTAGAGCTGACAGCGGGCTGGTCGTCGGACATGGGCGATCGGATTCCTCGGCAGGTTGGCTTCGCTCAACGCCGGTCGGTTCGGCTGCGTTCCGGCCTGACGGGAAAATTCCTGCCAGCTTGACCCGACGAGGAGGCGGATAGGTGTTGCCGCGCGCGGGCCGGCCCGTGACAATGCGGAGCAGGAACATTGCTGCTCTACGCGGTTGCGGGGAGACGATGGCGTTTCACTTCCTGCCAATCCACCAGGCCAGCGCGACGCCTCGCACCGATGCTCCGGAGCCGACGGCCGCCGCCTGCGGCACGGTGATCCTCTGCTGGCTCCTCTCAGCTGGCGTCTACATCGCCGCGAAATGGGCGCAGGCCGACATGCCGCCTTGGGCGCTCGGCTTCTGGCGTCCGGCGATCGCCGGGCTGCTGCTACTGCCCGTGGTGCGCGGCCACTACGCGGAGATGGGCGCCACGCTGCGGGCCCGCGCGCCCATGCTGCTGCTGACCGGCGGTATTGGGCTCGCCATGTCGCCGGGCCTCATCTATGTCGGGCTACAGACCACCACCGCGGTCAATGTCGGCCTCATCATGGCGCTGATGCCGATCGTAACCATGATCCTTGCCCGCTTCGTGCTCGGCGAGATGATGGGCGTTTGGCAGGCGGTGGGTGCGGCGATCGCGCTCGTCGGCATGGTGGTTATCGTCGCACAGGGCGATCCCGCGGTGCTGGCCAGCCTGCGGCTTAATCCGGGTGAGCTCTGGATCGTCGCCTCCGCGTTGTGCTTCGCGATCTATAGCATCCTGCTCCGGCGGGCGAATTTCACCCTGCCGCGGCTGCCCTTGCTACTTCTGCTACTCGGCGCGGCGACGCTGACGGCGCTGCCATTCTATGTCTGGGAGGTGCTGCACGACGAGCGGACGGCGCTCAATGCCAATGGGCTGCTCGCGCTCGCCTATGTCGCGGCGCCTGGCGGGGCGCTCATGTACTATCTGTTCAACTGGAGCGTGGACGCGTTCGGCGCCGCCCGCGCCGGCGTCTTTCTCTACCTGCAAACCGTGTTCATCGCGGTGCTGGCCTATTTTCTCCTCGGAGAGAGATTGCATCCATACGATTTCGTCGGCGCGGGGCTGATCGTGGTCGGAGTACTCCTCGTCACCCTGCTAAAGCCGCGCCCTATTTGACCCGCACTTGAATCGGGCGGGCCGACCTGCCAGGAACGCTCATGCTCGAAAATCTGATTGCCGCCGTCGCCGCCTGGATCGTCGCGGTGGTCTCGGCGGCCGGCTATTCCGGCGTGGCGGCGCTCATGGCGATCGAATCCGCCTGCATCCCGCTGCCCTCCGAGATCATCATGCCGTTCGCCGGCTATATCGCCTCGACCGGGCGATTCTCGCTGCCGCTCGCCGCGACCGCCGGCGCGATCGGCTGCAACATCGGCTCGACCATAGCCTACGCCGTCGGCTTCTACGGCGGCCGGCCGTTCGTGGAGCGCTGGGGCCGATTCGTGCTGCTGAGCGGCGAGGATTTGCAGCGCGCCGAGCGGTTCTTCGCCCGGTTCGGCAACGCGGCGGTGTTCATCGCCCGATTGCTGCCGGTCGTCCGCACCTTCATTTCGCTCCCCGCCGGCATGGCGCGGATGCGGCAGTTGCCGTTCCAGTTCTACACCTTCGTCGGCTCCTGGCTGTGGTGCTTCGCGCTGGCCTATGTCGGCTACGAGCTCGGCCGCCGATGGGAAAGCGATCCGCGCCTCCGGGCGGTGCTGCACAGCATGGACGCCGTGATAATCGGAGTGATCGTGCTCGGGGCGGCGTGGCTGGTCATCAGCCGATTGCGGCGCCGGCGACGCGAATAGCGCGCTCCGGGATGACGGGACGGATGGTGGAGCTGAGCGGGATCGAACCGCTGACCTCCTCATTGCGAACGAGGCGCTCTCCCAACTGAGCTACAGCCCCGTCCCGTTCGGCGGCGGACAATGCTGATGGCGCCCCTCAGTGTCAAGCGGCCTTGCGCAGCAGTTGCGGAGCCGGGGAGCCGCCGCTAGCTTCCGCCCACCCAAGGAGGCCGGCTGGTGATCTCGGCGTTGTTTGAACTGATTTTCGTGCTGATCCGCCTGTATTTCTGGGCGATCATCCTGGCGGCGGTGTTCAGCATGTTGACCGCGTTCGGCGTGCTCGACACGCGCAACCGGCTGGTCTGGTCGATCGGCGACTTCCTCTACCGCGTGACCGAGCCGGCGCTGCGCCCGATTCGCAATTTCCTGCCCAATTTCGGCGGCATCGACATTAGCCCGATGATCGCCCTGCTGCTGATCCAGTTCATCCTCGTCCCGCTCGTGGCCGCGCTCCAACGGGGAATCCTGTTCGGGAGCTGGCAGCTCTTCCTGAGCTGACCCGTGACCGCGCGCATCATCGATGGGCGGGCGATCGCTGCCGAACTCCGCGCTCGGGTGGCGAGTCGGGTCGCCGGGCTGGGCTTCCGGCCCGGTCTCGCGGTGGTGCTGGTGGGTGCCGACCCGGCCAGCAGCGTCTATGTGCGGAGCAAGAACCGCGCCGCCACCGAGGCAGGACTCGCCACCGAGTCGATTCGTCTGCCGGCCGACACCAGCCAGGCGGAGTTGCTCGCCGTGGTGGCGCGACTGAACGCCGATCCGGCGGTCGACGGCATTCTGGTGCAACTACCGCTGCCGCCGCAGATCAGTCCGCAGGCGGTGATTGAGGCAATCGACCCTGCGAAGGATGTCGACGGCTTCCATCCGATCAATGTCGGGCGCCTCGCCGGCGGGCTGCCGAGCCTGGTGCCTTGCACGCCGCTCGGGATCATGAAGCTGCTGGCCGCCGCCGACGTGCCGCTGTCGGGCGCGCGGGCGCTGGTGCTGGGGCGCTCGGCGATCGTCGGGAAGCCGATCGCCGCCCTGCTGCTCGCCGCCAACGCCACCGTCACCATCGCGCATTCGCGCACCCGAAACCTGGCCGACGAGTGCCGGCGGGCGGAGGTGCTGATCGCCGCGGTGGGGAAGCTCGAGATGGTGCGAGGAGACTGGATCGGTAAAGGGGCCGCCGTGATCGATGTCGGCGTCAACCGTCGGCCCGATAACAAGCTCGGCGGCGACGTGGCCTTTGCCGAGGCCGCCGAAATCGCCGGCGCGATCACCCCGGTCCCAGGCGGGGTCGGTCCGATGACGATTGCCTGCCTGCTCGAAAACACCGTTACCGCCGCCGAGCGGCGGCGCCGACCGGTCCCGCCGGGCTAAGTCGAAGTGGCCTCGGACGCGGCCGAACACGACTCCCTGCCCGCGCTGGAACGCGCTTTCCTGCTACCGGTCGACTTTGCCCGCCTGGAACCGACTGTGCGGTCGCGGCACGCCCCTCGCATCTTGCTGCTCTATGGCAGCTTGCGGGCAGAATCCTACTCGCGGCGGATGGTCGAGGAGGCGGCCCGCGTGCTCCGGGCTCTGGGTGCCGAGACCCAGATCTTTCACCCGCACGGCCTGCCGGTGGCGAACAGCACCGAGCCCGACCATCCGAAAGTCGCCGAACTGCGCGGGCTCTCGCAATGGTCCGAGGGGCAGGTCTGGTGCAGCCCCGAGCGGCACGGCGCGATCACCGGGGTGTTCAAGAACCAGATCGACTGGATTCCCCTCTCGATCGGCAGGGTCAGGCCTACGCAGGGGCGAACGTTGGCCGTCATGCAGGTCAATGGCGGCTCCCAGAGCTTCAACGCGGTGAACACGCTGCGCCTGCTCGGCCGCTGGACGCGGATGTTCACCATTCCCAACCAGTCCAGCGTGCCCAAGGTCTACGAGCAGTTCGACGAGGCCGGACGGATGCGGGCTGGCCCGTACTACGAGCGAGTCGTCGACGTAATGGAGGAACTGGTGCGCTTCACCTGGATCCTCCGCGACCGGGCAGACTACCTCACCGACCGCTACAGCGAACGGCTCGCGGCTGCCCGGAAATCCGGCACTCAGCCCTTGTCGAGATAGCGCTTCGCCGCCGATGCCTCGGGCCGGTCGGTGCCGTGCGTCGCCGTGAGTTGCACGATACGCTCGCGATAGAGCTTGGCCTTCGTCGCATCGCCCGCCTGCTCGGCGGCATTCCCCGCGCCGACAAGGCTACGGAAGCGGTTTGGCGCCGCCTCAAGCGAACGCTCGTATTCGGCCAGCGCCAGCGCCGGCTGTTGCGCCTCCAGCAGCATGTCGGCCAGCATCTCGCGCGCCGGCAGGATCGATCCCGGCGTTACCGGAGCTTTGTCCGCCGCATCGTCGGCATCGGCGGCGGCTCGCATCAGCGACAGCGCCTCGTCCTTGCGGCCCTGGGTGTACGCGAGGACGGCTTTCGCGGACTGAACCTCGATGCCCACCTGTCCGGCCCAGTATGGGTTCTTCGCCGCGATCAGCGCATCGTGGGCCGCTTGCAGCTTGTCGATCTCGGCACGCGCGCCAGCGAAATCGCCCGTATGCGCCGCGCCGAGGGCGCGGGCGTAGCTGATCATCGCCGCCGTCCAACGGAAGCGCTGCCAGGGGAACGCGACGACTGGGATTGTGAGTGACGCCGCCGCCGCCCAATCCTGCCGCTCCACCACGTAGCGCGCCGGAATGGCGGCAATCGCATAGCCGGCCGCGAGGGTATTCGGGGTCGCCTTCTGGAACGTCGCGAGCTCGTCCAGCACGCGCTTGGCTTCTGCGTCCTGCCCGGTCTGCAAATAGGCGTATTCCAGATAGTCCATCGCGTGCAGCATCTGATCCCAGGCGACTCCCGCGCCGAACTTCTCCGCCCCGTAGACCGAGGCCGCCTTGGCGGCCGCCGTGTTGGAGGCGATGGATTCCGGCCATTCGCCGACCCGCGTAAAGATGTGCGAGGGCATGTGCAGGGCGTGCGGCACGGCGGGCGCGATGTCGGCGTAGCAGATCGCCGCCGGCAGGCCGAGTTCGGCCAACGGCGCCGAATCGTAGCTGTGAATGAGGTAGTGCGCCGCCCCAGGATGGTTGGGCTGCTCGTCGAACACTCGCTTGAGCAGCGCCGCCGCCTTCTTCTGATTGGTGTAGGTCTTATCGGTGGGCGAGGCATTGGTGTCGAGTGCCAGCGCATAGAACACCGTTGCCTCCCGATCATCGGGATAGCGCAGATGCAGTTGCTCCATTGCGCGCTCGTAGGCGACAGAACGGGTGTGGTTATCGACCGTGTCGTTGTCGCGATAGAACGTCGCGATCGCCCCGATATAGCCCCGCTCCCGATCGGTCTTCGCGTCAAGCGCCTCGGCCTTGGCCGCCGCCGCCGATCCCGCCCGCAGCGCCGCGGCGTCCGGAGGGTACCACAGCGGGTGCCAGTTGCTCATGGCCATGCCCCAGTAGCCCATCGCACAACTGGGGTCAGTCTCGGTCACGCCGGCAAAGGCCTTGCCGGCCTCCTCGTACCAGAAGGAGTGCAGCAGCGCGACGGCACGAGTGAATTGCTGCTGCGCCGCCGCATTGCAGGAAATCGGGAAATTGACGTCGCCCACCTTGCCGACGGACTGCGCCAGCGCCGGCGCGGCAAGGCCCAGAAAGGCGGATGCAACAAGCGTCGAGCGAAAACAGCGATATGCCATGAGACCGACTCCCCCTCGTCCCAGAGACGTTCGCGGGCAGCCCGGTTCGTGGCGTCAGCCTGTCGGCCGGGCCGTTCCGATTTCGTGAGATCACGTTACGGAACGACCCAGCCGATGATAAGTCAAAATAAAGCGATAGTCGCCGTCGGTCCTATGCCGCGATCGCCGGCCCACCGCGCAGCAGCTTGCCAGGCAGCGCGCCGGTCGCTTCGCCATCCCGGAATGTCACCGCGCCGGCCTTCACCGTCGCCGTGTAACCGGTCGCCTTCTGCAGCAGACGCCGCCCGCCGGCCGGCAGGTCGAACACGATGTAGGGCCGTTGCAGCTGCAAATTGGCGAAGTCGATCACATTGAGATCAGCCTTCTTGCCTGGCGCGATCACGCCTCGGTCGAACAGCCCGACTGCGTGCGCCGTATCGGAGGTCTGCCGCCGCACCAGCTCCTCCAACGCCACGCGCCCGGTCGCGCGGTCGCGGCCCCAATGGGTCAGCATGAAGGTCTGGAAGTTGGCGTCCGAGATGAAGCCGACATGCGCGCCGCCGTCACCCAAGCCCATGATGGCGTTCTTGTGCGCGAGGAATTCCTCCACCGGCTTCAGATTGTAGTGCGCGTAGTTCACCACCGCGGCGAGAATGAAGTTCTTGCCCTCATCGGCGATCAGCAGGTCGTACGCCACCTCCGGCGCGCTGCGGCCCTCGCGCGCGGCGATCTGGGTGATCGCGTTGGCCTTGGCCGGCTCGTAGTTCAGCGGCTCCTCGAAGGGGAACATCCAGTCGTAACCGATGCGATGGATGAGCGGGAATGTGCTCTCCTTGATCGGGTCTTCCGACAGGATTTGCCGCCGCAACTCGGGGTCGCGCATCGCCGCGACCCGTTCCGGCACCGGCAAGTGAGAAATCTTCTTGTAGCTCGGGCAGCCGGAGAACGGGTTTTGCGTGCCTTGCAGGCCGAGCAGGATGCCGACTGGGCGCGGCGGGAACACCGGGCGCATGGTCAGCCCGTCGGCCGCCGCCTGATCGGACAGGTTCAGCAGCTCGCGCCACACCTCGGTGCGGTCGTGCCGCTGGTTGAGCGTGAACACCATCGGCAGCCCGGTCTTCTCGACCACGCGCCGCGCCATCGCGAACTCGGTCGCGGGGTCCGGCTGGTTCCAGTCGGAGACCAGCTCCAGCATCCCAGCTCCCGCCGCGCGCACGCCCATAGCGATGCCGGTAAGCTCCTCCTCCTGCGCCCGCAACGTCGGGATGTATTCACCCGCCAGCGTCTTGTGGCTGATCGTGCGCGAAGTGGAGAAACCGAACGCGCCGGCCTTCATCGCCTCCGTGGCGATCTGTCCCATCTGCGCGATGTCCGCCTGGTTAGCGTTCTCCTGGAAGGTCGCGCGCTCGCCCATGACGAACACCCGCACCGCCGAGTGCGGCAGCAGCGCGCCGATGTCGATGTCACGCGGCTTGCGGTCGAGCGCGTCGAGATAGTCGCCGAAGCTCAGCCAGTTCCAGTCAAGCCCCTCGTGCATCACCGGGGCGGGAATATCCTCGACGCCCTCCATGAGCTCAATCAGTCGCTCGCGGTCGTCCGGCTTGCAGGGCGCGAACCCGACGCCACAATTGCCCATGATGGCGGTGGTGACGCCATGCCATGACGAGGGGGCGAGATGGCTGTCCCACACCGCCTGGCCGTCATAGTGGGTGTGGATGTCGACGAAGCCCGGCGTGACGATCTGGCCGCGCGCGTCGATCTCCTCGGCACCGCTCGCGGCAACCTTGCCGACCTCGACGATTGCCCCGTCCTTGACCGCCACGTCCGCCTCGAAACCCGGCTTGCCGGTGCCGTCGATGACCGTCCCGCCTCGGATGACGAGGTCCATCTCGTGCGCCATCGTTCACTTCCCTGACTGTGCTACTGGGAAGTAAGCCCCGCAATGACCGAAAGGGCAACGGCGAATCGCGCGGATCAGAAATCCGTGCAGCGTCCGTTCTGTTCCCAGTCGCCGTAGCGCGTCGGCTCCGGCCCCTTCGGGCCACCGATCTCCTTGGGCAGCTTGGGCGTCTCCGGCCTGGCCGGCCGCTCAGCCTCCGCGGCGGGATCGTCCTGCTTGTCGCTCATCGTCAGGCCTCTCGCGTCTCAGAACGGCTCGTAGTGGAAGGCGCGGACGAACGGCTCGAGCAATCCGGCCACCGGGGCGAACTCCGCCTCAAAATGCCGCCAGCGCGCCACCGACGAGGAATATAGGGGTTGCGCGACCTGATTGCGGCTGGGGCTGGCGATGAATTTTCCCGACACGTTCTTGTGGAACTCGGCGACCGCGGGGTCCCAGGGCAGCCCGAGACCATCGAACACACGGCGGAACACAGGCTGGAATTGCGTCACAGCGTCCTCGTAGCGGAACTCGATGACATGGAGAGTCAACAGCCGCTTGATGTGCATCCACCAATCCATCACCAGCGCGTAGAACTCGGCCGTTCCCCGCCAGGTCAGCAGATGCACGGTCGTCTGCGACGGCACCATGAGCTGCATGACGCAGCTGATGCAGACGTCGCGCGGGTCGCGCATCACGAACACCACCTTGGCATCCGGGAAGATGACGTTGATGAGCCCGAGATCGACGGTGTTCATGGTGAACTTGTCGACGAACGCGCGCTGCCCGATGGCACCGCCGAAGCGCTGCCGCACCAGTTGCCAGTAGAGCGCACGCAGTCGCAACACAGCGGAGCGATCTAGCCGCCGCAGCTTCTCCACAACCGGCGCGCCGGTCGTGTCCATCCGGTTCAGCGCGGCATTCAGCGCGGGAATGAACCCCTCCTCGTCGGCGACGAAGACGTCGGGATGGGCGCCCAATATCTCCTGGGTTAGCGTGGTGCCCGAGCGCATGAAGCCGATGACGAAGATCGGCGCGGGCTGGTCGGGCGGAAATACCGTGCCGGACCAGCGGCCTAGCAACTCCCGGTCGAACCCCGCCTTGCTCGCCTTCAGAAGGTTCGGAATAGAGGTCGCATCCTGCTCGGTGAATCCCGGCAATGTGCCGGACAGGCGAGCGGCGGCGTGCAAATGCGGAAAAACCTTGTCGTAAGCACCGAGACTATCGAACACGCGGGCCAATTCCTTGTGCGCGCGAAACTGCTCCTGCGGTTCCAGCTTGCGGCGCAGCACCCCTTCGAGACGCGCCCTCGCCGCATCGTTCTGGCGGGCATCGGCTTCCAGGCTGCCTTGCAAAATCTGCATCATGGTATTGTCCGGCGCGAGTTCCAGCGCGCGCCGTCCAGCGTCGAGCGCTTCCGGTATTCGGTTCAGCTGCGAATAGGTGAGGGTCAGCAGCTGAAATCCGCGTGCCTCCATCGGGTTGATCTGGACCACCTCCCGCCCGAGTTCCAGGGCACCCGGGAAATCGCGCCAGTGCTGCAACTCCTCGATCAGTTCGAGCACCAGACTAGGGTCTCTGCTATCGCGTGCCGCTCCCAAGAAATGTTGGCCGGCTTGCCGCAGATAGGCCGTGCCCTCCTCGAGCCGCCCCATGCTGCACAGCGACTGGCCGAGCCAGGCCTTGGCCTCGGGTTGGTCCGGGTTCTCAGCCAGCGCCTTCTCGAACCATTGGATCGCCTCGGCGGTGTTGTGCGCCTCGACCGCCGCGTAGGCGCGTTCGATGGAACTCGTCACGACTGCACTCTCCGGTTGTCCACGGCGCTTATTTCACACCGGCGAGCCGCTTCTCCGCCATCGGCCGCCACGGCGCATCCGGCGGGGCCTCGGCCAGCGCGCGGCGGAACAGGCCGGCGGCCTCGTCGGTCACGCGGCCCTGGCTTTCGGTGATCGCCTCGGCGGTCTCGACCGCGAGGGTGGGGTCGAAGCGGATGGCGAGCGCCGTCCGCCACGCCTCGGCGGCCGCCGCCATGTCGCGCCGCCGTGCCTCCGCGCCGCCGAGCAGCACATAACCCTGCCGCGCCTGTTCCGAATGCTGGTCAAGCGTGGCGAGCTTCTGGCGCAGAAGCGGGATCAGCGCCGCCTCCTGCCGCGCCTGCTCGCGCATCGCCGCGATGCGGGGATCGTCGCCGACCGACGGCAGCCAGGGCACCCCGCCCACGATGTAGAGGGCGAAGGCCACCAGGGGAACCATCACCAGCGCAACGACCAGCGGGCCGCGCGCGGTGGCGGCGGTCGGTGCCTCGCGATCCTCAGCCACGGCGAGAATACGCCGCTGCACCTCAAGCACGCCGGTCGCGTGCTCGGGCGCGGCGATGCGGCCTTCCGCGAGATCACGGTCGAGTTCGACGAGTTGTCCGCGGTGCAGCGCGAGTGCCGCTTCCCGCCGCCCGCGCGCGGTGATCGTGCGGCGCAGGCCGAAGGCGAGCGGCGCCATCGCGACGACTGCCAGCGCCAGGATGGCCAGCCAGATCACGAGCCGAGCAGATCGGCGAGCCGCCGCCGCTCCTCGTCCGAGAGCGGCGCCGGTGCCGGGGTGCGGCGGCGGCGCGCGAGCACCACCGCGACGCCACCCACCAGCAGCGCGATCACCGGCGCGCCCCACAGCGCTGCGGTCAGCGCGTTGAACGGCGGCCGCAACCGGATGAAGTCGCCGTAGCGTGCCGTCATCCAGGCTATGATTTCCTCATTGCTGTCGCCGGTCAGCACACGGCTGCGAATGATCTTCCTGAAGTCGCGCGCAAGATCCGCTTCGCTGTCCTCGACGCTCTCGTTCTGGCAAACGAGGCAGCGAAGCTGGTGGCCGATCGCCTCGGCGCGAGCCTCCTGCTTGGGGTCGGGCAGCATTTCCGACGGGTTGCTCACGGCGTGGGCGGCCGGGGCGAGGGCGAGGAACAGCGCGAGAGCAGCCGCGCAGACCCCTCCCCCCGGCCCCCTCCCACAAGGGGAGGGGGAGCAGAAAAGCCCCCTCCCCTTGTGGGAGGGGGTTGGGGGAAGGGTGGCGCTCACGCGAATTTCCGCAGCAGCGGATCGAGCTGCTGCGCGACGATGTCCTCGGAGAGCGGCCCGGCCCAGCGCCAGCGCACGATGCCGGTGCGGTCCACGAGATAGCTCTCGGGGACGCCGTAGACGCCGAAATCGATCGCCACCCGGCCGGGCTCGTCGCGCGCGACCCTCGCGTAGGGGTCGCCGTTACGCTTGAGGAAGGCGGCCGTGGCGTCCGGCTTGTCCTTGTAGGCGATGCCCCAGATGGGCGTGTCCTGCTCCCGCAGCTTCATCAGTAGCGGCGCCTCGACCACGCAAGGCACGCACCAGCTGGCGAAGAAGTTGATCAGCACCGGCCGTCCGGCGGCGAGCACATCCGCACGGGAAAACCCCGCCGAGGGCGGCTGGCCCGGCAAGGAGAACTCGGGCAACTGCTTGCCGACCAACATGCTCGGCACGCCGCGCGGGTCGAATGTGCCGTCCCGCATACGGTCGAGCATCGCCCAGAACCCGATTCCTCCGGCCGCCGCGATGCCGAGCGGGGCGAGCAGAACCAGGCGGCGGTTGAGGGTGCGGTCTGTCATCTCAGGCCGGCACGGCGAGGCTGCGCTTGGCCGGCGCGCCCACGCGCAGCCGCCGATCCGCGAGCGACAGCCCACCGCCCACCGCCATCACCAGAGCGCCGAACCAGATCCACGGCGCCAGCGGGTTGTAGTGCAGCCGCAGCACCGCCTCGCCGTCATGCTCCTCGCCGAGCACCGTGTAGATGTCGGCGAACCCGTTGGTATGGATCGCCGCGTCGGTGACGGTGGTCCGCTGCGTGGTGAAAGCGCGGCGCGACGGGTGCATGGTCATCAGCGGCTTGAACTCGTAGCCGGCGAGCGGCACCGTGGTGCCGGGCTTGACCGCGACGATGGTGCTGATGGCGAGCGACATCCCGGCGATCCCGGCGATCGTCACGCCCATGCCGGCATGGGCGATGCTCGAACCCCACACCGCGAGCGGCTGGCCGGCGAGGCGCGAGAAGCTGGTGCGCAGTGACACCCGGAACAGCCGCGTGCGCTCGACCAGCTCCGCGAAAGCGCCGACGATCAGCCACGCCGACGCGGCGAAGGCCAGGGCCGGCAAGCCGCGCCGCAGACCGAGAGCGGCGACAACCCCGACGACCGCCGCCGCAACCATCGCCCACCACAGCCGGATCAGCGCCGGGCCGAGCCGCGCGCGCTTCCACGGCAAGAGCGGCGCCACGGTCATCGCCGCGAACACGGGTGCCGCGAGCGGCAGCACGGTGGATTGGAAGTAAGGCGGCCCAACGCTGATCTTCACGCCGAACAGCAAATCCGCGAACAGCGGATAGGTCGTGCCGGTCAGCACGACGGCGGCGATCGAACAGAGCAGGATGTTGTTGAGCACCAAGGCACCTTCGCGCGAGATTGGCGCGAACAACCCGGAGGGCGCCAGCACTGGCGCGCGCCAGGCGAACAGCACCAGGGAGCCGCCGATCACGATGGCGAGCAGCCCCAGGATGAACACGCCGCGCGCCGGGTCGTTGGCGAAGGAGTGCACCGAGTTGAGGATGCCCGAGCGCACCAGGAAGGTGCCGGACAGGCTCAGTGAGAACGTCCCGATGGCAAGCAGGATGGTCCAGGTCTTCAGCGCCTCGCGCTTCTCGACGACGATCGCCGAATGAAGCAGCGCCGTGCCCGTCAGCCAGGGCAACAGGGAAGCATTCTCCACCGGGTCCCAGAACCAGTAGCCGCCCCAGCCGAGCTCGTAATAGGCCCACCAGGAGCCGAGCGCGATACCCCCGGTCAACATGCACCAGGAGGCGAGCGTCCACGGCCGCACCCAGCGCCCCCAGGCGGCGTCGACGCGGCCTTCGAGCAGGGCGGCGATGGCGAAGGCGAAGGGGATCGCGAAGCCGACATAGCCCGCGTAGAGCACCGGCGGATGAATCGCGAGGCCGGGGTCTTGCAGCAGCGGGTTCATGTCCTGCCCGTCGAGCGGCGGCGGCCAGACGCGCAGGAACGGGTTGCTCTCGGTCAACGCGAACATCAGGAAGCCAGCCGAGACGAAGCCGAGCACGCCGATCACCCGCGCCCGGAGCGCGGATGGCAGGTTGCGCCCGAACGTCGCGACCGCGCCGCCGCACAGCGCGAGGATGAGGCACCACAGCAGGATCGAGCCCTCGTGGTTCCCCCAGGTGCCGGTGATCTTGTAGATCAGTGGCTTCAGCGAGTTGCTGTTGTCGACGATGTTCAGAACGGTGAAATCGTCCGTCACCGCGCACCACACCAGCGCAGCATAGGAAGCGGCGAGCGCGATGAGCTGGCCGAGAGCCAGCGCCGGGGCGGCCGCGATCAGCCGCGGGTCGCGCGCTCGGGCACCCCAGAGCGGGATCACCGCCTGCGCGGTCGCGAGCGCCACGGCGAGCGCCAGCGCAAAATGACCAAGCTCGGGGATCATCCCTTCTTCTGCCTCGGGTCGAGCGCGTTCCAGGTCGAAGCGGGCGGCGGCGGCCCCGCGTTGGGGTTCCAGTGCCCGGTCTTCTTTAGCGCCTCCTCGACATCTTTCGGCATGTAGGTTTCGTCATGCTTGGCCAGCACCTCGGAGGCACGGAACGTGCCATCAGGACGCATCGTGCCGAGCGCCACCACGCCCTGCCCCTCGCGGAACAGGTCCGGCAGGATGCCTATGTACGTCACCTCCACGGTGCCCTTGCCGTCGGTCACGCGGAATTCCGCCGTGGGCTGGCCAGCCTCCTTGCCGCGATGCACGCTGCCCTGCTCAACGAGACCGCCGAGCCGGAAGGTGCGCCCCGCCGCCGGGGCTTTCTCGGCGATCTCCGAGGGCGCGACGAAGAACACCAGGTTGTCGCGGAACGCCGACAGGGCGAGCGCGGTCGCCGAGCCCAATCCCACGCCGCAGGCCACCAACAACCACAGCCGCCGCCGCTTGCGGGTCATCGGGCGCGGCGCCCCTGGCGCGGGTCGATCGCGGCGAGCCGTCTCCGCGCCGCGCTCATGCGGGTCCACGCGGCGACAGCGAAGCCGACCGGGATGGCGATGCCCAGCGCGTACGAGGCGGCGATGAAGGGGAGATGCGTCATTGGGCGGCCTCGGCACGCGCCATCAGCAGAGCCCGGATGCGCCGCTCCATCACCGCCGCACGGGTGCGCGCGATGACGATGGCGGCGAAGCACAGCGAGTAGCCGATGGCGGAGACGAATAGGGGCCAGAGCATGGGCAGATACATGGTGGGAGCGCCGGTGAGCAAGATCGACGCCGGCTGGTGCAGCGTGTTCCACCAATCGACGCTGAATTTGATGATCGGCAGGTTCACCACCCCGATAAGCGCCAGCACCGCGCCGGCGCGATAACCGCGCTGCGGATCGTCGAACGCCCGCACCAGGGCGACGTGGCCGAGATAGAGGAAGAACAGCACCAGGACGGAGGTCAGCCGCGCGTCCCACACCCACCAGGCACCCCACATCGGCCGCCCCCACAGGCTGCCGGTGGCAAGGCACAGCGCGGTGAAGCCGGCGCCCACGGGCCCGATCTCGGCCGCGGCGAGGTCGGCCAGCGGATGGCGCCAGATCAGCGAGACGGCGGAGCAGACCGCCAGCGCGAAATAGCCCGCCGAGGCCAGCCACGCCGCCGGCACATGGATATAGATGATCCGCACCGCGTCGCCCTGCTGCCAATCGGCGGGGGCGAAGAACAGGCCCCACACCAGGCCGGTTGTGGTGAACAGCAGGGCGGCGAGCGACAGCCACGGCAAAACCGCTCCCGATTGCCGCAGGAAGCGGCCGGGATTGGCGAAGCGGTGCAGGTTCCGCCCAGGGGTGCGCGGCCCCGGGCTCGGCGATCCAGGATTGGGTGCGAGTGCGGTGCTGGCGTCCACGCGCGCGAACATAGACGTCCGAGCCCGGATATGAAAGGCGATGCCGTTGTGGCAAACGGGGTCGGATCGTTAATCTCGCTCCACATCAGGCCGGAACCGCCGTGAACCACTGGCTCGTCAAATCGGAGCCCGACGCTTTCAGCTGGGACCAGCAGGTCGCCAATGGGGTCGAGCCCTGGACCGGAGTGCGCAACCACACGGCCAAGCTCAACCTCATGGCGATGCGGAATGGCGATCTGGCGTTCTTCTACCACTCCAACGTCGGCAAGGAGATCGTCGGGGTGGTGAAGGTGGTGCGCGAGGCCTACCCGGACCCGAGTGCCGAGTCCGGCAGTTGGGTCAGCGTCGACATGCAGGCGGTGGGGCCGATGCCGAACCCGGTCACGCTGGCGGCGATAAAGGGCGATCCGAAATTTGCCGATTTCGCCCTGGTGCGGCTCTCGCGGTTGTCGGTGGTGCCGGTGTCGAAGGCGCATTGGGATCTGATTTGCCGGATGGGCGGGTGGAAGGGGTGAACCTGGGCTACCCCCTCACCCCGGCCCTCTGCCCCAAGCGGGGGAGAGGGAGAAGATCTAACCCTCTCCCCCGCTTGGGGGAGAGGGTTGGGTGAGGGGGTCACTGCTGCCCGGCATGGCTCAGCCGCCCCGCACCCTCTGCCACCTCTCCGACATCCCCGACGGCGCCGCGCGGGGCTTCCCTGGGCCGCCCGGCAGCTTCATCGGCCTGTTCGCCGTCCGGCGCGGCAAGCAGGTCTTCGTCTACGTGAACTCCTGCCCGCACATCGGCACCTCGCTCAACCTCATGCCCGATCGCTTCCTTTCGGCCGATGGCGCGTTGATCGTCTGCGTGACCCACGGCGCGGAGTTTCGCATCGAGGACGGCTATTGCCTGCGCGGCCCGTGTTCTGGCGACCGGCTCGAAGCCGTCCCTGTCCGCATTGAGGACGGCACGGTGCTGATCCCGGCCGACGCGGGCCTGTAGCCGATCCGCCCGACTTTTCGCGCCGCGTGTCGCGTCCTATGGTCGTTCCGTCTCAAGGAGCCATGCCAATGACCGATGCCCGTGAGCCCGAAATCATCCCCGTCAAGCCCGAGATCGCGGCCAAGGCGCATGTCAACGCCGCCAAATACCGGGAGATGTACGAGCGGGCCGCGCGGGCACCGGATGCGTTCTGGGCGGAGCAGGCCAAGCGTATCGCATGGATCAAGGCGCCGACAAAGATCAAGGAGACCAGCTTCACCGGCGGCGTGTCGATCAGGTGGTTCGAGGACGGCGTGCTCAACGCCTCCGCCGTGTGCCTCGACCATCACCTCGAGGCGCGCGGCGATCAGGTGGCGATCATCTGGGAGGGCGACGACCCGAGCGTCTCGCAGAAGATCACCTATCGCGACCTGCACGAGCGGGTGTGCCGCTTCGCCAACGCGCTGAAGTCGCTCGGCGTGAAGAAGGGTGACCGGGTGACGATCTACCTACCGATGGTCGTCGAGGCGGCCGTCGCCATGCTCGCCTGCGCGCGGATCGGCGCGGTGCATTCGGTGGTGTTCGGCGGCTTCTCGCCCGACAGCCTCGCCAACCGGCTGCAGGATTGCGCCTCCAACCTGCTCATCACCGCCGACGAGGGGCGGCGCGGGGGTCGGCGCGTGGCGTTGAAGGCCAATGCCGACGAGGCGCTGAAATCCTGCCCGGACGTGAAGACCGTCGTCGTCGTGACCGTGACCGGCGGCAATGTCGCAATGCAGCCGGGGCGTGACCATCGCTACGAGGATCTGGTCGCCCGCGCCTCGCCTGATTGCCCGCCCGAGCCAATGGGCGCGGAGGACCCGCTGTTTATCCTCTATACGTCAGGCAGCACGGGAAAGCCCAAGGGCGCGCTACACACCACCGGCGGCTACATGGTGTGGTCCGCCTTCACCCATGAGATCGTGTTCGACTACCAGCCCGGAGAAATCTACTGGTGCACCGCCGATGTCGGCTGGGTCACCGGGCACACCTACATCCTGTATGGGCCGCTGGCGAACGGCGCCACCACGCTGATGTTCGAGGGCATCCCCAACTACCCGGACAGCAGCCGCTTCTGGCAGGTGGTGGACAAGCACAAGGTTAACATCTTCTACACCGCGCCCACCGCCATCCGCGCCCTGATGCGTGACGGCGAGGGGCCGGTGAAGAAGACCTCGCGCAAATCGCTGCGCATCCTCGGCAGCGTCGGCGAGCCGATCAACCCGGAGGCGTGGCTGTGGTACGACCGGGTGGTGGGCGAGCATCGTTGCCCGATCGTCGATACCTGGTGGCAGACCGAGACCGGCGGCATCCTCATCAGCCCGCTGCCCGGCGCCACTGCAACCAAGCCGGGCTCCGCGACCCTGCCGCTGCCGGGGGTGAAGCCGCTCATCGTCGATGGCGAAGGCAAGAAGTTGGAGGGCGTCGCCGAGGGCAATCTCTGCCTGGCCGATAGCTGGCCGGGCCAGATGCGCACCGTGTTCGGCGACCACGAGCGGTTCAAGCAGACCTATTTCTCCACCTTCCCCGGCCTCTACTTCACCGGCGACGGCGCCCGGCGGGACGCCGATGGCTACTACTGGATCACCGGCCGGGTGGATGACGTGATCAACGTCTCTGGCCATCGCATGGGCACCGCCGAGGTGGAGAGCGCGCTGGTCGCCCATCCGAAGGTGGCCGAAGCAGCGGTGGTCGGCTTCCCGCACGAGCTCAAGGGCCAGGGCATCTACGCTTACGTGACGCTGACCGCCGGCGAGGAGCCCACGGAGGAATTGCGGGTCGAACTGGTCGCCTGGGTGCGCCGCGAGATCGGTCCCATCGCGTCGCCCGACGCGATCCAGTGGGCGCCGGGCCTGCCGAAGACCCGCTCGGGCAAGATCATGCGCCGCATCCTACGCAAGATCGCCGCCAACGAGACCGACTCTCTCGGGGACACGTCGACACTTGCCGATCCGGCGGTGGTTGAGGAGTTGGTGGTCAACCGGGTGGGGTGAGGACAGGCACCGGTATCGCCGAATGCGCTCGCTTCCCGCCGTGCCGCCTCAAAGCTCTCCTTTCGCCAGTGCCTCGCGCAGCACCTTTTCGACGCGGGCGTTGTAGCCCTTGCCCGTTGCCCGGACACCCGCCACCACGTCTGCCGCAAGGCGGAAGCCGATATGCACCTTGGGCGTCACGACGGGCGGGCGACCCAGCTTCTTCCAGGCCTCGTATTGGCTGGGGAAGACCTCCTTGAAGGGTCGCGCTCGCGCGAAATCCTCCTCGGTCAGCTCCGGGTTTTCCTCATCATCGACAAAGTCGGCATCTTTACCTCTCGGATTATCCATAGCGTTTCACCTCTCTGGAGTTGGCCTTTCTCAGGGAGATCGCGCGCAGCACGTCGCCCCGCATCGTGAACGCCAGCACGTGCAATCGCCCGGCAATCAGGCCATAAGCCTGCAGCCGGGCTTCGCCGTAGGCACGTCGCTCGTCAGGAACGATGAACGCCGCCTCGACGTCCATGTCCGCTGCGTCGGCCAGCGACAGGCCGTGCTTCTGCCGATTGATCGCGTCCTTGGCCGATCAAACTCGATCTCCACGAGTTATTGTAGCAACAAAAACTCGGCGGAGCAACCCGTACGAAGCCGCTACTCGCCCCACAACAGCGGCAGCAGCGAGGCGACGAGCAGCGCGGCCATCGCGATGTTGAATCCGTGTAAGGCGCGGGGCGTGCGTAGTACGCGGGCGGCCCCGACGCCGACCAGGATCCAAAACACGCTCGTCATCAGGGTGACGGCCAGAAACATCAGCGCCAGCAGGACGGCTTCCACGATCTCGGCGCGGCCGCTGGCGGTGGTCTGGGTGAGCACTGCGGCGACACCGATCACCCACGCCTTCGGGTTGACCCATTGGAACAAGACGGCTTGCAGGAAACTGAACGGCCGGCCTCCGGCCTCGACAGGTTCGCCGTTATCGGTCGCCGTCGGCCGAGCGGTTGCAATGCGCCAGGCGAGCCAAAGCAAGTAGGCGGCTCCGCCCCAGCGCAGGACGGCCAGTGCGAAGAGGTGCGCGCGCAGCAACTCGCCCGCTCCGAGCGCGAGGGCGAGCAGCATCGCGGGGAAGCCGAACGAGACACCCAGCATATGCGGCACCGTGCGGCGGAGGCCCCAGGTCGCGCCCGAGGCGGTCAGCATGGTGTTGTTCGGCCCCGGCGTCGCCGACATCGAGACGGCGAAAGCGAGGGCGGAGATGAACCACCCAGCCCCGATGCTCTCCACCTACAACCCCCTCAATGCGCCGCCAGCATCGGCCCCAGTACGTCCGCCACCCCGCCGATCAGGATCTGCACTCCGATGCAGAGCAGCAGGAAGGCGGCCAATCGCGTGACGATCCGGCTGCCCGTCGGGCCGAGCATGTCGACGATGCGGTCGGCGAAGCGGAAGGTGAGCCAGATCGCCAGCGCCATTGCAACGGCGGCCCCCGTGGTGCCGAGCAGGAACCAGACGATTTCTGCGCCCTCCGGCCGTCCCGCGCTCAGCGCGATGGCCACCGCGATCGTGCCGGGCCCCGTGGTGATGGGCAGGGTCAGCGGGAAGAAGGCGATATCCTCGCTGCCCTCCGAGGCCTGCGCCTGCTCCTGCTTGCGGGCGTCGTGCCGCTCCGGCATCCGCAGGAGGTCCCAGGCACTCGCCGCCACCACCAGGCCGCCGGCCACGCGCAGGGCCGCGAGCGTGATGCCGAAGAAGCCGAGCACGTACGAGCCGGCCCACAGCGCGCTCACCATCACCAGCAGCGCGTACACCCCCACCCGCCGCGCCATGCGGACCCGTTCCTCGTGGGTCCGGTCGGCGGTTACTTCGCGGAAGATGAAGGCAGCACTCGGCGGGTTGACGATGGAGAACAGCGCGGGGAACCCGAGCAGGAAAGCGTGCAGGGCCTCGTGCATAACGCACAGCTTCAGGCCACCCTGCGGCCCGCGCAAGGGTGCGCTCACGATGCCGTGCGGTCGTGCTTGTTGGCGGTCGCACGGCCAGACATAGTGCGCCCGATCTCGCCTGAGAGGGAATGATGCTGCCGCTGGACAAGCTGATGCTTCGCTTCGAGGCATTGGGCGACAATTGCGAGCTCGGTCTGGTGCAGCGCCGGGCCGGCGCCGAGCCGCTCGGGCTGCTGCGGTTCGCCGGCTTCTTCATCCCCCTCGAAATCCGCCTCGCGCGCCTGCTGAAGGCGCTGGAGTGCCGGTTCGAGGGCCTGGGCCGCCCCGACACGGTGCGCGTCGAGGCGGCCGGGGCGGAGGGGCGGCGCGAATACCTCATCAAGGAGAGCGCGTTCGACCTAATGTACCATAGCTTCCAGGCGGAGGGCTCGATCGACCCATGCAAGCTGCGCGACATGGAGGCGAAGAAGCTCGAATTCCTCCGTCGCAAATTCCTCAGCGACCTGGCCGACGCGGAGAAAATCCTGGTGTGGAAATCCAACGCCCCGCCGCCCGAGGCCGACATCGACCGCCTGGTGGAGGCGCTCCGCCGCTTCGGACCCAATATTCTCCTATGGGTGGCGGAGGCAGACGCCGAGCATCCGGCGGGCACGGTCGAGACCAAGGGGACTGGGCTGTTGAAAGGCTATGTCGACCGCTTTGCGCCTTACGCCAACGCCACCGACGTGTCCTACGAGAGCTGGTTCGCGATGTGCGCCGAGGCCGACCGGCAAGCGCGGGACGCGGCCGGCCGATGACGCCTTCCGAAATCCACGCCGGCCTCACCGAGATTTTCCGCGAGACCTTCGACAATCCCAACCTGATCCTGGCGCCGGAGATGACAGCGAGGGACATCGAAGGTTGGGACTCGCTGAAGATGGTCATCATCATCCTCGCGGTCGAGGAACGTTTCGATATCCAGTTGCGGACGCGCGAGATGGACGTCTTGCGCTGCGTCGGAGATTTCGCCTCGCTGATCGAGCAGAAACGGTCGCCGTGACACAGGCGCCTCAGCCGCGCAGCGCGAGCCAGACCACGTACGCGCCGCCACCGACCAGATAGACCGCCAGCACGATGACCCGGATCGTCGTTGCGTGCCGGCGCAGGCCCGGCGCGAGTCCGACCATCAGCCAGATCGCCATCGCCAGGCCGGTGAGGACCTGGGCCGCCCGGACTTCATCGGCGCTCACCGTCACGATCGATTGTCTCCCCTCCGGCTCCGATACGCGACACAGTTGCGCTATCACGGGTCACGCTGCCAATTTGGGAGGAGAGATCCCTGCCCGACAGGGTAGTAACGGAACGTATTGAGCATGAAGCTGTTGCTGACGGGCGGATGCGGGTTCATCGGCTCCGCCGTGATCCGCCACATATTCCGGCAGACCGGTCATCAGATCGTCAACGTGGACAAGATGACCTACGCCGCCTCCGAGGAGGCGCTGGAGGAGGCCGGGCCGCATGGACGGCATATCCTGGTCCGCGCCGATGTGGCGGATGCCGAGGCGATGCTGCAGGTGTTCGCGACGTACCAGCCCGATGCGGTGATGCATCTCGCGGCGGAAAGCCACGTCGACCGGTCGATCGACGGCCCGGCGGCGTTCATCACCACCAACGTGGTCGGCACCTTCACCCTGCTGGAAGCGGCCCGGGCCTACTGGTCGGCGCTGCCGTCCGAACGACGGTCGGCCTTTCGCTTCCATCATGTCTCGACCGATGAGGTGTTCGGCGCCCTCGGCGCGGACGACCAGCCATTCACGGAGAACACGGCCTACGATCCGCGCAGTCCTTATTCGGCGAGCAAGGCGGCATCGGACCATCTGGTGCGCGCCTGGGGGCACACCTACGGCCTCCCGGTGATCGTCAGCAACACCACGAACAACTATGGTCCGTGGCAATTCCCGGAAAAGCTGATCCCGCTCGTTACGCTCAACGCGCTCGAAGGCAAGCCGCTGCCGGTGTACGGCGATGGTGGCCATTTGCGCGACTGGCTGTTCGTGGACGACCACGCCGAGGCGCTGGTGCGTGTGCTGGAGCGCGGCGAGGTGGGCGCCACCTACGCCATCGGCGCCCGGCAGCCGCGCAGCAATCTCGACGTGGTGCGGGCGATCTGCGCCCATCTCGACCGCCGGGTGCCGGACCCCGCCGGGCCGCGCAGCCGCCTGATCCGCTTCGTCGCCGACCGGCCGGGGCATGATTTCCGCTACGAGATCGACCCCTCGCGGGCCGTCGCCGCCCTCGGCTGGCAGGCGGCGCACGATTTCGAGGCCGGGCTCGCGCGCACCATCGACTGGTATCTCGATAACCGCGCCTGGTGGGAAAGCGTCCGTGCGGCACGCTACGCTGGGCAGCGGCTGGGGAGTGCCGCATGAAGGGCATCCTGCTCGCCGGCGGCTCCGGCACGCGGCTGCACCCGATGACGCTGGTCGCGTCCAAGCAGCTGCTGCCGATCTACGACAAGCCGATGATCTATTACCCACTCTCCACCCTGATGCTGGCCGGCATCCGCGACCTGCTGGTGATCTCGACACCAGAAGATCTGCCACAGTTCCGCCGGCTGCTGGCCGACGGGTCGCGGTTCGGCCTGAACGTCGCCTATGCCGAGCAGCCGAGACCGGAGGGCATCGCGCAGGCCTTCCTGATCGGGCGCGACTGGATCGCCGGCGATCCCTGCGCGCTGGCGCTTGGCGACAACCTGATCCACGGCGACCATCTATCCGCACTTCTTCAGGACGCTGCCGGACGCCAGCGGGGCGCCACGGTGTTCGCCTATCAGGTGCGCGACCCGGAGCGCTACGGCGTGGTCTCGTTCGACGCGGACGGGTGGGCGGCGGAGATCGTCGAGAAGCCGGCCGCGCCGCGTTCCAACTGGGCCGTTACCGGGCTGTATTTCTATGATTCGCGCGTCTCCGACCTGGCGCGCGAAATCCGGCCTTCAGCGCGTGGCGAACTGGAGATCACCGACCTCAATCGGCTCTACCTCGACGAAGGCACCCTGCACGTCGAGCGGCTGTCGCGCGGCTGCGCCTGGCTCGATGCCGGCACTCCCGACAGCCTGCTGCAATCGGCGACCTTCGTGCAGACCGTGCAGTCGCGCACCGGGATGCTGGTCGGTTGCCCGGAAGAGGTGGCCTTCCGCATGGGCTACATCGACGCGGCGCAGCTCGCAGCTCATGCAAGAGGGCTCGGCAAGACGGAGCTCGGTCGCGTTCTGCTGGAGCTCGCCGAGGGGGAGCACGCATGAAAGCCGAGCGTCTTGCCATCCCCGACGTGATCCTGGTCGAACCGGCCCGCCACGCCGACCCGCGCGGCTTCTTCTCCGAAACTTGGAGCGCCGCGCCCTATGCCGAGCTCGGGATCGGCCCCGGCTTCGTGCAGGACAACCACAGCCGCTCCGTCCCGCGGGGCGTGATCCGTGGACTCCATTTGCAGATCGGCGCGAATGCCCAAGGCAAGCTGGTACGCGTGGTGCGCGGGGCAATCTGGGACGTCGCGGTGGACGTGCGGCGCGGCTCGCCGACTTATGGCCGCCACGTCGCTGCCGTGCTGAGCGCGGAGAATTGGGCGCAGCTCTGGGTTCCAGTGGGCTTTCTGCACGGCTTCTGCACGATCGAGCCCGAGACCGAGGTGATCTACAAAGTCACCGCTCCATATGACCGTCCCGCCGAGCGGGGCGTGATTTGGAACGACCCAGAGCTCGACCTGCCTTGGCCGGTGCGTGCCGACGAGGCCCTGCTCTCGGACAAGGACAGGATACTGCCCCGCCTGTCCGAGTGTCCGACCTGGTTCGAGGCCTGAGAGTGGCGGACGGGCCGATCCTCATCACCGGCGGCAGCGGCCAGCTAGCCCGCGCGCTCGACAAGGCGGCGCGTGCGGCCGGCGTCGCGGCCGTACGGGTCGGCCGCCCGGAGTTCGACTTCGACCGACCGGATAGTCTCGATACGCTGACGCGGCACCATGCCCCGGCGCTAGTGGTGAACGCGGCTGCCTACACGGCGGTGGACGCAGCGGAGACGGACGAGGCGGCGGCATATCGCGCCAATCGGGACGGACCCGCACGGCTCGCCTCGCTCGCCGCGGCGGCTGGCATCCCGCTTCTTCATGTCTCGACGGATTTCGTGTTCGACGGACGCAAGGGCGAGCCCTACGTCGAGTCTGACCCAGCCTCCCCCCAAGGCGTGTACGGCGCAAGCAAGTTGGCAGGCGAGCGGGCGGTGCTGGACTCGGGTGCGCGCGCGACGGTGCTGCGGACCTCCTGGGTTTATGGTGCGCAGGGAAAGAACTTCGTCCTCACCATGCTCAATGCGGCGCGGCGGACGGACCGGCTCCGCGTGGTCGCCGACCAGAAGGGCTGCCCGACCGCGGCATCCGACCTGGCGCAAGCGATTGTCGCGATCGCAGCACGGCTGCGGCAAACCGGGTGGCAGGACGGGTATGCCGGCATCTTCCATGCCGCCGGCACTGGCTCCACGACCTGGCACGGCTTCGCCGAGGCGATCTTTGCGAACGCCGCGCGGCACGGCGTGAAGCCACCTGTGGTGGAACCGATCGCCACCGCCGACTGGCCCACCCCGACCCGGCGCCCGGCCGATTCGCGACTCGACTGCGCGAAGCTGGCCGCGACGTTCGGCGTGCGTCTACCAGAGTGGCAAGGCAGCCTCTCGCGTACCATCGACGAAATCCACGCCGGCACGGCCTAGACTGATCCGATATGGTCACTGACCGGTCAGGCGGGGCGCGGGTCGCTATCCTCCTATCCACATACAATGGCGAGCGATTTCTGGCCGAACAGCTCGCCAGCCTTGCCGCGCAGACGTATCAGGACTGGGTGCTGTTCTGGCGCGACGACGGCTCGACCGACGGCACGTCGGAGGTGCTGCGGGAATTCTCAGCCAGCCTCGGTCCTGGGCGCTCCGTCCGAGTTGAGGAAGGAAGCCGCATCGGCCACACGCCGAGCTTCCTGCGTGTGCTGAACGCGGCCACCGCCGAGAGCTTCGATGCCTTCGCCTTCGCCGATCAGGACGACGTGTGGTTGCCGGACAAACTGGCGCGGGGCACGAACGCGCTCGGGACGATCCCGGTCGACACGCCGGCCCTCTATTGCGCGCGCCAGGTGTTCGTCGATGACGCATTGGTGCGGATCGGCCTCTCCTGCCGGCTGAAGCGCGCGCCCGGCTTCCCCGCCGCCCTGACGCAGAACGTCGCCACCGGCTGCACGCTGATGCTCAACCGCTCCGCCGCCAGGCTGGTCTCGGGCAGCCAACCGCCGCCGGGTTCGTACCACGACTGGTGGAGCTACCTGCTCGTCGCCGCGGCCGGCGGGAGGGTGTTGGCCGACGAGAAGCCGACAGTGCTATATCGCCAGCACGCGGGTAATCTCGTGGGCGCGCCGCCCTCGGTTCCCCGGCGCGCGCTCGCCGCGCTACGGCGGGGGCCGGGCGTGTTCATGAACGTATTCCGCCAGCAGGTCGTTGCCCTCGCCGAGCAGCCGCATCTGCTGTCCGACGGATCTCGCGAGCAGGTCCAGGCCGTCGCCGCCTCGCTGCGCGGCGGGATGCTGGACCGCATGCGGGTGCTGCGACGGACCAGGGGGCTCTATCGGCAAACCTGGGCGGAGACCCTGCTGTTCCGAGCGTGGTTCCTCATAGGCTGAACCGCGGCACGTCCGCGCATGTACGCCTGGGGGCTGCACCCCATCCCGGTACGGAACGCATAAACGAAAGCCGACGTCGAGCCGTAGCCGAGTTCGAGCGCCGTCTGCGTCACGCCCAGGCCGCCGCCAAGCAGTTCGACTGCCTTGAACAACCGCAGGCCACGCCGCCAGGACCGCAAGCTCATGCCCAATTCGGCCTCGAAGCGGCGGGCGAGAGTGCGGCCGGACATGCCGAGCTCCCGGCCCCATGCTTCGGGCCCGCGTGGGTCGGCAGGGTCCGCGTAGAGCGTCTCGCACAGCTTCGTCAAAGCCCCGGCGCGCGGCCAGGGGAGAGCGCCCGGGAGGGAGCGCGCGCGCCGAAGTTGGTCCAAGATCAGGGCGGTGACGCGACCGGCATAGGCGTCGCGATCCTCCTCCCCCTCGATCGCCACTGCCTCGACGATAAGTGCCTGCAGCAGCGGCGACACGCCGAACACGGTCGGGCTCGCAGGCATGCCCTGACCGGCCTCTTCCGCGACCCAGAGGCTGCGGAACTCCGCCCCGAGCAGCGATCCAACCCGGTGCCGCAGCCCCGTGGGCAACCACATGGCCTGCTCCGGCGAGATCACGAGGGATCGTCCCTCCACCGCTACCGTCAGCACCCCGGAGATCGCATAGACCACCTGGTTCCAACCGTGCGCGTGCTCGGGAAAGGAGTGCCGCGCGGGGATGGACTGCACGCGCATGGTGAGTGGCCGAGGGGGAGCCAATCCGGGCGGTGTCTCAATGGTTTCCCAGATCATGACCAGTCTCCGAATGGCGGATGATCTACATGAGTTGGCCGATCATCGAAAGACTGACAGGCTCCGATCCGGCATATGAAGCGCCGGCAACGCTCGGTCCGGACGGGTCTCGCCCGACCGCCGGGCCGGCTGCCATACAGGACGAAGCACGCCCGACCAACGGAACGAGAGATCTGCATGGCCTATGCCGAAGCCGCTCCGGGCAGCTCCACTGCCGCAACTCAGACCCGATACGCATCGGGCAACATCGCACGGCTCGCCATCGCGCAGGCTCTCGCCGGCGCGAATTCCACCGTCCTGTACGCAACGGGCGCTGTCCTCGGCGACATGCTCTCGCCGCACAAGGCGCTGGCCACGTTGCCGATCTCCATTTTCGTCGTGGGGATGGCCGCCTGCACCCTGCCCGCCGGCGCCATCGCGCGACGCTACGGCCGTCGCGCCGCCTTCCTGACCGGCACGGGATGCGGCGTGCTGACCGGGTTGCTCTCGGCGCTCGCCGTGGTGCTGGGGTCGTTCTGGCTGTTCTGCGCCGCGGCTTTCTTGGGCGGCGTCTATGCGGCGGTGGTGCTCTCCTTCCGCTTCGCCGCCGCCGATGGCGTACCCCCGGAACGCCGCCCGCGTGCCCTGTCGGCCGTCATGGCGGGCGGGGTGTTCGCCGGTGTGCTCGGTCCGCAGCTCGTCACCTACACGATGGATCTATGGTCGCCACACATGTTCGCGGCGACCTTCGTGGCGCAGGCCGCCGTGGCCGCCCTGTGCGGCATCGTCCTGCTGGGCGTCCGGCTGCCGATGCCGAGCGCGGCGGAGATCGCCGGCGGCCGCCCCCTCGCCGTCATCGCGCGACAGCCGCGCTTCATCACCGCGGTGATCTGCGGAGTGATCTCCTATCTGATCATGAACTTCCTGATGACGGCCGCGCCGCTGGCGATGCGGCTCTGCGGCCTGACGCAGGAATCGGCCAATCTCGGTCTGCAATGGCATGTGATCGCCATGTACGCCCCGAGCTTCTTCACCGGGCGGCTGATCACGCGGTTCGGTGCCCCGCGCGTCGTGGGCGCCGGTCTCGCGCTGCTTGCCGCTTCCGCCGTGGCGGGGCTTCTGGGGCAGCAGGTCGGCCACTTCTGGGGGAGCATGATCCTGCTCGGCCTCGGCTGGAATTTCGGCTTCGTGGGCGCCTCCGCGCTGGTGCTGGAATGCCATCGCCCGGAGGAGCGGACGCGCGTGCAGTCGCTCAACGACTTCATCGTCTTCGGCCTCATGGCCGTGGGCTCATTCGCCTCGGGCGGGCTGCTGACGGCCTACGGGTGGGATACGGTGCTCTGGGTATCGTTCGTCCCGCTCTTCCTCGCCGTCGCGGCGCTGACCGTCACCGCGGCATCCCGGCCTGCCCGCGTCGCGGGGTGACGCGGGCAATGACAACGCCCGCTTGCAATGCCGTGTTGGTCGGTCGCCCCGAACCCGAGCGTGGTTCTTCGTCGGGCCTTGAATTGGAGCTCTGCCATGTCGGCCGCATCCCTCAGGGGCATGCGACGGTAGCGAAATCCTTGCGGATGTTCCACAATTCTAATGAATATCGTGTCACGATCGAATGTAAAACGCAGCCACTGTCGCTAGCGACGGTGGCTGCCCGACGTTGCTCAATCCACGAAGCGACGATGATGGCTGTTCAAGCCGCCTGTTGCTGAGAGAAGAACGTCTCGAGCACCGGGAACTGGATCAGCCTTGCGTAGGCCGGAACCATCTCCGGGGTGGCGACCTCTATCATTAGGCGGTTCTCGACCCACAATTCGATAACGTGGAAAAGCGGTTCCTGGCCAGGCTGGCCGCGTCCGCAGAGCTGGGTGCGCCAGCCCATGCGCCGGCCCACTGCCATCACTGTCTCCTGATCGACCGGCACCGACAGCAGGACGTGGAAGGCGTGATCGCGTACCGGCGCTGCGGTCATCGGCACGACCTCCTCGTCGCCAGTGCCCGGCCGGAACGCGATGTTCTCCGGATAGATCTCGATCATGGTGCCGTGCTCGTCGCCGCTCACCGCCATGAAGCCGCCGGGCACCGGGCCGGGGAACGGAAACACACGGCCCCGCATGATTTCCGCGAGGGCCTCCGCGACAGCCTCAGGCTGGCTCGCGGGGATGGAAACGTGGTGGATCATGGGACATTCCTTCGGTGACGACGATGCGGTCGCCGAAGCTTCTAGGCAGCCATGCTCTGCGGCACAGTGAAGCCGTTCACACGTCGCTTTCCCAACCGCACGCGCTCAATGCGCGGAGCATGTGTTCCGGCGGCTGAGCGACGGCCACGAGCGGCGGGTCAAGCATGAGTTCGATGCTGCGGGCGAGCAGGTGCAGCCGCCCGTTGCCGTCGCCGTACACGCGATCGCCTAGGATCGGGCAGCCGAGGGCCGCGCAATGCACCCGCACTTGATGCGTCCGGCCGGTGCGCGGCGCCAGCTCCAGCCAGGAGCACGTCGTGGCGCGGCCGCGCACGCGCCACTCGGTGATGGCCGGCTGGCCGCCCGGACCGACCGCCATGCGCCAACCGACCGGCGTGTTGATCTTGTGCAGCCGGTTCTCGATCTTTCCCGCCTCCTGGGCCGGCCCGCCTCGCACGACCGCCCAATACGTCTTGTGCGCCCGCCCGGCGGCGAACTCGGCTTGAGCGGCGAGCAGAGCGGCGCGCCGCAACGCAACGACGAGACAGCCCGAGGTATCCGCGTCCAGCCGGTGCGCGAGCCACGGCCCGTCGCGCCGCCGCGACAATGCCGGAAACGAGTCCTCGACGCTCGCCCCGCCGCGCGGTCCCGGATGCACCGGCAGGCCGGCCGGCTTGTCGAGCACGACGAAACGCTGGTCGCGGAACAAAATGGGCAGCATTGCGCGTTAGGTTGACAGGCGCGGGGGCGCGGCGGAAGGGAGTGGAATGCGCGTCCACATCCAGAACCCACCGCCCGGCGATCCGTTCGCCTTCACCCTCGACCAATGGGCCGAGGCGGCCACGCGGGCAGGCTCGATCGGCGCGGACCATGATGTGAGCATCAGCGCAACGGAAGCCGAATTCGCGCGGGCAATGACCGAGGCGGAAGCGCTGATTACCGATGTCGACACGCTGCGCAGATTGCCGCCACGCGGGGCCACCCGACTGAGGCTGGTATCCGTTACCTCCGCAGGGCTCGACACGCTCGCTCCGTACGATTGGCTGCCCGACGGCGCGGTGCTGCTCAACAACCGGGGCGCGCACGCCGTGAAGGCCGGCGAGTTCGCCATCATGGCGGTGCTGATGCTGGCGAGCGGGATGCCGGCAATGGTCACGGCGCAGCGCGCCGAGCGCTGGGAGAAGCGATGGGGACACGCACTCGGCGGGCAGCGCATCACCATCGTCGGGCTCGGCACGCTGGGCGGTGCTGCGGCGATGCAGGCCGCGCGGTTCGGGATGCGCGTTACCGGCGTTCGCACAGAGGGTGGCGCGCATCCGCATTGCGAGCGGGTGATCGCCACGGCCGATCTCGACGCGATGTTGCCGACGACGGAGTGCTTGCTGCTCGCTTCCCCGCTCACCGAGGCGACGCGCGGCCTGATCGACCGGCGGCGCCTGTTGCTGCTGCCGCGCGGCGCGGGCCTGGTGAATATCGGGCGCGGCGGGCTGCTCGATCAGGACGCGTTGTGCGACCTGCTGGAGGAAGGGCATCTCTCGGGCGCGGTGCTCGACGTGTTCACGCCGGAACCGGTGCCGCCGGGCCATCGGCTCTGGCGCACTCCCAATCTGGTGATGAGCCCGCACACTTCGGCGGACGACCCGCGCACCTATAATCCGCTCAGCCTGGACATCTTCTTCGACAATCTGCGCGCGCTGCGCGACGGGCGGCCACTGCCGAACCGGTTCGACACCGCGCGCGGCTACTGATGGAGCACCGGATGAAATTCTACCGTTTCCCGAAGCCCGCCGGCATCGACACGCTGACGCTCGCCGAACGCGACATTCCGCGCCCGGCGCGCGGCCAGGTGCTGGTGCGGGTGCGCGCGGCGTCGCTCAATTACCGCGACCTGATGGTGGCAAGCGGCCGCTACGCACGCGGCGCTGCGCCCGAGAACCTCGTGCCGCTGTCGGACGGCGCGGGCGAGGTGGTGGAGACCGGCCCCGACGTCACGCGGGTGAAGCCGGGCGACCGAGTGGCCGGCATCTTCATGCAGAGCTGGATCGGCGGCGCGATCACTGCGGCGGACGGCGCGAGCGCGTTGGGCGGCGCGATCGACGGCGTGCTCGCGGAATACGTGCTGTTCGACCAAAACGGACTCGTGCATGTGCCTGCACACCTGTCCTTCGAGCAGGGCGCGACGCTGCCCTGCGCGGCCGTGACCGCATGGAACGCGCTGTTCGGCGGGCATCCGCTGGCCAGCGGCCAGACTGTGCTGGTGCTCGGCACTGGCGGCGTGTCGATCTTCGCGCTGCAACTGGCGCACGCCGCGGGCGCGCGGGTGATCGCGACATCGTCGTCCGACGAGAAACTGGCGCGCGCCCGCGATCTCGGCGCCAGCGACGGCGTGAACTACAAGCAGCACCCGGAATGGCAGGAGCAGGTTCTCGCGCTGACTGGCGGCGAAGGCGTGGACCACGTTGTCGAGGTCGGCGGTGCAGGCACGCTGCCGCGCTCGGTGGCGGCGACACGCATCGGCGGGCAGGTGCATCTGATCGGCGTGCTGACCGGCGGCGAGATCAACCCTACCCCGGTCATGCGCAGCAGCCTGATCCTGCGTTCGCGGAGGCGAAGGAGGCCTACCGACATCTGCAGTCACAGGCGCATGTCGGGAAGGTGGTGATACGGATAGATTGACCACGCCGTCGCGATGCGCGGGGTCGGCTCAGAACGATCCGATCAGGCCGCCCAGCACGATGACGACGGCGAGAGCAAGCAGCGCTCCGACAATGCCGACCATGACGATGTCGAAGTAGCTCTTGGCATGCGTCGACCCGCAGACCGCGAGTAGCGTCACGACGGCGCCGTTGTGGGGCAGGCTGTCCAATGTGCCCGCACCGATGACTGCGACCCGATGCAGGAGCGCCGGATCGATACCCTGCTCCGCCGCGAGATGCATGTAGGTCGGGCCCAGGGCGTCCAACGCGATGGTCAGCCCGCCCGAGGCCGAGCCCGTCAGGGCGGAGAGGACGTTGGTCGCGACGGCGAGCGACACCAAGGGGCCGCCGCCGATGCCGAGCACCCAGTCGCGCACCAGGGCAAAGGCGGGCAGCGCCGCGACGACGGCACCGAAGCCGACCAGGCTCGCCACGCTGAATGCCGGCAGCACGGCGGCATTCGCACCGGCATCCATGCTCTCCCGGATGGCGGGCAGGCGCCGCCCCGCCACGGCCAACAAGGTGAGGATTGCCGCGGCGAGCGCCACCGCCACCGACCACACCCCGCCGACGGCGGCGAGCGACGTCGCGCCCCAGCGCGGCTCGGCCAGGAAGGCCGTGTCCATGCGAGGCAGGACAACAAAGGACATCAGCAGGTTGACGGCGACGACCACGGCCAGAGGCAGCGCGGCTAACAGAATGGGCGGCGGCACCCTTGCGCGTTCGGCGCTGTGGATTTCCACCGGATCGAAGGTGTGTGCCGTGGTCGTCCGCTCGCGCACCATCTCGTCCTCGGCGGCGGCGTCGACCGGCACAGGCGCGGCACTGCCGAAGCCCTCGCCGCGCCGCCGTGCCGCGGCCTCGGCACGTCCGAGCCACCACAGCCCGAAGCCGAGCATGATGGCGGCGGCGATGATGCCGAGCCCAGGTGCTGCAAACGGGGTCGTGCCGAAGAACGGCATCGGGATGGCGTTCTGGATCGCCGGCGTGCCTGGCAGCGCCGACATGGTGAAGGTCGAGGTGCCGAGGGCGATCGCCGCCGGCATTAATCGGCGTGGGATGGAGGCGGCACGGAACAGCGCCTCGGCCATCGGGGCCAGCACGAAGAAGGCGACGAACAGGCTGACGCCGCCATAGGTCACGAGGGCGCCGGCCAGCACCACGGCGAGCATGGCGCGCCTCGCGCCGAGGCGTTCGGTCATCCAGCTTGCGATCGCCCTGACCGATCCGCTGTCCTCCATCAGCTTGCCGAATAGCGCGCCGAGCAGGAAAAGCGGGAAGAATTGCGCCAGGAACTGCGTGGCGCTGCCCATGAAGGTCTGCGTCCAGTGCGCGAGCAGCGGCTCGCGGGCGAAGACGGCTGCCAGCAGCGCTGCCGCCGGCGCAAGCAGCAGCACGCTCCAGCCGCGAAAGGCCAGCCAGACCAGCAGCGCGAGGCCGAGCAGGACGCCGAGAAGACCCATCGTGTCAGACGCCCTGCAGCAGCCGGTCGATGTCGAGCGTCGAGCGCCGCCCGAGATCCTCGCCCTGCGTCGCGAGAAACTCCTCCGCCGCGCGCCGCCCCTCGTCGCGCAGCATGGCGAGGAACGCCCATTCCGCGTTGAGCTTCGAGGAGGAGCCCAATCCGGTCAGCATGTCGCTCCTGATCAGATGGATGCGCATTCTCGCCCAGTGCGCGCACTCGGCGTTGCCGGGATCGGCGACCTGGCGCAGCAGCGCCATCATCCGCAGCTCCTTCAGCAACACCGCGTTGAACGACACCTCGTTCAAACGGTTGAGGATGTCGCGCGCCGAGCGCGGGATGCCGGGACGCTCCACCGGATTGATGCCGACCAGGATCGTGTCGTCGGAAATGCTTTCCTGGATCAGCGGGGTCATCGTCGGATTGCCGGAATAGCCGCCGTCCCAATAGGGATCGCCGTCGATCTCCACCGCCTGGAACATGGTTGGCAAGCAGGCCGAGGCGAGTAGCACGTCGGGCGACAAATCCGCGTTGCGGAACACACGCGGCCGCCCGGTTCGCACATTGGTCGCCGTGATGAACAGCTTAATCGGAGCGTTGGCGAGGCGGGCGAAATCGACCGTGTCGGACAAAACCTGCGATAGCGGGTTCGATCCGCCGAAGCTCAGATCGTAGGGCGAGAAGACCCGCGCCAGAAGATCGAGGCCGATATAGGCGGGCGAGTGATCGAGCGTCCAACGCCCGAGCAGCACGTCGAGCGGACTACGCTGCAGCGGGCTTAGCAGAGCGGCCTCGGAGACCCTGCGCCAGAAGGTTTCGAGCGCCCGGCGCGCGCCCTCGCCCCCGGCCTTGGCGTGGCCGTCGGCCATCACCGCCGCGTTCATGGCACCGGCCGAGGTGCCGGAGACGGCCTCGATCCGCATCCAGGGCTCCTCGAGCAGCCGATCCAGCACGCCCCACGTGAAGGCGCCATGCGATCCGCCGCCCTGCAGCGCCAGGTCAATCAGCTGAGTTGGCCGCTCGTCGCCGGTCGAGGATCGCACGGGCATCGGGTGCAGCACTCCGCTTTCAAGGCACCGAGCCATACACTCAGCTTGACAAGACCAAAAGGGCACGCCGAAGCCGCGCAAGCATCGGTGGCGGGCATCCGAGGGCGCTTCGGCGTCGGACGCCTAACGTGTTACGGTTCGTATTCCGCGTCGCCAAGGAGTTCGGAATGAGGATGATGTGCGATGGGCGGCGCAGGCGAGGACCGTGTCAATTGCGCCTCGTCTTACCGGATGCGCGGTTGCAATCCGTGCGAAAGCGCGTTGCGGCCCAGGTCGCCCGCCTCGATCCGAGCCACGAGCGCGACGCGTTGCGCCGGATCGAAGCGGTTTCGGAATTCGATATACCCGATCCAAGCGAACGATGAAACGCGCACGGGCCTCGGCATCCGGCCGAGTCATATGCGCGCGGGCGCGGAACACTAATCGCGCCGATCCAAACCAAGGGAGGACGATCCGATGAACACGAAACTCGCCGCCGTGCTGCTCGTCGGCTGCGTCACGCTGGCCGGCCCCACCTCGCGCGCTGCCGGCGAACGCAACGCGGAGAAAGTGTCGCCGGTGCTCGCGCAGGCGCTGCCGAACGTGCCGGGCAAGACCCTGACAGCCGTTCTCGTCACCTATGCGCCGGGCGGAAAATCGGCCAAGCACCACCATGCGGGCAGCGTCTTTGCCTACGTTGTCTCCGGCGCCATCCGCTCGGAAAGTTCGGGGACCGGGCCGGCCCATGTCTACAAGGCGGGCGAGGGCTTCTTTGAGCCGCCCGGCAGCGAGCATCTCGTCAGCGAGAATGCCAGCGCGACGGAGCCCGCCAGCCTGCTTGCCGTATTCGTCGCCGATAACGGCGCGGAACTGACGCATTTCGACGATTAGACGTCACGGAGTTTCGTAAATCCCGGCGAGTAGTTCGTACGAGCGCAGCCGCGCCGGATGGTCGTAGATCGCCGAGGCGACCATCAGCTCGTCGGCGCCCGTGCGTTCGACGAAGCGCCCCAGATCACGCTCGATGGTGGCCGGGGAGCCGACGAAGGAGCAGGCCAGCATGCCCATCGCCTGCGCCTTCTCGCCCGGCGACCAATAGGTCTCGATGTCGTCGATCGGCGGCTGCAGCTGGCCCCGCGTGCCGCGGAACAGATTGGTGAAGCTCTGCTGGATCGAGGTGAACAGTCGCCGCGCCTCGGCGTCGGTTTCCGCCGCAACGACATTGCAGCCGACCATCGCATAGGGATGCTTGAGCTGCGCGGAGGGCTTGAAGCGGGCACGGTAGATTTCCAGCGCCTGCATCAGCGCCTCCGGCGCGAAATGCGAGGCGAAGGCGAAGGGCAAGCCGAGCATCGCGGCAAGCTGCGCGCCGAACAGGCTGGACCCGAGGATCCACAGCGGCACGTTGAGATCCGTCCCAGGAACCGCCTGCACCGTCTGGCCGGGCCGCAACGGGCCGAGCAGCGCCTGCAATTCGAGCACGTCCTGCGGGAAAGCATCGGCGGAGGAAGGGTCGCGGCGCAGCGCGCGCAAGGTGCGCTGGTCGGTGCCGGGCGCCCGCCCGAGCCCGAGATCGATACGGCCGTGATAGAGCGATTCCAGGGTGCCGAACTGCTCGGCTATGAGCATGGGCGCATGGTTGGGCAGCATGATGCCGCCCGAGCCGACGCGGATCGTTTGCGTGCCCCCGGCGATGTAGCCGATGACCACGGCGGTCGCGGCGCTGGCAATGCCGATCATGTTGTGATGCTCGGCCAGCCAGAAGCGGCGATAGCCCCAGTCCTCGACGTGGCGCGCGAGGTCGAGCGAGCGGCGCAACGCGTCCCCCGGCGTGCTCCCTTGCGGCACTGGCGCGAGATCGAGGACGGAGAGCGCGGGCTTGGTCATTAGCGGGCCGCCGCCCTGTCCATCGCCGACAGGATGGCGGCGAACCTCTCCTCCAGCTCGGCGCGCATGTCCGGATGCGTGAACACGTAGAGTTCGTCCTCGCGAATGGCGTGGAGCACTTGGGCGGCAACATCGCGCGGGTCAAGCCCGGCGCGTCCGAGCTCGGCAAGCCGGGCCGCCAGCTGGCCCGCCTGGCTCGCGGGGTCGGGCCGCCGGGCCGCCCCGTAGCGCGCGGGCCGGTTGCGCGCGCTCTCGCTGATGCGGGTGCGCACGAAGCCGGGGCAAAGCACGGTCACGCCAATGCCGAGCGGCTTGAGCTGCATCGCCAGTCCCTCCGACATCGTGACCACGGCGAACTTGCTCGCCCCATACGGGCTGAACCCGAGCCCGCTCACCATCCCGGCCATCGACGCGGTGTTGACGATGTGACCGCCCTCACCATGCGCCCGGATATGCGGCAGGAAACTTCTTATGCCGTGCAGCACGCCCATCAAATTGACGTCGAGCACCCATCGCCAATTTTCGAGCGAGATGTCGTCGATGCCGCTGCCGCCGCCGACGCCGGCGTTGTTGCAAACGACATGGATACGCCCGAACGCCTCGAACGCCGCCGCGGCCGCACGCTCCACGCTCGCGGGGTCGGCAACGTCGCAGGCCACGCCGCGCACGTCCGGCGCGAGATCGCGCAGGCTGCCGACAGCCGCCGCCAGCGCGTCGGTCTCGATGTCGGCGAGAATCACCTTCATGCCCGAAGTGGCGAACGCCCGGCCGAGAGCGAGCCCGATGCCGCTCGCCCCGCCAGTCACGAACGCCGCCTTGCCGGCAAGTTCTTGCCTCTTTCCCGACCTATTCTCGCCCGATAGCCAAGTATCGGCGCCACGGCTCTTACGAGAGCTTGCGCAGCGCCGCCATTCCGCTAGCCTGCCCGCAAATGCCGAGAAAATCGACCGCCGCCCGCCCATCCCGATCGGCCCAGCCGCGCAAGGCGTCGCGTCCGACGCGACGGGCACCCAGCAAGCCCGTCAATGTGCCACAGGCTGCCCCATCCCCGGCAGTGACCACCAAGGCGTTCTGGCCGCTCATGGACCGCTGGGGAATCCCCGACGAGAAGGCGCTCCGGCTGCTCGGCCACGAAGGCGGCCTGACGCGCACCGGCGGGCGGCCGAGATTCACCCTCACCGCCGAGGAGGTCCGGCGTCTCGATTATCTACGGGAGATCGGGACAGCCCTCGAGCTCATGTTTGGCGAAGCCGGCCCGTGGCTACAGCAGCCGGCCAGCGCGCTCCCGTTCCGCGGGCAAGCGCC
>JAFKFI010000073.1 GCA_017307285.1 Alphaproteobacteria bacterium | reverse complement strand
GCTGTTGCATCTCCTCGCTGGAGATTGGGCGGTTTTGCAACGGCTTGCACCAGTTGGGGCGCCGCTGGAACACGGGCAGGGTCCTCGCAGTTTTGGCGATCGCGGTGATCGCCTGTACTCCGCTCGCGCCGGTACCGATCACCGCGACACGCTTGCCCTCGAACGTCACCTCGTGCTTCGGCCACAGCCCGGTGTGGTACGCCTCGCCGCGGAAGCTCTCTATTCCCTCGACCCGTGGGTAAGTGGGCGCCGAGAGCGGGCCGACCGCGGTGACCAGGAAGCGGCAGGTGTGCTGCGAGCCATCCTCCAGCGTCACGGTCCAGGAGCGGGTCGCCTCCTGGTAGTGCGCCGCCCGCACCCGGCACGAGAAGCTGATGCTGCGGCGCAGGTCGAACTTGTCGGCGACGTGGTTGAGGTAGCGTTCCGTCTCCGGCTGGCCGGCGAAGTGCTCGCTCCAGTCCCACTCGTCGAGCAGTTCCTGGCTGAACGAATAGCCGTAGGAATAGCTCTCGCTGTCGAAGCGGGCGCCCGGGTAGCGGTTCCAGTACCAGGTGCCGCCGACGCCGGTGCCAGCCTCGAACACGCGCACGTTCATGCCGAGCCGGTCGCGCAGGCAGTGGAGCTGGAACAGGCCGGAGATCCCGGCGCCGATGATGATGGCATCGAAGTGGAGGCCGAGGGCCGCGGCCGGGCGGGGCCGGGACTGCAGAGCGGTTGCTTCCATGGTTTGCTCTCCGGTTTGAACTCGGGCCGTGGCGGGCCACCATCACACACTAATGACTATGTCGCGGCTCCGTTCCGCAATAGGCGGCCAGGTAGCCGCTCATTGGTATCCAGCACATCGAAGCCATTTCGTCGGATCAGGGCGCCGTTGACGACGACAGCCGCAATGCCCGAAGCGTCCGAGACCAGCCGGTCTTCGCCGCCGGGAAGGTCGTGCACTCTGCGCAGGGGACTTGCGCCGACGGTTTCTGCATCGAACACCAGGATGTCGGCGGGCAATCCCACGGCCAGGCGCCCGCGATCCTTGATGCCGAACACCTCCGCTGGCCGGGAAGTCAGCATGCGCACCGCCTCTTCCAGCGACAGCACCTTCTTGTCCCTCATCCAGTGTCCGAGCAGATGTGTGGAGAAACAGGCGTCACAGAGCTGGCTCGCGTGGGCTCCTGCATCCGAAAGCCCGAGTACCGTTCTGGGATCGCGCAGCAATGTCGCCACCTCGTCCTCGTCCGCGTTCGCGACGGGCACACGGAACCGCGCTCGCAGATCGCTCGCGAGCGAGAGATCGAGCGCGAGGTCGACCGCGTTGCATCCGCGTTCCGTCGCGACCTCCTGGAGGAGCCGTTCGTTAAGTGACGGATCGGTCGGACAATAGGCGATCACCGATTTTCCCCAGGACGCGAGCATCGGCCCGCGTAGCGCCTGGCGGAAGCGCTCCCGGAAATCGGCATCGGCGTAGAGCTCACGCTTGCCGGCCGCGTCGGCCTTGTTGACCGGAGCGAAGATCGACATGGTCTGGAACAGGAACGGCTGGTCGAACCGGAACTCGAAGTTGAGCGGCCGGCCGGTGACCTGCGGGAACACGGCGTGGCCCTTCGCCTGCAACTCGTTCGAGCGCGCGAGTTGCTCGGCGACAGAGCCGACGTTAAGCACGCCGCCACCGCCGAGCAGCGCCGTCCAGCTCACGTTTCGACCGGTCATCCGATTGAGTTCGGCGAACTCGCCGAATGAAAGTTCCTTGCCGACCGTTGCCTGGATCATCCCGTCGCCGAACTCGCCGAGTGCCGAGGCGATCGCCAGGACCTCGCTGAACTCCGCTAACCGGCTCGGGACCGGCCGGCCTTCGTAGCCGACATGAGTCCGTGACTTCGAGGTGGCGAAACCAAGCGCTCCCGCTTCGACCGCTTCCCGCATGGTGTTCTTCATAACCTGCACCTCGTCCGACCGGGCGGCTCGCTCCGTCGCGTCCGGACCCATGACCGACAGGCGCAGCGGCGTGTGACCCAGCAGGACCGCCACGTTGATCAGTGCGCCGCGCCGCTCAACCGTGTCGAGATATTGCGGGAAGGTCTCGAACCCCCATTCTTCGCCGAGGCCCGCTTCGAGCGCCTTGACGCTCATTCCCTCCACATTTTCGAGCGTCCGCAGGATGAGCCCGCGGTGCTCGCGGCGTGTCGGCGCGAGACCGAAGCCGCAATTGCCGATCACTACCGTGGTGACGCCGTGCCAGGGCGAGATCGACAGCTTGCTGTCCCACAGGATCTGCGCGTCGTAGTGCGTATGGATATCGACCACGCCGGGCGCCACGACCTGCCCGGCGGCGTCTATCACGGTCCTGGCCTCGCCCGGCGCGCTGCCGAGCGCGACGACCTTCCCGTCGCGAACACCGACATCGCCGGCATAGCCTGGCGCGCCGGTGCCATCCACGATGAATCCACCGGCAACCTTCAGGTCGTATTCCATGGGAATTGCCTCTTGATCGCTTGCTCAGCCGGTCGCCGTTCGGATCGAGCCGGTGCGACGCCTTCAGGCGCCGGTCCCGAACCGCGTCGCCTCAGATGGTGATCTTGTAGAGCTCGGCGAGATTGTCGTGGCAGATCCAGTCTCTCTCTTGCTCGGTGAGGTTCTTCGTGTGCTCCTCGAGCATCGCCTGCGATAGCGGCCAGGTCGAGTCCGAGTGCGGGAAGTCGTTCGCCCACATCAGACGTCGGACGTTGCACATATCCTTCATCTGGAAGGCGACCCAGTCATCCTCGAACGTCACGTATATGTTGTCCCGGAAGTACTCGCTCGGCAGCCGCTTCAGCGGCGGAGCCTTCATCCAGTAACGGTGCCGTTTGTACGCATGATCCATGCGGTACATGTAATGCGGCACCCAGCCGGCGTCCGCCTCGACGCAGATGACCTTCAGATCGGGATGGCGGTCGAACACGCCGCCGAAGATGAAGGTGCCCATGACGTCCTGGCAGCCGCGGAGGATGGTCAGAAATCCGTTGATGCGCGGACCGCGGATCGGAACCCTCAGATGATCCGAATTGCCGGTTAGGATATGAAACGAGAGCGGCATGTCGCATTCGACTGCGGTCGCGAAAACCCTGTCGTAGACCGAAGAGTTGTAGTCCTCCACCCCAGGGTTGCCCGGCATCATCACGCCGCGGAATCCCATCTCCTTCGCCTGCCTGATCTCCTGCGCGCCGTCCTCTGGCGTCCGCATCGAGACCTGGGCGAGTCCATAGAGCCGCGTGGGTGCTTCGGCGCAGTATTCCTGCAACCAGCGATTATAAGCCTCGAAACAGGCCTTCTTCTAGTCAGGGTCGGGGTGATTGCAGAGCATCATGCCGACGGTGGGATAAATCAGCTCGGCGCCGATGCCATCCTTCTCCTGGTCGGCGGCGCGGAATTTCGCGTCCCAGCCGCTGCGCCACAATTCGTCGAACAAGGCGCCGTGCGCGGAGAGATCCTTCGGATCCTTGCCGGCCGCGGCCACCAGATCCATCGGGATCGGGCTGTCGAGCCCCTCGATGATGAACACGTCGCCGCGCCCCTCGATGCGCTTCATGTGCGGCGCGCGCTGACGATATTTCGGATCGATGAAGTCGATGTAGCAGTTCGGCGGTTCCGTTATGTGCGAATCTGCGGATATGGGCGTTTTCGGCATGTCTCTCTCCCTACCAAACGTTTGTCTTATAGCGGACAGTCGCGCTGCGCCTTGCTCCGAGTCAAGGGTTCAGACCGAAGAGCACGTGCCTTTTTTTTTCGCCGCTAGGGCGGAAGGCGGGCAAACTGCCGCGCGCCGCCGTTTTACTGGGCGTGCAGCCGATCAGCGACATCGCCGACGTGGTTGATGCCGTTACCTTTGTCCGTCCGATCTATGCCGGCAATGGGCTGGCCACCGTAAGATCGGCGGATCCGATAAAGGTCATCACGGTAGGGCGGCCAGTTTCGACCCGGTGCCGGCCGAAGGCGGTAGTGACGCCTCCGAACCGATGACACTGACTAATAGCCCCTCGGTCTCCCGCTTTGTCTCTGCCGCGCTCTCCAAAAGCGAGCGCCCCAAACTGACGGCGGCGCGCGTGGCGATTTCCGGCGGCCGTGGCATGCAGAGTGGCCAGAATTTTACGCTCATAGAACCGATCGCGGATATGCTGGGCGCCGCAGTGTGCCCCTCCCGCGCCGCCGTCCGCATCTCGGGTGCCATCCAGCACCTCGCTGGCATGAAAGACAGCAAGGTGATCGTCGCGATCAACAAAGACGAGGAAGCACCCATCTTCCAGGTTGCTGACTACGGCTTGGTGGCCGATCTGTTCACCGCGTTGCCAGAGTTGGCGGCGGAACTAAAGCGCACCGCCTGACTGCAGGAGAGGTTGCCAGTTGCGGCAATCTATCGCGGAAATGAATAAATCAAACGCATTTTCGATGTCTGTCTGACCGGAGACCTTCAACTTCGGCCGGCCACGATTGGCCGACGCCCTGACGGTCCCGACCTATATCTTGACCATCGGGCAGCCGCCTTCATTCAGTGGACGCCAAGCCTGATCGGGCGGGATGGTCGCGACCAGATTGCAGAGATCGAATTCATGCTTCGCCTCGGCTGCGGGCTTGACTTCCCATAAGTACATAACGTGCATGACCCGGCCATCCTCGCGAACCTGCACGTTCTTGTTGTAGAAGTCGTTGATTGGCGTCGCTTTCATCTTCGCCATCACCGGCGCCGGGTCCGTGCTGCCGGCGGCCTTGACCGCCTTCAGCCAGTGCTGCGCCGCGCAGTAGTTGCCGGCGTGCAGCATGCCGGGCGGAGTGCTCATGTGCGTCATATAGCGCTTCGACCAGGCGCGCGTGGCGTCCGTCATGCCCCAATAGAACGAGTCGGTGAAGCTAAGCCCCGAGCAGGTTTTCTGTCCCAGCGAAACCACGTCGGTGATGAACATCAGCAGCGTAGCCATGCGCGTGCCGCCTTGCGTCAGGCCGAATTCGGCGGCCTGCTTGATGCAGTTTTGCAGGTCTGTTCCGGCGTTGGCAAAGCCGATCACCTTCGCCCCCGATGCCTTGGCCTGGATCAGGTAGCTGGAGAAATCCGCCGTGCCGAGAGGCGCGCGGACCGCCCCCAGGACCTTGCCTCCGGCGGCCTGAACGGCGGCGCCCGTGTCGCGTTCGAGAGCATATCCGAAAGCATAGTCGGCGGTGATGAAGAACCAACTGTCACCGCCCGATTTCGTCATCATGCCACCGGTGCCGTGCGCCAAGGCATAAGTGTCGTAGGAAAAATGCAGGCTGACGGGCGAGCACTGCTTACCGGTAAAGTCCGACGACGCCGGGCCGGTCGCCAGATAGATACGGTTCTTTTCGCGCGCAACCTGAAGGACGGCGAGGCTGGAGGACGATGCAGCGCCGTCGGCCAGAACGTCGACCTCACCGTTGTCCACCCATTCGCGGGCGATGGCGCCGGCTATATCGGGCTTGTTCTGACAATCGGCCTGAAGGATTTCGATGGGGCGGCCGAGCACCGAGCCACCGAAATCGTCGATCGCCAGTTGCGCGGCAACCTTGTTGCCCGGGCCGCCGACATCGCGGTATGGGCCGCCCATGTCGCTCAAAAGGCCGATCTTCACGGGCTTGGATGTGGATTGCGCATGAATAATGGCGGGCCTTGCAAGCGGCGCGGCGGTAAGGCCGGCCAAAGCGGCTCGGCGCGTTATACTCGGCATCGGCTATTCTCCCCTTTTGGGCGCAATTTAGGCGCGCGACCGTTCGCTGTATCTATCAAACGTCTGTTAGACTGTCTAGGAATTAAGGCGCTCGATGCCTCGATATACAGCGCGCCCCCGGTCGGCCTGGCGCGCGTCGATAAGAACGGGTGGCGTTATTTCTTTGCCGTTTCGGGCAGGACTTCGGCGTGGCCGTTGTTCAGCACGATGACGTCACGCGCGACGGCACGGGTGCGGAATGCCGCCTTGCCGTCGCCTTGCCGCCAGATCTCGGTGCGCAGCGTTTCCCCGGGATAGACCGGGGAGGTGAAGCGCAGGTCGAAGCGCCGAAGGCGCTCCGGATGGCCCTCGCAGAGCAGGTTCGCCACCGACCAGGCAGCCACGCCGTAGGAGCACAGGCCGTGCAGGATCGGCTGCTGGAAGCCACCCTGTGCCGCGACCTTAGGATCGGCATGCACGGGGTTCCAGTCGCCGTTCAGACGATACAGCAGGGCCTGATGACGCCCCGTCGTCCAGTCGAAGCTGGCGTCCGGCGCGCCCGGCGGCATCGAATGCGGTTCGCGCACCGGGCCGCTCGGACCGCCGAATCCACCGTCCCCGCGCAGGAACGTTGTGCTGGTAAGCGTGCAGTAGGTCTCGCCGGTCGTGGCGTCCACTACTTCGCGCGTCGAGTAGAGCAGCGCGCCGCGTCCGGCGCCCTTGTCGATGATCTCGTCGTTCCGCAGCCGGCCGATGACTTCGCCCGCGGGCGGCAGCGGGCGGTGGATGGTCAGACCCTGCTCGCCGTGCAGCACTTTCGGCCAGTCCACGCCTACATCCGGATCCTTGAGCCAGAAGCCGGGGGTAGCGAGGACCACGCCCCTGGTCGGCAAAGGAACGATCCCCTCTTCATAGACGTGGCGCAGTTGCCGCGCGTCCATCGGATCCTGGCCCAACCCCAGCCCGAGTGCGTAGAGGATGGTGTCCTTGATCGTGTAGGCCTGTGTGACCTCGGCGAATTTGCGAGATTTCAGTTGCTGGTAATTGATGGCCATTGCGTTTCCTCCATTGCCGCGCGCGTCTGGGCACGTTCCCTTGAGGCGGTACCCGGGCGCCGCATCGCCGCCCGGGTGTGTTGGTTTCAGCTTATCGTTCAAACGGCGATGCGCCATTGCACCAGGGTGTAGGGCCGGTCCGCCTCATCGTGCGGTTCGAACACCGCCTCCACCGCAGTGCCGATTTTCACCTCCTGCAGCGGGTCGCCCAGCAGGTTGCCGATCACGCGGATGTTGTCCGCGTGCGGCAGTTCGACCAGAACGATCACGTATGGCGGATGGCCTTGCAACGCGGGGTGGACCGGATGGTGCGGCCGCTCCCAACTGTAAATCCGCCCGCGCGGCGCGACCTCCTCCCAGGCGAGGTCGAAGGCGTGGCAGCGGTGGCAGATCCATTCGGGGCCCCATTGCCAGTGCCCGCAACCGCGACAGCGCTGGACAATCAGACGGTTCTTCCGCGTGCCGTCCCAGTAGGGCTTCGTCATGCTTTCTTCGCCCGGCGCCGGCAGTCCGGCGGGCAGGGCGCGGGACGTCGTGGTGCTCACAGCGTGTCCTCCGTGCCAAGAATCAGGTTGCTGACCGGCGTCACCATTGGCCCGCCGATGACAAGGACGGTTTTTGCCCCCGGCACCTGGTTGCATGCGGTTCCGCGAAGCTGGCGCACGCCCTCGATCACCAGTTCGAGGCCGTGCATGTAGCACTCCGCCAGGTTGCCTCCGCTGGTGTTCAGCGGCATGCGGCCCGATGGCGCATACAGGTTGGAGGGGATCATGAACTCGTTCGCCTCCTCCGGTTTCACCAGTCCGTGCTCGACCAGCGACATCATCACGCCGCCGGTGAAGTTCTCGTAGGCCTGGACCACGTCCATGTCCTTGGGCCCGAGCTTTGCCATGTCGTACAGGTTGCGCGCCACGGTGGTGAAGTGGGACGAGGCATACAGCGGAGCGTTATGGACAGGTGCCGCGCTGCGGTGATGGCCGCCCTGCGCGCCGCCCAGCACGTAGGCGGGCCGCTGCCCGAGATCCTTGGCGCGGCCGGCCGGCACCACCAGAACGGCGGCCGCACAGTCGTTTTCCATGCAGCAGTCGAAAAGCCTGTGGAACGGTTCGACGATCCAGCGGGAGGCGTCGTACTTCGCCTCGTCCAGGGGGCGCCCGCGCATCACTGCGCGCGGGTTGGTCTGCGCATGGTGATACGATGCCATGGCGATGGCGCGCAGCGCCTCATGCCGGATGCCATGGTCCGTCATGAAGCGGGTGATCTTCATGGCGAAGCGTTGGGCGGGCGACATCAGCCCGTAGGGAGCCCCGAAAGCGTCCTCCCCCATGGCCGCGACCGCCACCGCGCCACGGCCGTAGCGCCGGAACTGCCCCTGTGCGAGGGAGCGGAAGGCAATGACGCAGTCCGCTATGCCCGAGTGCACCGCCGCCGAGGCATTGGCCACCGCGGCGCAGACGCCGCCGCCGCCGCCGCCCCAGTGCATGTTGGAGAAGCGCAGCTCCTTGATGCCGAGCGCCGCCGCCAGCCGCGTCGCCTCCGAACGGTCGCCGCCGTAGGAGGCGAAACCGTCGACGTCCCTCGGGTCCACGCCGGCGTCCTTGCACGCCTCCAGAACCGCGATCAGCGCCAGCTTGAACTCGTCATGCGGCGACTGGCCGTGCTTGTAGTAGGGGGTCTCGCCGATCCCGGCGATCGCCGTCTTGCCTCGTAATGTGCGCTCCGTCATGCGCGTTTCCTTCCTTTCGTATTATTCGTTAGCTTGTCGCCCGCGCGCGGGTGACATCACGGCGGCCGGTGGTCCGCGGTCATACTTTGCTGTAATGCCCCGCATGATCGTTCCTCAATTGGATTTTGTACAGCTTGCCGAAGATAGTCTTCGGCAAGGCTTCGACGATGACGACGGCCTTGGGAACTTGATAGTCGGCGAGCGTGTCGTGAAGGCGCGCGCGAATCGCCTCCCCGGTCGCCTCGGCGTCCTCGCGCAGCACGACGAAGGCGGTGACCGCCTCTCCCCAGTGATCATGCGGTAGCCCCACCACGGCGCACTCGTACACCTCGTTGAACTCGTACAGAACCTGCTCGACCTCGGCGGGATACACGTTCAGTCCGCCGGTGATGATGAGGTCCTTCTTGCGATCCATCAGATAGTAGTAGCCTGCATCGTCGCGCCTGCCGATGTCGCCCGTGTGGAACCAGCCGTTGCGGTAGGTATCCGCTTGGATCTCGGGCTGCTTGTAGTAGCCGACGGCGACGCAGTCGCCGCGCATCACGATCTCGCCGGGTTCGTTGTCCGGCACGTCCCGGCCGGCATCGTCCACCACGCGTGCCTCGAAGCCCACCATCGGCCGGCCAACGCTTTTCGGGTTGAGCGGCTTCTGCTCGCACGGCATGGCGATGCCGCCCCCGGTTTCCGAGGTGCCGTAGAGTTCGAGCACGTCGATGCCGCGCTGCTTGACGCGCTGGAACACCTCGATCGGCAGGGTGGAGCCCGCCGAGACGATCCGGCGCAGGCAGGAGAGCTCACGCGTGTGGAAATCCGGGTGTTGGCTCAGCGCGTTGATCATCGTCGGCACACAGAACATTGCGTTGACGCGCTCGCGCTCGATCAGCGCCAGCACATCGCCGGGATTGAAGCCCGGCGCGATGATCGCCGTCATGCCGAGGAGCGCGTAGGGCCAAAGGCTCATAAGTTGCGTGCCGCCCATGCAGATCGGCGTGACCAGAAGCCCGATTTCGTTGCGCTGATATTGTTCGTCGAGCGCCATGGAGATCGCCTTCGCACAACAGTTCCAGTAGGTGTTGATCGCGCCCTTTGGAACGCCTGTCGTGCCCGACGAAAAGATGATGGTGGCGATGTCCTCAGGCCGCACCGCGGCGATGGGAAACGGCTCATACGGCTCGTCACGCGCGAGCGGCCGCGCCAGGTTGAGGGTTTCCGGCGTTTCGTCTGCGATGTCCCAGGTATAGTACAGTTCCGCACCGAGACTGCCGCGGATCGCCTCGATATGTGGTTGCAGATGGTCTCCGGTCACGACGACCTTGGCGTCAGCATGGTTGATCTGTCCGGCGAGGCTGCGATCCTTCAGCGCCGGGTTCAAGATCAGCGCCGCGGCCCCGAGCTTGAACACGGCGAATTCGACCAGCGGGAAGAAGTGGCTGTTGTGGCCCAGGATCGCGACGTGATCGCGCGGGCCGACACCATCCGCAGCGAAACGGTGCGCCAGCCGGTCCGTGAGTGCATCGACCTCGGGCCAGGTCAGCCGGACATCGCCGAACACATAAGCGATCCGGTCGGGATAGGCCAGGGCGTTGCGCCGGACCGCCGCCCCCATCTGCACCAGGCCGGTACCGTCGATCGACATTTCCGCTCCTCCCTTTTTTGTTGCTTACGACAATTCTTGTGTCTTCACCCGCGGTGGCTATTACGCCTTGCCCATGATGTTTCTACCGATGATATGCTTCATCACCTCGATGGAACCGCCGGCGATGCGCGCCATGCGCGCATCCGCGAAGGCCCGGGCGATCGGAAGTTCCCACATGTATCCCCAGCCCCCGAAGAGTTGCAGACAGCGGTCGAGTATCCGGCCCTGCATCTCGGTGCAGGTCATCTTCGCCACGGCCGCATCGACGGCGTCGAGGCCCTGGTTCAGGTGCAAGGCGACACACCGATCCACGTACGCCCGGCAGAGCGCGATCTCCGCATGGACCTCGGCCAGCGTGAACTGGGTGTTCTGAAAGTCCCCGATGGTTCGGCCGAACGCCTCACGCTGCGAGACGTAGTCGATGGTCCACTGCAATGCCGCTTCCGCCGTGGCGGTGGCCCGGACCGCCTGTATCAGCCGCTCCTGCGCCAGTTCGGACATGAGTTGGTAAAAGCCCCGGTTCTCCTCACCCAGAAGATTGGCCATCGGCACGCGCACCTGGTCGAAGAACAGCTCCGATGTATCCATCGCCTTGCAGCCGACTTTCTTTAGCAGCCGGCCGAGGCCGAGGCCCGGCCGATCCTTCTCGACGAGAAAGAGGCTGATGCCCTTGGCCCGCGCGGCGAGGTCCGTCTTGCAGGCGACAACGATGACGTCGGCGCCCTGCGCGTTGGTGATGAACACTTTCTGGCCGCTGATCACGAAATCGTCGCCGTCCCGCCTCGCGACGGTGCGTATTCCCTGTAGGTCGCTGCCGCCCGACGGTTCCGTCATGGCGATCGCCGCGAGCGCCTCGCCGGTCGCCATCGGGGGCAGCCATTTTCGCTTTTGCGCCTCGGTACCGTAGTGAAATATGTACGGAGCGACGATATCCGAGTGCAACGAGAAGGCGGGGCCGGTTGCTCCCGCGCGGGCGAGTTCCTCGATCACCACGGTGCTGTGCAGGAAGTCGCCCCCCATTCCGCCATATTCCGCCGGGATGGCGCAGCACAGCAGTCCAGCTTCGCCGGCCTTGAGCCACGCCGATCGCGGCACCACGCCGCTGTCCTCCCATGCCGCGTGATGCGGCGAGACCTCCTGCTCGACGAAGCGGCGGACGGTGTGTCGAAATATTTCGTGTTCCTCGCCGAACAATTCCCTGGGTATCATGCGTTCGTCATCCTGGCCGTTCGTTCAAGCCGTCATCGGTCGCCGTGCCCATCGGTCATAGGCTCCGCGCGATAAGGCCTCCATCGACGGGAATTTCCGCGCCGGTGATGTAAGCGGAGTCGTCGCCGGCAAGAAACAGCGCCAGCCGCGCGACATCGTGCGCCGTCCCCATCCGCCGTAGCGGAATCGATTTCGTGTAGCTGGTGTAAACGTCGTCAACCGCGCGCCCGGCCGCCTCGATCCCGCCGCGTGCGAGGGGCGTGTCCATCATGCCAACCAGGATGACGTTCGCCCGAATGCCCTTCGGACCGAAATCCACCGCGATCCCGCGGGTCATCGCGTTGACCGCGGCCTTGCTGGCATCATAGGCGCTGTAGGAGAAGCCGAGATGGCGAACCGATGCGATCGTCGAGACATTTATGATGACACCGCCGCCCTGTTCGACCATGTGCGGGATGACGTGGCGGCACGCCAGCATCTGGCCGCGCGCATTCACTGCGAACAGTTTTTCCCAGTCTTCCTCTTTCACCCGCGTCACGCTTCCCGGTGCGACGATGCCGACATTGTTGTGTAGGATGTCGATGCGGCCGAATTCGGCGACGCACCGCGAGACCACGTCGGCGACCTCGGCGGATTGCGAGACGTCGGCAATCGCATCTGAGCAGACACCCCCCGCATGGCGGATTTTCTCCCTCGTCAGCGCTACCGCAGCGAGGTCACGGTCCACGGCGAACACCCTCGCCCCCTCCGCGGCGAACAGGGCCGCCACGGCCTTTCCATTCCCCCAGCCGGGGCCGCTTGACCCGGCCCCCATAACCAGCGCCACTTTCCCGCCCAGCCGTCCCGCCATCACCCTCAATCCTTCGCGTTTCCATTGGATCACCGGCAAGTCCCCGAGCCGCCACGGATTCAGCCGGTCGAAAATCGGTATCCACAGCGTCCCGGCCGCCGCGCCTTAGACGGCCGCCCGAGCCCCCGCGATCACCGGCAGCGAGGTGATCCCGCGCACGACATACGCGTCCCGCCAGATCAGATCCTCGGTGGCGATTTTCAGGTTGGGGAAGCGAGCAAGGAGCGCGGGAATGGCGATCCGGCCTTCGAGCCGGGCGAGCGGCGCCCCGAGGCACACATGCAGTCCGAAACCGAAGGAGAGCGAACCACGCGCCTTACGGGTCAGATCCAGCGTCTCGGCATCGGCGAACACGGCGGAGTCGTGATTCGCGGCCAGCACCATGCAGAAGACGCGCTCACCCTTGCGGATCGCCTGGCCGCCGATCGCAGTGTCCTCCAGCGTGACCCGCACCAGGCAAGCGGCCGGATTGTCGTATCGCAGCAGCTCCTCGATCGCGCCGTCGATCCGTTCGGGATTTTCGCGCAACAGCGCGAGCTGTTCCGGATTGCGCAGTAGATGGTAAATCCCGTTGCCGATCAGATCGGTTGTCGTCTCATGGCCCGCGAAGATCAGCAGCGTGCAGGTCTGCACGTATTCTTCCTCGGTGAACGGGACGGCCGCCTTTTCGCCGAACGTGATCATGCGCGAGATCACGTCCTCGCCGCGGTGACGCGCGCGTTGGCGCACGGCCTCGGTGAAATAATCGCGCATGGCGCGGATGGCATGCGTCGAACGTTCCGCCTTTTGCGGATCGAGGCGCGAGCCGGCGATGAACGACGCCAGTTCGTCCGACCAATGCTTGATCCGGATCGCGTCCCCGGACGGCAATCCGAACATGCGAACGATCACCATCGTGGGAAGCGGAACGGCGAAATCCTCCATCAGGTCGAACCGGTCGCGGTCGCTGATCTTTGCGAGGAGCGTGTCAACCGTTTCGCGAATGAACGGCCCCATCCCCGCGATGGCGGGGAGGAACGCCTGATTGAGCACCGGCCGCAATTTCGTGTGGTACGGAGGATCGGTGAACACCACCCATTTGGTGACCGATTCACCGACCTCGGCCAGCGCATCCAATCCGCGGGCGCGCATGTGATCGAGGAACGGCTGGATCCTGACGCTGGAGAATTGCCGTGGCTGGACCAGCACGTGCTTCACATCGGCATGCCGCGTGAGCACCCACCCCTTCAATGCGGTACTCCAGTAGATAGGCTGGCTTTCCCGAAGCCGGGCCAACACCGGATAGGGATTCGCCTTCACCGCCGGATCGGTCAGATCGAAATCGAGGGCTTGTCCGGCGGCTTGATGCATTGCATTCTCCCCAGAGAATAGTATTCTTATCTGAGAAAAACCTTGCAGGGCACGTTTATCGCTGTCAAGCGTTTTTGGCTGCCGTCGGTCGGTCCGGCGATTCGTAGAGGTGGCTGAAAGAAAGTGAGGGTCGGGCGATGAACTGGAAACGCGTCTGCGATACCGAGAGCATCCTTGAGAATGACATGCAGGAGTTCGAGGTAGATGGCATCACCGTCCTGATCGCACGGAATGCCGAAGGGTTCTGGGCTTACCCACCCAATTGCCCGCACATGGAAGCCCAACTTGCGTTCGGCACCTGCGATGGCAAACTTATTACCTGCCTGCAACATCTTTGGCAGTGGGACATGCGCACCGGTGCCGCGGTCGGGCTGGCGGAGGAACCATTGAAGCAGTATCGCACCAAAATCGAAGACTCGGGCGTATTCGTGAACCTCCAGGAGGAATTGAAATACGCCATTCAGGACAATTGAACTTGTTTTCGATTGACGTTGTTCGCCAGAAGTACAGATTTTCTGATCCGGCGCGAAGTGCGCCCCGCGGAGACGTCCTCCTGTACGTGGCAAGGCCACCGCTAATAATACAGGCGGTCCGGGGCGACCTGAACGTTGAACGACGCCGCCGGAGACGAGGATACGGCATACTGCGTGCTACTGCCACCCGAACTCCGTGGTGCGCGGCATGCTTACCCCGCCCCATCGAGGTACGGTGATATGGTCGAGTCTTCGCCACCGGCGGAAGCGAGTGCGGGCAGGGGCGGCGACCTTGCGGCCGGCAAGCCGGTCGGCGCCGTCATAAACTGTATCCTGATCCTTCGTTACCTCGCCGGCGCCGGGACATCGATCCGCCTGACCCAAGTCGCGCGTGATCTGGGGCTCAACCCCAGCACATGCTTCAATATCCTTCAGACGCTCGTTGCCGAGAAGTTCGTCCTGTTCGAGCGGACGTCGAAGACCTATCGGATTGGTTACGGCGTTCTGGACATCGCCCGGAGCGCGGCGATCACCGGCGGCGATGTTGGCGTCATCCGGCCCGCCATGCAGCAGATTGCACAAGAGCACGGGGTCACCGTTTCGCTATGGCGGCGCGTTTCCGAGGCCCGAATGCTGCTTATCCTGCTCACCCCAAGCCCCAAGCAGACCCGCATCCAGATGAGTATCGGTCAGAGGCTGCCGCTTCTGGTGGGCGCCAGCGGACGGGCGATGGCGGCGTTCGCCGGTCTCGATGACAGCGATCTTGAACGCCACTTCCGCGAAGTACGCTGGAACCGCCCGGTATCCTTCGATGCGTTTATGCAAGATATTCGGGAGGCGCGACAGCGAGGCTGGGCGGTGGATAATGGTGACTACGCATCCGGAACCGTTTCGATTTCCGCGCCGATCTTCGACGAAGGCGGCATTCCGGTCCTGGCCTGCACCGCGACGATGTTTGCCAATCAATACACGGCGTCGGCCGCGACCCGATTGGCGAAGGATTTGTGCGAGATTACCGCTGCCGCGTCACCGATTTCCGGTAGCCTGCGGTAGGAACAGCGTGATCCACCGATTGTCGGCTATCACTTCTGTCCGAAGGAATCCGAACGAATTGTGTGTAACCCCGTGATCGAGGCGGATTTTTCGGCAATGTCGGGTGGTGTCGATTTGAAGTCGGGCGGTTTCTCCCGTCCCGAACCTCGTCCGGGGAGGGCCCGCCGATGAATGTCGAACAGACGCTGTTCTCTCAGCTGATGGATTGCCTGCCTTGGAGCACATTTGGGCGGATCGTCGCGCGCCACGGTGGAGAACGCCGGGAAGTCGCAGATCTGGATCGCCGTGTCGGTCTACGTCCAGGTCGCCATCGTGCGGAAGCGGCTGAAGCTGCAGGCATCGCATTACACATTGATGCAGGTGTTTTCGGTGACAGTATTCGAAGAGGGCCGATAGCATCTACGGCTTTGGGAGCGGCCTACGGTTTCGATCCCGTCATGGACCATAACCAATCGCATTTGTTCAGTCCGGGGTGTCCATTTAACCGGAGTTAGGGATTTGCCTCCACGGGCGGCTCGGCGAAGGTCGCGCCAAGCTGGGCGGATGTCCGCGTTGTCTCGGCGGCTTGGGAGGAACAGCCTTTGGGCTCTGGCTCATAACAAGGTCTTGGTAACGAACCGGTCCATGCGCGACAGCAAGCTCCAGGACCCGGTAGAACAGCATCCCTCTGCTACGTGAGCGGCGGCGGTTGAAGCGGAACACGAACTCGTCCAGGTAGCTGGGCAAGTGTGCGGAATCCACCGCTCCCTGGTGGGTGCCCAGCAGCCATCGTTTTGCAAGGGACGCTATTCGATGCACGCCTGGCAGAAGTTCTCCAAGGTCCTCGCCTCGCGCAGATGCGGCCCGCTGGCTACGGCGGTCATGGATGTACCCATTCTTCTCCAGCCACCGGTAACCCTGCCATGCATCGGTGATGACCGTCGCGCCCGGCTCGATGTTATCCACCACGAAGGAGTGAAGCGATTCTGAGGAGGCATCCGCCACGGGCGCCATTCGACAGCGCCCGAATCCCTTCGGCTCCAGGATCTCGATCGCGATACACGTCAGGATCTTCTTCCCTTTGGCACGGCCTCCCGAAAGGCCAGATTCTTTGCCTCCAATGTAGGTTTCGTCCACCTCCACCTTCCCGCAAAGGCGCTCCCGATCGGGGCGAATCAGTACAGACCGCAGGCGATGAAGGATCGCCCACACTGTCTGGTAAGAGCCGATCTCCAGGGTCCGCTTCAAACATTGCCCCAGTCTTGCTCAACTCCGGTTAAATGGACACCCCGGTGTTCAGTTATCGACCGGACAGGAGTGATCTTTCAAAAGCTTGGCCGTCAGCGATGCAGCCCTCAAGCGCCAGAAGAGGCGGCCGTTGACCTTGGTGGCTCGCGGCGGCGCAAAGGATGGACCATGACAGGGCCCGTTTGAGACCCGGCCATGGTCTATTTCCGTCGGGCATGTCAGGCATTGCCGGCAAACGTCCGGGCTGCATCGCGCAACCGGAATTTCTGAATCTTGCCGCTCGGCGTCTTGGGCAGTTCCGGAACGATCTCCAGCCGCTCCGGCATGTAATGCCGCGCCATCCCTTGCTCTTCCAGGAAGCGTCGCATCTCGCCCATGTCGAAGTGTTCGCCCTCACGCGTCACCACGAAGGCGCAGCAGCGCTCCCCAAGCCGCGGGTCCGGCATGGCGACGATAGCAACCTCCTGCACCGCAGGATGGCGGTAGAGAACCTGCTCGATCTCGACCACCGGAACATTCTCGCCGCCTCGGATGATGATGTCCTTTGCGCGGCCGGTAATGCGGACATAACCGTCGGCATCGAGGCGAGCCAGATCGCCCGTATCGAACCAGCCGTCCGCGTCGGTGTTGTTCAGTTCGGGGCGCTTTAGATAACCGACGAAATTGCTGCATCCGCGGGCCTGCAACTGGCCCTCCTCGCCGCTGGGCAACGCCTTCCAGTCCGCATCGACGACCCGAAGCTCCATCCCGGGCAGCGGGCAGCCGTCGGTTTCGAATATTTTTTCCGGCGGATCGTCCAGCTTGCCGATCGCCATGGCGCCATTCTCCGTCATGCCCCAGCCGGAGACGATCGCGCAGCCGAGCGCCTCGGCGGCGTGCCGGGCCAGTACGCGCGGGATCGGTGCGCCGCCTGCCAGGAAAATGCGGAAGCGGCGGAATGCCTCGGGCCGGCGTTCCGCGACCTCGACCAGATCGCTGAGGAACGGCGTCGATGCCATGGTAAAGGCGACGCCCTCGGCGGCGATGATGTCGGCCGCGCGTTCGGCGCTCCAGACATCCTGTAGGACATTCTTGGCGCCGAGCCACATCGCCATCATCAAGCCGTACATGAAGCCGGTCTGGTGCGCCATCGGCGAGGCCATCAGCACCGGATCCGCCGCGGTCAGGCCGAGCCGTTCGGCATAGGGTATGACGTTGCTGAACAGCGTGTTGGATGTATGCATGGCACCTTTTGGCTCGCCGGTGGTGCCGGAGGTATAAAGCAGCTGGATGACGTCATCCGGGTCTGGGCGGAACGTCCGGGCGGACGGCGCCGGTGTCTCCATCAGGGCTTCAAAGGACGTCTCGTCCTCTCCGCCGATCACCAGCAGATGCCGTAGCGCCGGCAGGCCGGGACGCAACCGTTCGGCCATGGCCCGATGATCGAAGCCGCGAAACACGCGCGGCACCACCAGTACCTTGCTCTCGGCGAGGCCTAGCATGAAGCCGAGTTCGCGTTCGCGAAAAATCGGCATCAGCGGGTTGGTGACGGCGCCAAGCCGAAGCGCCGCCAGATGAAGGGCATTGAACTGCCACCAATTAGGCAATTGAAACGAGACCACGTCGCCTCGCCCGACACCCAGCCGGGCGAGGCCGGCGGCGAGCCGGTCAACCCGTCCGGCCAACTCGCTGAACGTCAGCTCGGTACGTATCCCGGTCACGCTGTTGTGGTCAACGACGGCTATGCTATCGGGGCGTTCGGCCGCCCAGCGGTCCAGGAAATCGGTCAGCACGACATCGCGCCAATGGCCCGCGGCGCGCATCGTGCATCTTCGTTCGGTCACATCGTTCGGCTGTATCATATTTCGCTCCCTGGCTCGTCCTAATGCGGCAAAGCCCTCGTCTGACGTTCAAAGTCATGCTAACGTTTGGTAGTCTAGGTGGCCATATCCCTCGCAGGCAAAAGCTTCCGGGGCAAGCAATAAATTCCCAGGGAGGAACGTTATGCCGAATGACTGCCAACCCGCCGCGCTGAGCTACGTCCACGGTGTCAGCGACATACCGCTACGTGGAGAGACGATCGGCGCCGCGCTGGATCGCGCGGCTGATATCTGGGCCGATCGCGACGCCATGGTGGCCTGCCACCAGGACATCCGGTGGAGTTACGCGGAGTTGCGGGAGCGGGCGGATCGGGTCGCCTCGGGGCTGCTGGCCCTCGGGCTTCGGCCGGGCGACCGGCTTGGCATCTGGTCGCCAAACAATGCAGAATGGCTCCTTACGCAATATGCCGCGGCCAAGGCGGGGGTGATCCTGGTCACCATCAATCCGGCCTACAGGGCGGCGGAACTCGAATACGTGCTGAACCTGTCGCAATGCCGGGGCCTTGTGCTTGCCCGCGCTTTCAAGAGCAGCGACTATGTCGGCATGATGCACGCCCTACTGCCGGAACTCATGGATGAAGCATGGCCGGCGGACAGCGCGCGGTTGCCGCACTTGAAGATCGCCATACTAATCTCTGACACGTCCGAACCAGGCTTCCTGCCGTTCGATGAAGTGGCGCTGGCGGCGACGGCGGAAACCGATGAACAGGTGCGGGCGCTGGCTCCGACATTGCAGTGCGACGATCCGATCAACATCCAGTTCACGTCGGGCACGACCGGCTCACCGAAAGGGGCGACGCTGTCGCATCATAACATTCTGAACAATGCCTTCTATCTGACTGACGGACTGCGGTTGACCGAAGCCGACCGGCTCTGTTTGCCGGTTCCGCTCTACCACTGCTTTGGCATGGTGGCTGGCAACCTCGGCTGCTTGGTGCATGGCGCCGCGGTGATCTACCCTGGCGAGGGATTCGATCCTGGCGCCGTGCTGGCTGCGGTCGAGGCCGAACGCTGCACCGCCCTGTTCGGCGTTCCGACGATGTTTATCGCCGAACTCGATCATCCGGACTTCGCATCCTTCGACCTTAAGACGCTGCGGACAGGCATCATGGGCGGATCGCCCTGTCCGATAGAGATCGTGAAGCGGGTGGTTGACCGGATGCACATGCGCGATCTGGCGATCGCCTATGGAATGACCGAAACTAGCCCCGGCACGTTCCTGAGCCGTCTCGACGACCCACTGGAACGCCGGGCCACGACGATCGGCAGGGTGCTGCCGCATGTCGAGGCCAAGGTCGTGGACCTTGACGGCAAGATGGTCGCCGCCGGCGACAAAGGCGAACTCTGCATCCGCGGCTACGTGGTGATGCTGGGCTATTGGGACGATGATGCAAAGACGCGGGAGACAATCGACAGCGCCCGGTGGCTGCATACGGGCGACCTGGCCATGATCGACGCCGAGGGCTATTGCGCGATTGTCGGCCGGATCAAGGACATGGTGATCAGGGGCGGTGAGAATCTGTATCCGCGGGAGATCGAGGATTTCCTGTTCCAGCATCCCAGAGTGCAGACCGTTCAGGTGGTCGGCGTGCCGGACGACAAATTCGGGGAAGAACTTTGTGCGTGGATCCGGTTGACCGACGGTGAGACGCTTGTCGAGGAGGAAATCCGCGCCTTCTGCCGCGGCCGGATCGCCCACCAGAAAATCCCCCGCTACATCCGTTTCGTGGACTCCTTTCCGATGACCGTCACGGGCAAGATCCAGAAATTCCTGATCCGCCGGCACATGATCGAGGAGCTTGGCCTTCGCGGTTGAGTCGGCGCGTCATCCAAACGCGCTCCGGGCTATAATGCCTGGACAGTCTAACGGTTGTTTGGTAGATTATATCAAATGCGGTGGTTGATACGTTATCGGTTTCGCCGCGAGCAGGAGAGGCAGGCTTATGAACCATGCCATGCAGGTCGAACTCGGCCAGGAATTGTTGTCGGCACTCGACGGGCGGCGCACGGCGCTGGCTGACGATTTGTTCCGCAACCCCGTGAGCGACTACGTCTCTGCCGATCAGGTAAAGCTTGAGCGGGAGCGATTCTTTCGCACAGGTCCGCTCGTCATGGGACTGAGTTGCGATTTGCCTGCGCCCGGCTCCTACATGACCAACGACTTCGCCGGTCCCCCGATCCTGATCGTGCGCAATGCGGAAGGCGGCGTGAACGGCTTCCTCAATGTCTGCCGGCATCGCGGGACCCGCGTGGCTGAGGGATGTGGCGTCTCCAAGGACCGGTTCACCTGCCCTTATCACGCGTGGAGTTATGACCTGGACGGCCGGCTCGCGAGTATCGCTGAACGGCGCTCTTTTGGGGACATCGACCTGGCGGACTATGGGTTGACACGCCTGCCGGCGGCCGAAAAGGACGGACTGATCTGGGTGCGCCCCTCGGCTGGGCCGGCCATCGACCCCGACGCGCAGCTATGCGGGCTGGGTCCGGAACTCGGCAGCTACGGGCTTGGGTCTTACACGCACTACGAAACCCGCGTACTGCGCCAGCCGCTGAACTGGAAGCTGGTGATCGATACGTTCCTGGAAGTGTATCATGTTCCGGTACTGCACCGGAACACCATCGCACCGCTGCTGCATGGCACGGCGGCGGCGTTTCGCGGCAACGGGCCGAACCTGCGCATGGCGGTGCCGCGCAAGACCATTGGCGACCTGCGGACGACACCGGAGCCGGATTGGAACGTGCTGCGGCATACCGCCGTGGTGTATGTCCTGTTCCCGAACGTCGTACTCATCTGGCAGGGTGACCATGTCGAGACATGGCGCGTGTATCCAGCCGGAGACGGTGCCAATGAAAGCCTCATGCACGTTTCGCTCTATGCCCCCGAGGAACCGGCGACTGAGAAGGCGCGCCGATACTGGGACAAGAACATGGATTTGCTGATGCGAACCGTCCAGGACGAGGACTTCCCGCTCGCCGCCGGCATGCAGCGCGCCTTCGGTTCTGGCGCCCAGGACCATGTGACGTTTGGCCGCAACGAGCCAGCCCTGGCGCATTATCACCGGGCGATCCGCACCGAACTCGGCCTCATGGGCGGCTGACCAGCCATCCCGACCCGTAATCCCGGAGAGACAAGCATGCATGTTGGACTGAGTACGTTCTTTCAGAATCTCACTGGCCTGACGGATCACGAGGTGTATCGGAATGAACTGGCGCTTGCCGACCAGGCGGAACCGTTGAGCTTCGATTCCATCTGGTCCGCCGAGCATCATTTCGACAACTACACGATGTGCCCGAACGTATCGCAGTTCCTGACCTACATGGCCGGGCGCACACGGCGGGTGCAGTTGGGATCGATGGTCATGGTGGTGCCCTGGCACGACCCGGTGCGGCTTGCCGAGGAGATCTCGGTGCTGGACCACGTTTCGGACGGGCGTGCGATCCTGGGCCTCGGCCGGGGCCTTGGGCGGGTGGAGTTCGACGGTTTCCGCCTGGATATGGGTCAGTCCCGGCAACGCTTCGTCGAGCATACGGAAGCGATCCTGGGCGCGCTGGAAACCGGAGTGATCCAGTCCGACGGCAAGCTGTATCAGCAGAAACCCATCCAAATCCGCCCAAAGCCATTCCGCAGTTTCAAGGGAAGGGTCTATGCCTCGGCCGTGTCGCCGGAATCGGCGCGGATCATGGCGCGTCTGGGCATTGGCGTGATGATCATCGCGCAGAAGCCGTGGGACAAGACGGTGGCGGAACTAAACGAATACAGGGCGATCTACCGGGAGATGCATCCCGGCAGCGAACCCCCGAAGCCGTTGATGGTCTGCTTCGTCGCCTGCCACGAGGACGCCGCCATGGCACAGGAGATGCACGAGCGGTATACCCGCCGCTACAGCCGGTCGGCGCTGGAGCATTACGAATTCCACAATGAAGGCTTGGCGGACATCAACGGTTACGAATACTATGGAGCGCTGGCGCGGAATATTTCCAAGCACGGGATCGATGCTTTCGTCAACTTCCTTGCCGACTTGCAGGTGCGCGGAACGCCCGAACAGGTATTGGAGCAGATGCTGCACTTCCAGCGACTGACGGACTGTTCTGGATTTGTTACAATCTTCAGCTACGGCGGCATGCCGTATCCGATGGCGCAGGCCAGCATGCGGCTATTCGCCAGTCATGTTCTACCGAAGCTGAAGGCGCTAAATGTCGAGGCAGAGGTCGGCGGCATGGCAAGCGCCGCCTGATAACGCGAACGAAAAGGAAAATAATCGATGGATATGGCAGATCGCGTTGTCGCGGTCACCGGCGGCGCGTCGGGAATCGGTAAGGCAACCGTGTTCCTGCTCGCACGGGAAGGCGCCCGCGTCATCATTGGCGACGTGACCGAAGACGCCGGGCATGCGGTCGCCAAGGACGCGGCGGGACAGGGATTGCGCGTCGAGTTCCTGAAACTCGACCTGACGCAGGCGGCGTCCGTGGAGGAGTTTGCCGCCGGTGCGAACGCGGCCGCCGGTGGCCGGCTGGACGGGCTGGTGAACGCCGCCGGCTGGGACCGCATCCAGCCCTTCATGGAAAACGACCCCGCCATATGGGAGCGGCTTATCAACATCAACCTGTTGGGCGCGGTGCGCCTTTGCCGCGGCGTGCTGCCGCCGATGATCGCCGCCGGAAAGGGCAAGATCGTCAACATCTCCAGCGACGCCGGCCGCGTCGGCAGCATGGGTGAAACGGTCTATTCGGCCGCCAAGGGCGGGATCATCGCGTTCACCAAGTCGCTGGCGCGGGAAATGGCCAGAAGCCGCATCAACGTGAACTGCGTCTGCCCTGGGCCGACCGACACGCCGCTGCTTCAGGCCCAGCCGGAACGGATGCGCGAGGCGCTGACCCGCGCCATTCCGTTCCGCCGTGTTGCCCAGCCACAGGAGATCGCCGAGGCGGTGATGTTCTTCCTCGGTCCGCGCACCGACTATGTCACCGGTCAGGTCCTCAGCGTCAGCGGCGGGCTGACGATGGTGGACTGACGCGGCCAGCGACCCGGCGAGGCTTCACGTCTCGCCGGCTTGCAGCCCCAGTTCGCGCAGCACGGATTCTGTATGTTCGCCGAGCTTTGGCGGGAGCAGTCTGATCGTTGCGGGGGATGCGGAGAATTCAACCGGGGGCGCCATCATCGTGAGCCGGCCTTCGGTTGGATGCGCGACCTCCTGGAAAAATCCCGTTTCGGCAAGATAGGGGTCGTCTAGCAGATCAGCGATCGTGTTGGCAGGCCCGCAGGGCACGTCCGCACGCTCAAGAATATCCAGCCACTCCCTGGTATCGCGGGTCGGGAACGTTTCGGTCAGCACGGCATAGGCCTCGCCGATATTGGCCACGCGCTCCGCCAGTCGCGCGAAACGCGCGTCGCGCATCATCTCCGGCCGGCCCAGCGCGCCGAACAGCCTGTGCCATTGATCGTCCGTGACCGCCATGACGCAGATATAGCCATCTCGTGTAGCATAGGGACGCCGATGCGGCGACAACATCCGGCTGTAGCCGAGTCCGAATGCCGGTTCGCACAATGTGGCTCCGCCCAGATGCTCGGGCAGGTTGAAGGCCAGCAGCGTCTCCAGCATGGGCAGGTGGATCTCCTGCCCTTCACCCGTGCGCTCCCGATGGTACAGCGCCATGGTGATGGCGGAGGCCAGCGCGTGGCCGCAGAACTTGTCGGCGAGCGCGATCGGCGTATAGCGGGGTGCACCGGAGGCATCGCGGTTGAGCGTGGCGATGCCGCTCATGCCTTGGATCACATCGTCGAACGCCGGGCGGTCGCGACGGCTGCTGGCTTGGCGGAAGCCGGTTGCGGCGGCATGGATGAGGCGCGGATTCGTCCGCCTCAGCGAGGCCGGATCGAGGCCGAGCCGTTCGGCCGCACCCAGCCGCATGTTGTGGACCACGACATCGGCGGTAGCCACCAAGGTGGCCATCGAAGCCTGTCCGGATGGGTGCTTCAAATCGAGCACGACGCTGCGTTTGTTGCGGTTCAAGTTCAGGTACATCACCGCCATGCCCGGCGTTCGCGTGATGCCCATCTCGCGCGTCGGGTCGCCGGCGGTGGACTCGACCTTAATGACATCCGCTCCGGCGTCACCCAGGATCTGCGTCGCCAACGGGCCGAGCACATTGATCGTGAGGTCGATCACCCGCACACCGGCAAGGGGACCCGGCCGGGGTGCGGACGCCATCAGCCGGTGCTCCGCGCCTTGACCATCCGCAGCGGCGTGTAGGTCAGGACCGTCGTGCCATCATGCTTCACCACGCGGTTGCTCGTGCGGACCAGACCGCGATTCGGCCGGCTCTTGCTGCGCCGGCTTTCCACCACCTCGCACTCGACATGGATGGTATCGCCGACCCGGCATGGGTTTTCGATCGTCAGTTCCATATGCAGGAAGGCGAAACCGGTGTGCTGCATGGTGGATTGGGTAAGCAGCCCCTCGGCAAAGGTGTAAGCCAGCGCGCCGGGGACCGGCCGGCCCTTGATGTCGCTTTCATGGGCCAGGAATTCGACGTCGGTGAACAGCACCTCGGTCATGCCGGTCGCGTTGATGAAGGCGACCAGGTCGGATTCGGTCACGGTGCGGGCGATGGTGCGGAATTTCCGCCCGACCGGAAGATCCTCGTAGTGCAGCCCAAGCCCCACCACTTCGTATTCGCTGTTCGTTGTCATGCCGGCCGTCCCTCTGGTCCAAGGATGTTCCGCGCGATGATGTTGCGCTGGATTTGGTTGGTGCCCTCGATGATTTGCAACACCTTGGCGTCGCGGAAATATCGGTTGATCGGAACCTCGTTGGAAATCCCCGCCGCGCCGAACAGCTGCACCGCGTCGGTGGCGACCTTCATCGCCGCATCGGTGGTAAAGCATTTCGCCACCGCCGCAGCGCGCGCCATTTCGGTTCCGGTTATTCCGGCATCGGCCATCGCCGCGGCGCGGTAGGTGAGCTGGCGTCCCGCATCCACCGCGATGGCCATGTCGGCGATCATCCAGCGCACGCCCTGGAAGTCCGCGACGGGCTGGCCGAACGCACGCCGGTCGCGGATGAAGCTGATGGCCAGGTCCATGGCGCCTTGGGCCAGCCCCACCGCGCGGGCCGCGATCAGGGGGCGGGATGCATTCAGTGCCTGCATGACCACCTTGAATCCCGCGCCTTCCCGGCCCAGCATGTTTTCCGCCGGGACGTGCACGTTATCGAAGAACAGCGCGGAGGAAGGAACGCCACGGGCGCCAAGCTTGTCTTCCTTGCGGCCGATGGTAAATCCGGGACGGTCGCGTTCGATGATGAAAAAATTGATGACGCCGCGCGTGCCGTCCTCGCCGGTGCGGGCCGCCACCAGGAAAAAGTCCGATACCGCCGCGTTGGTACACCAGATCTTGCCGCCGTCGATCCGGTATTCGTTGCCTTCCCGGCGGGCGCGGGCGCGGGCGCGGGTGCGGATGCCGCTGACGTCGGACCCGCTTTGCGGTTCGGTGAGCGAGAAGCCGGCGCGCAGCGTGCCGTTTGCCAGTCCCGGCAGCAGCCGCCGCTTCTGTTCCTCGGAGCCGCCGGCCAGCAGCGCGCCGATCGGCGTCCACTGCACCAGCAGCAGATAAGCGGTGTTGTAGCAAACCCGGCCGAGTTCCTCGATCGCCACGCAACTCGACAGCAGGCTACCCGATCCACCGTATTCAGGCGGGAATGGCAGGGTGAACAGGCCAAGTTCACGCAACAAGTCGAACATGTCCTGCGGATATTCGGCGGAGCGGTCGATTTCGGCGGCGCGATGCGCAACACGTTCGTTCGCGACGCGGCGGACCAGTTCCTGGACCTGCCGTTGCTCCTCGCCCAACGAAAAGGACGCGATGCCGCTGTCGGTTTCCATACCGCTCATGGCCGCGCATCTTCCGACCCGGGCGCAGGCTTGCCATCGGGTGGCCAGGGAACCACGCTCTCCTCAAGCGGGATACGCAGGCTTTTGAGCAGTTGCGAGAACATCGTCCAGTTTCCGATGGCGACGACAAGCTGCACGCGCTCCCGCGGCGAGGCGAGGTGCTTGGCGCAAGCATTCCATGTGGCATCGGAGATCATGCCGGTGTCCAGGGTCTCGTCGGTCGCGGCCAGCACGGCCTTGTCCGCCGCCGAGAGATTGGGGGCATTGTGCCAGTCGCGCACCGCCAGGATGTCGGCTTCCGGAATCTCCAGCCGCCGGGCAACTCGCCAATGCTGGGTCCATTCGTAAAGCGATGCGGTCCGCCACCCGATCCGCATGATGATCAACTCCCGCAACCGGGCCTCCAGGCTGGCGGTCGAAGCCAGCAGAAATTGCAGGGTGCCGGCAAGTTCGCGTGCCAGCGCCGGATCGTGCAGCAGCACGCGGAATACGGACAGGCCGGCCAATCGTTCATGCACCCCGGCGTCAGCCGCCGCGGCCTTCGCCGCTTCTGTCGTCAACATCGGGACCCGTGGTTCTGATTTCCGCACCGACCTTGCCTCCCCGGCGTAGCTGTTCTACCAAATGATTGTTTGGCGACGTTATAAAGCCACGCAACTGCCGGCGGCAAGAGCTGGACGCCGGGGACGGAGGAAGCCCAACCGAATTACAACCACGAAAACGGAGGACAGCCAGGATGCCGCCAAGAATGACGCTGGCCATGGTGCAGACCGGACCGCGCCGGCTGGAACGGCGCGACCTGCCGATCCCATCGGTGACCGACGACACCGCGATCCTGCGGATCGAGGCCTGCGGCATCTGCGGCAGCGACTACGAGCAGTACGAAGGCGTATTGAGGACCCCGTTTCCATCGATTCCCGGGCACGAACCGCTGGGCATCATCGAGGCGATCGGCGACGCGGCCGCTAGACGCTGGCGCGTCGATGTCGGTGACCGGGTTTGCGTCGAGACGATGCTGGCGTGCCTGAGTTGCGAAACCTGCCGTGCCGGCCGTTACCATCTTTGCGATCGCCGGCAGATCTATTCGTACATCCCGCTGAGCCAGGCACCCGGGCTGTGGGGCGCCTACGCGCAGTATATGTACCTGGCGCCGAATTCGATCGTGCACCGGATCGACAAGTCGCTGCCGCCCGAAATCGCCGTCATGTTCAACCCGCTTGGCGCGGGCTTTCGCTGGGCGGTGGAAGTGCCGAACACACAGGTGGGCGATACCGTGCTGATTCTTGGTCCGGGCCAGCGCGGTCTGTCCAGCGTGGTCGCGGCGCGGCACGCCGGCGCCAAGACGATCATCGTTACCGGCCTCGCGGCGGATGCCAAGAAGCTGGAGGTGGCCCGCGCGCTGGGGGCTGACCACACGATTGATGTGGAGAACGAGGACGCAAGACGGCGGGTCAACGAAATCAGCAACGGCCGGGGCGTGGATGTTGTCGTGGACGTAACCTCCTACGCCACCCAGCCGGTGCGCGGCGCGCTTGATTACGTGCGCCGGGGCGGCACCATCGTGCTGGCCGGCGTCAAAGGAGGCAGGCCAGTCCCGGATTTCATCTCCGACATCATCGTCATGAAGGAGATCACCATCAAGGGCGCGATCGGGGTGCTGAGTTCCGGTTACCGCAAGGCGATCGAGTTGATCGAACGCCGTCAGATCCCGCTAGCACTGATGCATACGCATGACTTCCAGTTGGAGGATGCGGATCGCGCCATCCGTACCCTGGCCCGGCAGGTGGAGGGCGAAGAATCGATCCACTCCTGCCTCTTTCCACCCGCCTAGCGGCGGCACCCATACCGTCAACATCACGCCGACACCGCACAGAGAAAGCGAAATATGGATATCTCTCCCAGGCTCCCTCCATTCAACGAGAACGTCGCTAAACGTTACATCGACGCCGCTGTTCAGACATCCGGACTTCCGGAATTTCTGGGCATCCGCACCACATTCGTCGAACCTGGCCGGATGCGCGTACAAATTCCCGTGGACCCGAAGCTGGTAACCCGGATCGGCAACATGCACGGCGGTGTTCTGTCGGCGCTGTGCGACCATGTCCTTGGCTCGGTGTGCTACCTGCACATGCCGGACGGCTACTGGGCGGCGACCACCGAGTTCAAGCTCAACCTGCTGGCGCCCGTGAGTTCCGGCACGGTGACCGCCGAAGCAACCATCATCGCCATGACGCGCACCACCGCTGTGGTTCGCATCGATGTCACAAACGACGGGCGGCCCTGCTGCGCGGCGCAGGGAACAGTGCTCATCCTGCCGCCGCGTCAGCCGAAGCCCACAGGCTGACACGGCTCACATGGGGAGCAGCGGCGTGAAACAGAGCCTCGCACAGGGTCCCCGGATAGGGACGCCTGCCCATGACAGTGGGTCCACGAAAGCCGATCAAGCCCGTCGGCGTCAGGAAACGGCGCCCGCAACGATGCCGCGCGCATGCAAGCCGGCGATCTCCGGGGCACTGTAGCCGTGCGCGGTCAGCACCGCATCTGTGTGGGCGCCGGCCAGTGGGGCAGTGCCACGCGGCGATCCGCTCTCCGGCGGAGGCGCGCCGGGAATACGCGGGATCGGCATTTTTTCCGCCAGGCCAGGCTGCTCCAGGTAGCTGAACAACCCCGTCGCCTCGACATGCCGGTCGCGAAGAACATCCAGCGACTCATTGGCGAGTGAGTGCATGACGCCGTATTCGGTGAATCGTGTCTGCCAGTGCGCGTTCGGGTGCGCCACCAATATCTCGCTAAGGATCGGTGCCAGCAGGGCTGAATTGACGGCCCGGCTCATGGCGGTGGTGAAGCGCACATCGTCGCGAAGCTCCGGTCGTTCCAATGCGCTGCAAAAGTCGCCCCAGCCGCGGCGCCCCGCGACGATGACGAGAATCCACCCATCCGCCGTCTGGTAGACGCCGCGGTGTGCGCGCGCGCTTGGAGGATCGCCGTCGAAGATGACGCGCTGAAGCATCGCGTATTCATTGAGCCAGGCCGCGCCCTGCAGCAGGCTCGCTTCGATGTAGCGGCCCCGCGTCTCGTCCCGGCGGGCGTAGAGCGCCGCCGAAAGGGCCTGAAACACGAAAAGCGCCGTCATCAGGTCCACGGGAATCGAAGCAATGTTGATCGGTCGCCCATTCAGGTCTCGGTTCTCCGCCATGAAGCCGCTGAATGCCTGCAGCACGGGGTCCATTGCCGGAAGTTCCGCGTACGGGCCGGACTGCCCGAAGCCGGACACCGAGAGATAGATGATGCCCGGTTGCTTCGCCGCCACCGCCTCGTAGCCGAAACCGAGCCGCTCGATCACGCCGGTGCGGAAGCCTTCCATGAAGATGTCGGCACCTTCCAGCAGCCGCCACAGGACCGCGCAGCCCTCGGACGACTTCAGGTTGAGGCCGATGCTTTGCTTGCCGAGATTGCCCATAACCGACAGCGCCGTGTTGCCACCCGGTTTGGGAGCGGTAACCCGCACCCAGTCCCCGCCGTCCAGCACCTCGACCTTGATGACGTTGGCACCATATTGCGCCAACAACATGCCCGCGTAGGGAGACGCGATTCCCTGGCTGAGATCGATGACCTTGATTCCCGCGAACGGTGCGTCGTAGCTCATGGCCAAACCCCCTTCCGCTGCCAGCCGATGCAGTCGCAAACGGGGTAGCCTATCCTGGGATTCATCCCCCCAGCGGGGACGCGGAGGCGGTGCCCGACCCGCCGATGGGGCGCGAGTGGGGTCACATCCGACCAACTACGCATCTGCACGGCGACCCATCGCATCGTATCGATCCTCCCTGTTTTCTTGCCGCGATAGTGCGTGATCGGCGCCCGATCTGGAAGTCCGCACGCGGGCTATCGTTTCAATAAAGCTCTGGGTTCGTATCGCGGATCCGGGTAGTCGATCACCCGCACCTCCTCGGATACCGTGTCCAACACCGCGCAACTCAGCTGCCGGCCGTTCCGGCTATCGCGGGCATCCCCGGCTGAACCGGGGTTGATGACAAGCACGCTGCCAATCCGCCTCACCACCTGGCAATGGGTATGCCCGTACAACACGATATCGGCATCCGCCTCTCCGAAACGATCCAGCTTGGGGCTGTGCGGATGCACGTACTCTCCCCGAGGCTCCCATGGCGTCGAGTGGATCAGCAACAGCCGCTTTCCCCCCAGGTCGAGAGATCGCCGGTGAGGCTGCTCCCCGAGAAAGCGCAGCAGTGCCGGGTCGATCCCTTCGCGCAGCCGCGCACGTTCGCCTGCTGGGGACAGGAACACTTCTTCATGGTTACCCTTGATGATGTGCGCGCTGCGCTCCTTCAGTCGCGCGACCACCTCGTTGGAGAATTGATATTCGAAGATACTGTCACCGAGGCACAGCAGTTCGTCGATCTCCCCCATTGCCTTCAGCGCCAGTTCAAGGCCCTGGAGGTTGCAGTGAAGATCCGAAACGATCCCGACTTTCAATGTCTTCTCTCCATGGCAATGCGGCCACCGGCGCGGCGGACCGCCCGTTGTGAGGCCTCACCGTCCGCGAAGATACATGACAGGCGGCGCCGGGCGATCCCATAGCAACTGGGCGGACATCCGTTTGCGTTGCAGCCCTGCCTCCATCCCGCCTGCGGGACTGGTTTCATAGAAACGCCGCACCAAGTCTCTGGCTTGCGTCGCCAGCCGGCGAAAAATCTTCCGCATACGTTCCATCTTGTCTCGCCCGGTCGGAACGGTTTGAAAGACAGGCGTCGTGTCACAATGATGGGATCACGTGCAATGAACACAGATGCATCGGGCCGCCTTTCCGGACGGGTCGCAATCGTAACCGGCGGGGGCCGCGGTCTTGGCCGCGCCATGACGCTCGCCTTGGCCCGGGCCGGGGCGAGCGTGGTCGCAACGGCATCGCGCGCCTTCGCGGAGATCGAGGCCGTGGCGAGCGAGGCGGGTAAACAGCACGTCATTGCCATGGAAGCCGACGTCAGCCGCCCGGAAGACTGTGTCCGTGTCGTCGATGCGACGGTCGCACGGTTCGGACGGCTGGACGTGCTTGTCAACAACGCAGGACGCGGAATGCGATATGTCAGTGAGAATTTTCTGACGGAACCGACGCGCTTCTGGCAAACTGACCTCGAGGTCTGGCGCATGGTGATCGACACCAACGTCAATGGCCCGTTCTTCATGGCCCGCGCCGCCGCGCCCGTGATGCTCGACGCGGGTTGGGGCCGCATCGTCAATATTTCCATGAACCACGCGACCATGCGTCGGGCCGGATTCTCCCCCTATGGGCCATCCAAGGCCGCGCTTGAGTCCGAGACGGTCATCTGGGCGCAGGACCTCCATGGTTCGGGCGTCACGGTGAACGCCCTGCTGCCCGGCGGCGCGACGCGGACAGGCATGGTTCCCGACCGCGTCGATCCCGCCCTGAAGGCGCAGTTGCTCGATCCGGCGATCATCACCCCGCCGCTGCTCTGGCTGGCCACAGAAGGATCGGACGGTGTGACCGGGATGCGCTTTGACGCCTCTCGCTGGCGTGTGGATATGGACGAGGCGAGCGCAGCTCTGGCCTGCGGACAGGAACTCTGATCCAGGCGGCTGGTGGAGGGCAAGATAGAACCGCATGGCCGGCGGTCGGCTCCGCTCGATGCGCTTCCTATTCGAGGTCTCCAACCCATCGCCAAGCATCAGGCCTTGGCAAACGAGCAGTGGTCGCGGTCCAGCGGACGGAAGGCTTCCTCCGCCGGTGTCGTGGCGACCAGCTTCAGCAGATCCCAACTGTGTTTGCTCTCCTCGGGTTTCTTCGCCTCGAACAGGTAGAATGGATGGATCTTGCGGCCGTCCTCGCGGATTCGGCCGCGTCCGAAGGCGTCGTCATCGGTCGGGATCTTCTTCATGCGCGCCACGGTGGACGCGCCGTCCTTGACCGCCTCGGCCGGCCCCATGTCCGTAACCGTCTTCAAGTAGTGCATCATTGACGAGTATTGGCCGGCCTGCGACATGTTCGGCCAGATAGCGCCGGTTTTCGGCGTCACCCGTTTGGCGAACGCGCGGGTGCGGTCGTTAAGATCCCAGTAGAAGGCTTCGCTCAGCCGGAGACCCTGCGCCACCTCCAGCCCCAATCCATGCACCTCGTTGATGGTGCCCAGCAGGGCGGCGATCTTCATGGTTTTGTGCAGACCGAACTCGTGCGCCTGCTTGACGCAGTTGAACGTGTCCGTGCCGGCATTCGCAAGACCGAGGACTTTGGCGCCGGACGCCTGCGCCCGTAGCAACTGCGCCGAGAAATCCGTGGTCTCCGGGAAGGGATAGGACAAATTGCCCAGCACCTTGCCGCCGGCGGCGAGAACAAATTCGGCGGTGTCGTGCTCCAGGATATGGCCGAACGTGTAGTCGGCACTGATGAAGAACCAACTGTCGCCGCCGGACTTCACCGTCGAGGTGCCGGTGGATTGCGCCAGTGCCCAGGTATCGTAAACCCAATGGACGGTGTTCGGCGAGCAAGCTTCGCCGGTCAGAGCGGATGTGGCAGTGCTCGTACTCAGAAAGACGATGTTCCTCTCGCGGCAGATGCTAGCCAGGAGGAGTGCGCAGGAGGATGCCCCGCCGTCCTGGATCAGGACGACCCCCTCGCGATCGATCCATTGCTTGGCGAACGTTGCCGCGAGATCGGGCCTGTTCTTGTGGTCGGCGACCAGCACTTCGACGTTGAAGCCTTTCAGTTCAGGAGCGAACTCCTCGATCGCCTGACGTGTGCAGATCACGCTGGTTGGGCCGGTGGCATCACGATAGGTGCCGGACTGGTCGTTCAGGACGCCAATTTTAATAGTCTGGGTTTGGGCGCGGGCCAGCCTTCCCGTGACGGTGGTCGAGGCAGCGGCGGCGAGCAGTGCCCGGCGGTTCAGTTTCATGTTGCATCTCCCTGTATTTTTTCATTCTTAAGGCGGGCCGTCGGTTCGCACGGGTTATCATTATGCGGTAAGGAGCCGCGATCAGCTTAACCGCCGCGGCGAACCGGTTTTTGCCTCACAGGCGGAAATACGCTGGTCGGCCCGTTGGCCACGGGTCGCCCCACATCTGCTGCCCGCCATCCACCGTAAGCACCTCGCCGGTGATAAACTTACCGGAGGATGCCGCCAGATAGGCGCAGGCATCGGCCACATCCTGCACGTCGCCGACGCGGCGCATGGGGTTGGATTCCTTGAAGGTCGCCGCGCCTTCGGGCGGGTAGACGCCGAAGCCGCTGGTCTCCACGCAGCCGGGCGCCACGCAGTTGACCCGAATGCCAAGCGGCGCCCATTCGACGGCGACGCTCTTGGACAGGTAGATCACCCCGGCCCGCGCCGCGCAGGTATGGGCGATGCCTGGCATGCCCCGCCACACATCGGCGACGATGTTGATGATGCAGCCCGGCCGCTGCGCCGCGACCCAACGGCGCGCGGCGTTCTGCATCATGTACCAGGTGCCGTTGAGGTTGGTGTCGATGACCGCATTCCAGCCCTTCACCGAAAAATCGAGGGCGGCCTGAGGGAACTGGCCGCCGCCGTTGTTCACCAGGATATCGATGCCGCCCAACGACTCGGCCAGTGCATCGAAGCAGGCATCTACGGCGGCCGGATCGCGGATTGTCATGGACTGCGTCACCACCTTACCGCCGAAGCCGCGCAGGAACGTGGCGGCGGCTTCCAGCGGCTCTGGACGCCGTCCGGCGATCACCACGTCGGCACCGAGACGGGCGAACAGCGCCGCGATCGCCTTGCCGATCCCTGTGCCTCCACCGGTGATCAGGGCGCGCTGGCCTGAAAACAGGCCGTCGCGGAATGGCGTCGCCGCTGCCGCGAGTTCGGCATCGGAAAAGCCGAACGGCGCGCTGGAGCCCGGCTGAACCGCTTCATTCATGCGTCTTTCCCCCCACCATTCAGGCGAACCGCGGTTTCCGCCGTTCCTGGAACGCGGCGAGGCCTTCGGTAACATCGCCGGCAAGCAGCGCATCGACCGCCAGTTCCTGTTCGAGCCGCAGTCCGTCAGCCAGCGGGAGATCGGCGCCTTGTCGCGCGAGCCGCTTCATCGTCGCCAGCCCGGAGCGGCTGCGCTCGGCGAGGGTGCGGCAATAGGCCAGCGCCTCCTGCACAGGCGCTGCGTCGGCCGTGACGGCATTGACCAGCCCCCATGCCTTGGCGGTCTCTGCGTCGATCCAGTTCGCGCTGAAGAACAGGTCGCTGGCTCGGCGCATGCCGACGGTTCGGGTCAGCCGCTGGCTACCGCCCCAGCCGGGAATCAGGCCGAACTGCGCGTGCTGGTCGCCGAACCGGGCGTCGGCGCCGGCGAACGCCACGTCGCAGGCCAGCATGAGTTCAAGCCCGCCCGCCAGGCACAGTCCCTGCACCGCCACGACCACGGGAAGCGCGCTGGCCTCCAGCCGGCACAGTGCCGCGTGGCCGGTTGCGATGAAATGCGTCAGGGCGGCGCGGTCGGACCGCAATCCCTTGACCTCATCGAGGTCGGCGCCGGTGCAGAAATGCTTGCCCTCGCTGGCGACCAGCACCGCGCGGATGGTGGAATCGCCCTCGAAACCATCAAGCGCCGCAGCTATGCCGCTCATGACGGCGGTAGAGAGGCAGTTGAACTTCGCCGGCCGGTTCAACCGGATGATGCCAACCGAACCGTCCCGTTCCGCCAGGACGGGCGGCGTTGTTTCCGCGCTCATGCCGATGTCTCCGCGCTGGCCGAACGGGAGGAATACTGGACGGCGACCCTGCCCACCCGTTCCCGCGCGATGATGAGCTTCATGATCTGTGCCGTGCCGTCGCCGATCTCCAGCCCCATGACGTCGCGCAGGCGCTGCTGGTGCGGGGTATCCAGGGTCCAGCCGTAATGGCCGTGCGTGAGCAGGCATTGATGGATAATGTCCACTGCGGATTTCGGCGCGAACCATTTGCACATCGCCGCCTCCGCGGTGTGCTGCATGCCGGCATCGCGCAGCGCGAGCGTGTGATAACAAAGCTGCCGGGCGGCGGTCAGCACCGTGTCGGCCTCGGCAAGCGGGAAGCTGACGCCCTGGTATTGCGCGATAGGCGCGCCGAACGCCTTCCTTTCCTGGGTGTATTGCCATGCCTCGTCCAGGGACGCCTGCGCGGCGGCGATGCATTGGAGCCCGATCAGCGCGCGGCTGTAATCGAAGCCCTGCATCACCTGCACGAAGGCGGCGTCCTCTCGGCCCATCATCGCCGATTCGGGGACGAACACGCAGTCGAAGAACAGCGATCCTCGCCCTACGAGCTTCGAGCCGATGCAATTGAGGCGCGTGCGAGACAGCCCCGGGCTGTCGGCGGGGACGAAGAAGGCGCTGATGCCGCGCGCGCCGTCACCAGGGCGGCCGGTTCGCGCAAACACCACGAAGGCATCTGCTTGGTCGGCGAAGGAGATCGAGTTCTTTTCGCCCGTAAGGGTGAAGCCGCCACCGCTTCGCTCGGCCCGCAGCACCAGATTGGCGGCATCCGACCCGCCGCGCGGCTCGGTCAGGCCCAGGCCGATCAACACCTCCCCGGCGACGACCCGCGGCACCCATTCAGCGGCGATCGCGGGCGATGCATGCCGCACCACGATGCCGCCCATCAGCGAGGCCAGAAGCGGCACGTAGCCGATGTTGAAATCGCCATGGGAGATTTCCTCCATGATGATGCCGCTGGTCACCGCGCTGGCGTCCAGACCGCCATAGCGCTCGGGCAGGTCAGGCCCGATCAGGCCGAGGCTGCCCATCTCTCGCAGCAGGGTGCGGTCCAGAACCGCTTCGGTCTCGCGCGTGAGATAGCCTGGCGCAAGACGCTCCTTCGCGAAGCGCCTGGCGACGTCTCGAAAGGCGGCTTGTTCGTCAGTAGGGATCATTCGGTCCTTCGGGGCTTTCACCGCACAGAGGCCCGGTCAGGCCCGCGGACGCCCTTCATAACCGAGGTCAGCGCCAGAGATCAACCTGACATTAGTTAGGTTACACTTGCGCCGCGCCCCCAAGCCGGCTTAGCCTGCCAGGGTGCTGCCTGAAGATAACCCGCTTTGCTTGCAGGCAACCAACTTGTCAGCCGAGGAGACCGGTCGGCAACCGTGGTTGAGAGCATTTCTGTGAAAAAGGAGGACGAAGCCGTGAACGAAATTCCCATCAACGCCCCGAACCTATGGCGATTGGACACGCCGGGACACTCCGGTTGGCAACGCACCGCCCGGGCCGGCGACCCCAAAAAATACTTCATGGTGTCCACTGACAGCCATGCCAACGAACCGCCGGACCTGTGGGAAAAGAACATCGAGGCGAAGTACCGGGAGCGTGTGCCCCGCATCATCACCGACGACCAGGGCGTTCAGTGGCGCTATTGCGAGGGCTATCGCCCTGATCGCGTACGGGTCATGAGCTTCGAGGGCGAGGACTGGGTGCGCTCCAGGGCCGGCGCGGACGTGCAGGAGCGGATCCGCGACAACCGCGCCGACGGGGTCGATGTCGAAATCATTTTCCCCAATAAGGGCCTGGCGATGTGGGCCACGCCTGATCCGGTGTTCGCCAACGCGCAGTGCCGGGTGTGGAACGATTGGGCGTGGGAGCAGTATGGTCCCTACCCCGACAACATGCTGCCGGTCGCCAACGTCGCCACCGGCGATCTTGAAGGCGCGATGAAGGAGATCGAACGCTGTGCCAAGATCGGCTTTCGCGCGTTGTCACTTCCCTGCAAGCCGATCTGGGGTGGGCATGACGTCGATCATGTCAATTACAACCTGCCGCATTTCGACCCTATGTGGCGGCTGATCGAAGAAGCTGACCTGCCGATCACCTTCCACGTCTCGACAGGCCGCGATCCACGCGCCGCGCGGGGCAACGGCGGGGCGGTGGTCAACTACGTCACCCACTCCCTGGCGCCGACGATCGAGCCGGTGGCCAACCTGTGCGCCTCCGGCGTGCTGGAGCGCTTCAAGGGTCTGGGCTTCGCGACCATCGAGGCCGGAATTGGCTGGGTTCCCTGGCTGCTGGAAGCGATGGACGAGGCCTACCGCAAACACCACATGTGGGTGCGGCCGAAGTTGCAGGGCCTGCCAAGCGATTATTACAAGGCGCATGGCCTGGCGACGTTCCAGGAGGATCCCGTCGGCCTGTTCGCGGCGGAACGTTTCGGCCTGATCGATAACTTCGCCTGGGCCAACGACTACCCGCACCACGAGGGAACCTGGCCGCACTCGGCGGAGGCGATCGAACGCACGATGCCGGACCTGAACGACACGCAGCGCGCGAAGGTCCTAGGTCTGAACGCAGCGCGTTTCTTCAAGCTCAACGTTCCCGAGAACCAGCGGATTGCTGCTTAAGCGGTCCATGTGGACCGGACGTTCGTTGCGTGCCGTCCGTCCGGTCCAGGCCTGCTGTCGTTCGCCATCGGTTGCGCGCCAGCTGCTTAGGAACAGCGCGACGGCTTCTTTTACCCATCGCAGCCGCCGCTCGCTTGTCAGCGGCTGCGTGCGTGGCGCTGTCGTTCGCGGCGGCAATCTGGTTATCAGTCTTAGCAGCGGCTCCGCCGCTAGGCGGGTGTCGGCCACGCTGATCCCGCCTGTTCTGGAACCCCGCCCATCGTCCGTCGGCCGCATTGCTGGACATAGAGATTAACCGTCAGGCGCTGACCATTTCTTATGTCGATAATTTCAAGCTGATGATGCTGCTTGCGTGCGTTTCGATGCCGCTGATCCTGATCCTTCGCAAGCCGCGGCGACGCCACGCTATGCCGGCCCTTGACCATCAGGCCGCATCACGGGATTATACCAAACGTTCGGTTGGCTAATAGGCCGGTCTTTTTGGGAGACACAATGATACAAAAACCCTTTCCAGAGCTTTCAGTCGGCGATTTCAGCATCTCTGGCGGACGTACACTGACGGAAACCGACGTGGTCAATTTCTGCATGCTGACCGGCAACTGGCTGGAACTGCACGCCAACAAGGAATTCGCCAAACAGACGCTGTATGGTCAGCGGATCGTGCAAGGCAGCCTGATATTCAGTATCGGCAATGCGATGCTACCGTTCGATCACGAGGTGGTGGAGGCGTTCTATGGCGTGGACCGGATGCGGTTCCTGCGTCCCACCTTCATCAACGATACGATTCAGGCTCGGGCGGAAATCACGGCGCTGCGCGAGAAGGGTGATCGGCACGGCATCGCGACACTCGATCTTCAGGTCATTAACCAACGGCGTGAAACGGTCATGCGCTGCGATTTCAGCCTGCTGATTCGTAGACAGCGGCTGAAGCGCGAGTCCGCGGACAACGCATAAGGGAACCCGCACATGAATTTCCTGAGCGACGACCAGAAGATGTGGCGCGAGACCGTGCATCGTTTCATGGATGAGGAGATCACGCTCGAATACATCCGCAAATGCGACATGGAGCGGGAGTACCCGTACGAGGGATATGCCAAGTTGGCCAAGGCGGGGTGGCTACAGTTGCTAATCCCGGAAGAATATGGCGGCAACGGCGCGTCCATCTTCGACTATGCGATCATGTGCGAAGCGATCGGTAAATACGGCTTCGATTTCGCCGCCGCGATCGCGGTGCCGACCTTCACCGCGATGAATGTCGTCCGCTTCGGCAGCAAGCAACAAAAGCTGGACTATCTCGACCCGTTCATGAAGGGGGAGCGGCGCTTCTCGATTTCGATCTCGGAACCGTCCGCCGGGTCCGACGCCGCATCGACCCGCACCCGCGCGACGCTGGAAAACGGCGAGTACGTGATCCGCGGTCAGAAGCTCTGGTGCAGCGGCGCGGCGGCACGGGACGTGGTGATCGCGATGCTGGTCCGCACCGATCCGGCCGCTCCCAAGCATCAGGGCCTGTCCGTGCTGTTGGTCCCCAATAACACGCCGGGTCTGGACATAAGGCGTTTGCCCACCTTGTCGCGGCGGGCGACGGGAACCACCGAAATCTTCGTGGACGATGCCAAGGTGCCGGAGGCAAACCGTCTTGGCGCCGCCGGCCAGGGATGGGAAATCATCGGCGCCAATCTGCGGCTGGAGCGGATTGCAATCGCCGCCGCCTATGTCGGCAATGCCCAGACGGTGGTGGACACCGCGCTGCGCTATGCCCAGCAGCGGGAGCAGTTCGGCCGGCCGATCGCCGAGTTCCAGGTCATCAAGCACATGCTCGCCGATATGCAGACGCAGGTCGATGCCGCCCGGCTCCTGGCCTACCGCGCCGCGGAGATGGCGACCAGGGGCGAGCCGTGCGACAAGGAAGTGGCAATGGCGAAGCTGTTCGGATCAGAGACGTTGCAATTCGTCTCCCGCCACGGGATGCAGATCCTGGGCGGCCACAGCATGCTGCCCGAAGCGGACATGGAGCGTTACTTCCGCGAAGGCATGCAGTCCACCATCGGCGGCGGCACCTCGCAGATCCAACGTACCCTGATCGCCAAGTCGCTGAGCCTGTGACCACGCCGACCGCTTCCCCGACGACCCCCGCCGCCCCGCTGGCCGGCTTGCGCGTGCTGGACCTCACGCGTATCCTGGCGGGCCCCTGGGCCACCCAGAACCTGGCCGACCTCGGCGCCGAGGTCATCAAGATCGAGCACCCGAACGGCGGCGACGACACCCGCCAGATGGGCCCGCCCTTCGTGCGCGACCAGCACTCCGGCGAGCTCGTCGACGCCGCCTACTTCCTGGCGGCCAACCGCGGCAAGCAGTCGGTGGCCATCGACATCGCCAC
>JAFKFI010000072.1 GCA_017307285.1 Alphaproteobacteria bacterium | reverse complement strand
CCGTTCGGCTACGCCTCCGCAGGCTTCCGCCACACCGACCGGCTCGTCTACCCGCTGGCCTACCCCGACCCCGCCGACGAGTTCTGCGGCTACATCCTGGCGAACCACGAGCCGGTCCAGGCCCTCGTCGCCGCCGCCTGCTGGGATGCCAGCCTGCTCGTCAGCCTGGAAACCGGGCAGCTCGTCCCATCCAAGGGCGCGAGCGTGCGGCTCTACCGCGCGCGGATCGGCGGGGCCTGGGCCGACTACCTGGAGACGCTCTTTACCCACGGCAAGGGCCGCTGGAACTATCAGGTGCCCGCCGAGCCCGCCGGGCGCGCGCTGCTGCGCGACCTGTGCCGCGCGTATCTCCGCTTCGAGAACCACTATTTCGCGCGGTATCGGTCCTACCTGCTGGGCGAGCTCGCCAATGTCGGCGCCAATCCCGGCCGCACCGCCCTCGACATGCTCGATCTCGGCAACCCCGATCTCGATTGGGTGCGGCTGGCGCAGGGTATGGGCGTGGAGGCGGCACGAGCCGACAGCTGCGAGCGGCTGGCCGACCTCATGGCGCAGTCCTTCACCCGCAAGGGGCCGTTCCTGATCGAATTGGTGATCTGAGGCCACTGGACAGGCCGACCGAGTTCGGCTAAACGCGCCGGCTTCGGTTGGAGCGCGGGAGATTGGGGCTGTCGGGCATCCTGGCAGCCCTGTCGTATGCACCGCGGTCCTTGGCGTTTGGTGAAGGACCAAGGATTTGGCGAAGAAGATCGTCGGCTATATCAAGCTGCAGATACCCGCGGGGAAGGCGAATCCGTCGCCACCAGTGGGACCGGCGCTCGGTCAGCGCGGCCTTAACATTATGCAATTCGTCAAGGAGTTCAACGCGGCGACGCAGCAGATGGAGCCGGGGATGCCCGTCCCTGTCGTCATCACCGCGTTCGGCGACCGCACCTTCTCCTTCGTGATGAAGACCCCGCCGAACACCTACTTTCTCAAGAAAGCGGCGGGCATCGAGAAGGGCACCACCGCACCCGGCAAGAGCGCCCCGGTGGGGCGCGTGACGATGGACCAGCTGCGCGAGATCGCCGGACGGAAGATGGTGGACATGAATGCCAACGACGTCGACGGCGCCGTGCGGATGCTGGCCGGGTCGGCCCGCTCGATGGGCCTCACCGTGGTGGAGGGCTGAGCGATGCGGCAAACGAAGCGCCTGCGGGCCGCCTATGCGACGGTCGACCGCACCAAGGCCTATCCACTCGCGGACGCCATTAAGCTGGCGAAGTCCAACGCCCGAGCCAAGTTCGACGAAACCATCGAGATTTCGATGAATCTCGGCATCGACCCGCGCCACGCCGACCAGATGGTGCGTGGCCTGGTGGGCCTCCCCAACGGCACCGGGAAGACGGTGCGGGTAGGCGTGTTCGCGCGCGGACCCAAGGCCGAAGAGGCGGAGGCCGCCGGGGCCGATGTGGTCGGCGCCGAGGATCTGGCGGAGAAGATCCAGGCCGGCGACATCCAGTTCGACCGCTGCATCGCCACGCCCGACATGATGGCGCTGGTCGGGCGGCTCGGTAAGATTCTCGGTCCGCGCGGCCTGATGCCGAACCCGCGGCTCGGCACGGTGACGATGGACGTGCGCGGCGCGATTGCCGCCGCCAAAGCCGGGCAGGTGGAGTTCCGCGCCGAGAAGGCCGGCATCGTCCATGCCGGCATCGGCAAGGCGAGCTTCGATGACGAGAAGCTGCTGGAGAACGCGCGGGTGTTCGCCGACGCGATCGTCAAGGCGAAGCCCACGGGGGCCAAGGGCACCTACGTTCAGAAGGCGGCGATCAGCTCCAGCATGGGGCCCGGCGTGCGGGTGGACGTCAGCACCCTGGCCGGCTGATCGACACACGAGATACGCCGTTCCCGCAAATCGGGGATGGCGGGCAGGAGGGGCTTCGGCTCTCTCCGATCCTGTCCGAGACCGCACGTGATCCCTCCACGAAGGGAACATAAGGGGCCAGCGGCCCGCGCGCGGGAGACGGGGATGCCAAGAGATCGCGGCGCGGCGGGAGCTCCGCGTGCCGCGTGGCTTTGGTGGTTCCGGCTGCAAGGACAGGCGAACCGGATGGCGCGCCTGATGGCGCCATCCTTGGGCAACCCGGCCCCGCGCGGCTCGCCGCGCTGGGCCACCGACGGAGAGTGAATTGGACCGTACGGAGAAGCGGGAGTTCGTCGCCTCGCTCGCGGCGGTGTTCGCCGATACGTCGATGGTCGTCGTCACCCAGAACCAGGGATTGACGGTGGCCGAAGTGACGGATCTGCGGCGCCGGATGCGGGCGGCGGGGGCGACCTTCAAGGTCGCGAAGAACCGGCTGGCCACCCTCGCCTTGGATGGGACCCGATTCGACGGCATCGCGCCGCTGCTGAAGGGACCGACCGCGCTCGCGTGGTCGGCGGACCCGGTGGCCGTGGCGAAAACCGCCGTCGAGTTCGCCAAGACCAACGAGAAGCTCGTCGTTATCGGCGGCGCGCTCGGCACCCAGACGCTCGATGCGTCGGGGGTCCGGGCGCTCGCCGAATTGCCGAGCCTGGATCAGCTGCGCGCCAAGCTGGTGGGGATGATCGCGACCCCCGCCACGCGGATCGCCGGCGTTCTCCAGGCCCCGGCCGGCCAGCTTGCGCGGGTCATGGGGGCCTACGCCAAGAAGGACGAGGCGGAAGCGGCCTGACCAGGACGCTCGACCAGAACCGGGGCGCATGGCTGCCCCGAAGCGTAGCACTTGCCGGAATCCCGGCTTGAACGGAACCAATCAAGGTCTAAGTTAGAGGGCACACGAATATGGCTGATTTGCAGAAGCTGGTGGACGAGCTGTCCGGCCTCACGGTACTCGAGGCGGCCGAGCTCTCGAAGCTGCTGGAGGAGAAGTGGGGCGTGTCCGCCGCCGCGCCGGTCGCGGCCGCTGCTGCCGCCCCAGCCGCCGCTGCTGCCGCTCCGGCCGAGGAGCAGACGGAGTTCACCGTGATCCTGGCCAAGGCGGGCGACAAGAAGATCAACGTCATCAAGGAGATCCGCACCATCACCGGGCTTGGCCTCAAGGAAGCCAAGGATCTTGTCGAGGGCGCTCCGAAGACCGTGAAGGAAGCCGTGAACAAGGACGAGGCCGCGAAGATCAGGAAGCAGCTCGAGGATCAGGGCGCCGCTGTCGAGGTCAAGTAAGCCACGTCGATCGATTATCCCCGGACGCCGGCCTGCTCGGGCAGGCGGCCGATCGGACCAGAACGGGCGGGAATCGCAGCATTCCCGCCCGCGATCCCGTTTCGGCGGGGCAACACCATGCTGCGGACCCTGGCGGCCAGGGAGTTACTCGGCCGCGGACGAGCGTAGAGGCAGGGCACAGGACAGTCGATGAACGCGATTACCAGGTCGTTTACGGGTCGCAAGCGCATTCGCAGGAGCTTCGGGCGTATCCCCGAGGTGGCCCCGATGCCCAATCTGATCGACGTGCAGCGCGCCAGCTACGAGGCGTTCCTGCAGATGAACGTGCTGCCCGACAACCGCGCCCAGGCGGGGTTGCAGGAAGTGTTCAAGTCGGTCTTCCCGATCGACGACTTCGCCGGGCGCGGTCGGCTGGAATTCGTCTACTATGAGCTGGAAGAGCCGAAATACGACGTCGAGGAGTGCATCCAGCGGGGCATGACCTATGCAGCGCCGCTGAAGGTGATCCTGCGCCTGATCGTCTGGGACGTGGACGAGGACACCGGTGCCCGCTCGATCCGCGACATCAAGGAGCAGCCCGTCTACATGGGCGACATGCCCCTGATGACGGACAACGGCACTTTCATCATCAACGGCACAGAGCGCGTCATCGTCAGCCAGATGCACCGCAGCCCGGGCGTGTTCTTCGACCACGACAAGGGCAAGACCCACTCGTCCGGCAAATACCTGTTCGCCGCGCGCGTGATCCCCTATCGCGGCTCTTGGCTCGACTTCGAGTTCGACGCCAAGGATCTTGTGTACGTCCGCATCGACCGCAAGCGAAAGCTGCCGGTCACGACGCTGCTCTATGCGCTGGAGAGCGCCCGTACCGAGCAGCTGCGCGCGGCGCGCGAGGCCCAGGGCGAGACGGTTGAGCTCGGCGAGATTCACGGCATGGATGCCGAGGAGATCCTGACCTACTTCTACGGGCAGGTGGTCTTCACCCATACCAAGAAGGGCTGGGCGCGTCCGTTCGACCCTGACGCCTTCCGTGGCCTCAAGCTGCTGGAGCCGCTGGTCGACGCCGACAGCGGCGAGATCGTGGCCGATTCCGAGACCAAGCTGACTGCGCGGACCGTACGCAAGATCGCCGAGACCACCAAGGAAGTGCTGGTGGGCCGCGCCGACCTGCTCGGCCGCTTCGTCGCCGTCGATCTGGTGAACGAGGAGACCGGCGAGATCTACGCCGAGGCCGGCGAGGAGCTGGCCGAAGCGCGGCTCGCCGCGCTGGAGGAGGCCGGCATCACTGAGCTGCCGACCCTGGCGGTCGACCAGTCGAACGGCCCCTGGATTCGCAACACGCTGGCGGTGGACAAGAACGCCTCCCGCGACGACGCGCTGATCGATATCTACCGGGTGATGCGCCCCGGCGAGCCGCCGACGCCGGAGACGGCGGAGGGCCTGTTCCGCGGCCTGTTCTTCGACCCTGACCGCTACGACCTCTCGGCGGTCGGCCGCGTGAAGATGAACATGCGCCTCGGCCTCGACGCGCCCGACACCATGCGTGTGCTCCGCAAGGAGGACATCCTGCGCACGGTGAAGATCATGTGCGAGCTGAAGGACGGTCGCGGCCAGATCGACGACATCGACAATCTCGGCAACCGCCGCGTCCGCTCGGTCGGCGAGCTGATGGAGAACCAGTACCGCGTCGGCCTGCTCCGCATGGAGCGCGCCATCCGCGAGCGCATGGGCTCGGTCGATATCGACACGGTGATGCCGCACGACCTCATCAACGCCAAGCCCGCAGCGGCGGCGGTGCGCGAGTTCTTCGGCTCCTCGCAGCTGTCGCAGTTCATGGACCAGACCAACCCGCTCTCCGAGGTAACGCACAAGCGCCGCCTCTCGGCGCTTGGCCCCGGCGGTCTGACGCGCGAGCGCGCTGGCTTCGAGGTGCGCGACGTGCATCCGACTCACTACGGCCGCATCTGCCCGATTGAGACGCCGGAAGGCCCGAATATCGGCCTCATCAACTCGCTGGCGACCTATGCCAAGGTCAACAAGTACGGCTTCATCGAGACGCCGTACCTGCTGGTCAGGGACGGCCAGGTGCAGGGCGGCCCGCGCTATCTCTCCGCGATGGAGGAGGAGAAGCTGGTTGTCGCCCAGGCCGACGCGCCGATGGACGGCGAGGGGCGTTTCACCGAGGAGCTGGTCTCGGTGCGCCGGCAGGGCGATTTCCGCCTAGTCAAGCCGACCGACGTGACCGCGATCGACGTGTCGCCAAAGCAGCTCGTCTCGGTGGCGGCGGCGCTCATCCCGTTCCTCGAGAACGACGATGCCAACCGCGCGCTGATGGGCTCCAACATGCAGCGCCAGGCGGTGCCGCTGATCCAGGCGGACGCGCCGCTGGTCGGCACCGGCATGGAAGCGGCGGTGGCGCGCGATTCCGGTGCCACCATCGTCGCGCGTCGCGCCGGCATCGTCGACCAGATCGACGGCGCGCGCATTGTGGTGCGGGCGACCAACGAGGACAGCACGACCAAGGGCGTCGACATCTACCGGCTGCGCAAGTTCATGCGCTCCAACCAGTCGACCTGCATCAACCAGCGCCCACTGGTGAAGGTGGGCGATCGGGTGTCCGACGGCGACATCATCGCCGACGGGCCTTCGACGGAGCTCGGCGAGCTGGCGCTCGGGCGCAACGTGCTGTGCGCCTTCATGCCGTGGAACGGCTACAACTTCGAGGACAGTATCCTGATCTCGGAGAGGATCGCGCGCGACGACGTGTTCACCTCGATTCATATCGAGGAGTTCGAGGTCATGGCCCGCGATACCAAGCTGGGCCAGGAGGAGATCACCCGCGACATTCCCAACGTGGGCGAGGAGGCGCTGAAGAACCTCGACGAGGCGGGCATCGTCTATATCGGCGCCGAAGTGAACCCGGGCGACATCCTGGTCGGCAAGGTCACGCCGAAGGGCGAAAGCCCGATGACGCCGGAAGAGAAGCTGCTGCGCGCGATCTTCGGCGAGAAGGCGTCCGACGTGCGCGACACCTCACTGAAGCTGCCGCCGGGTGTGACTGGCACGGTGGTCGATGTGCGCGTGTTCAGCCGCCGCGGCGTCGACAAGGACGAGCGCGCGATGGCGATCGAGCGCGCCGAGATCGAGGGGCTGGCCAAGGACCGCGACGACGAGAAGGCGATCCAGGAGCGCAGCTTCCTCAACCGCCTGCGCGAGAAGCTGCTGGACCGCAAGGCCTCCGGCGGGTTCAAGGGCATCAAGGCGGGCACGACGATCACCGAGGAGGTGCTGGCCGAGCATCCGCGCGGCGCGTGGCGCAATATCGGCGTGCAGGACGACGCCGTGATGGCGGAGATCGAGACGCTGAAGCGCGAGTTCGACGCCGCCGTCGGTCGCCTGCAGGCGCGGTTCGACAGCAAGGTCGAGAAACTGCAGCGCGGCGACGAGCTGCCGCCCGGCGTGATGAAGATGGTCAAGGTCTTTATCGCGGTGAAGCGCAAGCTGCAGCCCGGCGACAAGATGGCCGGCCGCCACGGCAACAAGGGCGTGGTCTCGCGGGTGGTGCCGGTGGAGGACATGCCGTTCCTCGAGGACGGCACGCCGGTCGATCTCGTGCTCAACCCGCTCGGTGTGCCGAGCCGAATGAATGTGGGGCAGATCCTGGAGACCCATCTCGGCTGGGCCTGCGCGCGTCTCGGGCGTCAGATCGGCGAGTTGGTCGAGCAGTATCGCCGCACCGGCGCGGAGCGCGAGGCGCTGCTCGATCGCCTGCGCGACGTCTATGGCGAGGAAGTGTTTGCCCGTCAGATCGCCAGCCTCGAGACCGACCAGCTCATCGAGCTGTGCGAAAACCTGCGCAAGGGCGTGCCGATCTCCACCCCGGTGTTCGACGGCGCTCGCCCCTCGGATATCGAGGGAATGCTCGACAAGGCTGGACTGGATACGTCCGGCCAGGTGGTGCTGGTCGATGGACGCACCGGCGAGCCGTTCGAGCGGCGGGTGACGGTGGGCTACATCTACATGCTGAAGCTGCACCACCTGGTGGATGACAAGATCCACGCGCGCTCCATCGGGCCGTACAGCCTCGTCACCCAGCAGCCGCTGGGCGGCAAGGCGCAGTTCGGCGGCCAGCGCTTCGGCGAGATGGAGGTCTGGGCTCTGGAGGCTTACGGCGCCGCCTACACGCTGCAGGAAATGCTGACCGTGAAGTCGGACGACGTGTCCGGCCGCACCAAGGTTTATGAGGCGATCGTGCGTGAGCAGGACAACTTCGAGGCCGGCGTGCCGGAAAGCTTCAACGTGCTGGTCAAGGAGCTGAAATCGCTGGGTCTCAACGTCGATCTGGACACCAAGGCGGCCTGAGCAGCCATTGTCCGTATCACTTGATATCGCGTTCCCGGGTGGTCGGCGCGAGCCGGCCAGCCCCAACGGGGAAATAGACGCATGAACGAACTGATGAAGATTCTCGGTCAGGCCGGCACGGCCATGACCTTCGACCAGATCAAGATCCAGATGGCCTCGCCGGAGCAGATCCGCAGCTGGTCCTACGGCGAGATCAAGAAGCCAGAGACGATCAACTACCGCACCTTCAAGCCGGAGCGGGACGGGCTATTCTGCGCTCGCATCTTCGGCCCGATCAAGGACTATGAGTGCCTGTGCGGCAAGTACAAGCGGATGAAGTTCCGCGGTATCATCTGCGAGAAGTGCGGCGTCGAGGTGACGCTCGCCAAGGTCCGGCGCGAGCGCATGGGCCACATCGAGCTCGCCTCGCCGGTCGCGCATATCTGGTTCCTCAAGTCATTGCCGAGCCGCATTGGGCTCATGGTGGACCTGACGCTCAAGGAGCTCGAGAAGATCCTCTACTTCGAGAGCTATGTCGTGCTGGAGCCGGGCACCACCGACCTCAAGCTGCACCAGCTGCTCACCGAGGATCAGCTGCTGTCGAAGCAGGACGAGTTCGGCGATGACCAGTTCGAGGTCGGCATCGGCGCCGAGGCGATCAAGAAGGTGCTGCAGGGCATCGACCTCGACGAAGACAAGACGCGGCTGCGCGGCGAGCTCAAGGAGACCAACAGCGAGGCCAAGCGCAAGAAGCTGGTCAAGCGTCTCAAGCTGATCGAGGCGTTCGGCGAGAGCGGCGCGCGGCCGCACTGGATGATCCTCGACGTCGTGCCGGTGATCCCGCCCGAGCTGCGCCCGCTGGTGCCGCTGGATGGCGGCCGCTTCGCCACGTCCGACCTCAACGACCTGTACCGCCGCGTCATCAACCGCAACAATCGGCTCAAGCGGCTGATCGAGCTGCGCGCCCCCGACATCATCGTGCGCAACGAGAAGCGCATGTTGCAGGAGAGCGTCGACGCGCTGTTCGATAACGGTCGTCGTGGCCGCGCCATCACGGGCGCCAACAAGCGCCCGCTGAAGTCGCTGTCCGACATGCTGAAGGGCAAGCAGGGCCGCTTCCGGCAGAACCTGCTCGGCAAGCGTGTCGACTACTCGGGCCGCTCGGTGATCGTGGTCGGACCGGAGCTCAAGCTGCACCAGTGCGGGCTGCCGAAGAAGATGGCGCTCGAGCTGTTCAAGCCGTTCATCTACGCCAAGCTGGAGAAGTACGGCCACGCCACCACCATCAAGGCCGCGAAGCGGATGGTGGAGAAGGAGCGGCCGGAGGTGTGGGATATCCTCGAGGAGGTGATCCGCGAGCATCCCGTGATGCTGAACCGCGCCCCGACCCTGCACCGCCTCGGCATCCAGGCGTTCGAGCCGGTGTTGATCGAGGGCAAGGCGATCCAGCTGCACCCGCTGGTCTGCACCGCGTTCAACGCGGACTTCGACGGCGACCAGATGGCGGTGCACGTGCCGCTGTCGCTGGAGGCGCAGCTCGAGGCGCGCGTGCTGATGATGTCGACGAACAACATCCTCAGCCCGGCGAACGGTAAGCCGATCATCGTGCCGAGCCAGGACATCGTGCTCGGGCTATATTATCTCTCGCTGGAGACACCCGAGTTTCGCGATGTCGCGGATAAGGATGCTCCGGCGATGGGCACCATCGGCGAGATCGAGCATGCGCTGGAATCCCACGCGCTGGACCTGCACAGCAAGATCAAGGCGCGATTCGAAACGGTGGACTCCAACGGCAACCCGATCCGTCAAGTAGTTGTCACCACGCCGGGCCGGATGCTGATCGCGCAGATCCTGCCGAAGCATCCCGAGGTGCCGTTCAGCCTGATCAACCGCCAGCTCACCAAGAAGAACGTCTCCGACGTGATCGACGCGGTGTACCGTCACTGCGGGCAGAAGGAGTGCGTGATCTTCGCCGACCGGCTGATGGGGCTTGGCTTCAACCAGGCCTGCAAGGCCGGCATCTCCTTCGGCAAGGATGACCTCATCATCCCGGTCGAGAAGGAAGAGATGATCCGCAAGACCCAGGCCGAGGTGAAGGAGTTCGAGCAGCAATACCAGGACGGTCTCATCACCGCCGGCGAACGCTACAACAAGGTGGTCGATGCCTGGTCTCGCTGCACCGACGAGGTGGCCGGCGCGATGATGAAGGAGATCAGCAAGCAGGAAGCGGGCGTCCCCACCAACTCGGTGTGGATGATGAGCCATTCCGGCGCGCGCGGCTCGCCGGCACAGATGCGCCAGCTCGCCGGGATGCGCGGCTTGATGGCCAAGCCCTCGGGCGAGATCATCGAGCAGCCGATCATCGCCAACTTCAAGGAGGGGCTGTCGGTCCTCGAATACTTCAACTCCACCCACGGCGCCCGCAAGGGCCTCGCGGACACGGCGCTGAAGACGGCGAACTCGGGCTACCTGACACGCCGCTTGGTCGACGTGGCACAGGACTGCATCATCGTCGAGGAGGATTGCGGTACCGACCGCGGCCTCACCGTGCGCGCGGTGATGGATGGCGGCGAGGTGGTCGCGAGCCTGGCCGAGCGCATCCTCGGCCGTACTTCGGCGGAGGACGTGCTCGATCCCGCGACCAACGCGGTGATCCTGCCGGGCAACACGCTGATCGAGGAGGAGCAGGCCGAGCGCATCGAGCGAGCCGGTGTCGAGGGGGTGAAGATCCGCTCGGTGCTGACCTGCGACAGCCGTGTGGGGGTGTGCGGTCACTGCTACGGGCGCGATCTCGCGCGCGGCACACCGGTCAATATCGGCGAGGCGGTGGGCGTGATCGCCGCGCAGTCGATCGGCGAGCCAGGCACTCAGCTCACCATGCGCACTTTCCACATCGGCGGCGCGGCCCAGCGAGGTGCCGAGCAGTCGAGCGTGGAGGCCAGTCACGAGGGCGTCGTCACGATCCGCAACCGGAACGTGGTGATGAACAGCCAGGGCACGCCGGTGGTGATGTCGCGCAACTGCGAGATCGTGCTGGTGGACGACAAGCAGCGGGAGCGCGCGCGTTTCCGTGTGCCGTACGGCGCACGGCTGCTGGCCGAGGAGGGGCAGGTCGTAACCCGGGCCCAGAAGCTTGCGGAGTGGGATCCGTACACCTTGCCGATCATCACCGAGCGCGCCGGACGGGTGGAGTATATCGACCTGCTGGACGGCGTGACCCTGGTGGAGCGGATGGACGAGGTGACGGGCCTGACCTCAAAGGTGGTCGTCGACTATAAGCAGGGGGCGAAGAGCGTCGATCTGCGCCCGCGCTTGCAGTTGAAGGACGAGAACGGCGAGGTCGTGCAGCTGTCGAACGGCGTGGATGCGCGCTACTTCCTGGCCCCGGATTCGATCCTCTCGGTCGACAACGGAGCGACGGTGGCGGCGGGCGACGTGCTCGCACGTATCCCGCGCGAGGGCAGCAAGACTCGCGACATCACCGGCGGCTTGCCGCGTGTCGCCGAGCTGTTCGAGGCGCGCCGTCCGAAGGATCATGCGGTGATCGCCGAGACCGACGGGCGTGTGGAGTTCGGCAAGGACTACAAAGCCAAGCGCCGCGTCATCGTGAAGAACGACGAGACCGGCGAGGAAACTGAGTACCTGATCCAGAAGGGTAAGCACGTCTCGGTGCAGGAAGGCGACTTCGTGCTCCGCGGCGACCCGCTAGTGGATGGTCCGCGCGTGCCGCACGACATCCTCAAGGTGCTCGGTGTCGAGGCGCTGTCGGACTACCTGGTGAACGAGATCCAGGACGTCTATCGACTGCAAGGCGTGAAGATCAACGACAAGCATATCGAGGTGATCGTCCGCCAGATGCTGCAGAAGGTGGAGATCCTCGATCCGGGCGACACCACCTTCCTCGCCGGCGAGCAGGTCGACCGGATGGAGTTCGAGGCGGTGAACAACAAGCTCGCCAAGGACGACCGGCCGGCGGCGGCGATGCCGGTGCTGCAGGGCATCACCAAGGCGAGCCTGCAGACCCACAGCTTCATCAGCGCGGCCTCGTTCCAGGAGACCACGCGGGTGCTTACCGAGGCGGCGACCGCCGGCAAGGTGGACAGCCTGATGGGGCTGAAGGAGAACGTGATCGTCGGGCGGCTGATCCCGGCGGGCACGGGCAGCGTGATGAACCGGCTGCGCTCCATCGCGGCCGGACGCGACCAGCGCAATCTCGGGCGGGAACAAGCCCCGCCCGCGATCACGGAAGTGAAAGCCGCAGAATAAAGCGCGGAGCCCTGCGATACTCGAATGGAAGGCCGGTGATGCTCGCATCGCCGGCCTTCATCTTTTGCGGTCTGGCGCGGGTTGGTGCGCTTGACTTGGCTGCACCCGGCTCGTAGGTTCCGCGCCTTCGGCCGACCCCGGAAGTTTGATGGGAAGCGGTCGTTTTGCAGGCACCACAGCTTGCGGCGCCGCTCCGGCTTCCAGCCGGTGCCCAGGCCGCGGGCCAGTCGGACCCCGCAGGGTGGCATGTTCCACGCTTGCGGGCTATGCCTGTTAAAGCGACGACCGCCGCCTCACTGGGAAGGTCGGGAGAACGCCCCGCGTGCGGCCCGGATTGGCCGGACGCGGCAACGTCATGGATGCGAAAGAGGGTCAATGCCGACCATCAACCAGCTGATCGCCAAGGGGCGCGAGCCGCGCGTCGCCCGCAACAAGGTGCCGGCGCTGCAAGGCTGCCCGCAGAAGCGTGGCGTGTGCACGCGCGTCTACACCACCACGCCGAAGAAGCCGAATTCGGCGCTGCGCAAGGTGGCGAAGGTGCGCCTGACCAACGGCTACGAGGTGGTGAGCTACATCCCGGGCGAGGGCCATAATCTGCAAGAACACAGCGTTGTGCTGATCCGTGGCGGCCGCGTGAAGGATTTGCCTGGCGTGCGTTATCACATCCTGCGCGGCGTGCTCGACACGCAGGGCATCGCCAAGCGTCGCCAGCGCCGTTCGCTGTACGGCGCCAAGCGGCCGAAGTAAGGAGCGAGGGGCATGAGCAGGCGCCGCCGCGCGGTCAAGCGCGAGATTCTGCCGGACGCGAAGTTCGGCGATGTCGTCATCACCCGTTTCATGAACGCGCTGATGTACGACGGCAAGAAGTCGGCCGCCGAAGGCATCGTCTACGGCGCGCTCGATGTGATGAAGAAGCGTGGCGGCAGCGCCGCCGATCCGGTGCGCATGTTCCATGAGGCGCTGGACAACGTGAAGCCGGCCGTCGAGGTGCGCTCGCGCCGCGTCGGCGGGGCGACCTACCAGGTGCCGGTCGAGGTCCGCGCGGAGCGGCGGCAGGCGCTGGCGATCCGCTGGATCATCGACGCCTCGCGCAAGCGCGGCGAGCACACGATGGAAGAGCGGCTCTCGAACGAACTGTCGGACGCGGTGAACAATCGCGGCTCGGCGGTGAAGAAGCGCGAAGACACGCATCGTATGGCTGAGGCCAACAAGGCCTTCAGCCACTACCGCTGGTAACAGCGACAACTCAGATCCCCCCAACGGACCAAAGCGGTTCCACGGAGAAGACGACGATGGCCAAGGCGAAATTCCAGCGCAACAAGCCGCACTGCAACATCGGCACGATCGGTCATGTTGACCACGGGAAGACGTCGCTAACGGCCGCGATCACCAAGGTGCTGGCAAAGACCGGCGGTGCGACGTTCACCGCGTACGACCAGATCGACAAGGCGCCGGAGGAGAAGGCGCGCGGCATCACGATCTCCACGGCCCACGTGGAGTACGAGACCGCGAACCGGCACTATGCGCATGTCGATTGCCCGGGCCACGCCGACTACGTGAAGAACATGATCACCGGTGCGGCGCAGATGGACGGCGCGATCCTGGTGGTCTCCGCCGCCGACGGCCCGATGCCGCAGACCCGCGAGCACATCCTGCTCGCCCGCCAGGTCGGCGTGCCCGCACTGGTCGTGTACCTCAATAAGGTCGACATGGTGGACGACCCGGAGCTGCTCGAGCTCGTCGAGCTCGAGGTGCGCGAGTTGCTCTCCTCATATCAGTTCCCCGGCGACGACATCCCCATCATCAAGGGCTCGGCACTGTGCGCGCTCGAGGACCGTGAGCCGGAGATCGGCGAGCAGTCCGTGCTGGCGCTGATGGCCGAGGTGGACAAGTACATCCCGCAGCCCGAGCGCCCGATGGACCGGCCGTTCCTGATGCCGATCGAGGACGTGTTCTCGATCTCCGGTCGCGGCACGGTCGTCACCGGCCGTATCGAGCGTGGCGTGGTCAAGGTGGGCGACGAGGTCGAGATCGTCGGCCTGCGCGACACGCAGAAGACCATCGTCACGGGTGTCGAGATGTTCCGCAAGCTGCTCGATCGCGGCGAGGCGGGCGATAACATCGGCGCGCTGCTGCGCGGCACCAAACGCGAGGAGGTGGAGCGCGGCCAGGTGCTCGCCGCCCCCGGCTCGATCACGCCGCACACCAAGTTCAAGGCCGAGGCGTATATCCTCACCAAGGAGGAGGGCGGTCGCCATACGCCGTTCTTCACCAACTACCGCCCGCAGTTCTATTTCCGCACGACCGACGTGACGGGCGTGGTGAACTTGCCCGAAGGCACCGAGATGGTAATGCCGGGCGACAACGTGTCGATGGATGTCGAGCTTATTGCGCCGATCGCGATGGATGACGGGTTGCGCTTCGCGATTCGCGAGGGCGGCCGGACGGTCGGCGCCGGCGTGGTGGCCTCGATCTCGGCCTGAGACCTTGATGCGATCCGACGGCGAACCGGCCCGATAAGGGCCGGTTCGGTGTCGGGCGTGTCTCCAAGAGCTCGGGATACGGGCGAATTCGGAAGACGGGAATTATGGACAACCAGAACATCCGCATCCGCCTGAAGGCGTACGATCACCGCGTGCTCGACAACAGCACGAAGGAGATCGTGAACACGGCGAAGCGTACCGGCGCGCGGGTTCGCGGACCCATCCCGCTGCCGACGCATATCGAGCGGTTTACCGTGAACCGCTCGCCCCACGTGGACAAGAAGAGCCGCGAGCAGTTCGAGATCCGAACCCATCGTCGGCTGCTCGATATCGTCGAACCCACGCCGCAGACGGTGGACGCGCTGATGAAGCTCGACCTCGCCGCCGGCGTGGATGTCGAGATCAAGATCTAGGCCCGGAAGACGACCATGCGCACCGGATTGCTGGCCAAGAAGCTGGGAATGACCCGGCTGTTCAAGGACGACGGGAGCCACGTGCCCGTGACCGTCCTGCATCTCGACGAGGTGCAGGTGGTCGCGACGCGCACCCAGGAGAAGGACGGCTATAGCGCCGTGCAGCTCGGCTGGGGCCGTGCCAAGGTGAAGAACGTCACCCAGCCCAATCGCGGCCATTTCGCGAAGGCGAAGGTGGAGCCGAAGGCGAAGCTCGCCGAGTTCCGCGTCGCCGAGGACGCGCTGCTGGAACCTGGGGCGGCACTGAGCGCCGAGCATTTTGTCGCCGGCCAGAAGGTCGATGTCTGTGGTACGAGCAAGGGCAAGGGGTTTGCCGGGGCGATGAAGCGCTGGAACTTCAGCGGCCTGGAGGCGACGCACGGTGTGTCGATCAGCCATCGCAGCCACGGCTCTACCGGCAACCGTCAGGACCCCGGCAAGACTTTCAAGAATAAGAAGATGGCGGGCCATCTCGGGGTCGAGCGAGTGACGACACTGAATCTCGAGGTCGCGGCGGTCGATGCCGAGAAGGGTCTCTTGATGATTAAGGGCGCGGTGCCCGGATCAAAGGGCGGTTACGTGCTGGTGCGCGACGCCGTGAAGCGCGCGCGCCCGGCTGACGCGCCGTACCCTGCCGGGCTTGCGGGTGCCGTGGAGATGCCGGCCGCTGAAGCGCCGAGCGAGGGCTGAGGAACGGGTGATGCAGATCGAGATCACGACCCTCGACAACGGCCGCGCCGGCAGCGCCGAGCTGCCGGACGAGATCTTCGCAGTGAAGCCGCGCGCCGACATCATGGCGCGGGTGGTGCATTGGCAGCTCGCCAAGCGCCGTTCGGGCACGCACAAGACGAAGGGCATGTCGGAAGTGTCCGGCACGACCAAGAAGCCGTATCGCCAGAAGGGCACCGGCAACGCGCGTCAAGGCAGTCTGCGGGCGCCGCAGTTCCGCACTGGCGGCGTGGTGCATGGCCCGGTGGTGCGCGACCACGGCTACAATCTGCCGAAGAAGGTGCGCCGCCTTGGCCTCATCTCGGCGCTGTCGCAGAAGCAGGCGGAAGGCAAGCTCGTGGTGCTCGACGCCGCGAGCGGCAACGGCAAGACGAGCGCACTGGTGGCGCAGTTGAAGGCGCTCGGCTGGAGCTCGGCGCTGATCGTCGATCGCACGGTGGATGACGGGTTCCTGCGCGCCAGCCGCAACATCCCGCATGTCGACGTGCTGCCGACCGTCGGCGCCAACGTGTACGACATCCTGAAGCACGACATGCTGGTGGTCACGACCGCCGGGGTCGAGGGCCTGAAGGAGCGCCTGGCATGAGCGACACTGAGACCAAGGTCGCGAAGCGCAAGCCGCAGCTATCGCGCGAGGCGATGTATCAGATCATCCGCAGCCCGGTGATCACCGAGAAGGCGACGATGCTCACCGAGAGGGGGCAGATCGTGTTCCGCGTGTCGCTGGAGGCGACCAAGCCGGAGATCAAGGCCGCGGTGGAGGGGCTGTTCGGCGTGACGGTGCTCGGGGTGAACACCCTGGTGCAGAAGGGCAAGACCAAGCGGTTCCGCGGCCGTCCCGGCGTGCGGTCCGACGTGAAGAAGGCGTTCGTCACGCTCGCCGAGGGCCAGACGATCGACCTCACCACGGGCCTGGCATAGACGGGGACACGGTTCATGGCACTAAGGCAATACAATCCCGTCACGGCGAGCCTGCGCGGCACGGTCCTGATCGACCGCAGCGAGCTGTGGAAGGGCAAGCCCGTCAAGCAGTTGACCGAGGGCAAGAACCACTCGGGCGGTCGCAACAATCATGGCCGCACGACGATGCGGTTCCGTGGCGGCGGACACAAGCAGTCGTATCGCGCGGTGGACTTCAAGCGTCGCAAGTTCGACGTGCCGGCGACTGTGGAGCGGCTGGAATACGACCCGAACCGCACGGCGTTCATCGCGCTGATCAAGTATCAGGACGGCGAGCTCGCCTACATCATCGCGCCGCAGCGCCTGCGCGCGGGCGATACGGTCGTGGCGGGCCAGCGGGCCGACATCAAGCCGGGCAACGCGATGCCGCTGGCGGCGATCCCGGTCGGCACCATCGTCCACAACATCGAGATGAAGCCGGGCGCGGGCGGCAAGATCGCGCGGGCAGCGGGCAATTATGCCCAGCTCGTCGGCAAGGACGCGGGTTACGCGCAGATCAAGCTGATGAGCGGTGAGTTGCGGATCGTGCGGGCGGAGTGCATGGCGTCGATCGGCGCGGTGTCGAACCCCGACAATATGAACCAGAGCCTCGGCAAGGCGGGCCGCAAGCGGTGGCTCGGGCGCCGGCCACATAATCGCGGTGTCACGATGAACCCGGTGGACCATCCGCTCGGCGGCGGCGAGGGCCGCAGCTCCGGCGGCCGTCATCCGGTGACGCCGTGGGGCAAGCCGACCAAGGGATACAAGACGCGGGTGAACAAGCGCACCGACCGGCTCATCATCCGCAACCGCAGCAAGGGCAAGTAAGAGATGGCTCGTTCCGTATGGAAGGGCCCGTTCGTCGACGGGTATCTGCTCAATAAGGCGGACGCCTCGCGCGCGTCGGGCCGCAACGAGATCATCAAGATCTGGTCGCGCCGCTCCACCATCCTGCCGCAGTTCGTGGGCCTGACCTTCGGCGTCTACAACGGCCACAAATTCCTGCCGGTGCAGGTGACGGAGAACATGGTCGGCCACAAATTCGGCGAGTTCTCGCCGACGCGGACCTTTACCGGGCACGCGGCCGACAAGAAGGCGAGGCGGGGTTGAGATGAGCAAGCCGAAGCAGCCGCGCAGGCTGGCCGACACCGAGGCCGAGGCGACGGTGCGCAACATGCGCGTGAGTCCGCGAAAGCTGAACCTGGTGGCGGGGCTGATCCGCAACCAACCGGCGTCGTCCGCCGTCGCGACCCTGACGTTCAGCAAGCGTCGGATCGCGCAGGAGGTCCGCAAGGCGCTCGAGAGCGCCATCGCCAACGCGGAGAACAACCACCAGCTCGACGTCGACCGCCTAATCGTGTCGCGCGCCGAGGTCGGTCGTTCCGTGGTGATGCGTCGGTTTCATGCGCGTGGCCGCGGGCGTGCGGCGCGGGTGGAGAAGTGGTTCAGCCATCTCAAGATCGTGGTGGCGGAGCGTGCCCAGGACGCCGAGCGGGAGGCAGCATAACGATGGGCCACAAAGTCAATCCGATCGGGCTACGGCTCGGCATCAACCGCACCTGGGACAGCCGCTGGTTTGCCGGCGGCGACTATTCCAAGCTGCTGCACGAGGACCTCAAGCTGCGCGGCCATCTGCGCAAGAAGCTGCATGGCGCCGGCGTGTCGCGCGTGGTGATCGAGCGCCCGGCGAAGAAGCCGCGCGTCACGATCTACGCGGCCCGGCCGGGCGTGGTGATCGGCAAGAAGGGGCAGGATATCGAGGTGCTGCGCCGCGACCTCGCCAAGATGGCGAAGGCGGATGTGGCGCTGAACATCGTCGAGATCCGCAAGCCGGAGATCGACGCGCAGCTGGTGGCGGAGAATATCGCCCAGCAGCTCGAGCGACGTGTCGCGTTCCGTCGCGCGATGAAGCGTGCGGTGCAGTCGGCGATGCGGCTCGGGGCGCAGGGCATCCGCATCAATTGCGGTGGCCGGCTGGGCGGGGCGGAGATCGCCCGTGTCGAGTGGTATCGCGAGGGTCGGGTGCCGTTGCATACGCTGCGCGCTGACGTCGATTTCGGTATCGCCACGGCGAAGACGACCTATGGGACGTGCGGCGTGAAGGTGTGGATCTTCAAGGGCGAGATCCTGGCGCACGACCCGATGGCGCAGGACCGCCGTGCCGCCGAGCAGGCGCCGCAGCGTTAAGGATACAGAACGATGCTTCAACCAAAGCGGACGATCTACCGCAAGGCGCACAAGGGCCGCATCCACGGCCTTGCCAAGGGCGGGACCGCGCTGAATTTCGGCGCGTTCGGTCTCAAGGCGTTGGAGCCGGAGCGGGTGACGGCGCGCCAGATCGAGGCGGCCCGTCGTGCGATCACGCGCGCGATGCGCCGCGCCGGACGGGTGTGGATCCGGATTTTTCCTGACGTGCCGGTTTCCCGCAAGCCGGCCGAGGTCCGCATGGGCTCCGGCAAGGGTAGCCCGGAGTACTGGGTCTGCCGCGTGAAGCCGGGGCGGATCATGTTCGAGATCGACGGCGTGACGCCCGATCTGGCGCGCGAGGCGCTGACCTTGGGTGCCGCGAAGCTGCCGATCAAGACCAAGTTCGTGACCCGGATCGGGGAAGGCTGAGATGGCGAAGTCGGTTGTCAACAAGATCGGCGACGTCCGCGCCAAGACGCCGGATCAGCTGTCTGGGCTGCTGCTCGATCTGCGCAAGGAACAGTTCAATCTGCGCTTCCAGCGGGCCACCGGGCAGCAGGAGAGCACTGGGCGCGTGCGCCAGGTGCGGCGCGAGATCGCGCGCGTGAAAACCATTCAGGCGGAGCAGAAGCGCACCGCCGCGAAATCGTAAGGAGACCCGCGCGATGCCGAGGCGCGTCCTGACGGGGCGAGTGACGAGCGACAAAATGGACAAGACCGTGACGGTCCGTGTCGAGCGCCGCGTCATGCACCCGCTCTACAAGAAGTTCATTCGCCGCTCGAAGAAGTATGCAGCGCATGACGAGGATAACCAGTGCCAGCCGGGCGACATGGTGCGGATCGAGGAGTGCCCGCCGTTCAGCAAGCGCAAGGCGTGGCTGGTGATCGAGCGCAACGGCACGCCGCTCGGCGAGCCGGAAGCGGCGTCGGCGCCCGAGTCGGCAGTGCCTGCGGCACAGGGCTGAGGGGGTAGAGAATGATCATTGTCGAGACCAACCTCGAAGTCGCCGACAACTCCGGGGCGCGGCGGGTGCAGTGCATCAAGGTGCTGGGCGGCTCCAAGCGACGGACGGCCTCGGTCGGCGACGTGATCGTGGTCTCCGTCAAGGAGGCGATCCCGCGCGGCAAGGTGAAGAAGGGCGACGTCCACCAGGCGGTGATCGTGCGCACCTCGTTCCCCGTGCGCCGGCCGGACGGCAGCGCGATCCGCTTCGACCGCAACGCCGCAGTGCGGATCAACAAGCAGCAAGAGCCGATTGGCACCCGCATCTTCGGCCCGGTGGTGCGGGAGCTGCGCGGCAAGCGGTTCATGAAGATCATCTCGCTCGCGCCGGAGGTCATCTGATGGCTGCCAGACTTCGTAAGGGCGACAGGGTCGTCGTCATCAGCGGCGCCGAGAAGGGCAAGCGCGGCGAGATCGTGCGCATGCTGCCAAAGGCGGATCGCGCCGTCGTGCAGGGGGTGAACGTCGCCACCAAGCACACCAAGGCGCGTGGCATCGGTCAGCCAGGCGGCATAGTGCAGCAGGAGGCGAGCATTCACTTGTCCAATCTGATGCTGGTCGATCCGGTGTCGGACAAAGCGACGCGCGTCGGTTTTCGTGTGCTGGACGACGGCCGCAAGGTGCGCGTGGCGCGTGCCACCGGCGGCGTGATCGAGGGCTGAACAGATGAGCGAGACACAGGAAGCGCGCGAGGCTCCACGACTGCTGCGGCGCTACAACGAGCAGGTGCGGCCGCAGCTGCAGAAGGAGTTCGGCTACACGAACCCGATGCAGGTGCCGAAGCTCGAGAAGATCGTCATCAACATGGGCGTCGGTGAAGCGGCCGGCGACCAGAAGAAGCTCGACGCGGCGGTCGCCGAGTTGATGGTGATTGCCGGCCAGAAGCCGGTGAAGACGGTAGCGAAGAAGGCGATCGCAGCGTTCAAGATCCGCGAGGGTCTGCCGATCGGCTGCAAGGTCACGCTGCGCAAGACGCGGATGTACGAGTTTCTCGATCGGCTGGTGACGGTCGCCATGCCGCGTGTGCGTGATTTTCGCGGCATCCCGGCGGGTAAGGGTTTCGACGGGCGCGGCAATTTCGCGCTCGGCATGAAGGAGCAGATCGTGTTCCCCGAGATCAACTACGATCGGGTGGACGCGGTGCGCGGCATGGACATCGTGTTCGTCACCACGGCGAAGACGGATGCCGAGGCAAAAGCTCTCCTGAAGGGCTTCGACATGCCGTTTGCCGGTTGAGAGCGACGCGGATAGTCACGTTGGCAGCCAGTTTGGAACACCGCCGGGGTCGGACCACCGATGCCCGGGACAGGTTCCGGAGGTAACAGACAGAATGGCGAAGACTTCTCAGGTCAACCGGAATGCGAAGCGCGAGCGCATGGCTGCCCGGGACAAGGCCAAGCGTGCCACGCTGAAGGACATCGTGATGGACCGCACGCTGCCGGTCGAGGATCGGTTCGAGGCGACGATGCGGCTCGCACAGCTGCCGCGCAACGGCGCCTCCGTGCGCGTGAAACTGCGCTGCGCCATGACGGGCCGCGCGCGCGCCAACTACCGCAAATTCAAGCTGTCGCGCATCGCGCTACGCGACCTGGCGAGCTCGGGGCAGATCCCTGGCATGGTCAAGGCGAGCTGGTAAGGAAGGGACAGGAAGATGTCGGTTTCCGATCCCTTGGGGGATATGCTGACACGCATCCGCAATGCGCAGCGGGCGCGGCATTCGATGTGCGTGGCGCCCGCGTCGCGGCTGCGCGCCAACGTGCTGGACGTGCTGAAGCGCGAGGGCTTCATCCGCGGCTACGCGGCAGAGGAGTTGCGCCCTGGCATCGCCCAGCTGCGCATCGAGCTGAAGTACACGGAAGGCGAGCCGGTCATCAAGGAGATCAACCGGGTTTCCAAACCGGGCCGGCGCGTCTACTCGAAGATCAAGGAGCTGCCTCGGGTCTATGCCGGCCTGGGCATCTCCATCCTGTCCACCCCTCGGGGTGTGATGAGCGATGCCGAGGCCCGCGCCGCCAATGTCGGCGGCGAGGTCCTGTGCCGCGTGTTCTGAGGATCAGCTGATGTCGCGCGTAGGCAAATATCCCGTCGAGATTCCGGCGGGCGTTCAGGTGGCGATCGCCGGCGGCCGGCTCACCGCCAAGGGGCGGCTCGGCGAGCTGTCGCTGCCGCTTACCGAGTACGTCGACGCCAAGGTCGAGGACAACAAGGTTACGGTGGCGCCACGCGGCAACGAGCGGATGGCGCGCACGATGTGGGGCACCACGCGGGCGCTGGTTGCCAACATGGTGCAAGGCGTTTCTGCCGGCTACACCAAGTCGATCGAGATCACTGGCACCGGTTTCCGCGCGGCCGTGCAGGGCAAGAACCTGGTGATGAACCTCGGCTACTCGCACGATGTGGTGTACCCGGTGCCTGACGGCATCAAGATCACCTGCGAGCGGCCGACGGCGGTGAAGGTCGAGGGCGTGGACAAGCGCCTGGTGGGTCAGGTGGCCTCCGAGATCCGTGGGTTCCGTCCGCCCGAGCCGTACAAGGGCAAGGGGGTGCGCTACGCCGACGAGACCATCCGCCGGAAGGAAGGGAAGAAGAAATAATGTCCGGCAATGTAGAATTGCGGGAGCGGCGGCGCGCCCGCCTGCGGTTCCAACTGCGGCGTAAGGCCGGCGGACGTCCGCGCCTGTCGGTATTCCGCTCCGGCAAGCACATCTACGCTCAGGTGATCGACGACGCGGCGGGCCGCACGCTCGCCGCTGCGTCGAGCCTCGACAAGAGCCTGCGCGAGGGTTTGCGCACGGGCGCCGACAAGAATGCCGCTACGGCCGTCGGCAAGCTCGTGGCCGAGCGCGCGGTCGCCGCCGGAGTTACGGCGGTGGTGTTTGATCGCGGCGCCTATCTGTATCACGGCCGCGTCAAGGCGCTGGCCGATGCCGCCCGCGAAGGCGGGCTGGCGTTCTGAGGGATTGAGCGATGGCACGTGAACCGAGAGAGGGCGGCCGGGGTCGCGATCGCGAGCGGGACCGCGATGGCGACGAGATCGTCGACAAGCTCGTCACCATCAACCGCGTGGCCAAGGTGGTGAAGGGCGGCCGGCGCTTCGCCTTCGCGGCGCTCGTGGTGGTGGGCGACCAGAAAGGTCGGGTCGGCTACGGCGCCGGGAAGGCGCGCGAGGTGCCCGAGGCGATCCGCAAGGCGACCGAGCGGGCAAAGCGCGGCATGATCCGCGTGCCGATGAAGGAAGGCCGCACCCTGCATCACGACGTGCATGGCCGCTTCGGCGCCGGCGACGTGGTGCTGCGCAGCGCCTCGGCCGGCACCGGCATCATCGCCGGCGGCCCGCTGCGCGCGGTGTTCGAGACGCTCGGCATCGGCGATGTCGTGGCCAAGAGCCTCGGCAGCCGCAACCCGCACAACATGGTCAAGGCGACGTTCGCTGCCCTGCAGCAATGCGCCAGCCCACGCTCGGTCGCATCACGGCGCGGCAAGAAGGTCTCCGACCTGCTCGGCCGTCGCGAGGCGGCGCCGGTTGCCGCACCCGCGCCGGAGGTTTCGCCCGATGCCTGACGGAAAGACCTTGAAAGTGACCCAGATCGCCTCGGCGGCGGGTCGGAAGCCCGGGCAGCGCGAGACGCTGATCGGCCTCGGGCTGAACAAGCTGCGCCGCACTCGCGAACTGGAGGACACGTCTTCGGTTCGCGGGATGCTGCGCAAGGTGGCGCATCTGGTGCGCGTCGAGGAGCGATCCTGACATGAAGCTCAATGAACTGCGGGACAATGCAGGCTCGCGCCTCAAGTCCAAGCGGCTCGGCCGCGGCATCGGCTCGGGTAAGGGCAAGACGTCAGGCAAGGGCGTCAAGGGCCAGAAGGCGCGCGAAGGCGTTGCGCTGAACGGCTTCGAGGGCGGCCAGCTGCCGATCTATCGGCGGCTGCCGAAGCGCGGTTTCGTCAACATCTTCCGCAAGGTCTACGCGCCAGTAAATCTTGGCGCGCTGGAGGCGGCCATCGGTGCCGGCCGCCTGGACGCGGGCCAGCCGATCACCGAGGAGAGCCTGCGCGCGGCCGGCTTGGTACGTGGCGGCAAGGTGTCCGGCGTGCGGCTTCTGGCAAACGGCGAGGTCACTCGGCCGCTTACCATTACCGTCTCCGGGGCGTCGGCGGCGGCGATCGAGGCGGTGCAGAAAGTTGGAGGCAGCGTTACCACGACGGTCGCCAAGGCAGAGCAGCCCGAGCAGGCCGGCTGACTCCGGGAGACCTGTGGCGCCCTTCGTGATAGAGCCTCGAGGGACTATATGCGGCGAGCGGCTGGGCCTCACCTCTCTTCGGAGAGCGGTGCGTGCGGAGCCGAGACCCTAACTCGACGGGGATGACCTTATGGCCTCAGCGGCCGAACAGCTCGCGGCAAATCTCAATCTCGGGGTGCTTTCCAAGGCGACCGAGCTCAAAAGGCGCATCTGGTTCACCCTCGGCGCGCTGATTGTCTTCCGCATCGGCACCTACATCCCCGTGCCGGGCGTCGACGCATCGGTGATGGGCGAGATGCTGCGCCAGCACGGCGGTGGCATCCTCGGCATGTTCGACATGTTCACCGGCGGCGCGCTCGGGCGCATGACGGTATTTGCGCTCAACATCATGCCCTACATCAGCGCCAGCATCATCGTGCAGCTGATGTCCGCCGCCATGCCGTCGCTGGAAGCCCTCAAGAAGGAGGGCGAGTCGGGACGCAAGAAGCTCAACCAGTACACTCGCTATCTCACTGTGCTGATCGCGATGTTCCAATCCTATGGCATCGCCGTCGGGCTCGAGAGCATGCGCGGCAGTTTCGGGGCGGCGGTGATCGATCCCGGCTGGTTCTTCCGTCTGTCCTGCATGATCACGCTGGTCGGCGGCACCATGTTCCTGATGTGGGTCGGCGAGCAGATCACCGTTCGCGGGGTGGGCAACGGCACCTCGCTTATCATCATGGCGGGCATCGTCGCCAACCTGCCGAATGCGCTGGCCAATCTCCTAGAGATGGGCCGGACTGGAGCGCTGTCGACGTTCTTCATCTTGGCTTTCATCGTGATTGCCGTCGCGGTGGTGGCGTTCATCGTGTTCATGGAGCGGGCGCAGCGGCGGATCGTGATCCAATACCCGAAACGCCAGGTCGGCCAGCGGATGTTCGGCGGCGATTCCACGCATATGCCGCTCAAGCTCAACACGTCGGGCGTGATCCCGCCGATCTTCGCCAGCTCCATCCTGCTGATCCCGGCAACCATTTCGGGCTTTTCCGCAGGGCAAGGCGGCTGGCTTGCGGAAATCGGCGGGTATCTCGCGCACGGGCAGCCGCTCTACATGGCCACCTACGCCGCCATGATCATCTTCTTTTCGTATTTCTATACGGCGGTGGTGTTCAACCCGCAGGAGACCGCCGATAATCTGAAGAAGTATGGCGGCTTCATCCCAGGCATCCGGCCGGGCACCAACACGGCGGAGTATTTCGACTACGTGCTGACCCGACTGACCACGGTCGGCGCGCTCTATCTTGCCGCCGTGTGCCTGCTTCCCGAGTTTCTTATTAGCCACTATGGCGTGCCCTTCTACTTCGGTGGCACGAGCCTCTTGATCATCGTTTCCGTCACGATGGACACTGTGACGCAGATCCAGTCCCATCTGCTGGCGCACCAGTATGAAGGACTGATCCGTAAAGCACGCATAAAGGGACGACGGTGAAGCTGATCCTTTTGGGACCGCCCGGCGCCGGCAAGGGCACGCAGGCGAAGCGGCTGCAGGACCGCTACGGCATAGCCCAGATCTCGACGGGCGACATGCTGCGTGCCGAGGTTGCCGCCGGCTCGGCCATCGGACGCGAAGCACGGGCGGTCATGGAATCGGGCGCCCTGGTCTCCGACGACATCATCGTGCGGATGCTCGCCGCACGGGTCGAGCAACCGGACTGCGCCAAGGGCTTCATCCTCGATGGCTTTCCGCGCACCGTGCCGCAGGCGGAGGCGCTCGACCGGATGCTGGACGAGAAGGGAATGCGGCTTGACGCGGTGATCGAGCTCAAGGTGGACGACGCGGCGCTCGTGGACCGTATCGCCGGTCGCTTCACCTGCGCCAAATGCGGCGCGGGCTATCATGACACCTTCAGGCCGACCCATGTGGCAGGCAAGTGCGACGTGTGCGGCGCCACCGAGTTCACCCGCCGCGCCGACGACAACCGGGAAACCGTGGCGGCGCGACTCGACGCCTATCACAGCCAGACTGCGCCGATCCTGCCGCACTACGCCGCGCGGGGCATTCTCCGCTCGGTCGACGGGATGGCGGAGATCGATGACGTCACGCATCAGATCGAGGCGGTGCTGGACGGGCTACCGGAACCGGCGTGATCGCGACTGGGTCGAGCGAATTTGATCGGGATGCGTTGACAGGGAAGCGGCAGGCACTATAGTGCGCGCCTCGAACCCGACCCAAATGGCGGGCCATCCTTGCTGACATGTTGAGCCTGCTGGGCAGTTTCGCCTGTGCGGCTCGTTTTGGCCCCGTGGGGCAGACCAAGACCCGGAGTGCCGGGCGGAGGAGTGACAAGCGTGGCGCGTATTGCCGGCGTGAATATCCCGACCAACAAGCGCGTGACGGTGAGCTTGCGCTATATCTACGGTATCGGCCCCTCCAAGGCGCAGGACATCTGCTCGAAGCTAAGCATTCCGGATGATCGCCGGGTGAACCAGCTGAGTGACGAGGAAGTTCTGCGCATTCGCGAGATCATCGACCGCGAATACCGGGTCGAGGGCGATTTGCGCCGCGAAGTGGCGATGAACATCAAGCGGTTGATGGATCTCGGCTGCTATCGCGGATTACGCCACCGGCGCGGTCTGCCAGTGCGTGGTCAACGCACGCACACCAACGCGCGCACCCGTAAGGGCAAGGCGGTGGCGATTGCCGGCAAGAAGAAGGTGACGAAGTAAGCGTCCGGCGCTTCAGCGACTCCGAGGAAATTGATCGCCACTTGCCCGCCGCTCATACGCGCGCGGCCACTGACCGAGACAGGACACGAGATATGGCGAGACCCGCCACCGGCACGCGCCCCCGCAAGAAGGAGCGCAAGAACATCATTTCCGGCGTCGCGCATGTTGCGGCGACGTTCAACAACACCATGATCACTATCACCGACGCGCAGGGCAATGCGATCGCCTGGTCGTCGTCGGGGAGCCAGGGGTTTAAGGGCAGCCGTAAATCGACTCCCTACGCCGCGCAGGTCGCCGCCGAGGACGCCGGCAAGAAGGCGCGCGAGCACGGGATGGAGACGCTCGAGATCGAGGTAAGCGGGCCAGGATCGGGGCGCGAGAGCGCGTTGCGTGCGCTGCAGGCGGTCGGCTTCTCGATTACCACGATCCGCGACATGACCCCGATCCCCCACAATGGATGCCGCCCGCGCAAGCGCCGGCGCGTCTGAACAGAAAGGAGAGGGTTTACTCCCGGAAGAAGGGGCGGCCAGACCGCGCCCGTCCGGGACGATCCCCATTGGCATGAGACACAGCGCGGTCATTCAACGGAACTGGGAATCGCTCATCAAGCCGGAGAAGCTGGAGGTCGAGCCCGGCGCCGACCCGTCGCGCACGGCCACCATTGTGGCCGAGCCGCTGGAGCGGGGCTTCGGCATGACGCTGGGTAATGCGATCCGGCGCATCCTGCTGTCCTCGTTGCAGGGGGCGGCGGTGACGTCGGTGCAGATCGACGGAGTGCTGCATGAGTTCAGCAGCATCCCCGGCGTGCGCGAGGACGTCACCGACATCGTGCTGAACATTAAGCAGCTCGCGCTCCGGATGCACGGCGAGGGCCCGAAGCGGATGGCGCTGACGGCGACCGGCCCCGGCGAGGTGCGCGCGAGCCAGATCCAGGCCGGCCACGACATCGACATCATGAATCCCGACCTCGTGCTCTGCACGCTGGACGACGGCGTGCGGCTCGGGATGGAGTTCACGGTCAATCTCGGCAAGGGCTATGTGCCGTCGAGTGCCAACCGGCCCGAGGACGCGCCGATCGGGCTGATTCCGGTGGACGCGATCTACTCGCCGGTGCGCCGCGTCTCCTACAAGGTCGAGCCGACCCGCGTCGGGCAGGTGACGGACTACGACAAGCTGCTGTTGACCGTCGAGACCAATGGCGCGGTGACGCCCGAGGATTCGGTGGCGCTGGCGGCGCGCATCTTGCAGGACCAGCTGCAGCTCTTCATCAATTTCGAGGAGCCGCAGCAGATCCGACCCGAGGAGGTGCAGGACGATCTGCCGTTCAACCGCAATCTGCTGCGCAAGGTGGACGAACTAGAATTGTCGGTGCGCAGCGCCAACTGCCTGAAGAACGACAACATCGTCTATATCGGCGACCTGGTGCAGAAATCCGAGCAGGAGATGCTGCGCACGCCGAATTTCGGGCGGAAATCCTTGAACGAGATCAAGGAAGTGCTGACCAACATGGGCCTGACGCTCGGCATGACAGTGCCGGGCTGGCCGCCTGAGAACATCGAAGACCTCGCGAAGCGGCTGGAAGAGCCGTTCTGATCCGGCACGCTAGAAGGAAACTGGATTCATGCGTCACGGTGTTGCCGGCCGGAAGCTCGGCGTCACGTCCACCCACCGCCAAGCCATGTTCCGCAACATGGCCGTGGCGCTGATCAAGCACGAGCAGATCACCACGACCCTGCCCAAGGCAAAGGAGCTGCGCCCGGTTGCCGAGAAGCTGATTACCCTTGGCAAGCGGGGCGGTCTGCACTCGCGCCGGCTGGCCTACGCCCAGCTGCGCGACGATACGATTGTCACCAAGCTGTTCGACGCCTTGGCCGACCGCTACCGCGAGCGGGCGGGCGGCTATACGCGAGTGCTGAAGGCGGGCATCCGCCACGGCGATGCGGCGGATATGGCGGTCATCGAGCTGGTCGACCGCGACCCGGCCGCCAAGGGTCAGGATAGCGGGCCGAAGCAGGAAGCGGATCAGGAGGAGGAGGGCGTCGAGTAGCCTCTGCGAAGGTCGCGCGGCCCAGCGTTAATGTGGGCGGGGGTGACCCCGCCCTTTCTGCGTACATGGCGTGGAAAACCTGATGCGGCGGAGGCATATGAGGCCACGTGCCCAGCAAAACCATTCAGCCCCAATCAGACGATCTGTTTGAGCCGGCGGCGTCCCACCTTCCGGAGACGGAGAACGTCGCGAGCCGTCCGCTCGCCGATTGGCTGCGTCCGCGCACGCTCGACGAGGTAGTCGGTCAGGATCACTTGGTCGGCGCCGACGGCGTGCTCACCCGAATGCTGGAGCGTGGCTCGCTTGCCTCGCTGATCCTGTGGGGGCCGCCGGGCGTGGGCAAGACCACCATCGCCCGACTACTCGCCGAGCGGTCCGGGCTGCATTTCGTGCAGCTCTCGGCGGTGTTCTCCGGGGTGGCCGATCTCAAGCGGGCGTTCGAGGAGGCGGGGCGGCGGCGCCGGGCGGGACAGGGGACCCTGTTGTTCGTCGACGAAATCCACCGCTTCAACCGCGCCCAGCAGGACGGATTTCTGCCCGTCGTCGAGGACGGGACGGTCACGCTGGTCGGCGCCACGACCGAGAATCCCTCCTTCGCGCTCAACGGTGCGCTGCTGTCGCGCTGCCAGGTGCTTGTGCTCCGGCGGCTGGATGACGCGGCGCTGGAGCTCATCGTCGGCCGCATCGAGGCGGAGGCCGGGCGGCCCCTGCCGTTGCAGGCTGACGCGCGCGCGGCGTTGCGGGCAATGGCGGATGGGGACGGGCGCTACGTCATCAACATGGCCGAGCAGGTGCTCGCGCTGCCGGCCGACACGCCGCCGCTCGATCCGCCGGCGCTGTCCGTGCTGCTCGCCCGCCGCGCGGCGCTCTACGACAAGGATCGCGAGGAGCACTACAACCTGATCTCCGCGCTGCATAAATCGCTGCGTGGATCGGACCCCGATGCGGCGCTCTACTGGCTTGCCCGGATGCTCAACGGCGGTGAAGACCCGCGCTACGTCGCCCGCCGGCTGGTGCGCTTCGCCGCGGAGGATGTCGGCATGGCCGACCCCCAGGCATTGCCGCAGGCGTTGGCGGCGTGGGAGACCTATGAGCGGCTCGGCAGTCCGGAGGGGGAGCTGGCGATCGCTCAAGCGGTGGTCTATCTCGGCACCGCCCCGAAATCGCACGCGCTCTATACGGCCCTCGGGGCGGCTCGGTCGGCGGCGAAATCGACCGGCAGCCTGATGCCGCCGGCGCATATCCTCAACGCTCCGACCAAGCTGATGAAAGAGTTGGGCTACGGCGCGGGCTACGCATACGACCACGCGACGGAGGACGCCTTCTCGGGCCAAAACTATTTCCCGGACGGGATGCGCCGGCAGAATTTCTACCGCCCGGCTGAGCGCGGCTTCGAGCGCGAGATCGGCAAGCGCCTCGCCTATTGGGCAAAGCTGCGCGAGGAGCGCGGCGAGTGAGTGTGCAGACGCGGGTCGTGACGGAGGACGAGGCGGACATCCGCCTCGACCGCTGGTTCCGGCGGCACTTCCCGTCGGTGACGCAGGGCGCCATCCAGAAATTCTGCCGCACCGGTCAGGTCCGCGTGGATGGCAAGCGCGCCGAGGCGGCGACGCGGCTCGCATCCGGGCAGGCGGTGCGGGTGCCGCCCATTCCCGCCGCCCCCGAGCCGGCCCCCCGCTTTGCCATGCGGCTCGATGCGGGGGCGCAGGCCGAGCTCGAGGCGATGGTGCTCTATCGCGACGACCACCTGATCGTGCTCAACAAGCCGCCAGGCCTGCCGGTCCAGGGTGGGCCGGGTATCACGCGGCATCTGGACGCGATGCTCGGCGGCCTCAGCTTCGGCGCTGGCCGGCCGCGGCTGGTGCATCGGCTCGATCGCGATACGTCGGGCGTGTTGGTCCTGGCACGCACGCCGGGCAGCGCGGCGAAGCTCGCCGCGGCCTTTCGCAGCCGCGCCGTGGAGAAGATCTACTGGGCCGTGGTCGCCGGCCGGCCGGTGCCGGTCGAGGGGCGCATCGATCTGCCGTTGGTTCGCATCGGGGGCGCACGCGGCGAGCGCACCATGCCGGCCGAGCGCGACGACCCTGAGGCGGCGCGCGCGATCACCGACTACCGCACCTTGGATAACGCCGCGCAGAAGCTCGCCTGGCTGGAATTGCGACCGCTGACCGGACGCACCCATCAGCTGCGGGTGCATTGCGTGGCACTCGGCGCGCCGATCCTGGGCGACGTGAAATACGCCGAGCCCGACCAGAACGATGCCGGCTCCGCGCTGGTGGCGGGTCTGTCGGACCGGCTGCATCTGCACGCCCGCGCGTTGCGTCTGCCGCATCCCGCGGGCGGAACGGTGATGGTCGAGGCCAGCTTGCCCCCCCATATGCGCGAGACGTTCCAGACGCTGGGCTTCGTGGCCCAAGCCGCGCGTGCGCCGCAGCGCTCGCGCTGATTGCGGGGGGATACCGAAGGCATGGCGGATGCGAAACCGCGTCGTCGCGGGCGGGTGCTACGGGTTCTGTTGATCGTCGTCGCCATCGTCATCCTGGTCCCGCTGGCCGGGCTCGCGGTGTTCGCCCTCACCTTCGACCCCGACAGCGCCAAGCCCCGCATCGAGCAGGCGGTGAAGCAGGCGACCGGCCGCGATCTCGCATTGAACGGGCGGCTTGGCCTCAAATGGTCGCTCTGGCCGACCCTGGAGGCGCGGGACGTCGCGCTGGCCAACGTCGCCGGCGGATCGCGCCCGCAGATGATCACTTTGGAACGGCTGGAGGCGCAGGTCGCGCTTCTGCCGCTGCTGAGCCGCCGAGTGGAGATCGATCGGCTGGTGCTGATCCGCCCCGACATCCTGCTCGAGACGGACGCGCAAGGCCGCCCGAATTGGCGGTTCGGCCCGCAAGTGCCGAGCCAGCCCTTGCCGAGCGAGACCGCGACGCCGAGCCGACCCGCTGGGCCGATTCTGCTGAGCGTACAGGATGTCGAGGTCGAGAACGGCACCGTCACCTATCGCGACGGCCGGACTGGCCACAGCGAAAAGCTCGAACTGAACCGGCTTACGGCGAAGGCCAAATCGCCCGATGCGCCCGTGACCCTCGCGGCGCAGGCCGCATACCGTGGGACGCAGTTCCGGCTCGACGGCGATATCGGCCCGATCGCACGCCTGCAGGACCAGGCCTCGACCACACCCTGGCCGGTCCGCCTGACACTGACGGCGGCGGGCGCGAAGCTCGCGGTGGATGGCGCGTTTACTCAGCCGATCCAGGGGCGCGGCTACAAAGGCAAGCTCGCGGCGTCGATCCCCGACCTCGCCACGTTCGCGCCGCTCCTGCCGCGCGCCAATTTGCCGCCGCTGCACGGCGTAAGCCTGTCGGCGGAGGTCGCCGACACCGGCGGTAAGGTGCCGCAGATAAGCGCGGTGACGGGCCATGTCGGGCCGTCCGATCTCGGCGCGGTGGTGCCGGGCCTCAAGCTCACACGGCTCGATCTGGCCGCTCCCGCGATGGACCAGCCCGTGAAGCTTGCCGGGGAGGGCGCGATCGGGGCGACACCGGCGTCCGTTTCCGGCTCGCTGGGAGCGCCGGACCTGCTCATTCCGGGTGGCAAGACCGGCACCTATCCGGTCGATGTAGCTTTAATCTCTGGCGCAGCTCGTCTCTCGGCCAAGGGCGGCATCGCCGATGCTCGCAAGCTGTCGGGCATCGATCTCGCCTTGGCCGCGCATGTGCCGGATCTCTCGGCTTACGCATCCCTCGCGCGGCGCCCGCTCCCGGCGCTCCGCGATGTCGATTTCCAAGGCCGGCTGTCGGAAGGGCAGGGCGGTCTCGCGAAGTCGGCCGTGCTGCGTGGGGCGAAGCTCACCCTGCCGCAGGGCGATCTAGCGGGGGATGTCACCCTGGCTTATGGCGGCCGCCCGTCCTTGCAGGCCACGCTGGCGGCGCAACGGATCGATGCGGACGCCCTGCTTGCCGCGCTCGCCGGACCCACGCCGGGCCCGACGCAGGGGGCGGGCGCCCCACCGACACCGTCAACCCCGCCGGCCAAGCCGCCGGCCGCGCCGCAGGAGACCAGCGGGCGATTGTTCTCCGACAAGCCCTTGCCTTTTGCGAGCTTGCGTGCGGCTGATGCGGATGTGCGGCTGAAAATCGGCACCTTGCACACTGGCGGCGTCGACTACCGTGACATTGCCGGCCATCTGACGCTTGCCGCTGGAAAGCTAAGCGTGGATCCGTTTGGCGGACAGCTCCCGGCCGGGCGGCTAGAGGGACGCCTCACGGCCGATGGCAGCCAGGCGAACCCGCCGGTCAGCCTCGTTTTGCGCGGGCCGGGCTTGCAGCTCGGGCCGTTGATGGTGTTGCTGGGCCTGCCTGCAGAGGCGCGCGGGGCGGTCGACATCGACGCCGATTTGCGCGGCACCGGCCAGTCGCCCCACGCCCTAGCGGCGAGTGCCGACGGGCATGTCGGGGTTGCGCTGGTCAACGGCGAGATCGAGAACCGGCTGCTCTCGGCGACACTCGGCCAGGTCCTGCAGCACGCGCGCCTGCCCGACTTGACGGCGCGGCCCGGCGTGACGCCGGTGCGCTGTTTCGCCCTTCGGCTTGACGCGCAGCACGGAGTCGCCAACGTCAAGGCGCTGCTGCTCGACACCAATTTGTTTTATCTTGAAGGCAGTGGTTCGCTGAACCTCGGCGAGGAGACCTTGGCGCTACGCCTGCGTCCGCTGGCTCGGCTGGGCGGGACCGGGGTGATCGTGCCGCTCAAGGTGCAGGGGCCGTTCCGCAATCCGAAGGTCGAGGTCGACGCCGCCGGTGCGGCTAGCGAGGCCGCCGGGATCGCCGCTCAGGCGGCGCGCAACCCGCAGCTTGGCATCATCATCGGCGCGCTCGGCGGCGACCGGATGGTGCGCGGCGCCGGGGGCGACGATTGCGCCGGCCAGCTCGCCATTGCCCGGGGCGGCCGGGCTGGGCCGGCGCCCACGGCGGCACCCGCCCCCGCGGAGAAGCCGAAGACGCCTAAGCCGGCCGACATCTTGCGCCAGTTCTTGCGTTGAGTGTCCGGGAGAGGAACCGTGAAGCGCTTCTGGGATAACGCCAGCATCGCCCCTGCCGGAGCGGGTTTCGCCGTCCTGCTCGACGGCAAGCCGATGCACCTGCCGGGAGGTGCGACGCTGGAGATCGGCGCCGAGGCACTGGCGCGGGCGGTCGCGGCGGAATGGCAGGAAGCGGGCGGGTCGAAGGGCGGGGAGATGTCGTTCGCCGATACCCCGCTCACCCGGCTCGCTGGCACTGCCCAGGAGCGGCTTGCGCCCGATCCCGCGCCGGTGGTGGACGCGCTTGCTCGGTACGCCGAGACCGACCTGCTGTGCTACTGGGCTGACAGTCCGCCGGACCTGGTGCATCGGCAAGCACGGGAATGGCAGCCCTGGCTGGACTGGGCGGCACTGACTTACGACGCGCCGCTGAAGGTGACGAACGGCGTCGTCCGCGTGGTGCAGGATCCCTCGGCCCTGCGGGCGCTCCGGCGCGCGGTGGGTGCCCTGGACGTCGGCACATTGGCGGGGCTCGGCGTGGCGGTGCCCGCGATGGGCAGTCTGATCCTTGGGCTTGCGTTGGCCGAGGGGCGGTTGGACGCCGCGACGGCGCATCGGCTCGCCGCGCTGGACGAGCTGTTCCAGGCCGAGTTCTGGGGTGTGGACGAGGAGGCGGACCGGCGCCGTCGCGCCATCGCCGCCGACATCGCCCTGGCCGCCCGATTCATGGAGCTGGCACGCCGATGAGAGCCAAGCGTCTGATCATCGCCGGCCGCGTCCAGGCGGTCGGCTTCCGGCAATGGATGGTTGATACAGCCGCCAAGCTCGGCGTGGCCGGTTGGGTGCGCAACCGCGCGGATGGCACGGTCGAGGCCGTCATCGACGGTGACACCGCCGCGGTCGAGGAACTGGTCCGCGCCTGCCGCCGTGGCCCGCGCCTCGCCCAGGTGGACCGCATCGACGAGGAGCTTGTCGATCCCCCGGAGGGGCCGGGCTTCCGCGCACTGCCGGACGGCTGAGATTTTCGCCCGGATCCGGGCTCTCGGAGGCACTGATATTACCCGGATCCGGGTTGTCCGAGGCTGCCCGATTGCCCGGATCCGGGCTTCCCGATCAGGCGCGCCGGGACAAAGGGAGCCCAAACGTATTCTGCAAAAATGCGGATCGGCGTCGGCAAGCTCAACTTGGTGCCGCTCCGAATACCGTCTCCCATGCCGCCCGCAGTGCCACATCCGTCTCCGGCATCGTCGCGGGGACACCGAGGGTGTGCAGGCTGGTGACGCCGTGCTCGGTGATGCCGCAGGGGACGATCCCGGCGTAGTGCGAGAGGTCCGGCTCGACGTTGAGCGCGATGCCGTGCCAGCTCACCCAGCGGGAGACACGCACACCGATGGCGGCGATCTTGGCCTCGGTGCCGGCGGCGCGGTCGGCCACCCAGACGCCGACCCGGCCGTCGCGCCGCTCGCCGCGGACGTTGAAGCGATCGAGCGCGCGGATCAGCCATTCCTCCAGCCCCCACACGAAGCAGCGCACATCGCGCGCCTTTACCCGCCCGTGCGCTCGCTCGAGGTCCAGCATGACGTAGGCGGTGCGCTGGCCGGGGCCGTGATAGGTCCACTGGCCGCCACGCCCGGCGGCGAAGGTTGGGAAGCGGGTGGGGTCGGTCAGCTCCTCGGGGCGCGCCGAGGTGCCGGCGGTGTAGAGCGGCGGATGCTCGACGAGCCAGACCAGTTCGCCCGCGGTCCCGGCGCGGATCGCGGCGGTCCGCGCCTGCATCGTCGCCAGCGCGTCGGGGTAAGGGGTGATCCCATCGGCAATCCGCCATTCCGGCCCTAGACGGGTGATTGATGCCGCCTCGCTCATCCGCTATACCCCGCCGCCTTGAGCCCCACGATGCGGTCGTGGCGGAATGGTAGACGCGCAAGCTTGAGGTGCTTGTGGGGGAAACCCCGTGGAAGTTCGAGTCTTCTCGACCGCCTTCCCTTGATGCGATGCCGTGGTTGCGAGCGCCGCGTTGCCAGGACCGCGTTGCCAGTCCGGCGCGGGCCGCTCATCCTGTGCGCTGAGCGGAGGGAACATGGCGATGGACGAGGATTTCCGGAAGGCGGCGCTCGACTATCACCGGCTGCCCCGGCCCGGAAAGCTGCAGGTCGAGCCCATCAAGCGCATGGCGACGCAGCACGATCTGGCGCTCGCCTATTCGCCGGGCGTGGCCGCCGCGTGCGAGGCGATCGTCGCTGAGCCGTTCGATGCCTATGACTACACGGCGCGCGGCAATCTGGTCGCGGTGATCTCCAACGGCACCGCCGTGCTCGGCCTTGGCAATATCGGCCCGCTCGCCGGCAAGCCAGTAATGGAGGGCAAGGCCGTCCTGTTCAAGAAATTCGCCGGCATCGACGTGTTCGACATCGAGGTGGATGCGCTGGACCCGGACCGCTTCTGCGACGTGGTGGCCGCGCTCGAGCCCACCTTTGGCGCGATCAACCTAGAGGACATCAAGGCGCCGGAATGCTTCGCCGTGGAAGCCGCGCTGCGGGCGCGAATGAACATCCCGGTCTTCCATGACGACCAGCACGGCACCGCCATCACCGTGGCCGCCGCCATCCGCAACGGGCTGACCTTGCAGGGAAAGGACCTGCGCGACGTGCGGCTGGTCACGTCCGGCGCGGGTGCCGCGGCACTCGCGACCGTCGACCTGCTGATCCAGATGGGGCTGCCGCCCGAGAACGTGACCCTCACCGACATCAAGGGCGTCGTCCACACAGGGCGGAACGACATGGACGCCCATCTCGCGCGCTACGCCCAGGCGACCGAAGCGCGCACGCTGCATGATGTCCTGGCCGGCGCCGACATTTTCCTCGGCCTCTCTGCGCCGCGCGTGTTGAAGGCCGAATGGCTCGGCCTGTTCGCCAAGAACCCGCTGATCCTCGCGCTGGCCAATCCCGAGCCGGAGATCCTGCCGGAAGCGGTGCGTGCCGTGCGGCCGGACGCGATCGTCGCGACCGGGCGCAGCGACTACCCCAACCAGGTCAACAACGTGTTGTGCTTCCCTTTCATCTTCCGTGGCGCGCTCGACGTGCGGGCGAGCGAGATCAACGAGGTGATGAAGCTCGCCGCCGTGGAAGCCATCGCGGAGCTGGCGCGGGTCGAGGCGAGCGAGGTGGTCGCCGCCGCGTATGGCGGGTCGGCGCCGGTGTTCGGCCCCGACTACATCATCCCGAAGCCGTTCGATCCGCGTCTGATCCTGCAGATCGCGCCCGCCGTGGCGCGCGCCGCCATGCAGAGCGGCGTCGCGCGCCGTCCCATCCGCGATTTCGCGAAATACCGGGAAGAGCTGGAGCGCTTCGTCTATCGCTCCGGCCAGCTCATGCGGCCGGTGTTCGAGGCGGCGAAGAAGGCGCCCAAGCGGATCGTCTACGGCGAGGGCGAGGACGAGCGGGTGCTGCGCGCGGTGCAGACGCTGGTGGACGACAACATCGCCGAGCCCATCCTGCTCGGCCGCCGCGCGGTCATCGAGCAGCGGGTGCGCGAGATGGGGTTGCGCATGGATCTGCGCGAGTCGGTGCGCGTGCTAGACCCGGCGAGGGATACGGCGGTGTTTGCCCCGCTGGTCGCCGACTATCAGCTGCTCGCCGGCCGACGAGGGGCGCCGCCTGATGCTGCGGCGCGCCGCATCGCCACGCGCAGTTCGATTGCGGCCGCGATGCTGCTGCACGCCGGATTCGCGGACGCGGCGATTTGCGGCGGCAGCGGCGATTGGTGGCGGCACATCCAATACGTGCTGCCGATCATCCCACGTTGCACCGAGGCCTCGCGGGTCTACGCGCTGTCTTGCCTCATCCTGCAGGGCGGCGCGTTGTTCGTGTGCGACACGCACATGATGGTCGACCCGACGGCCGAGCAGATTTGCGAGATGACGATGCTGGCGGCGGAAGCGGTTCGCGGCTTCGGCATCACGCCCAAGGCCGCGCTGTTGTCGCATTCGAGCTTCGGCGCCAGCGACACCGACAGCGCGCGCAAGATGCGCCGGGCTTTGGCGATGATTCGTGCTCAAGCCCCCAAATTGGAGATCGACGGCGAGATGCACGCAGACGCGGCGCTGTCGGAGGCAATCCGCGATCGCGCGGTGCTCGACAGCCGGCTCACCGGCACCGCCAACCTGCTTATCATGCCCACGCTCGACGCGGCGCATATCGCCTTCAACATGCTGAAGGCCGCCGCCAACGGACTGCCGATCGGCCCGATGCTGCTCGGCATGTCGAAGCCCATTCACGTGCTGGTGCCAAGCGTGACCGCGCGCGGGATCGTCAACCTCAGCGCGTTGTCGGTGCTCGCCGCGCAGGCCCTGGACGCGCCGCCCGCCGAGGCGTCGGAGGGCGCCGCCAAGGGGTTGGCGGCGGTCTGATCCCCACATGATATGGCTGCTGCTCGGCGCGCTGACGTTGCTTTTGCTGATTGCCGGCTTGCGGGCCTTCGAGCGCGCCTCGATCTCCAGCATCAAGCTGCTATTCGCGTGGATTGCGGCGCTGGCGGGGCTCACGCTGACCCTGCTGTTGATCCTGACCGGGCGCGGCCCCTTGGCTTTCTTTGCTCTCAGCCTGCTGTATCCGCTGGTTCGCGAGCATTGGCTCGCCCGGCGGCCGAGGGTGAGCGCAGGCCCGCCTCCTCCGGGATCGGGGAGTGCGCGCCCCGGCGGGCCGATGAGCGTCGCGGAGGCCTACGAAGTGCTTGGCCTCAAGGCCGGGGCAGGCGAAGCTGAGATTCAGGAGGCATACCGGCGCCTGATGCGCGCCGCTCATCCGGACAGCGGCGGGTCCGATTGGCTCGCCGCGCGGATCAATCAGGCGCGGGATATCCTCCTGGGGAAAAGCGGGCGACGCCAGTGAACGACCCGGTTCAAAAAGGCGTTTGTTGTTGAACTCGCGGCGGCATGGCAGGGATGCGGGACGGTGGGGTCGCTTGGCACTGCCGGATTGATCGAAGAGGAAAATTGCACGTGGTCAAGCCTTTGCGGAAGGCTGTTCTGCCCGTCGCCGGCCTCGGCACGCGATTCCTGCCGGCAACCAAGGCGACCGCCAAGGAAATGTTGCCGGTGGTGGACAAGCCGCTGATCCAATACGCGGTGGAGGAGGCGCGCGCCGCGGGGATCGAGCAGTTCTGCTTCGTCACCGGGCGCGGCAAGGCCGCGCTGGTCGAGCATTTCGATATCGCATTCGAGCTCGAGCAGACGCTCCTGGAGCGCAACAAGCAGGCCGAGCTCGATCTGCTGAACGACATGAAGGTCGAGCCTGGCTCCATCGTCACGGTGCGCCAGCAGGTGCCGCTCGGGCTCGGCCATGCGATCTGGTGCGCTCGCGCCTTCATCGGCGAGGACCCGTTCGCCATCCTGCTGCCCGACGATCTCGTGCTGGCGGACACCCCGTGCCTGGCGCAGCTCGCCGAAGCCTACCAACGGACCGGCGGCAACGTCGTCGCCGTGACCGAGGTGCCGCCCGAGCAGACCAATCGCTACGGCATCCTGAAGATCGGCAAGGACGACGGCCGCATGGTCGAAGTCACCGGGCTGGTGGAAAAGCCCGCGCCCAAGGACGCGCCGTCGAACCTGTCGATCATCGGCCGCTACGTGCTGTTGCCCGAGGTGATCGACCATCTCGCACGCATGGAGCGCGGCGCCGGCAACGAGGTGCAGCTGACCGACGGCATGGCGCGGATGATCGGCAACTCGCCGTTCCACGGCCTGCGCTACGAGGGGCGCCGGTTCGATTGCGGCGACAAGGTCGGCTTCCTCGAGGCGCAGATCGCCTTTGCGTTGAAGCGCGACGACATGGCGCCGGCGGTGCGCGACTTCCTCAAGACCTACATCAAAGACTGCATCTGAGAGCGGGACGCGAATGTCATTCACCCATCAATTCGACCCGACCGTGCTGCGCGAATACGACATTCGCGGCATCGTCGGCCGCACCCTGCATCCGGCGGACGCCTTCGCCATCGGCCGCTGCTTCGGCAGCGTGGTCGCCGCCGAGGGCGGCCGGACGGTGGCGGTCGGCTATGACGGGAGGCTGTCCAGCCCCGATCTCGAGCCGCCGCTGGTCGAAGGCTTGAAGGCGAGCGGCATGGAAGTGGTTCGGATCGGGCGCGGCCCCACACCGATGCTGTATTTCGCCGCCACCACGCTGAAGACCGATGGCGCGGTCATGGTGACGGGCAGCCACAATCCGCCGGATTATAACGGCTTCAAGATGATGCTCGGCCGCAAGCCGTTCTTCGGTGCGCAGATCCGCGCCATCGGCGAGATGGCGGAGAGCGGCCTGGTCGTGCCGGAGGCCGCCGGCTCCGATCGCATGGTCGATGTGACGCACAGCTACGTCGCCCGGCTCGCCTCCGATTGGGATGGCGGCGACCGGCTGCTGAAAGTGGTGTGGGACAACGGCAACGGCGCCGCGGGCGAGGTGCTGCAGCAGCTCGTCGCTGGCCTGCCAGGCGAGCATTTCGTGCTGAACGCGCCGATCGACGGCCGCTTCCCGGCGCATCATCCCGACCCGACCGTGCCCAAGAACCTCGAGCAGCTCATCGCCGAGGTGCACGCGCAAAAGGCCGATCTCGGCATCGCGCTCGATGGCGATGCGGACCGCATCGGCGTGGTGGACGACAAGGGCCAGATCATGTTCGGCGACCAGCTCATGGTCGTGCTGGCCCGTGACATCCTGCGCGAGATGCCGGGTGCCACGATCGTCGCCGACGTGAAGGCGAGCCAGGTGCTGTTTGACGAGATCGCCCGCGCCGGCGGCAAGCCGCTGATGTTCAAAACCGGCCACAGCCTCATCAAGGCGAAGATGGCGGAGATCGGCTCGCCCCTCGCAGGCGAGATGTCGGGCCACATCTTCTTCGCCGACCGCTGGTACGGCTTCGACGACGCTCTCTACGCCGCAGTGCGCCTGCTCGGCATCGTCGCCCGCATGGAGGGCGCGTTATCGGCGATGCGCGACGCGCTGCCGCACGTCGTCAACACGCCGGAACTGCGCTGCGACTGCGACGACACGC
>JAFKFI010000093.1 GCA_017307285.1 Alphaproteobacteria bacterium | reverse complement strand
CCCGGTGAGCGCGGAAGAACGCGCGCGGATGCTGCAATCGGAGGATCTCGGTGAGATGGTCCGCTACGTCGCCAAGCTGCCGGCGCGCGTCTGCGTCAACGAAATCCAGATATCTCCGACATGGAATCGCGGCTACATCGCCGCCCAGCAACGTCGGCTCTGAGCGGCGGAATGAATTCCGCCCTACTGTAGGGCGGAATTCATTCCGCCTCCCCACAAACGGAGAACACAAGGCATGGCGACGAACCGACACAAGCTCCTGGTGCCGCACAGCATGGGTCCGGCCGGGGTGGATTTGCTCCGCGCGCGCGATGACGTGGAGGTGGTGGTCTATCCCGCCACCATCAGCCAGGCCGATTTGCTGCCGCTGCTGCGCGACGCACACGGCATTGCGCTGTCGGGCACGCCGTTCCGCGCCACCGAGATCGAGGCGGCCCCGAACCTCGTCGTCTGCGCCCGCATCGGCGTGGGCTATGACGCGGTGGAGGTGCCGGCGCTCACAGCGCGGCGCATTCCCCTGATGGTTACAGGAACGGCAAACTCGACCTCGGTTGCCGAGCAGGCGGTGGCTTTCGTGTTCGCGCTGGCCAAGCGCGGCCCGGCGCTCGACGCCATCGTGCGCGAGGGTCGCTGGCAGGACCGCCACACCACGCTGCCAACGGAGATCACCGGCAAGACCGCGCTGGTCGTGGGCTTCGGCCGCATCGGCACCCGCTCGGCGAGGAAGCTTGCGGCGCTGGACCTGAACGTGTTGGTCCACGATCCGTACGCGTCGGATGCCGCGATTCGCGAGGCCGGTTACGAGCCGGCGCCCGATCTGGACGCCGCGTTGCCGCGCGCCGACTTCGTGACGATCCACTGCCCCAAGACGCCCGAGACGATCGGCCTATTCAATGCCGCCCGGCTCGCCCGCATGAAGCCGAGCGCCTACCTGATCAACACCGCGCGCGGCGGCATCATCGACGAGGCGGCATTGCACCAGGCTCTGACTTCCGGCCGGCTCGCCGGCGCCGGGCTCGACGTGTTCGACATGGAACCCACCCCGGTATCCAACAATCTACTGCAGCTGGACCGGGTGATCGCCGCGCCGCACATGGCGGGCGTGACAGTGGAATCGGTCGCCGGCATGGCGGAGGCGACCGCGCGCAACATGCTGAGCGTGATCGACGGCCAGCCCAACCGCGACAACGTGGTCAACAAGGAAGTGCTGGCGTAGCGGGCAAGGTGGCGGACTGAAGTCCGCCCTACGCCGTTCCGTACCCGGATCGTAGGGCGGACTTCAGTCCGCCACCTTCCCTTGCTTGCTCGCCTCGGTCAGCCGCCGCTCCTTCCGCCGTGTGTAGATCACCATTGCCGCTACGACCACCACCGCGACCACGCCGGCCGCGATCGCGAACGGCCCCTGCAGCCGCGTGATCTCCTTGCCGAGCGCATAAGCGCCGAACCCGTACAAGCACGCCCATGCAATCCCGCCAACCGCGTTCGCGATTAGGAAGCGCGGCCAAGGCATCCCGTTCGCACCCGCCAATAGCGCCGCCAAAGTACGCAGAATGGCGATGAAGCGGCCGAACAGCACGACCTTGCCGCCGTGCTTGGCGAACAGCCGCCGCCCGACCTCCAGCCGCTCAGGCGGCAGAAGGACGTAGCGCCCGTAGCGCCGCAGCAGCCGCAGCCCGATCATCCGGCCGATCAGGTAGCCGATATTGTCCCCAATGATCGCGCCGGCGGCCGCGGCGGCAACCACGAACGGGATCGAGAGCTGGTGGGTGCTGCCGGCGTAGAGGGCCGCGGCAATCACCAGGCTCTCGCCGGGCAGCGGCAGGCCCATCGCCTCTAACCCGACCACCAGCCCGACGAGGCCGTAGCCGTAATCGTGCAGCAGCTCAGTCAGATGATGCAGCGAGAAAAACGACACTAGCGGGTTCCATGAAGCAGCCCGAGATCAACACCCGCCGGACCGAGTGGTTCTTGCGCCGTTGCACCGGCTGGACCACGCTGCCGGCGTCCGACCAATCCGGAGTACCCGCCATGCCGCAGCCCGACCATATCTCCAAGCTCGGGGTCCCCGACCCGTCGACCCTCGATGCCGATTTGCAGGCGATCTGGCGCAAATGCGTCGACAAGCTCGGCTTCGTGCCGAACGTGTTCAGCGCCTATAGCCTGCGCCCGCAGCGGCTGCGCAACTTCATGGCGATGTACAACGAGATCATGCTGTCCGAGTCCGGGCTCAGCAAGCTCGAGCGCGAGATGGTTGCGGTCGTCGTCTCCAGCGCCAATCGTTGCTATTACTGCCTCGTCGCGCACGGCGCCGCGGTGCGGGCGCTGTCGGGCGACGCCGAACTGGGCGAGATGATGGCGCTGAATTACCGCGTGGCGAAGCTCGATGCTCGCCAGCGCGCGATGCTGGATTATGCCTGGAAGCTCACCAGCACACCCTGGCTGGTCGACGACACCGACCGCGAGGCGCTGCGTCGCGCCGGGCTGACAGAGGCGGACATCTTCGACCTGTCCGAGACGACGGCCTTCTTCAACCTCTCCAACCGCATGGCATCGGGGACGGACATGATGCCGAACCGGGAGTATCACCGCATGGTTCGCGACGGAGGATCGGCGTAAGGCGGGTCGTTCCGCCCCACCGTAGGGCGGAATTCATTCCGCCAATCGATCAGGTCCTGACAATCTGGTTGAGGTTCAGATTGGACACACCAGTGAAGGTGATCGTGGTGTTGTCCGACAGGGTCAGCGTCGTATTGCCGCCGCCGCTCACCGAGGAGGTGATGCCGTTCGGGCCATAACCGCCCAGCAGGACCAGATCGCTCGAGTCGAAATCCTGGATGAAGTCCGCCCCGCCGGCGTGGCCGTTGAGGAAGACGAACAAGTCGCTCCCCGCGCCGCCCGTCGCGGTCAACGCGCCGGTGTTGGCGATGATCGTGTCATTGCCGGAACCGGCAACGATCGAGTCCGCGCCGGTGCCCGCGAATAGCGTGTCGGCGCCCGTGGACCCGGCGGCGTTCAGGGTCTCGTTCCCGACCCGGCGACGTAGAGCGCGCCGGCCTGGCTGCCGTTGTAGGTAATGTCGCTACCAGCGCTGCCGAACAGGGTCGGGCTGGTCGCGCCGCCGAATATAGTGCTCGGGCCAGTGCCCGCCACGAACAGCAGCGCGCCGGTGTTGCCGAAAATCAGGTCGGAGCCGGTATTGCCAAAAATCGTCGCGGCGCCGGTGCCCACGTTGATCGTATCGGCGCCGACACCCTCGATCAGCAGCGAGTTGCCCGAGCCGAGAAATAGCTGGTTCCCGCTGCTGCTGCCGAAGATCGTCGTGTTCCCGGCGCCGCCGATGATCGTGCTGTTGGCGGAACTGCTGAGCGAGAGCGTGGTGTTGGTGCCGATGCCGCCGCTGAAGACAAGGTTCGCGCCGCCGCCCGCGTCGATCGTCGGGGAGCCGTTGGCATAGATCGTGTCGTTGCCGTCGCCGGTGTTCACCTGGTCCGCCGAGCCCGCGCCGAGGGCGACGAGATTGGCGCCGCCGCCGAGCACAATCTCGTCCGTGCCGCCGGAGGCGCCGAAGAACGTCGTGCCCCCCGTGCCAGCCAGCACGGTCTGGTTCGCCGCGCCGTTGATCGTGACGGGAACCGTCGCCGAGTCGACCAGAAACTGCACGCCCGTCGGGCTGTTGAACGAGCCGCCCGCCACCGTCGGCGGAATGCTGGCTTCGCTGACATTCCCGGGTGGGATCACCGGAGTGGAGCCCGGCAAGTCGAATGCGGTAAGAGTGCCGCCGCCCGCCGCCGCGTTGATGGCCGCCGCGATCTGCTGCGCAAGGGCGAGGGTCTGATTGTTGGTAAGAGTGATCGAGTTGACGCTCGAGCCGGCACCCGTAACCGTTACAGTTCCACCAGCCATGCCACCCGCCCACTCAATCTCTTTGCGAGGAGCCGCTTACCGGCTTCCGTGGGAGTTGTTAACAAGTCGTTAACGGTTGCGCAACCATTGAATTCGCGCGGCAGTGGAATTATCGCGGAAAATCTGTCGGTGGACAGACGTATGCTTTTTGAAACAGTTCGTCGATCTGTCCCACCATTCGTGGCACGGTCATTGCTCGTCGGACGACTTCGCGAGCAAGGGGTCCTGCTCGCAAATCGTCTCCTCGTCAAAATTATGTGCCGGCTCGACCCAGGCGGCTCAAGATCCTCTGGGCAAGCACAAGATGCGGCCGGTCCACCATCTTGCCGGCGAGCCCGATCGTGCCGGCGTTCGGGTTTGCGGCGAAGGCGGCGACCACGTCGCGCGCCCAGGTCAGCTCTTCCTCGTTGGGCGAGAACGCCTCGTTGATCGGGTCGAGCTGGGCCGGATGGATCGCCATCTTGCCGGTGAAGCCGGCCCGCCTCCCGGCCTGGCACTCCTCTCGCAAGCCAGCCTCGTTGCGGAAATCGGCGTAGATGGTGTCGATCGCCTCCACCCCAGCCGCCTGCGCGCCGATCACGCAGAGCGCGCGCACCAGCCGGAACGTATCGTCGTACACCCCGTCCGGCCTACGGTTGGTCGCCCCCAGCAATGCCGCGAGGTCCTCCGCCCCCCAGGTCAGCGCGGCCAGCCGAGGCGTGATGCCACCGTACTCGCCGAGCCGGAACACACCCGCGCCGGTCTCAGTGGCGATCGCAATGACCTTCGTTGCGAACCGCGCAATGCCGTGCTCGACCTCGAGTGCCGAGAGATAGTCGTCGAGCCGGCGCAGATCGTCGGGCGTGCATTTCGGCAGCAGGACGCCGCACGGCTTGCCGGGCATCACGGCGGCGAGGTCGAGCAGCGCGTCGTCTCCCGCGATCGGGTTGATGCGCACCCAAAGCTCCGGCGTGCGCGGTCCCTCGAGGGCCGCCCGCGCCATCTTGCGCGCCTCGGGGCGGTTATGCGCGGCGACCGAATCCTCGAGATCGAGGATCAGCCCGGAGGCGCCGGACTCGCGACCCTTGGCGAGCTTGCGCTCGCTGTCGGCGGGAACGAACAGGAGCGAGCGCATCGGCTCAGCCCGCCTTCGGCTGGGCGCGCATGAAGGCGGCACGGATGCAGCGCGCCACCATCTCGCCGCGCTGATTGAACGCCTGGTGCTCGAACTCGACGATGCCGGCGTCGGGGCGCGACTTGCTCTGCCGCTTGCTCTTGACGATGCTGCGCACCCGCAACGTATCGCCGTGGAACACCGGCTTCGGGAACGCCACTTCGGTCATGCCGAGATTGCCGATCGTGGTGCCGAGCGTGGTCTCCGCCACGGTAATGCCGATCATCAGCCCGAGCGTGAAGATCGAGTTGACCAGCGGTCGACCGAACTCGGTGGTCTTGGCGAACTCGGCGTCGAGATGCAGCGGCTGCGGATTGATCGTCAGCGTCGTGAACAGCACGTTGTCCATCGCGGTGACGGTGCGTGTCATCGCATGAGCGAAGACGTGGCGCTCGGTGAAC
>JAFKFI010000071.1 GCA_017307285.1 Alphaproteobacteria bacterium | reverse complement strand
AGTGCTTCGATCGCCTGCTCCAGCAGTGTAGGGTGGTGGCGCACGGCGTTGCTCCCCGCAGCGGTGGAAAACGTTGGCGAACGTCTCTTCCGCTTATGAATCAGCGCCGTGCGCCCCTCCAAGCAGTTTCCGTGCCGGACAACAGTGGCGAAGGCCGACCATGACGATGGTGGAACTAGGCTCGTCCGCGTCCGCCGCTCAGCACACGCTCCACCAGCACGGCCGCAATGATGATCGAGCCGATCGCGGTGCCCTGCCAGTAGGGCGAGACGTTCAGCAGGTTCAGCCCGTTGCGGATGAACACCATGATGAACACGCCGAACAGCGTGCCGATAATCGAGCCACGCCCGCCGAACAGGCTCGCGCCGCCGATCACCACCGCGGCGATCGCGTCCAGCTCCAGCCCCGTGCCGCCGATCGGGTCGATGGAGAGGATGCGCGAGGCGAGGAAAATGGCCGCCACCGCGCTCATCACGCCGGAGACGACATAGGCAAAAATGCTCCACCGCGCGATGCCGAGCCCGGCGACCCGCGCCGCCTCGGGATTGGAGCCGATGGCGTATAGCGTGCGCCCACCCTTGGCGTAGGTCAGGAACGCCCAGCACAGGGCGTACGCCACGATCAGGCACCAGAAGTTCAGCGGGATGTCGAGCAGCGTCTGCGAGGAGAGCAGCCCCAATTCGGGCGGCAGATTACCGATCGAGTTGGCGCCGCTGAACACGTAGGCCAGGCTGCGGCCAATCGACATCATCCCCAACGTCACCACGAACGGCGCCACGCGGCCGAAGGTGATGACGGCACCGTTGACGAACCCGGCGACGACGCCCGCCGCGAGGCAAGCCGCAACGCCGCCGGCCAATCCGAGCGAAGGAAAGCAGAGGCCGAGAATGATGCCAGTCATGCCAGCGAGCGCGCCCACCGACAGATCGATCCCGCCGATAAGAATGACCAACGTCTGCCCGAGCGCGACCATGCCGACCACGACCGACTGGTCCATCACGTTCAGCAGGTTGCTGACCGTGAAGAAATAGGGCGACGCCAGGGAAAGCCCGATCATCACCGCGATGATCAGCAGGAGCATCCGCAACTCGATCTGCGTGGCGAGCAGGCGCAGGAGCCCGCCGCCCCAGCCTCGCCGCTGCTCTGTCCTCGCTCCGGGGTCCGTCGTTGTGCTCATGCTGTCGCGCTCAATGCGTGCGTCTCCGCGTCCGCCGCACCGCCGAGTTCCGCGACGATATGGCGCCGCAAGCCCGCGGCATCGAAGCCCAGCGGCAGGCGCGGCAGCGTCAGCCCGACCATGCCGAGGCTGTGTCCGCGCCGCCCTAGCACCGGCACCAGCACCGTCGGATGGCCGCCATCCGGGGCGGTCGCCACGCCCTCGTCCCGCGCCGGAACCGCGTGGCCGATGCGAGTTTGCGCGAGCTCGGGAAAACTCCCAGCGGCAAAGCCGGGATCGGCGGCGGCGTCCTCGCCCACGCGGTCGAAGCAGAACAGCCGCTCGCCCTCGAGCGCGATCCAATAGGCGACGCCGCCATGCTCGGCGACCAATCCCTCCAGCACGCCGTGGGTGCGCTCGGCCGAGCTGCGCGGGGCGGCGAACATGCCGAGCTTCTCGATGTCCACCAATTGGCTCGGAATGTCGGTCACGGACACGCCATCGCTCAGCACCACCACGCGATCGGTGAGGCCGATCACCTCCTCGAAGTCGGAGGAGACGACAACGCAGGCCACCCCCTCCGCCGCAACGCGCCGCAGCAGGGCGTAGATGCTGCCGCGCGTGCCAATGTCGACGCCGCGCGTCGGCTCGTCGAGCAGCAGCAGGCGCGGCGCCAGCACGAGCCAGCGCGCCAGGATGATCTTCTGCTGCATCCCGCCGCTGAAATTCAGCATGTTGGCGTCGAGCAGCCGATGCTTGGGCAGGCCGAGCGTTTCAAGCAATTCCTCGACGCCCTGCGTGCGCTGGCCGTAGCCGAGCCCGGCCCCGCGATGCGCGCCAAGATGCGCCAGCAGCAAATTCTCGCGCACGGAGAAATCCGGCACGATCCCCTGGCCGCGCCGGTCCTCGGGAATCAGCCCGACCCCAGCGCGGATCGCGTCGAGCGGCGCGTGCGGCGTGAAGGGCTTGCCGTTCAGTTCGACCGTGCCCGACAGCGGGCGGCGCAGCCCGAAGATCGTCTCCAGGGTTTCCGAGCGCCCTGCGCCGACCAGCCCGGCAAGGCCCAGTATCTCGCCCGCGCGCACCTCGAACGACACGTCGCGCACGCGCGGCGGGCAGCACAACTCGTTCACCCGCAGCACCACCGGCCCGCGCGCCTCATCGGCCCGGCCAGTTCGTGCGTAGATGTCGCCGAGTTCCCGCCCGACCATCAGCCGCACCAGCTCGCCCTGGCTCAAGCCGGCGGTGTCGAGATTGCCCGCCACCACCCGGCCCTCGCGCAGCACCGTCACTCGGTCGGCGATGGCGAAAATCTCCTCCAGGCGATGCGAGACGAAGATCAGGCCGCGCCCGCTCGCCGCCAGCGCCCGCACGATGTCGAACAGCCGCTCAGCCTCGTGCGGCGACAGCGAGGCGGTCGGCTCGTCGAAGATGACGATACGGCTGCCGAGCGCCAGCGACTTCAGGATCTCGACAAGCTGCCGCTGGCCGATGCTGAGCGCGCTCACCGGATCGTCAAGGTGTAAACTCGCTTCCTGCCCGAGCTCCGCGATCAGCTCGCGCGCCCGCGCCCTGAGCTCGCGCCAGCGCAGCCGCCCCGGCATCGCCAGCCGGGGCAGCATGATGTTCTCCAGCACCGAGAGATCGGGCGCCAACGAGGTCTCCTGCGTCACCATCGAGATGCCGTCGCGGATCGCCTCGCGCGCGCCGACATGCCGCACCGGCCGCCCCTCCAGCAGCATCTCGCCGCGATCCGGTTGCACGTGGCCGGAGATGATGCGCGACAGGGTCGATTTGCCGGCACCATTCGCGCCCACCAAGGCGTGCACCTCACCCGCCCGCAAATCGAAGTCCGCGCCGGACAGAGCGAGCGTCGCGCCGAACCGCTTGGAGATGCCGCGCAGCGCGAGAAGCTCCATGCGTTACTCGCCGAACACCGTCTTGCGCACGGTGGGTTCCAGCTGCTTCACGTTCTCCTTCGTCACCACCAGGATCGGCACGAGAATTTGCTTCTCCGGCTTCTTGCCGGCGAGGTGGTCGAGCATCGCCTGCGCCGAGCGCTGACCCATCAGATAGGGCTGCTGCATCCCCGAGGCGACGATAGTGCCGTCGCCAATCAACTTGATGAAATCGGGAATGCCGTCGAACGCCGCGAGCAGAATGTCTTTCTCCTTGCGCGCCGCGTGCAGCGCGCGAATTGCGCCGAGCGTGGGTTGGTCGGTCTCGATGAACAGGCCACGCATGTCGTGATGCGCCGTCACCATGTCCTGCACGAAGCGGAAGGTCTCGTCCGCCGTATAGGTCTGCATTTGCGACAGCGCGGCCTGCTTGATGCCGGCCTCGTCCATCGCCTGCATGAACCCTTTGGTGCGCGCCTTGCCGTTGTTGCGCGCGAGCGAGATGGTGACGAGGCCGACCGTCCCCTTGTCCCAGCCCTTGGCCTTCATCGCCTTGGCCAGCTCCTGCCCGACGCCATAGGCGCCCTTCTCGTTGTCCGAGATGATAAACGACACGTACTCGCCGCTCGTGGTGCCGATATCGGCGATCACCACGGGAATGTTGGCCCGCGTCGCCGCCGCGATAACGGAGGGTGCGGTCGAGCTGTCGGTCGGCGAGATGATGATGCCGTCGACGCGCTTGGCAATGGCGTCCTGCGCGTTCTGCAACTGCGTCTGCGCCGAGTTGTGGCTGTCATAGGTGGTGGAGCCGCCGCCCGCCTTCTTCGCCTCGTCCTCGATACCCTTGGCCAGCGTGCGCCAGAACGGCAGGTCGAGCCCCGGCGTGAGATAGGCGAGCCGCTTGCCCTCCGCCCACGCGGCACGCGGTAGCGCCGCCGCGAGCGCCGCCGGAGCGGCGAGCTGTGCCAGGGTACGGCGCGTGATCGGTTTGCCAGCCGGATCGGACATGGAGACCTCCTTCTGCGGGCGGTTCGAGCCGCCTCTGCACGAGCAGGCCGTCTCTCCGTGTTCCTGTCAACCGATCGGGAGCTCCAGCGTCGCGCTTGACTCGGGACACTGCCTTTCCGCATCGTATCGGCAAGGGGATACCCGCGATCACCCCGTGAGGCGGCAGCCGAAGCATCGCGTCCCAAACTCCTTCGCGAAGGAGCGGACGTACCATGCCGCCACCCACCATGCTCACGGCCGCCCAGCTCGCTCGCCTCGTCGGCCTGCCCGACGCGCCGGCGATCATCGACGTGCGTACCGATACCGACCATGCGGCCGATCCCCGGATGCTTCCGGGCGCCGTGCGCCGCGATTTCCGCGCCGTCGCGTCATGGGCCTCCGATTACGCGGGAGCCCGGCACGCTGTGATCGTGTGCCAGCAAGGCCGCAAACTCAGTCAGGGCGTCGCGGCCTGGCTGCGCCACGCCGGCATCGAGGCCGAATCGCTTGAAGGTGGCTTCGAGGCCTGGGTCGCCGCGGAAGGTCTGCTCGTCCGGCCGGATCACGTCCCACCACCCGACGCGCAAGGCCGCACGGTCTGGGTCACGCGCGCGCGTCCCAAGGTGGACCGCATCGCCTGCCCCTGGCTGATCCGCCGCTTCGTGGACCCCGGAGCCGTGTTCCTGTTCGTCGCACCGCCCGAAGTCATGGCCGTCGCCGACCGCTTCGGCGCCACGCCGTTCGATGTCGACGACGTATTCTGGAGCCATCGCGGCGAGCTCTGCACCTTCGACGTGATGCTCGAGGAGTTCGGCTTGCATTCGGGCGCTCTCGACCGCCTCGCCCTGATCGTGCGCGGGGCGGACACCGCGCGGCTCGACCTTGCGCCCCAAGCCGCCGGACTGCTCGCCGCCTCGCTCGGCCTCTCGCGCATGTACAAGGACGATCTCGCCCAGCTCGAAGCTGGCCTGGCGCTCTACGACGCCTTCTACCGCTGGAGCCGCGACGCCGCCGAGGAGACCCATAACTGGCCGACGCCGCAGTCAGGAGGCAAAACGTCATGACGCGGGGGGTCGCCGGCGCGGCGGCACTTGGGCTCTCCGGCGAGCAAGACGGCGTGCGCCGCCACGGCGTCTCGTTCGGCCAGGCGCTGCGTGTCTGGCTGCGTGTCGCCGCACTCTCCTTCGGCGGACCGGCGGGCCAGATCGCGGTCATGCACCGCATTCTGGTCGAGGAGCGGCGCTGGATCGGCGAGGCGCGATTCCTACACGCGCTTTCCTACTGCACGCTGCTGCCCGGCCCGGAGGCGCAACAGCTCGCCATCTATATCGGCTGGCTGATGCACCGTACGCGCGGCGGGATCCTCGCGGGCACGCTGTTCGTCTTGCCGGGTGTTATCTCGATCATGGCGCTGAGCTACGTGTACGCAGGCTGGGGCCGGATCGGCGCGGTCGCTGCGCTGTTCTTCGGCCTGAAATCCGCCGTCCTCGCCGTCGTCCTTCAAGCCGTGGTACGCGTCGGATCGAGGGCACTGAAGAACCGCGTGCTGGTCGGCATCGCGGTCGTTGCGTTCATCTCCATCTTCTTCTTCGGCGTGCCGTTCCCTCTCATTATCCTCGCCGCCGGCCTGTTCGGCTGGATCGGCGGGCGAGCGGAATCTCCGTTGTTCCGTGTCAACGGCCACGGTTCGCGTGGTGACAAAGGGCTGGCCGACGCGGACAGCCTGCTCGGCGAGGAATTGCCCGAGCACGCGAAAGCCACCGGCGCGGGCGCCCGGCGCGCGGCCATAATCTGGCTCGTCCTATGGCTGGTCCCGGTTCTCGGGTTGGTCGCGACATTGGGCAGCGCAAGCACGTTCAGCCAGATCGCGATATTCTTTAGCGAGATGGCCGTGGTGACGTTCGGCGGCGCCTATGCCGTGCTGGCCTACGTCGCCCAGCAGGCGGTCGAGCACTATCACTGGCTTCGTCCCGGCGAGATGCTGGACGGGCTCGGCATGGCCGAGACCACGCCGGGGCCGCTCATCATGGTCACGCAGTTCGTCGGCTTCATGGCCGCCTATCGCGATCCCGGCAGCTTGCCTCCCATGCTGGCCGGAACGCTCGGCGGGCTGTTGACAACCTGGGTCACGTTCACGCCCTGCTTCCTGTGGATCTTTCTCGGCGCGCCGTTCATCGAGGCGCTCCGCGACAACAAAGCCCTGAGCGCGGCTCTGGCCGCCATCACCGCTGCGGTGGTGGGCGTCATCCTGAACCTCGCCGTCTGGTTCGCCCTGCACACCTGGTTCCGCGACGCCCTCCTCGTGCGGACATTGGGCCTGTCCTTCGACGCACCCGTGCCTACCAGCCTCGATCCCTGGGCGCTGGCGCTCTCGGCGGCCGCGCTGGTCGCGATATTCCGGTTCAAGGCCGGCATGATCCCAACCCTTCTGACCTGCGCCGTCGCGGGCGTCGTGCTGCATCTCGCTTTCGGCGTCGTCTGATGGGCTGACGCCAAATCTCGGCCGGAAAGGAGCCGCGTCATGCGCAAATCGTCTGCATTGGCGTTCTTGGGCCTGCTCGCCGCGACGGTTGCGCCTGCCGCCGCGGCGGATTGGACGGAGATTGCCGGAGCTCTCGGCAAGTCCGGCACGGAGATGCCGGGCGGTGTCTACCGCGTGGGCCTGCCCCGCTCCGATCTGCACGTCACGCTGGATGGGGTGGAGCTCAAGCCGTCGCTGGCGCTCGGCTCGTGGCTCGCGTTCCGGTTTGCCAACGGGACGGGCATGGTGATGGGCGACCTCGTGCTGACGGAGAGCGAGGTCAATCCCGTGATGAAGAAGCTCGCCGAGGGCGGCATCGAGATCACGGCGCTGCACAACCACCTGCTGCGCGCGCAACCGGCAACGTTCTACATGCACGTCTTCGGACATGGCGATCCGGTGAGGCTTGCGGCCGCGCTGCATGACGGGCTCGCGCTGAGCAAGACGCCGCTCGGCAACGCGGCGCCCCTGGCCAACGGGGCAGCAACGTCGCAGGCAATCGAACTCGATACCGCGATGATCGACCGCACGCTCGGCGCCAAGGGGAAAGTTGCAGGTGGCGTCTACCAGATCGGCATTGCACGGGCCGAGACGATCCAGGACGACCGCATGGATGTGCCGGCCGCGATGGGATCGGCCGAGGCGATCAACTTCCAGCCGACCGGCGGCGGCAAGGCCGCGATCACCGGCGATTTCGTGCTGACCGCGCAGGAGGTCAATCCCGTGCTGCGCGCGCTGCGCGAGAGCGGCATAGAGGTCACGGCCCTGCACAACCACATGCTGGACGATCAGCCCCGGCTGTTCTTCATGCATTTCTGGGCCAATGACGACGCGGCGAAGCTGGCCAAGGGATTGCGGAGCGCGCTCGACAAGGTGAATCTGGCAAGGAGCTGACGGAGGGCTTGCCGGTGCTGGCCGTCGCGAGACGATTCGCTGTCCCCACCTTGCTGGCCACTCTCTTCTGCGCGCACCTCGACCACATCCATGCAGCGGAGCCGCCGCCGCTGGTCCTTGAGCGCATGATCCCGCTCACGGGCGTCTCGGGGCGCATCGACCACATGGCGGTCGATCTCAGGCGAAAGCGCCTGTTTGTCGCCGAACTCGGCAACAACACCGTGGACGCCATCGACCTCGCGGCCGGAAAATCCGTTTATCGGATCAGCGGATTGCGCGAGCCGCAAGGCGTCGGCTATGCGCCTGGCACGGACGTGATCGCCGTCGCCAGCGCCGGCGACGGCTCGGTCCGGCTGTTTCGCGGCGAGGACTTTTCTGCCCTAGGCACGATCAACCTCGGCGACGACGCCGACAACGTCAGACTCGACACGCGCACCGGCTCGTTGGTGGTGGGCTATGGCGAGGGCGGACTTGCCGTGATTGATCCGGCACGCCGCTCCGTCGCGCGCCGCGCGAAGCTGCCCGCCCATCCCGAAGGCTTTCAATTCGACCAGCCGACGGGCCGAGCGTTCGTGAACGTCCCCGACGCCCGACAGATCGCCGTCGTGGATCTCGGCACGGGAAAGCAAGCCGCGACTTGGCGTGTGGCCGACCTGCGCGCGAATTTCCCGATGGCGCTGGATGACACCGGCGGCCTCCTCGCGACGGTGTTCCGTCACCCGGCACGCCTGGTTCTCCTAGACACCGCCAGCGGCGCGGTGCGTACGGAACTCCAAACCTGCGGCGATGCCGATGACGTGTTCTTCGACGCGCGACGTCAGCGCATCTATGTGAGTTGCGGCGAAGGGATGGTCGACGTGCTGCGCCAGGAGCCGTCCGGCTACCGCCGGCTGAGCCAGATCAAGACGGCATCCGGCGCCCGCACCTCGCTGTTCGTGCCGGAATTGGATCGGCTCTTCGTGGCGGCCCGCGCGGGGTTCTTTGGACTCGGCTCCGACGCCGCGATCCTGGTGTTCCGGCCCGAGCCATAGGCGGAGCCGCCTTGAAACGGCCTTCGCCTCCCCTATCTCGATTTATGTGATCCGGGCCCCTCTGGCGGGGTGGGTGGCATAGCGCCACCAGCCCCGTGATGTCGGATCGCCGTGTCCCGCGCCGGTATCGGCCAGGGAACGGTCGATCCGCGGACCGGTGACTTCCCCCAATCCCGCGATCAGGCCGCCCCGGCTTCCGAATGCGCCCACGGTGCAGTCATGAAGGAGCCGCGCCTATGCGCACCCACGACGATCCCGCACACCGGCATCACGATCGGGAGCGACGGCTCGAACTGCTGACCCGACAGCTGCCGGAGCGGATGCAGTCCGTCATCCGCTGGCTGCGTCGGCCGTCGGCGCGCTGGGTCCGCATTCCCGCTGGCATTCTGCTGGTCGTGGGCAGCATCTTCAGCATTCTCCCCATCCTCGGCCTTTGGATGTTGCCACTCGGTCTCGTGCTGCTGGCCGAGGATGTGGCGCCGCTGCGGCGCGGCATGGATCGCGTGCTCGCCTGGATCGAGCACCACCGGCCGCACTGGATGGGCCTACCCAAAACCTCAGACTCCGAAACCAGCTCCGCGAAAGGGGAGACTTCTTGAACCGTTCCGATCTGCCGCGAGTCCACGAGCGGGTCGCGGCCGACCCACTGCCGCGCTCGCCTCATGGCCTGGCCGAGCGCACGGTCGAATACGTGCTGTTCACCAGCCGATGGCTGCTGGCGCCGATCTATCTCGGTCTGGTCGCCGGATTGGCCGTGCTGCTGGTCAAGTTCGTCCAGCACACGATCGAGCTGGTCTTGCATGCACTCACCTCGGATGGCGAGGCGACCATCGTCGGCGTGCTGGCGCTGATCGACCTCGCGCTGATGGGCAGCCTCGTCCTGATGGTGATGTTCGCCGGCTACGAGAATTTCGTCTCGAAGCTGGATCTGGCCGGCCACCGCGATAAGCCCGGATGGATGGGCCACGTCGATTTCAGCGACCTCAAGCTCAAGCTGATGGGATCGATCGTGGCGATCTCGGCCATCCAGGTCCTGGAGAGCTTCATGAACGTGGCCAACCTCAGCGACCGTGAGCTGGCCTGGAGCGTCGGCATCCACATGGCCTTCGTCGCTTCCGGTGTCCTGCTCGCGGTGATGGACCGCATGAGCGGCAAGTCGCATGGCGCGGCCAGACAGACTGCTGCGCAACATGAGCTTTCAAGTGGAGGCAAGAATGAGCAACGAGTTTCTCGGTGATCGTCGCGTCGCGCTGGAGGAGGCATTCTTCTCGAAGGAGAACGAACGGCTGCGGCAAAGACTGCGCGACATGGACCAGGCCCGCCAGCAGAAAGAGGCGCTGTCGGCGTCTTCCGGCATCACCGACGATGCCGTGCTGGACAGGCTTGCCGCCTTGAGGATCGGCAGCGACACGCTGGCGGCACTTTCCCTGGTCCCACTCGTGGCCGTGGCTTGGGCGGATGGCGACATCGATGAGAAGGAGCGGCGCGTCCTGCTGTCCAAGGCGTCGGAGATGGGACTGGGCGAGCAGGATCTCAGCTACCAGCTGTTCGAGCGATGGCTCGCTGAGCCGCCGCCCGCCGCGCTGCTTGCCGCCTGGAAGGATTATATCGGCGCGTTCGCGGCCTCGCTGAACGCGGAGGACAGGCGGGCGCTCCGCCACGAGCTGCTCAACCGCGCGCGCGCCGTCGCCGAGGCAGCGGGCGGCTTTCTCGGCTTCGCGGGAATCTCGCCCGCCGAAGCCAAGGTGCTGAATGAGCTGGAGCAAACCTTTCCCGGATGAAACCTGCTGTCCCGACCGCATGAGGAACGGAGCAGCGCCACCCTGCGCTGCTCCGTCCGTCCTGTGGACTCGTGCATTATGTTCGGCCATGCTCGCCGACAACGAAAAGCTCGGCTGCTTCCGGGCATTCACAGGGTGGGCTTCGAAGATGGCAAGATTTCACCGTTCAGGCGCGGCGCGCATCGTCGCGCTGAGCGCAGTATTCCTTCTGGCGGGTGCGGCGTTCGGCCCTGCCCGCGCAGTCGAGACCGATCCGAACGCCACGATCGTATTCTATGATGCCGTCGGAAACGAAACGCTCGATCCGGCGCATCCGCAAAACAACAGCAGCTTCGCGCAAGACGTCCTACTCGCGATCTACGACCCGCTGATCCGGCTGGACGACAAGGGCGACCCCACGCCCGGCCTCGCGGAATCCTGGAGCTACAACGCCGACCTGACCGAATTCACCATGACCCTGCGGCAGGGCGTGACCTTCCACGACGGCGCCAAGCTAACCGCCGACGTGGTCAAGCAGAACATCGAGCGCAACGTCGCGCTCGGCAATCGGGCCGGGACTTCGATCATCGAGACCGTCAAGCACATCGCCGCAGTGGAAACCGTGGGCGACCGGACGGTCAAGCTCAAGCTCAAACGGCCGAACGGGCAGATGGAGTACTGGTTGGGCTTCGTCGGCGGGCTGATGATCAGCCCGAACTCGCTCACCGACGGCGCGTTCGGCGCGACCCTGAAGCCGATCGGCGCGGGGCCGTTCAAGGTGACGTCATTCGAAGCGAACATCATGACCAAGACGGCCCGCTTCGATGGATATTGGGCCGGCACCAAGGACCGTTCCGCCGGATTCAACCACCACTACGTGCCCGACGGACGGGCGCGGCTCAACGCGGTGCGTTCCGGCCAGGCCAATGTCGCGCTGATCGACCCGAGCCAGATTCCCACAGCGAAGTCGGCAGGAATGGAGGTGCAGATCAACGAGAAGAACGGGGTCTGGGACATCTATCTCAACCTCTCGCGCAAGGGCATCTCGGATCTGCGGGTGCGCCAGGCCCTGATGCACGCGATCGACCGCGCGACCTTGGCGGAGGTGCTGAGCTACGGCGCATCGAAGCCGACCTTGCAATTGTTCTCGTCAGCCTCGCCCATGTACGACAAGGAACTCGACCGGATTTATCCGTTTGATCAGAAGAAGGCCCGCGCCCTCCTCGCCGAAGCAGGCTTCAAGGACGGCCTCGAGATCACCCAGCTATTGTTGAACACCTCCGAATACCGCCAGCTTGCCGAGGCGCTGCAGGCGATGCTGAGCGAGGTCGGCGTAAGCGTGAAGTTCGACGTCGTCGACGCCTCGCAATTCCCGCAGTTCCGCCGCCCGCCTGGGCGAGGCGACTATCTCATGGCGCGCTGGGGCGGCCGACCGGACCCGCTGCAAACCTTCCAGGAGATCGTCGTCACGGGTGCCGCCTACAATCCGGTCGGGGTCGCGTCACCGGAGATCGACACCTTGGCCGCCGGCGCCGGCAAGCTGGCGCCTAGCAACCCGAAGCGTCTCGAAATCCTCCGGCAGCTGGCGCGGGTGACGATCGAGAGTGTCGCCACCATTCCCATCATGACGCGGTCGAACGTCTACGCCTACAAGCCGGGCTGCATTCAAAACCTGACGCCCTATCTCGCAACCGGCGACGATCGTTTCAACGACGTCCACCTCGCCGCCGGCTGCAAGTAGCCGCTCGACCGGCCGGGAGGCGACAGAGGATCGGAAACGGGCCACACTCGGACTTGGAAATCAGCGTCCATGTCCGGGAGGCCCCGTCCGATGAAAGTCTACGAAGCGATCGCCCGATCCCTCGTCGCCGAGGGTGTCACCGATTTTTTCGGCCTGATGGGCGACGGCAACATGTGGCTGTGGGGCGCGCTGTGCCGCGACCCGTCGGTGAAGGCCTATTCCCTACGCCACGAATCGATGGCGGTGTCGGCGGCGGACGGTTACGCGCGGACCACCGGCAAGGTCGGCGTGGCGATGGTGACGTGCGGCCCCGGCCTGACGCAGTGCGGCACGTCGCTGATTGCTGCCTATCGCGGCAAGACGCCGCTCGTGCTGGTGGCCGGCGAGATCATGGCGGGCGCCAAGAACCGCACGCAATCGATGGACCAGCGCCGCTTCGTCGAGGCGAGCAGCGCCCGGTTCCACACCATCACCAGCATCGACAACATGGCCGAAGAGATCGCCGAGGCGTTCTACGCTGCGCGCCTGCATCGCGGCCCGGTCGTGCTCAACCTGCCGATGGATTTGCAGGAGGAGGAGTTCGACTGGGACTACGATTACCGCCCGTCGACGGATTTCCTGCCGCCGCGCATCGAGACGCCGAACCCCGACCAGCTGGCGCCGGTGATCGACAAGCTGGTCGCCGCCGAGCGCCCGGTCATCATCGCCGGACGCGGTGCCATTGCGGCGGGTGCGAGGGATGAGATCGTCAAGCTCGGCGACCGCGTGGGCGCGCTGCTCGCAACGTCGCTGCAAGGCAAAGGACTGTTCGCCGGCGAGAAGTGGGATATCGGCATCGCCGGCGCCTTCGCTTCGGCACCCTCGGAGCAACTATTGGCGGACGCCGATTTCGTGCTCGGGGTCGGCGCCGAGCTTGGCTACTACACGACGGAAGGCGGATTGCTATTCCCGTCCGCGGAGGTCGCGCGCATCGACATCAAGGCGATGCCCGAAGAGATCGGCGTGATCCCCGGCCTCTACGTCCAGGCCGACGGACGCCGCGCGGTCGCCGCGATCAACGAGGCGCTGGAGGCTCGTCAGGTTCGCAAGGAGGGCTTCCGCACGTCGGCGACGCGGGCGGTGCTCGACGCGCCGCCTTATCAATTCGAGCCGCCGGCCGACGGCTTCGATCCCCGCGCCCTCGCCGGCCGCCTTGGCGCGGCGTTGCCGGAGGGCGTACTGTTCACCTGCGGCGCGGGCCATTTCTTCTCCTGGATCGGCATGTATATGCCTCTGCCGAAACGGGCAGAAATCCAGTACTCGTATGGTTTCGGCGCGGTGGGACAAGGGCTCGGGGTCGCGATCGGCACTGGCGCCGGCAATCCCGGCCGCCAGCATGTCGCCGTCGAGGGCGACGGCAGCATGATGTTCAACATCCAGGAACTCGAGACCATCGTGCGTCACAAGATGCAGATGGTGCTGGTCGTGTGGAACGACGGCGGCTACGGCGCGGAGGTGCATAAGCTCATTGCCAAGGGTTTCAATGAGAAGCTGGCGCAATGGGAGTCGCCCGATTTCGTCGCCCTCGCCAAGGCGTTCGGCGGCGACGGCGTGCAGCTGTCGAACGTGTCGCAGATCGGCGAGGCCGTGGCGGAAGGTTTGCGCAAGGGCGGGCTCTATCTGATCGACGCGCGCGTATCGCCGACCACACCGACCGAGGGCTACTCGAAGGTCTATTACGGCCGCGAGAACCACGCACCGCTGCTGCGCCCGGTCTGGTGACGCGCGGTGCATTTCGAGGGTGAGTTCCGCGTCCCAGGCGAAGCGGCCGACGTGATGCGCCGCTTCGCCGACGTGCCGCGCATGGCCCGCTGTATGCCGGGTGCGGTTCTGGAGCCGCAAGCCGAGGACGGCTCGTGGCCCGGTGCGATGGTGGTTTCGTTCGGCCCGAAGAAGATCAACTTCAAGGGCCGCGCGACCTGCGACTTCGACTTCGACGCGCTCACCGGTGTCGTGCAAGGTCGTGGTGCTGCGGACATGCGGGCGGCGCGGATCGGCGTGAAGACCTCGTTCGCGCTCGCCGATGATCCCGCCGCCGCCGAGCCGACCACTATCGTCAAGATCGTCTCGGATTCGGAACTCGGCGGCGTGCTCGCCGATTTCGCGCGCACCGGCGGCGTCGCGGTCGCCAACGCCATCATGGCCGATTTCGCCCGCCGCGCCGCCGAGGAGTTCGCCAAGGACGCCCCTCCGCCGCCCACCGCCGCCCCCCCACCCAGCCCTCCCGAGCCGGCGCCAGTCGAGAACGCGCCCCTCGCCGCGCACGGGCTGCTGTGGGTGGCGATCAAGGCGTATCTTGTTCGCCTGGGGCGTTGGCTCGGGATCGGGCGCTAGGGCGAGCCGGGTTGCCGAAGCGGGCCAACTCCCACACCATCGGGGCAAGCTGAGGGAGGATGTGATGTCGAGCGCACTGAAGCAGACCAGCATTGGCATAACCGACGCCGAGTGGCAGGCGCGCTGCGACCTCGCCGCGCTGTATCGGGTGGTGGACCATCTCGGCTGGACCGACCTCATCAACACCCACATGTCAATGCGGGTGCCGGGCGAACCCGACACGTTTCTCATCAACCGCTACGGCGAGATGTTCGACGAGATCACCGCCTCCAGCCTCATCAAGATGGACATGGACGGCAACGTGCTCGGCGACGCCGGCAAGTTCAACAACGCCGGCTTCACCATCCATAGCGGCGTCTACAAGGCGCGGCCGGACGCGAATTGCGTGATGCACACCCACACGCGCGCCGGCGCCGGCCTGTCGCTGCTCGACAACGGGCTGCGGCCGATCAGCCAGGACGCGCTGCAAATTCTCGATGACGTCGCGTATCACGAATACGGCCTGCCCGCGACGCAGGAGGAGTGCGACGCGCTCGGCCGGACGTGCGCGCACGGCAGCTGCGTCGTGTTGCTTAATCACGGCCTGCTGGCGCTCGGCCCGACGGTGCACGGCACGATGATGCGGATGTACATGCTGGAGCGCGCCTGCGAGGTCGAGCTCATCGCCCGCACGCTGGATGCGCCGCCGGTGCAGATCGCCCCGGACATCGTGCGCAAGGCCGCCGAGCGGATGCGCCAGCGTCGCGGTGACGCCGAATACGGGCTGATGGAATGGCAAGGCCTGGTCCGCACGGTGGACCGCAAGGGCGCCGAATATCGCTGCTGATCCGACGACCGGGACGGAGTGATCCGATGGCCGAGACCAACGAACTGCACGCCGAGCAAGTCGCGTTCTGGAACGGACCCGGTGCCGAGCGGTGGGTAGCGAATCAGACGCGCATGGACGCGACGCTCGCTGAGGTGCTGCAAGCCGCCGTCGCCCACGCCGCGCCCCACGAAGGCGAATCTGTGCTCGATATCGGCTGCGGCTGCGGCGCGACCACGCTTGCGCTGGCGGCGAAGGTCGGGCCGAGTGGACGCGCCATCGGTCTCGACGTGTCGGCACCCATGCTGGAAGTGGCGCGCCGCCGGAGCACGGGCACCGCCAACGTCGCCTGGATTCGTGCCGACGCGGCGACGCACGCATTCGATCCCGCCAGCGTGGACCTGCTATTTTCGCGATTCGGCGTGATGTTCTTCGGCGATCCGGCAGCGGCGTTCGCCAATCTGCGCCGCGCTCTGCGACCGAACGGACGCATCATGTTCGCGTGCTGGCGGCCATTTCCCGAGAATCCCTGGATGCGCGTGCCGTTGCACGCCGCGTACGCCCACGTGCCGCCGCTGCCGAAGCTGGGTCCCGAGGACCCAGGCCCGTTCTCCTTCGCCGACCCAGAGCGCGTGACACGCATCCTCACGCAAGCCGGCTTCGCGGAGCCTCGCTTCACCAAACGCGATTTCGCGATGGATCTCGCGAACGGCGAAGGATTGGACGCTGCCGTGCGGCAGGCCACCGGATTCGGCCCGGCCAGCCGCGCAATGGAGGATCAGCCGGAAGCCGCCCGTGACGCCGCGATCGACGCAATCCGTACCGCGCTGGCACCCTACGCCAAGAGCAACGGCCAGGTGGCACTGCCGGCCGCGATCTGGCTGGTAGACAGCGCCCCGGCCTGAAGCGCCCGTCAGTTGGTTCGCCGCCCAGAGCCGAAAGGCTGCGGGCCCATGCGGCGCAGGTGATGCTCGGTGGCGAATACGTGACTGTAGAGATGCGCGATCCAATGCCGCCCCTCCACAGTCAACTCGAGATGCAGGAGCGCCGCGCCGATATACGGTTCGACCTTGCTCCAGAAGAAGCGCGGATAACGCTCCGCCACGTCGGCCGGACTGGCATAACCAAGGCGCTCGTTGACGCCGATTTCGGCGAACTCGTGGAACAGCGCGCTGAGTTTGCGGAGGTAGAGCGGATCGCCGAGTTGCCCGATGAGGTCGGCGGCGCGCAACAATCCCGCCTCCGTGTCCGTCGCCGCATGGTCCGCGTCGTTCGGGACTGGGAAACGGGTCAGCTCGATCGCGCACGCGATCCGTTCGGCGTCGATCACCGGATGCGAGACAAATCGCTCGCGCACGGCGATCTTGGAACGCTCGACGTGGTACGGCGCGAGAAACGCATCGGAGGCACCCGGCGGCAGTGTCACTTTCGTGCCGGCGGCATCGATGACTTGCTCCTCCGGCCCGTCTCCCGGGCACATGCCTCGGACATAGCCGATGTCGTGCGTCAGTGCCGCGAGGATGAAATGCAGCCAATCATCCGCCGTCACCGTCCGCCTCAGCCGCTGGCCGCGCAGAATGTCTTGCGCAACGAGGGTGACAAGGGCCGTGTGCTCGGCGTCGTGGTAGAGCGCGTCGCTGCTGGCGAGCCGTTCGATGACGAGGCGCCCCGCCTCGTCCAGCAGGGCCGCTATGTGAGGCTCCTGCCCGCCGAAGGTGCGGAGAAAGGTCTCGGACAGCTTACGCCCGAGGGCGTCGGCCAGAAGGGACGTTGCACTCAGCACGACAACCTCCGTAGCGCGAGCGCATCCTGCGCCGAGGCCGCGGCGCTGACAATGCGGGGTGCGAGGATGGCTTGCCGCATCCACGAGCGCTTGTATGCTCCACGGCGAATACGCCCGAGGGAGGTGCCGGCGATGAAGAGCTTCGAGAACAAGTTCGCGGTCGTGACGGGCGGTGGCGCCGGCATGGGCCGGGAGTTGGTTCGCCAGCTGGTCGCCGAAGGCTGCAACGTCGCAATGTGCGACGTCTCCGAAAGCGCGATGGCCGAGACAAAAAGGCTATGCGAAGCCCAGCGCCTGCCCCAGGGCCTACGGATCACGACGCACGTCGCCGACGTATCGGATGAAGCGCAGGTCTTGCGTTTCCGCGACGACGTGGCGGCGCAGCAGCAGACCGACAAGATCCATCTGCTGTTCAACAACGCCGGTATCGGCGGCGGCGGCAGCCTGGTCGCCAGCCCGCGCGAGGAATGGGAGCGGACGTTCAACATCTGCTGGGGCGGCGTCTATTACGGCACGCGCGCCTTCCTGCCGATGCTGCAGAAGGCGGACGAGGCGCGCATCGTCAACACCAGCAGCGTCAACGGCTTCTGGGCATCGGTCGGGCCAGGCGTGCCGCACACCGCGTACAGCGCGGCGAAATTCGCGGTCAAGGGCTTCACCGAGGCGCTGATCACCGACCTCAAGCTGAACGCGCCGCACATCAAGTGCTCGGTGGTAATGCCCGGCCACATCGGCACCTCGATCGTCGCCAACTCGCGCAAGATCCAGAACCGCAATGATGCCGAATCGCTAAGCGCGGCCGAGGTCGCCCAGGTCCGGGCGCGCCTGGCCGCGGCGGGCCGGGACGTATCGGGATTGTCGGACGCAGACATTCAGAAGATGGCAGCGGAACGGGCGCGACGCTTCCTCGAGGAGGCGCCGACCAGTGCCGCCGCCGCCGCGACCATCATCCTCGACGGCGTGAGGGCCGGCCGCTGGCGCATCCTGGTCGGCCAGGACGCGCTGCGCATCGACGAACTCGTGCGGCAGTCCCCGGAACGCGCCTACGACGAGGACTTCTTCGAGAGCTTCGCGAAAGAAGCCGGCTGGCGCGTCGGTCGCTGAGAACGAGCTAGGCCGGCGCGACCGGCCGCTCCGTCTTGACCACCACGCTGCGCACCCGCACGACGAGCTCGCCCGCCGGATCGCGAAACTCGGTGATGGTCTCGGCGAATTTCAGCTTGCCGGCGCGCTTGCTCTCGCGCTCCCAGGTCTTGCCTGGATTTGATTCGCCGGTGAGCACGTCGCCGGGACGCACCGGGCGGAAATACTCGAAATGCTGCTCGGCGTGGAGCCCGCCGCTGGAAGGCGGCTTGCCCTCGATGCCGGAGGGCTCCTTCCCTGAGCCGAACCACTTCTCGCCCGGCTTCGGACGCATCCCGTTCGGGTCGAACTGCGACGCCGCCTGCGTGAAGGTCGGCGGCGCGATGATGCCGCCGACTTCGCTCGCCTTCGCCTTCTCCGCGTCGCAATAGACCGGATTGTCGTCGGCGATGGCGCGGGCAAACATCATGATGTGCGTCGCCTCGACCGGGAACGTGGTTTTCGCCATGCGTCGCGCTCTCCCCAACCTTCTTGCCACTGAATGTCGAGCGATTATGCTGGCGCGGAGGAGAAAATAGTTCAATGTCCGAGGCCGTATCCAAGCCTGTCCCGATCCCCGACGCGCTCAGCGAGCCATTCTTCGCCGGCGCGCGAGATCGGCGGCTCATGCTGCAGCACTGCACGAGCTGCGGCACGTGGAGTTTCCCGCTGCGCGAACGCTGCCCGACCTGCATGAAGCCGACGCTCGAATGGCGCGCGGCAAGCGGGCGCGGCACGCTCTACACCTTCACGATCTTTCATCAGGCGATGCACCCCGGCTTCGCCGCGCACGTGCCGTATAACGTCGCGCAGATCGATCTCGACGAAGGCGTGCGGATGACGGCCAACGTGGCCGGCGTGGACAATGCCGATTTGCGCATCGGAATGCGGCTGGAAGCGGTGTTCGAGTCACCCGGCGACGGCGTGTTCATTCCGAAATTCCAGCCCGCCGCCGGCTGATCCACGACAGGAAGCGAAGAATGCCAAACCGCTCGAAGGGCGCCATCGTGGGGCTGGGCGTCACCCCGATGGGCAAGATCTACGGCCGCCGCTCGGTCGATTTCGCCGCCGAGGCGATCGCACTCGCGCTTGACGATGCGGGGCTCGAGAAACGCGATCTCGACGGATTGCTGATCAACGCCAACATCTCCGGCGACATGGACCCGCGCTCGCAGATGATTCTCGGCTTCGAGAACCTCACGCTGATCAACGTGATGAGCGCCTACGGATCGACCGCCGGCAGCATGATGCAATATGCCTGCATGGCGATCGAGCAGGGTCTCGCCAACGTCGTGGCGCTGGTCTACGCCGATGCGCCGCTGACCGCGAACCGCTCGGCGGGCCAGTCCTATGCCGGGCCGCATCGCTTTCCGCTCGGCGGCATGGTCGGGCTGCGCGCTGCGTACGGCAATTTCGGCGCCAACCCAGAATACGCGATGGCGGCGCGCCGGCACATGCATCTCTACGGCACCACCAGCGAGCATTTCGGCACGATCGCGGTCGGCCAGCGCGCCTGGGCGGGCATGAGCCCGTGGGCGCAGATGCGCTCGCCGATCACGCTCGAGGACCACCACAACTCGCGCTTCATCGCCGATCCGCTGCGCCTGCTCGATTGCTGCCTGGTCTCGAACGGCGCGGTCTGCGTCATCGTCACATCGGCGGCGAAGGCGCGCGACCTCAAGCAGCCGCCGGTGCATGTTCTCGGCTACGCGCAGTGCGCGCCGGGCGACAACCTGCGCACCGACCGCCACCCGGCCGTCGAGACCGGCGCCAAGCGCTCCGGCGAGATCGCCTTCCGCATGGCCGGCGTCACGGTGAAGGACGTCGACACCTGCCAGCTCTACGACTGTTACACTTACACCGTGCTCGTCACGCTCGAGGATTACGGCTTCTGCAAGAAGGGCGAGGGCGGGCCGTTCGTCGCCGATGGCAAGCTCGGCCCTGGCGGCTCGCTGCCCACCAATACCGGCGGCGGGCAGCTCTCGGGCTATTACATGTGGGCCTTCACGCCGCTGTCCGAGGCGGTGGTGCAGGCGCGCGGCCAGGGGGGCGAGCGGCAGGTGCCGAAGAACGACGTGGTGCTGGTCAGCGCCAATGGCGGCATCCTGAACTTCCACTCGACGATCATTCTCAGCAAGCACGCCTCGTCATCCTGAGCGCAACCCTCGACAGCCGCTGCTAACAGCCCGGTCGACAGCACAAATCATCGCTTGCGGTGGGCGGGTCACGCTATGATCCGCGCGAAGTTCAAGCCGCAAGGAGCCCGTCGATGGCCATTCGCAAGCTGTTGCTGCCGCTGCCCGGCCCGGTGGGCGGGGAGGCGGCGCTGGCGACCGGGCTCATGGTGGCGCGGCTGTGGGACGCGCATCTCAGCGTGATGCATGTCCGCGTGGACGACCAGCGCGCGCAAGCGGTGCGGGCGCTGTTCAACGGCTTCATGGCGACCCACGGCGTCACCATCGGCGAGGCCAGCCCCGGCGGCGGTGCAGGCCTGGCGAGCTTCGCCTGGGTCAGCGGACGCGAAGCCGACCAGGTGGTGCATCAGGCCCGGCTATCCGACCTCATCATCGTGCCGCATCCCCAGGCCGGCGAGGACGTCTCCTCCTCCGACATGCTGCACGCGGTGCTGTTCGATTCCGGCCGCCCGGTGCTGATTGCGCCGCATGTCGTGCCGCCGGCGATCGGCACCCGCATCTGCCTCGGCTGGAACGGCACGGCGGAGTCCGCTTCGGCCGTCTACGTCCTCACACCCTGGCTGAAGCGGGCCAGCGCGGTCCGCATCCTCTCGGCAGAGGGCTACCAGCGCCGCGGCCCAGCGGCGGCCGATCTCGCCGACTACCTCGCGATGCACCGCGTCGCGGCGGACTGGGTGGAGTTCCCCCCGATCGGCGGCGTGGTCGGCGCCGGCCTGCTCGCGGCGGCGGAGGAGTTCGGCGCCGACCTGCTGGCGATGGGCGCCTATTCGCATTCCCGCTGGCGGCAAATGATCCTCGGCGGCGTGACCCGCTACGTGCTGGCGAACTCCAAGCTGCCGGTAATCATGAACCGCTAGCCGGCTCCACCCGCGTCGGCAGCCGCAGCGTGACAGCCGTACCAAGGCCGGGGGCAGACACCGTACGCGTCTCTAGCCCGATTTGGCGAGAGAGCGCCTGCACGATGCTGGTACCAAGTGTGCGCGAAGGGGTAGCACCGGGGTCGATGCCCCCGCCGCGATCGGTCACGGATACTTCGAGATGGCCGGGCGTCCGCTCTGCGCGCACCTCGATCGTGCCGGTTACACCGTCAGGATAGGCGTGCCGGACGGCGTTGGTCAGCAACTCGGTCACGATGAGGCCCAGCGGGATGGCTCGCTCGGCGTCGATCTCGAGGTCGGCCTCGGCGCTGCAAGCAATCGCCGTGCTTGGGCTGAGCTGGCCGGTATGACGGCAAAGATCGCGCAGCATCTGATCGAAGGAGATGGTCTTCAGATCGCGGCTCTGATGTAGGGCGCGGTGGGCCTCGGCAACGGCGCGCACCCGGCCGATCGCGTCGTCGATGACCGCCGCCGTCTCGCTGTCGGGCAGCTTCGATCGCTGTAGGGAGAGCAGGCTAACCACCAGCTGCAGGCTGTTCTTGATGCGGTGATCCGCCTCGCGCAGCAGCAATTCCCGCGCTTGCAACGACTCTTCGAGCTCAGCCTCGCGCCGCCGCCGCTCGATGGCGACGCCAAGCAGGTTCGCCGCCGCTTGTAGAAACGCGATGTCCTCCGAGAGGAAGGCGCCGGGCCTCGGGCTGTCGGCTTCCAGCACGCCGTACGCCGTGCCGTCGCCCCGGATGATGACGTTGATCGCGCGACGGATGCCGTGCTCGGCCAATAACGCCGGCGTCCGAAACCGCTGTTCGGTCGCGAGGTCGTTGGATATCACGGGCTCGCTGGTCTTCAGCGCGTAGCCGGCCGGCGAGCCGTCGTCGGCGCCGAGCACCGCGTGCCCGACCACGCCAGGACGCCAGCCCACGCCGGCGCGGACCAGCAGGTTGTTCTCGGCCGATTGGTATTCGAGAACCTTGGCGAACTGCGTGCCCATTCCCTCGGCGACAATCCGCGAGGCCTCGTTGAGCAACGGGTCCAGCTCGCGGCTGCGCAGCGCCTCCGTACCAAGCTCGGCCAGCAGGTCCCGGTGACGGAGCCGGAGATCGGTCTCCGGGGTAGCTTCATTCATCCACGCATTCCTGGTCGAGCTTGATAGCGCCACATCGCACGTAACGGCGCACGGTTCCGGCCGCAGTGGCAAAACCCGGAACCGGTCGATTGGTCAGGCCGGCACGCCGTCCAGTGGCGACGGCGGCGCGCGGCCCCGTATCATGTCCGCGCCCTTCTCCGCGATCATCATGGTCGCGGCATAGGTGTTGGCCGAGACCATGTTCGGCATGATCGAGGCATCCACGACGCGCAAGCCGTGCAGCCCGTGCACCCGCAGCTGGTCGTCCACCACCGCCGTCGGGTCGCTCGCCGGGCCCATGCGTGCCGTGCCGATCAGGTGATAGGACGTGGAGCCGTAACGACGCGCGAAGTCCAAGAGTTCGTCATCGGATTCAACGCGCGGGCCGGGCAGGTGTTCGCCATCGAAATAGGTGTCGAGTTCGGGCGCCTGGAGCAGCCGGCGCGCCAGCTTCATGCCGCCGAGCAGCACGCGCTGGTCCATCGGGTCGGCGAGATAGTTGGGCTGGATCGCCGGATCGTCGAACGGATCAGCCGAGCGGGCGCGCACGTAGCCCACGCTCTCCGGCCGGTGCGGCCAGACGCCCGCCGTCATGCCCGGAAAGTCGTCGAGCCGGCCGATATAGCCGTCCTTGTAGCTCGCCGGGCTGAATACGCCTTGGAAATCCGCGCTGTCGAGGGCTTCGTCGGATTTCCAGAACCAATGCACGAGCGACGGGCTCACCGACAGGATGCTCGGCCGCCCGCTGGCCCAGCGCGCGATCTGCCCGGCGAGTCCGAGCCCCGTCGCCATCTCGTTGATGGTGCGCGCGTTCTTCACCCGCGCCACCAGCCGGACGCCGTAATGGTCGCGAAAGTTCTCGCCCACGCCTGGCAACTCGTGGACCACCGGCACGCCGATCTCGCCGAGCAGCGAAGTCGGGCCGATACCGGAGATTTGCAACAGCTTCGCCGTGTTCACCGTCCCGCTGCTGAGAATGACCTCACGGCGCGCGCGGACCACCTGCTCGGTCTTGCGGTCGCGATCGTCGAGATAGCGCACGCCGACCGCGCGCTTTCCCTCGAACAGCACGGCGGCGGCGCGCGCGTCGGTGCGGATGTCGACGCGGCCGGTGCGGCGCGCCGGATGCAGGAAGGCGCGCGCCGCGCTGTGCCGCCAGCCGCGATAGATGGCGCGCTGGAAATATCCCACACCCTCCTGCCGTGCGCCGTTGTAGTCAGGATTGCGCGGCAAGCCGAGACCGACCGCGCCCGCGATGAACGCCTCGCAGACCGGATGGAACCAGTCGATATCCGTCACCGGCAGCCGCCCCTCGCGCCCGTGGTAGCGGCTATCCGCGACACCGATGCGGTGCTCAGTGCGATGGAAATACGGCAGGATGTCGACATAGCCCCAGCCGCGATTGCCGCGCTGCGCCCAATGGTCGTAGTCGGCGCGCTGGCCGCGATTGTAGATCATGCCGTTGATCGAGCTTGACCCGCCGAGCGTGCGCCCCTGCGTCGTCGGAATGCGCCGCCCGCCGGAGCCGGGCGAGGGCTCGGTCTTGAACTGCCAGGTGTAATCTGGGTTGAACAGCATCTTGATGAAGCCGGCCGGTACGTGGATGTGCGGATGCCGGTCCGGCGGCCCGCACTCCAGCACGCACACCGTGACGCCCGGATCCTCGCTGAGCCGCGCGCTCAGCACCGACCCTGCCGCCCCGGCGCCGACGATCACGTAGTCGAATTCGTCTCCATCCCTCGCATGTGCGTCCACAATGCTGCCCTCTGATCATCGAAGCCGGATCAAGTAGTAACGAGTATCAGTCTCCGGCCAGCGCATCCGGACGCACCCCCGGCTGAACGGCCGGTTCCCGCGGCGGCGCATAGGTCAGGCCCGCCGCGCGCGCGAGGGGCCTGACCGCATCGCTCGCCTGAAGCGCGGCGACCGCAGCACTCGCGTCGTCGACCAGCTTCCGCTCCGACGCCAATCCGACATACCCCATGTTGAAGCCGATGGAGTGAGCATAACCCGTCGGGGCCAGCCCGTCGGCGCCGTGTTGCCGCTTCCAGGCATCGACCTCGCGCTGTGCGACGAACGCCGCGTCGAGCTCGCCGCGTTGCAATCGCCCGAACAACGCGCGCGCATCGGGCACATGCATGACATTCTCGATCAACCGCCCGCCCGCGTAGCGCATCGCGATGGCGTCGGCGAGCGTCGCTGTCTGGACACCGAGTTTCAGCCCCTGGAGATCGGCCAGTGTGTGGATCGGGCGATTGCCGTCTTTCGCGGCGAGCACCACCGTCAGCGTGTCGAGCCGGTACGGCCGGGTCGGGACGAGCGCGCCGAGCTTGATCCAGCGGCGGCGATCCTCGGGTGTCGCACCGTCGAACGGCGGCAGCTTGGCGGTCGGCGCGTACGGCTGGCCGAGCATGTCGGAGACCAGCGGATATTCCGCGACGAGCTGGCAATGCCCGTCGGAGAGCAGCGTATCGGCGTCTTTGGCAAGATTGGCGTCGGGGTCGTCGCGGCTGACGAACCACTGCACGCGCAGGTCTCGGTCCAGACGGTCCGCGATCTTGCGCGACAGCGCGACGGCGAAGCCCTCGCCGCCACGCACCGAGATCGGCGGATCGTTGGCTTGGAGGCAAACCGTCAGGCTTTCCCGCGCCATCGCCGGCCCGGCGAGTGCGACGAGCGCGACAACATACAGCGTCAATCGCGCGGTCATTGCGGCGCCTTGCCGCCGGTGCGAACATAGGCCCAGATCGCCTCGATCTCGTCCGGGTGCAGCACGTCCTTCCACGGCGGCATGCTCTTCTTGCCGTTCATGACATCGTTGAAAAACCGTGCCCGGTCGTCATGCGGGAACTTGCGCAGGTCGAACGAGGCGTTGCCAGGGTTCACCATGTGCGGCCCGTGACAATGCGAGCAGATGCTGCCGAACAGCTCCTCGCCCTTGGCAAATTCCTGTGGCGTGGGGGGCGGCTCGGGCTTCGGCTGCGCCGAAGCGGCAAAGGCGCAAAGGCTCAGGCCCGCGACAAGAGCGGCAACACGTTTCATTCCGTTCTCCGAAGTGAGCGAGGAGGCGCCCCCCTGTGAGGGCGCCTCCGTACCGGGTCATTGCAGCGCGAACACCCAGAGCGAGCCGCCGGCCGGCACCGCCGACAACCGCTCGTCGCCCGAGAACAGCGCGTAGACGCCGCCGATGCCGCTTGAGACGGCGATGTATTGCACGCCGTCCTGCTGCCATGTCACCGGCTGGCCCTCGATGCCGGAGCCGGTCTTGAACTGCCACAGCTTGGCGCCGGTATCGGCGTCGAACGCCTCGAACTCACCCGTGAGCTTGCCGGTGAACACCAGGCCGCCGGCGGTGGACAGCACGCCGGCGAAGCGTGGAATGTCGCTCGGCTGCTCCCACTTGGCCTTGCCCGTCATCGGGTCGATCGCCTTGAGATAGCCGCGCGGCCCGTTCGGCCACACCCAGTCGATGTCCGCACCCCAATAGGTCAGGCCGGCGCGGAACTGCGGCGTGGTCGGCTTGTAGTGCATCCCGAAATTCAGCGTGTTGGCGTAGACGAGCTTGGTCTCGGGATTGAACGACACCGGGCTCCAGTTCTTGCCGCCCATCGCCCCCGGCCAGACTTCCTGCGCCTGACCCTTGCGCACGTTGTCGGTGATCTCCGTCGGGATCGGCCGGCCGCTCTCAGGGTCGATGCCCTTCGCCCAGGTGAGCTTGTCGATGTACTGGTTGGCGGTGATCAGCTTGCCGTCGGTGCGGTCGAGCACATAGAAGAAGCCGTTGCGGTTTGCATCCATCAGCACCTTGGTCGGCTTGCCGCCGATATCCAAGGTCGCGAGCACCATCTCGGCCACGCTGTCATAGTCGTACGGATCGTTGGGCGAGAACTGGAAGTGCCACTTGATCTTCCCCGTCTTGGGATCGAGCGCCAGCACCGAGCAAGTGTAGAGATTGTCGCCCGGATGCGTCGTGGGGTTCCACGAGCCGGTGTTTCCCGTGCCCCAATAGACGGTGTGCAGATCGGGGTCGAACGAGCCGGTGATCCAGGTCGAGCCGCCGCCGTGCAAATACGTGTCGCCCGGCCAGGTCTTGCCGTTCGGATCGTCAGGACCCGCAACCGTGTAGGTCCGCCACAGATGCTTGCCGGTGTCGGGGTCCCAGCCGTCGATGAAGCCGCGAATGCCGTACTCGGCGCCGGAGATACCGGTGATCACCACGCCGTCCGCCACCAGCGGCGCCACGGTCATCGAGTAGCCGTTCTTGAAGTCGATGGCGTGCGACCGCCATAATTCCTTGCCGGTCTTGGCGTCGAGGGCGACGACATTGGCATCGAGCGTCGTGCGGAAGATCTTGCCCTCGTATAATGCCAGCCCACGGCTGATGATGCCGCAGCAGACGATGCGTGGCGTCTCGGGCGGATAGTCGATCTTGGTCTTCCACAGCTGCTGCCCGGTCTTGGCGTCGAGCGCCATCGTCGCCCCGTTGGTCGTGACGTACAGCACGCCTTGGTAGATCAGCGGCTGCGATTCCTCGCTCTTGTTGTCGTCGTAACTATAATTCCACACCGGGACGAGGCGCTTCACGGTTTGCCGATCAATCTGCTTCAGCGGACTGAAGCGTTGCAGATCGTAGCTCATGCCGTAATTGAGGACGTTGGACGTGTCCTGCGTCCCCTTCATCAGGTCCGCCGCCGTTTGGGCTCGTCCGGTGCACGGCAACAGCGCGGCGAGCGCCGCGGCAAGCAGAAGCTTTCGCACGTTTCTTCCCCTCCATCTTTTGTGCGCCATAGGCCGGCACACTTGCCGCGCGGCTGGTCCGCCTTTTCCCGGCGGCCTCCGACGCCAATATCCTAATGGTGGTCTGGCCGACTGCGATAGTGGGCATCGGTTGACCCGCCGGCGTGGAGTGGCGTCTGATAGCTGGGTCGCGGCGGCGTTGCTGTTTCAGAAAATTGGAGGGACGCACATGCGCTACATTTGCGACGCTCCAGGGGGCAAGACCTGGTTCCGGCTGGAAACCGAGGGCGAAGCGGAGGCGGAATCTGCCGCGATGCGCCACGCGGTCGAGAAGTACTTCCGCCGCGAGCGCGAGAAGGCTGCCCAGAGCTTCCGCCCGCGCTCCACCGTGTTCTTCGAGCAGGAGATCGGCCTCAAGGACCACGTACAGCGCGAAATGCCGCTATTCCTCACGTTGCGCGACGAGGACGGCGTCGGACTGGTGACGGCGATGGTTCCGCCCGAGGGGCGCGAGGAGCGCGGCTTCCGTTGCATCCTGGTCGGCCCCGGCAACGCCGACCCCTATCCCGCGCATGGCGAGGCGATCCGCGCCCTCGCCGATCATTTCGGCATCGCCCTCGATCGGGCGCGCTGCTATCCGTATCGCTAACGCCGCAACGGAGCCAGTCATGGGACACACGCTGAACAGCTTCGCCGCCGACTGCCACCGCATCCTGACCGCCGAACCCGGCCCGGCGGGGCGCGAGAAGGTTCGCGCGCTGCTGGAGGACGTGTTGCAGGACAAGGATTTCGTCGCCACGCATCTCGGCGACGACGTGCCGGAGCGCAAGGTGCTCTACGAGGACCCCGAGCTTGGCTTCTGCATCCTCGCGCATGTGAACCGTGGTGCGAAGGGCAGCAAGCCGCACGATCACGGCCCAACCTGGGCGATTTACGGGCAGGCAGCCGGCGAGACCATCATGACGGACTGGGAGTGCCTGGAACGCCCCCATGACGGCAAGCCCGGCAAGGCCCGCCACGTCAGGGATTACTCGCTCAAGCCCGGGATGGCGCATCTCTACAACGAGGGCGTACTGCACTCCCCGCGCCGCGATGGCGCCACGCGGCTGATCCGCCTCGAGGGCATGAACATGGATCGCGTGGGACGGCTGCCTTACGAGGCGGTCGGGTAGTTTTTGCCGGAACCGCGACCCCTCGCCCCAGCCCTCTCCCACAAAGGGAGAGGGCTTTTCTTCTCCGTCAACGCCGCCACCAGCCTCGCTTCTTTTCGATTACGGGCTCGGCCTCTGCACCGATGATGATCGGCTGCAGCGCCGGGTCCGGAGCCGTGTCGTTGGCGGGCTCCGGCGCGGGCTCTGGCTCTGGCTCCGGCGCGGGCTCTGGCTCTGGGGGCGCCGGCGCAATGGCCGGTTCGGCGACCGCTGCCGCCACGGGCTCCTGCGCCGTGATCGGCTCCGACGCAGGCTCTGGCGCAACCAAAACGGGCGCTGGTTCAGGCACCGGCCTCAATTCCGGCTCGCCGCCGGTGCCGCCGGTCGGGTGGATCGGCTCGTCGGCATTGTCGATCAGGTCGAAAATATCGAACGCCTGACCGCCGAACGGATTGGCGGGGGTCGGCCCGGAATAGGGTAGATCGGGCTGCTCCGCGCCGGGCACCGCGACCGGGGAGGTGCCGTCCTCCGCGCCATCGCGCCGCCGCCGCCGGCCGCCCCGACGGGAGCGGCCCCGACCGCGCGCCGCCTCGCCCTGATCCTCCTGCCCCGCAGCAGCCTCTTCTCCGGCGCGCTCGGGTACGCCCTCCATCGCGTTCTCCGGCATCGCTGCCTCGCCAGCCGCAGCAGCCGGCTCGGCGGCCTGCTCCGCCTCGGCACCGTCCTCAGAATTCGGTGTCGTGCCGTCCTCCCGGCGACCACCCCGCCGGCGACGGCGGCGGCGGCGATGGCGACGTTCCGCTTCCTCGCCATCCTCACCGGCTTCCGCCGCCTCCTCGGTTGGAGCTGCTTCAGGGGCGGCCTCCGCGACGACGTCCTCGTCAGCCTCGAATTCCTCCACCTGCTCGGTCGCTTCCGCCTCGCTGACCGGGACCGGCAGCGGCGCGTCCGGCGTGATCGCGGGGGGCAGCTCGCTCGGGCTCGCGGCGCGCACCCGGTCGATACGGATCTCCGGCGGGACCAAGCTGTCGTCCGACGCGAATGCGACATGCAGTCCATGCCGCACCTCGATCTCGGAGAGCCGCTGACGCTTGTGGTTGAGGATGTACAACGCGATTGGCGTGGCGGCGTAGCAGATCACCTCGGCGGAACGACGCTTAGCCCCCTCCTCCTCCAGCTGACGCAGCACGTGGATCGCCGAGCTCTCGATGCTCCGGATATGGCCGCTGCCGCCACAATGCGGGCAGGGCGTGAAGCTGGTCTCGGCGAGGCTCGGCCGCAATCGCTGGCGGCTCATCTCGAGCAGGCCGAAATGGCTGATATGACCGACCTGGATGCGCGCTCGGTCGTTCTTCAGCGCCTCCTTGAGCCGGCGCTCGACCATCGCGTTGTGCTTCTTCGCCTCCATGTCGATGAAGTCGATCACGATGAGCCCGGCGAGGTCGCGCAGCCGCAGCTGCCGTGCCACCTCATCGGCGGCCTCCAGATTGGTCTTGAGCGCCGTCTCCTCGATGCCGCGCTCGCGGGTGGAGCGGCCGGAATTGACGTCGATCGAGACCAGCGCCTCGGTTTGGTTTATGACGAGATAGCCGCCCGAGCGGAGCTGTACTGTGGGCATCAGCATGGCATCGAGCTGCACGTCCACCTGAAAGCGCGAGAACAGCGTCTGACCGTTCTCGCGCCAGAGCTGGACCTTGCGCGCGTGGCTCGGCATCAGCATTCGCATGAAGTCGCGCGCAGCCCTCCACCCGGCCTCGCCATCAACGTCCACCTCGTCGACGTCGCGCGAATAGACGTCGCGGATGGCACGCTTGATCAGGCTCGCCTCCTCGTAGATCAGCGCCGGCGCCACCGAGCGCATCGTGTGCTCGCGGATGTCGTCCCACATGCGCATCAGATATTCGCAGTCGCGCTTGATCTCGGGCTTCGGCCGGTTGGCGCCCGCGGTGCGGACGATGAGTCCCATGCCGCGCGGGATCTCCAGCTCGGCGGTGATCTCCTTCAATCGCCGCCGGTCGGCCGCAGAAGTGATCTTGCGCGAGATGCCGCCGCCGCGGGGCGAGTTCGGCATCAGCACGCAGTAGCGGCCGGCGAGCGAGAGATAAGTGGTGAGCGCCGCGCCCTTCGTACCGCGCTCCTCCTTGACCACCTGCACCAGCAGGATCTGGCGCCGCTTGATGACCTCCTGGATCTTGTAGTTGCGCAGGAAGCGCGGCGGGATGCGGCGGTCGCGCCGGTCGTCGCCATGCTCACCGTCGCCGCCGACGGTCTCTGGCGGCGGCAGGTCCGCGGCCGGCTCGGCGTGGGTCTCGCCGGTCTCCTCGACGTCACTCTCGGCCTCTGCCGTGACCTCGACAACCTCTGCATCCGTCGCAACGGCCTCGATCGGACTGGCCTCGGATTCCGCCACACGCTCCGGCTCGCGCGTGGGCTCGGTTTGGGGCTCGGGGGCGGCCGCCTCGGTTGGGGCCACGGCGAATACCGGCTCGCCTTCCGCTTGCGCGGGCGATTCGGTCTCGGCAGGCGCCGCGTCGGCATCGGGAACAGCAATGGCTGGTTCGGCGGGCTCCGTCCTGGCGAGCTCCGCTTCGTCAAGCTCGGGGCCGGAGATCGTCTCGTGCGGAATGGAAGCCGGTTGCGCCGAGGAGGACCCTATCTCCGGCTCGGGCTCTAGTTCGGACTCGGGCTGGGAGCCGATGCTCTCGGCCGGCGCGACATCCGCCTCGGCTTCGCTCGGGATCGTGGCAGGCTGCACCGCGGAGGCTTCCTCCGGCTCGGCCGACCGGTCCGCCGGCTCGCCTTCCGCCGCGTCGCCATCGAGCGCGCCCGCCCTGGCCTCGGCAGCAGCGGCGGCGCGGTCCTCCTCTTCTGCTTCTTCGCGCGCCTCCTCGGCCTGCATGTCGAGCAGGCGCTGCCGGTCGGCGACGGGGATTTGGTAGTAGTCGGGATGGATCTCGCCGAAGGCAAGAAAGCCGTGCCGGCCGCCGCCATATTCGACGAAGGCGGCCTGCAGGCTGGGTTCTACGCGGACGACCTTGGCGAGATAGATGTTTCCCTTGAGCTGCCGCTTGGTCGACGTCTCGACGTCGAAATCCTCGAGGCGGTTACCGTCCAGCACCACCACGCGGGTCTCTTCCGCGTGCGTGGCGTCGATCAGCATACGCTTGGTCATGTAATCCTGAACTCCGGTGCGCCGACCGGCACAGCGTCGCAGGCCCGGATCGGGCGGGCGGCAGCGGTCGGCGAAATAGGCTTGAGGTGGGGGGCTGAGCCGCCCAGACAGGAAATAGGCCTGACCCCGCGCGCCAAAGCGCCACACGACCGCCCCTAGGCGGATGATCGCGGACGGGTGAAGCGGGCGGGATGGCGGTCATGGTGTCCTGTAATACGGGCGGGCCGTCCCGGCAGGACGCAGCCCCATTCGAGATGGTCGCTCCCGCCCGGCTTTAAAACCGGGCCCGGCGCCGCGGCCGGCTTTCGCACGGCGCGCAGCACGGCAGCAACGGCGGTGGCGGCGGAGAGCGGGCTTGCCAGGCCAGCAGCCCTCGATCATGGGCGGCTCTCGATCACGGGCTGAAGGCGAGCATCGAACTCGCCGTCGCCAACATGGCCGGTGCAACCGCCTGGATCGCGCCGGACAGGGCACGCAAATCGCGCCTCGCCAACCACGTCGCAGAGCCGCAAGACCATGAAGCAAAGGCTGCCGGATCGCAAGGGATCTCTATTCGGCAGAACCGTGCCCAGAAGGGCGACGTTGTGTTTGGGAATTGTAAACGCCTATCATGCGTCCATCCTCGAGGAGGGCCCGGTGAGTGGTGATCGGAATGAACGACATCCGGAATTGAGCCGTGTGTCCTTGGCGCGGCCGCTCACCGTCGAGCACGGTGTCCTCCCGGCCGGCTCCACAGGAACGGTTGTACATGTGTACCCGGGCGAGGTCGCTTACGAAATCGAGTTCGTCCGGCCGTTCCATGCTTTAGTCACGGTGGAATCCGCCGCCATTAGGGAATGACTGGAGCACCACTGCCGAACGGTAACCGCGCGATGGTGCCGGATTCCAAAATCCGCGATTACCTTCTTAATCCCAATCACCCCGACAATGGCGGAAAAGCCGCTTTCTTCAATGCGTTCGGCTTCACGGCCCAAGGTTGGGCCAGCCTGCGGGAGGCGTTGAGAGCACATCCCGGTATGCACGTTGTGGTCGATCTCGCGACCAATCCGTGGGGCACGAAATACGAGGTTCGGTGCAGCCTCCCAAGCCCCGACGGGCGGAACCCATGTGTTCGGTCCTTCTGGCTCATAGATGCAGCTAGTCCCAATCCGCGGCTTGTGACCGCTTATCCCTATTAGTACTCGCGCGTCATTGAGACGACGGCCAAATCCACATGAACCTACTGTAATCAACAACAAGCGTGCGAGTCCGCATCCGCTGTGTTAGCTTGACCGGCATGGATTCGCGCGTCCCGATCGGCCGGCGGCTGCTGCTTGGTTCTGGCGTTACCGGCGCTTTCCTGCTGCCAGCATGGTTCCAGGAGGCGCTCGCCCGCAGCACCCACGCACCCGCTCATCCCCACAAGCCGGCACGGAAACCGGACGCGCCGCTCGTGATGCTGGACCCGGGCCACGGCGGTAAGGACCCCGGCGCGATCGGCGTGTCCGGCACGTACGAGAAGAACATCGCCCTCGCCGCGGCCAGCGATTTGCGCCGGCTGCTGGAGGCGGGCGGAAAGTACCGGGTCGAGCTAACCCGCTCGCGGGATGTATTCGTGCCGCTCGACGAGCGGGTGGCGCGCGCGCAGAGTCGGCGGGCGGCGCTGTTCGTCTCGATGCACGCCGACGCCGTGTCCAACCATTCGGTGCGCGGCGCCAGCGTCTACACGCTCTCCAACTCCGCCTCAGACGCGCAGACCGCCGCCTTGGCGCAGCGCGAGAACAGCGCCGACCGCTTCGGCGGACCCGCCTTCAAGGACGCCTCGCCGGAGGTGGCGCAGATCCTCGCCAGCCTGGTGCGTCAGGAGACCCGTCGCGGCTCGGCACGGATGGCGCGCAGCATCGTCGGCCATTTCGAGCCCGACGTGACCCTGCTCGAAAACCCCTCCCGTCACGCCGGCTTCGTCGTGCTGAAGGCCGCCGACATTCCGAGCGTGCTGGTCGAGATGGGTTTCATGTCCAACCCGCAGGACGAGGCGGCACTGCGCAAGCCGAAGCATCGGCTGCAGGTCGCGACGGCGATGAAGCGGGCGGTGGATGCCTATTTCGCGGCATCGTTCAAGGTCACGGGCGAATCCGCATAGCCCCGATCACCCCCTTGGGGGCTGCCCCGAGCACAGGAAGCGTGTAAACCGCAGCGAATGAACGGCCCCCTTACAGCGGGCGAACCCCTGGCGCCCCCACCGTCCCCAGGCGGCCCCTCGCGCGACCGCCGACAGCCCAAGCCGGCGCCCAAGAAGAAGTCGCCGCTGCGCTGGCTCGCCCGGCTGGCCGGCGCTCTGCTCGGCCTCCTGTTCATCGTGGGCGTGGTCGGCGCGGTGGCGCTGTATGGCGCCTACCGCCATTTCGCCTCCGATCTGCCGGACGTGGACGGCCTGCGCGGCTACCAGCCCAAGGTGATGAGCCGGGTCTACGCCGGCGATGCCAGGCTGATGTCGGAGCTCGCCGCGGAGAGGCGCATCTTCGTGCCCTACACGGCGATCCCCGAGATCGTGAAGCAGGCCTTCGTCTCGGCCGAGGACCAGAATTATTGGAGCCATCGCGGCGTCGATCCCGTCGCCATCGCCCGCGCCGCGTTTACCGATTTCATGCAGATGGGCCAGGGCCGCCGGCCGGTCGGCGCCTCCACCATCACCCAGCAGGTCGCCAAGAACATGCTGCTGGACAACCAGCTCTCGCTCTCGCGCAAGATCAAGGAGGCGATCCTCGCCATGCGCATCGAGGAGAGCCTGACCAAGGAGCGCATCCTCGAGCTGTACCTCAACGAGATCTACATGGGGATGCAGTCCTACGGCGTCGCGGCGGCGGCACAGGCCTATTTCAATAAGCCGCTCGACGAGCTCAACATCGAGGAGGCGGCGTTCCTCGCCGCACTTCCGAAAGCGCCGAATAACTACAATCCGTTCCGCTACCCCGATGCCGCCAAGGCGCGGCGCGATTGGGTGCTCGATCGCATGGTGGATAACCGGGTGATCACCGCCGCGCAGGCCCAGACCGCCAAGGCGCAGCCGATCATTCCAGCACAGTTCCGCCGACCCGAGCCGATCCAAGGGGCCGACTGGTTCGCCGAGGAGGTGCGCCGCCGCCTGATCGACCGGTTCGGCGTGGACACGACCACGCAAGGCGGGTTGATGGTCCGCACCAGCCTGAACCCGACCCTGCAGCTCGCCGCCGAGCGCGCGCTGCACGACGGGATGATGAACTACGACCGCAAGCTCGGCGGCTGGCGCGGCCCGGTCTCGCATCTCGACGCGGCCCAAGCTGCCCTGCGTACCGATTGGGCGAGCCTGCTCGGCGCGGTGAGCCGCCCGCCGGGGATGCTGCCGGATTGGAAGCTCGGCGTGGTGATCGACGCCACCGGAGGGGAGGCGCGGGTCGGCTGGCTCGAGCGTCCTGCCGGCGCCGCCCCCAACACCGCGTCGGAACCAAAAACGGGCGCCTTGTCGTTGTCCGATCTCGGCTGGGCTCGGCCGGTCCATGACGGCCGGCTCGGCGGCTCGCCTCGTCGGATCACCGATGTGGTCCATCCCGGCGACGTCGTGATGATCGAGGTTGCGGCCCAGCAGCCGGCCGCGCATCCGCAGCCCGCCAAGGCCGGCCGCTCGGCCGAGGCCGCGCCACGGCTCGAACGGGTGATTCTGCGCCAGATCCCGCAGGTGCAGGGCGCGCTCGTCTCGCTCGACCCGACCACTGGGCGCATCTTTGCGATGGTCGGCGGCTGGAGCTTCGAGACCAGCCAATTCAATCGCGTCACCCAGGCGATCCGCCAGCCGGGCAGTTCGTTCAAGCCGATCGTCTATCTCACCGCGCTCGAACAGGGCATCTCGCCGAGCCAGAAATTCCTCGACGCGCCGGTGGTGATCGACCAGGGCGCGGCGGGCCAGTGGCGGCCGAACAACTATGAGATGAACTTCAGCGGCCCGGTGCCGCTCCGCATCGCGCTCGAGAAGTCGCTCAATCTCGTCACCGTGCGGGTTGCCGAGCGGGTCGGCATGGAGGCGGTGGCGCAGAACGCGATCGCCTTCCATGTGGTCGACAACATGCCGCGCGTGCTGCCCACCGCCCTCGGCGCGGTGGATACCACCGTGCTGCGTATGGCCGGCGCCTACGCCTCGCTCGCCCAGGGCGGGCGGGAGGTCGTCCCCACGCTCATCGACAGCGTGCAGGACCGCGACGGTCACGTCGTCTGGCGCGCGCCCGGCCGGGATTGCGAGGCTTGCGACAACGCCGCCCAGCCGCCGGTTCTCGCCGACGATCGCAAGGAGATCGCCGACCCGCAGAGCGTGTTCCAGATCGTGACGATGATGCAAGGGGTGGTGGCGCACGGCACCGGCTACGAGGCCGGCAAGGGCATGAACCGCCCGATTGCCGGCAAGACCGGCACCACGCAGGATTTCAACGACGCCTGGTTCATCGGCTTCACCCCCGACCTCGTCACCGCCGTCTGGATGGGCTTCGACACGCCGGCGAGCCTCGGTGAGAGCGAAACCGGCGGCAAGATCGCCGCGCCGATCTGGCGCGCCTACATGACGACGGCACTCAAGGACCACCCTGTGCTCGAGTTCGCACAGCCGCCGGGTGTCACGATGGCGCGCTGGGACACCGGCTCGGGCTCGCGGATCGACGCGTTCAAGCCCGACCAGACGCCCGGCGCCTCCGGCCCGGTCGGCGGCTGGTCTGCTTCGGCGAGCAGTGACGATATTGGCAACGCCAACGTCCCCGCCGGCGGGGTCGACAGCGGCATGGGCGGGTTGTATTGAGCCGCGCCCACTTGTCGCAAATGCGCTTCCACCCTTCATAAGCACCCGTCATGTCCGCCGAATCCGACGCCCTCAACGAGCAGATCAAGCAGTCCACCGCGCTGCTGAGGAGGCATCTTTGACTGGGATGCCGCCCAAGCCCGCCTCGCCGAGCTGAACGCCCGCGCCGAGGACCCCGCGCTGTGGGACAAGGCCGACGCCGCGCAGAAGCTCATGCGTGAGCGCAACCAGCTCGCCGGCCAGATCGAGGGCGTCGAGACCCTGGAACGCGAGGTCGCCGACACGCTGGAGCTGATCGGCATGGCGGAGGCCGACGGCGACGCCGCGATGGTGGCCGACGGCGTAGCCAGCCTTCGCGCGCTGGCGGAGGAGGCCAAGCGCCGGGAGATCGAGAGCCTGCTCTCGGGCGAGGCCGACGCCAACGATTGCTATGTCGAGATCAATGCCGGCGCCGGCGGCACCGAGGCGCAGGACTGGGCCGAGATGCTGATGCGGATGTATCTGCGCTGGGCCGAGCAGCACGGCTACAAGGCGCAGCTGCTCGAACAGAGCGAGGGCGAGCAGGCCGGCATCAAGTCCGCCACCTTGCAGGTCACCGGGCCGAATGCCTATGGCTGGCTCAAGACCGAGGCCGGGGTGCATCGGCTGGTCCGCATCAGCCCGTTCGACGCCAATGCGCGCCGGCAGACCAGCTTCGCCTCGGTGTGGGTGTATCCGGTGGTGGACGACACCATCGAGATCGAGATCAACGACGCCGACCTCAAGGTGGACACGTTCCGCGCCTCGGGCGCTGGCGGCCAGCACGTCAACAAGACCGAGAGCGCTATCCGCATCACGCATATCCCGTCCGGCATCATCGTCGCCTGCCAGACCGACCGCAGCCAGCACCGCAACCGCGCCACCGCGATGGGAATGCTGAAGGCTCGGCTCTACGAGCAGGAACTGCAGAAGCGCGAGGCGGCGGCGTCGGCGGTGGAGAGCGCCAAAACCGACATCGGCTGGGGCCACCAGATCCGCAGCTACGTGCTGGCGCCGTACCAGCTGGTGAAGGATCTGCGCACCGGCGTCGAGAAGGGCAACCCGGACGCGGTGCTCGACGGCGACCTCGACCCGTTCATGGCGGCCGCGCTGGCCAGCCGCGTGGGTGCGACACGCTCCGAGGCGAGCGCCCAGGCGCGCTAGATGGCAGTATCCAAAGGAGATCACGCTTCGCGATGAGTGGCTTCAAAGGCAACAAATTCGACGAGCGGCTGAACGCCTCGGCGAATGCGAAGAAGGCCATGCTGGAGAAGTTCCGAGCCCGCCCCGGCCCGGACGATCCGGCGGTGCAGGCGCGCGAGGCGGAGCGCAAGGCAATCGCCGAGGCCCGCGCGGTGCGCGCTGCCGAGCGCCAAGCCGCTCGCGAAGCCGAGGCACGCCGGCTCGCCGAGCTCGAAGCGCAGCGCAAGGCCGAGGAAGCTGCCCGCCTCGCCGCCGAAGCCGCCGCGCGCGCCGAGGAAGCTGCCCGGCAGCGCGCCCTGCTCGCCGAACAAAAGGCCGCCCGCGACGCTCGCTACGCCCGACGCAAGGCTAAGCGGCGGTAGATCGGCTGGCTCTCCGGGGTCGGCCGACGGCAGGCCTACGCCTTCCGAGCCGAGCTTCGTGGTGTGGACGCGGCTGTCGTAGGGCGGAATTCATTCCGCCTCCTACTCGGGCCATACTCGCTCGAAGAAATCCGCAATCGCTTCGGCCGCGCGGTCGGGGTCCTCGCGGTGCGGGAAGTGGCCGACGCCGGTGAAGGGGGCGAAGTCGAGACTCGCGAAAGTCTCGCCCAGGCGGTCAGCCCGTTCCACCTTCAGGACCGGATCGCCCTCGCCCCAGCGGACGCAGGTGGGCACCGCGATCGGCGGGAGCTCGGGCACCTCGCCCCGCATGATCGCCAAGCGCCCGGCATTGGCGCTGATGTACCAGTTGAAGCCGCCCTGCAGATTGCCCGGCTGCATGAAGTTGTCGACCCAGGCTTCGAGCACGTCATCGAACGCATCCTTGCGCACCGACCAGTGGCGCAGGAAATGCGCGAAATAGGTCCGGCAGCTCTCCCGAGACGCACCCACCAGCGATGCCGCCCAGGGGAGCTGGTGAAAGGATTGGTACCAGATTTCCTTGAGATGGCCCGGATCGGCGAAGCGTGGGCCGATACCGGGATGCGGTGTGTCGAACAGGAAGATGCCCGCCAGAAGCCGCGGCCGCGCTCGCGCCATCACCTGCGCAACACCGCCGCCGATGTCATGCGCCACCAGCCCCACGCGCCCAAGGCCCAGTGCGTCGATGAGGGCGAGAATGTCGGCGGCGTGCATCTCGGCGCCAGCCTGGTCGGAGGGGCCGGCGTCCGGCTTCTCGCTCTCGCCGAAGCCGCGCAAATCCGGCGCGACCAGCTCGAACCGCCCGGCGAGGCGCTGCATCACCGGTTCCCAGGTCAGCCAGAACTCCGGCCAGCCGTGCAGCAACACCAGGGGCCGCCCCGCGCCCGCGCGCGCGACGTGCAGTTCGACGCCGTTCGCGCGCACCCGGTCGTGGCGGATGCCGCTCACCCTCGTTGGTGACGCGCCCGCACGCCGCGCTCGGTGGCGGCGGCGACCAGCGGGTCGAGGCGCAGCTCGTTCATCACGAACTCCAGCATCTCGAGCGATTGCTGACCGACGTTGTGATCTGCGGCGACCACCTCGCAGGCCAGCGCGTAGGCGGTCTCGCGCAGCGCCGGGGTGAGCGACTCCCGGATCAGCCGGCCGGCATGGGGCAACCCCTCGTCCTCGCCAAGCAGGCCCACAGCCGCGTCGGTCGCGGCTTCCAGCCGCTCGGTGGAGAAATCCTGGAAGATCGGCAGGGTCTGCACCTGGCCGGACATCACGCCGATCTCGCGATCCGACATGCCGCCATCCGCGGCGGCCACCAGGACCATCGTGCAGACCAGGGCCTCCTGCGGGTCGAGGCCAGTGCGGGCGAGCATGGGAAGTCTCTCCATTGATGGGCGGACCCTGCGCGAAGCCGTGCTTCAGCGCAAGCGAGGCGGCCTCACGGTACCGAGAGGGCGGGCTCCCCGAGGAAGGCGCGTGTCGCCGCCGCCGCTTCGGCCAGCCCGACCCGGCGCACCGCGACCCCGGCGGGAAAGGCGGACAGCAACCGGCTCGGCGTCTGACGGTCGAGCAGCACGAAAACGCCGCGGTCGGTGGAGCGACGGATCAGGCGCCCGAACGCCTGGCGCAGCCTGAGCCGCGCGATCCGATCGTCATAGCCCTTGGGGTCGCCACCGGAGAGATGCACGCGGCGCTCGCGATGGAGGATGTCCGGCCGCGCCCAAGGCACCTTCTCGAACACCACGAGACGCAGGGCGCGGCCCGGCACGTCCACGCCGTCGCGCATCGCGTCGGTGCCGAGCAGGCAGCTCTCTTCCTCGGTGCGGAAGATGTCGACCAGGGTGGCGTTGTCCATCGGGTCGACATGCTGGGCGAGCAGCTGAATGCCCGCCGCCTCCAACTCCGGCGCGATCTTGGCGTGGACCATTTGCAGCCGGCGGATCGCGGTGAACAGGCCGAGCGCGCCGCCGCCCGACGCCATGAACAATGCTCGGTAGGCGGCAGCCAGCGCGGCGATATTCCCTGGCATCACATCGGTCAGGACAAAGGCGCGCGTCTGTGCCGCGTAGTCGAACGGGCTCGCGACGGCGACGCGGATTGCCGGCGAGGGCAGATGCGGCGCGCCGACCCGCGCCTCGGCCGCCTCCCAGGCGCTCTCCGCGTCGCGGTCCCCGCTATCGCGCAAGGTCGCGGACGTGACGAGCAGGCCCTGCGCCGGCTGCGCCAGCGTCGCCGCGAAGGGCACCGTGGGGTCGAGCCAATGGCGCAGCAGCCCGACATCCCGATCGCCCGCATCGCGCCGATCGAGCCGCAGGAACGCGACGTGGTCCGGCCGCATGCCGGGCTCGGGGGGCGGCAGGCGGGTGGCGCGCAGCATCGCCTGCCACGCGCGCAGCGGATCGAGCGCGCGGCGGCCGAGTGAGCGGCCGATGGCCTCGATGCGGTTGCGCGTCGCGCTGTCGAGCTCCTCGGCATCTGTATCGAGCCGCGCCAGCAGCCGCTCGCGGAGGCGGGCTAGCGGCTCGGCGATGCGCGCCAGCGCCCGCTCAAGCCGCTCGGCCGCCTCGGGCAGGTCAGGGGCCACCGGGTAGAGATCGCACTCCAGCGCGCCGCGCGCGTGCGGTTCGGCCTCGCCCGGCAGCCGCGCCAGCACCTGTCGGCGCGCGAGGCGAAGAAATGCCTCGGTAGGGTTCGGCCGCCCGGCGTCGAGGCCGCCGAGCTCGGGGGAGTCCTCCGCGAGGCGCAGAGACCAGCCCGGCGCCGGCAAGGCGCGGGCGGCCATCAGGGCGGCATCGAGCGGCGTTGCGAGCTCCGGCTCGCCGGCAATCAGCTCCTCGACTCGCCGGCGCAGCCCTCGCGCGCGCGAACGCCCTCCCTCGGCGCCGAGCAGCCAGCGGCGCAGCTCGGCGGTCTCCACCCCCGACAGCTCGGCCGCGAACGCTCCGTCCGCCGCATCGAACAGATGGTGGCCCTCGTCGAACACGTAGCGCCCCGGCACCGCTGCGTCGTCGAGCCCGCCCCACGCCGCTTGCGCCATGACCAGCGCATGGTTGGCGACCACCAGTTCCGCACCGCGTGCCCGCCGAATGGTGTGCTCGACGAAGCAGCGCCGCCAGTGCGGGCAGCCAGCGTGGACGCACTCGCCTCTACGGTCGGCCAGGGAGAAGATCGTCGCCGGGCCGAACAGCTCGGCAAACCAGCCCGGCAGGTCGCCGCCCTGGATGTCGCCGTCCCGCGTCGCGCTCGCCCAGCGCAGGAGAATGCCGAGCGGGATCGCCGCGCCCGTCGCGAAGCCGCCCTGCGCGGCGACCACCGCATCCTCCAGATTGAGCAGGCAGAGATAATTCTCCCGGCCCTTGCGCAGCACGACATTGGCCCGCCGCCGCACGGGATCGGGGAAGACACGGCCGAGCTCATCGTCGATCTGGCGCTGCAAGTGGCGGGTGAAGGTGCTGATCCACACCGTGCCGCGATTCTTCTCGGCCCACAGGATCGCCGGCGCGACATAGCCGAGCGTCTTGCCGGTCCCGGTGCCGGCCTCCGCCAGCACGAGATGCGGGTCGCCCCGCTGCTCCCGCGGCGCGAAAGCGGCGGCGGCGGCGCCTGCGTAGTCTGCCTGCCCGGTGCGCTGCTCGGCGCGCTCGCCGAGAATGGCAGCAAGCCGCGCCCGGGCCTCCGCTTCGGCCACGGGATGCGCGGCAGGGGGCGGCGGCGGCGCGGTCTCCTCCCATTCGGGCAGATTGCGCCATATTTGCAGTGCCGTCCGGCTTGGCACGGCGGCAGGCTGGCCGAGGGCGGCCATCACGGCGGCAGCCCAGCCCCAGCCCGCCTTGCCCATCCAGGCGGCAATCGCGGCGGCGTCGCGGTTGGCCGGCAGGTCGCGACCCTGCGCCAGCCGTCCCAGCAGGGAAGCAGCGACATCCGGCAGCACCGCCGCCTCGGCTTCGAGCCCTCCCGTGGGCCGATCGAGGTCGAGGGCAAGGCACAAGCCGCGCGGGGTCGGCGTCGCGGCGCGGGCCGGCAGGGTGAAGGCGAACAGCTCCAGCAGGTCGAGCGCCGGCATGGCGCGCAGCCCGAGCCGGCGCAGCGTCGCCGGGACGTGGACCATCATGGGCGGTGGCAGCGAGCGCAGCCGGTTGGCAGCTTCGGCGGTGGGGAGCACGAGAAGCTCCCCGTCCGACATCAGGATCGCCGCACGCCCGTAGCCGGCGACGACGGCGGGGCTGTCGGGTAGTAGTGTCATGGCGTCACTATACCCAGTTCCTCCAGACGCCGATTGACCCAGGCCTCCGATACATCCGTCCCGAGCTTGCCGAAGGCCTTGCCGTTCGAGGAGGCGGCCAAGCTGCGCGACCGGCTGGCCGCCTCGGGCAAAACCCAGGCCCTGTTCGAGACCGGCTACGGACCCTCGGGCCTGCCGCATATCGGCACGTTCGGCGAGGTGGCGCGAACCAGCTGGGTGCGCAACGCCTTCACCGAGCTCACCGGCCTGCCCTCCCGCCTGCTCGCCTTCAGCGACGACATGGACGGGCTGCGCAAGGTGCCGGACAACGTGCCCAACCGCGACCTGCTGGCCCGGCATCTCGGTAAGCCGCTCACCCAAGTGCCGGACCCGTTCGGCACTCATGAGAGCTTCGGGGCGCACAACAACGCAAGGCTGCGCGCCTTCCTCGACGGCTTCGGTTTCGAGTACGAATTCGCATCCTCGACCGAGTACTATAAGGCAGGCCGATTCGACGCGGCCCTGGTCCGCGTGCTGGAGGAATACGAGAAGATCGTGGCCGTGATCCTGCCCACCCTCGGCCCGGAGCGGCGCGCCACCTACTCGCCCGTGCTGCCGATACATCCGCGCACCGGCCGCGTCATGCAGATCAAGCCCGATGCCTGGGATGCCGCCGCCGCCACCGTGACCTGGACCGACCCGGAGAGCGGCGAGCAATTCGAGACCTCGGTGAAGGGCGGCGCCTGCAAGCTGCAATGGAAGGCGGACTGGGCGATGCGCTGGCACGCGCTCGGGGTCGATTACGAGATGTCGGGCAAGGACTTGATCGACAGCGTGCGCCTCTCGGGCCGAGTCTGCCGTATCCTGGGCAGCGCGCCGCCGCAGGATTTCACCTATGAGCTGTTCCTCGACGACCAGGGGCAGAAGATCAGCAAGTCCAAGGGCAACGGCCTCTCGGTCGACGAGTGGCTGCGCTACGCGCCGCCCGAGGCGCTGGGGCAGTTCATGTACAACGCGCCGCACCGCGCCAAGCGGCTGTATTTCGACGTCATCCCGCGCGCCGTCGACGACTATCTCGCCAATGCCGCGAAGGAACGCGCGCAGCCGGACGCGGAAAAGCGCACCAATCCGGCCTGGCACATCGCCGGCGGCCGCCCGGTTGACGCCGCCTCGCCGGTGTCGTTCGCCATGCTGCTGAACCTCGCCAGCGTCGTGAACGCCGAGACGCCCGACATACTGTGGGGCTTCATCCGCCGCTACAGCCCCGACGCAAGCCCCGCCGCCATGCCGTTTCTCGACCGGCTGGTGCATCACGCGATCGCCTACTATCGGGACTTCGTGCGCCCCGCCAAGCAGTACCGCCTGCCCACCGACACCGAGCGCGCCGCCCTCGCGGACCTCGCGGAGACCTTGCGCGGCCTCGATCTGGGCTCGGATGGCGAGGCGATCCAGAACGTCGTCTACGAGGTCGGCAAGCGCCACGCCTTCCCCGAATTGCGCGCCTGGTTTGGCTGTCTCTATCAGGTGCTGCTCGGCCAGCAGGAGGGGCCACGCTTCGGCGGCTTCGTCGCGCTGTATGGGATCGGCGAGACTATCGCCCTGATCGAAGCCGCCCTCGCCCGCCCCGCCGACGCGGCCTGACGCGCTTGGACCACCGCGTGCGCGAGACCGCGATCAAATATCTCCGCCACCTGCCGGCGGTACTCGGCGTCGTGCTGCTGTGCGGCGCGATCTACGTGGTGCAGCGCGAGTTCCGCAACCTCAAGCTCGACGACATCGCCGACGCGATCAACTCGATCCGTCCGCACGCCATCGTCCTGTCGTTTTGCTGGACCATCCTCTCCTACGGCGTGCTGACCTTCTACGATCGGCTGGGGACGATCTACGCGGGGCACAAAGTGTCCTACGCACGCGTCTCCTTCGCCTCATTCTGCGCCTACGCGCTATCGCACAATCTCGGCTTCGCCGCCGTATCAGGGGCGGCGGTGCGCTATCGGCTATACGCGCATTGGGGGCTGACGCCGGTGCAGATCGCCAAGACGGTGGCGTTCTGTAGCCTGACCTTCGGGCTCGGCGGCATGGTGCTGGGAGGCGCGATCCTGTTCGTCGAGCCGACCTCGGTGCCGTTCTTCGGCGAGTTCCTGCCACGATGGGTGATGTACGCCGCCGGCGCCGCGCTGTGGGCGATCGTCGCCGGCTACGTCACGCTGTCGCGCGTGCTCGGCACGGTGCGGATGTTCGGCCACATGGTGGAGCTGCCGGGCTGGCGCATGGCGATCGTGCAGGTGCTGCTCGCGACGGTGGACGTCGCGGTGACGGCGTCGATCTTCTATGCGCTCCTGCCCGAGGCGACCGGCCTTACCTGGCTGCGCTTCCTCGGCGTCTATGTCGCCTCATATACGGCTGGCCTCGCGGCCAACCTGCCGGGCGGCATCGGCGTGTTCGATACCGCGATGCTGCTCGGCCTCTCGCCCTGGGTCGACGCGCCGCACATCGTCGGTGCCATCCTGGTGTTCCGGCTGTTCTACTACATCATCCCGCTTTTCCTCGCCGGCACCATGTTCGCGGGCAACGAGATCCTGCTGCGCGGCGGAGGGATGTTCCGCTCCCTCCAATCTGTCGGCCGTTGGAGCGAGCCCGATTTCGCCGTTGCCTCGATCACCGGCGCGGTCGCCCTCTGCGGCGCCATGCTGCTAACCCTCGGCGTGCTGTCGCGCACGCCCAACATCGCCTGGATCGACCCAGACCTCGCGGCCATCGCCCGGCAGGCCGGCGAGTTCGTCCCGTCGCTGATCGGCGCCGCGCTCATCGTGCTGGCAATCGGCCTATCGCGCCGGGTGAATCTCGCCTGGGGCGCCACGATGGTCATGCTGATGGCCGGCGCCGCCATCACCGTCGCGCATGGCCAGCCGCTGTGGATTCCCGCCGTGCTGGTGCTCGCAACCATGCTGGTGGCGCCGTTCCGCAGCTGCTTCTATCGCCACGCCCGGCTGCTCAGCGGCCCGCTGCAGGCGTCAACCGCAGTGCCGCTCTTCGCGCTCATCCTGTGCATCCTCGCCCTGGCTGGCTTCGAGCGGCATGTCCGGTTCCTCTCGGACAACAGCTGGTGGGAGATCGTGCTGTCACGGGAGGTGCCGAACTCGGTGCGCGCCACCGTCGCCGTCACCGTCGCCCTCGCCCTCATTGCCACGTGGCGCCTGATCCGCCCCGGCAAGGTGAGCTGGCAACCGTGGAGCATCGAGACGCGGATGCGCCTCACCATGCTCGGCGGCCGTCCTCCGATCAACGCCGACGGCGTGGTGTGGGGCGAGCAGGCGCAAGCCGGCATCCCGTTCCGCCGCTGCGGCCGCATCCTGCTTGCACTGGGCGACCCCGCAGGCCCGCTCAGCGACCGGGTCTCGGCCGTCTGGCGACTGCGCGACCTCGCCCAACAAGAAGGCCTCGATCCGGCGATCTGGCGCGCCGGGCCGGGACTGCTGAAGATCTACGGCGACCTCGGGCTAACCGCACTGCCGCTCGGGGATGACGGGCTGCCGATGCCCGAGACGCCGGACGTGACGCCGCCCTCCACCCAGTATCTTGTCTGCGTCGCCGAACGCGACCTCACCACGTTGCTGCCGATGCTGCCGCTGCTCGCCGCCAATCAGGACATGCCCACCCCGGCGGCGGCGGAATAGCTTTCCGCGCTGGCAACCGGAGCGGATGCGCCGCATTAAACGACGGCAACCGACAAAGCTGGAGATCGCGCGCATGTCCGTCAGTGTCCCAAAGACGCGCATCACCGAGGGCTTGCCCTATCCGCTGGGGGCGACCTGGGACGGACTTGGGGTCAATTTCGCGCTGTTCTCGGCCAACGCAACGAAAGTCGAGCTGTGTCTGTTCGACGCCACTGGCGAGACCGAGCTCGAACGCATCGAATTGCCCGAGTTCACCGACGAGGTGTGGCACGGCTACCTGCCCGACGCGCGCCCGCCCACCGTCTACGGCTACCGCGTGCATGGTCCGTACGAGCCGGAGAACGGCCACCGCTTCAACCCGAACAAGCTGCTCCTCGACCCCTACGCGAAGGGCCATGTCGGGCAGCTCACATGGGGTCCCGAAGTGTTCGGTTACCAGCTCGAAACCGAGGACGACCTGACGTTCGACGAGCGCGACAGCGCGAAGCTGATGCCAAAATGCCGAGTGACGGACCCGGCTTTCACCTGGGGGCGCGACCAGTCGCCGCGCGTGCCGTGGGAGCGCACGATCTTCTACGAGACGCATGTCCGCGGCTTCACCAAGCTGCACCCGGCCGTGCCAGAGGAGCTGCGTGGCACCTTCGCCGGCCTCGCCGTCAAGGAGGTGGTAGACTACCTCCGCGCCCTTGGCGTCACCTCGGTCGAGCTGCTGCCGATCCACAGCTTCATCAACGACAGCCTGCTGCTCGACAAGGGGCTGACCAACTACTGGGGCTACAACACGATCGGCTTCTTCGCGCCCGATCTGCGCTACTCCGCGAGCAACTCCACCGGCGAGTTCAAGGCGATGGTGGCGCACCTGCACGCCGCACACATCGAGGTCATCCTCGACGTGGTGTACAACCACACCGCCGAGGGCAACGAGCGCGGCCCCACCCTGTCCTACAAGGGCATCGACAACGCCTCGTACTACCGCCTGATCCCGGACCAGCGGCGCTACTACATCAACGACACGGGTACCGGGAACACGGTCAACCTGTCGCACCCGCGCGTGCTGCAGATGGTGACGGACAGCCTGCGCTACTGGGTGCAGGAGATGCATGTCGACGGCTTCCGCTTCGATCTCGCGACCATCCTCGGGCGCGAGCCGGACGGCTTCGACGAGGGCGGCGGCTTCCTCGACAGCTGCCGGCAGGACCCGGTGCTCTCCTCCGTCAAGCTGATCGCCGAGCCGTGGGACATTGGGCCGGGCGGCTATCAGGTCGGCCAGTTCCCGCCGGGCTGGGCCGAGTGGAACGACCGCTTCCGCGACACCACGCGGGCGTTCTGGAAGGGTGACGAGGGCGAGGCCTCGAAGCTCGCCGCCTGCCTCTCCGCCTCGGCCGACCTGTTCAACAAGCGCGGGCGCAAGCCGTGGGCCAGCGTGAACTTCATCACCGCGCATGACGGTTTCACGCTCAACGACACGGTGAGCTACGACGACAAGCACAACGAGGCCAACGGCGAGGACAACCGCGACGGCCATTCCGACAACCGCTCATGGAATCACGGCGTCGAGGGGCCGACCGACGACCCGGAGATCATCGAGCTCCGCGAACGCCAGAAGCGCAACATGCTGGCGACCCTGCTGCTCGCGCAGGGCACGCCGATGCTGCTCGCCGGCGACGAGTTCGGTCGTACCCAGGGCGGCAACAACAACGCCTACGCGCAGGACAACGAAATCAGCTGGGTGAACTGGGACGTGTCGCCCGAGGGCCGCGCCCTGGTCGAGTTCACCCGACGGCTGATCCGCATCCGGCAGAACTATCCGATCCTCAACCGCGCCCGCTTCTTCACCGGCGAATACAACGAAGAGCTCGGCGTCAAGGACGTGAGCTGGATCAACGCGACCGGCGAGGAGATGAAGCCCGAGGACTGGGACGATGGCATGATGCGCTGCTTCGGCATGATGATGGACGGCCGCGCGCAGGCCACCGGCATACGCCGGCCGGGCACCGCCGAGACATTGCTGTGGGTGCTGAACGCGCATCACGACGTGGTGGAGTTCACCATGCCGGAATGCGCCGGCATCCGTCACTGGTCGCTGCTGTTCGACACCAACGCGCCGGAAGCGCGGAACGAATCATTCGATGTGGGCGACACCTACGAGGTGACAGGCCGCTCGACCGTGCTGTTCCGCCTTAGGGTCTGACACGGCGGAGTCGGCCGGGTAGCAGGCGCCCGAGATCGCGCACGTCGAACGCGCCGGAGAGCTGGCCGGCAATCGCGTAGGCAGCGAAGCCGAGCGTGACGAGCAGCGCGAGGGCCGCCCATTTCAGGCCGCGACCCGCTTGCGCCGCCGCGAACAACGGGCCGTCGGCGAAATACAGCACCGCCGCCATCGCGACCGCCGCGAGCACCATGCGCGGCAAGCGACGCCGGATCTGCGGGTCGAGCTGCAGATGACCGCGTCGGTGCAGAGCGACTGCGAGCCAGCCGACATTGAAGATCGCCGCGAGGCTGGTCGCGAGCGCCGGCCCGACATGGCGCAGCGGCACCATGAAGGCGAGATTGAGTGCCAGGTTCAGCGCCACGGCGCAGACGCCGATCTTCACCGGGGTCGACGTATCGCCGCGCGCGAAGAAGCCGGGGGCGAGCACCTTCACCACGACGAAGGCGGGCAGCCCGAGCGCGTAAGCCGCCAGCGCCTGCGACGAAAGCCGCGCACTCTCCGCATCGAAGGCGCCGCGCCCGAACAGCACCCACATGATCGGATAGGCCGCGACGGCCAGTGCCATCGCCGCTGGCAAAGTCAGGAATAGCGCGTATTCCAGCGCCCGGTTCAGCGTGCCGCGCGCCGCTGTGGCTTCGCCCGCGCGCACCTGTCGCGACAGCAGCGGCAGCATCGCGGTGCCGACGGCGGTGCCGATCACGCCGAGAGGCAGCTGGTTCACCCGGTCGGCATAGTACAGCAGCGAGACCGTGCCCGCCGGCAGCAGGCTGGCGATGATGACATCGACCGCGAGGTTGAGCTGCGTGACGCCCGCGCCGACCAGCCCCGGCGCCATGCGCCGCAGCAGCACGCGCATCTGCGGCGTGAGGCGCGGGCGCGGAATCCGCATCGGCATTCCGGCGCGCGAGGTCGCCCACATGAGAAGTGCCAACTGCACCACCCCCGACGCGGTGACGCCCCAGGACAGCGCATGACCGACCGTCGGCACATAGGGCGTGAGCCAGATCATCGCGGCGATCGAGATGGCGTTGAACAGCAGGTAGGACGCCGCCGCGGCGGTGAAGCGGTCGAGCCCGTTCAGCACGCCGGAGAGAAGTGCCGCGAGACAGATCAGGATGAGATAGGGAAAGGTGATCCGCGACAGCTCCACGGCCAACGCGAATTTTTCCGGTGTCGCCTGAAAGCCGGGGGCCAGCACCGCCATCATCTGCGGCATGAACAGCTCACCGAGAATCGTGAGCGCGCCGAGCCAGAAGGTCATGACGCTGAACGCCTCGACGGCGAAGCGGCGTGCCGCGTCCGGTCCCTCGGTCGCCAGCATCCCGGAGAAGGCGGGGACGAAGGCGGCGTTGAACGCGCCCTCGCCGAACAGCCGGCGGAACAGATTGGGCAGCTTCAGCGCAACGAAGAACGCATCCGCCACCGGCCCCGCGCCGAGCAGCGCCGCGATCATCATGTCGCGGGCGAAACCCAGTATGCGGCTGGCCATCGTCCAGCCGCCGACCGTCAGAACGCCTCGGAGCATGGTTCTCCTTGTGTCACGCGCATCCCGTTACTCATCGCGTCGCGGCCGAGCAAGCAACTCCGCGATCGCCGCCCGCAATGTCGTCTCCCCGGCCAGCAACGCCGCAACGGCGCGACACACCGGCAGATCGACGCCAGCGGCACGCGCCACTAGCGCGGGCGCCGTCGCCACGCCTTCGGTGACGGTGCTGCGCGCGGCCAGCACGTCGGACAGACGCTCGCCCCGGCCGAGCGCCAGGCCCAGGGAAAAATTGCGGCTCGACGCGCCCGTGCAGGTGAGCAGCAAATCGCCGAGCCCCGAAAGCCCCATCACCGTCTCGGCCCGCCCACCGAGTGCCTCCGCCGCGCGGCTAAGTTCAGCGAGCCCGCGAGTGATCAGCGCCGCCCGCGCGTTCTCGCCAAGCCCCGCGCCAATCACGGCACCGGCCGCAATGGCGATGACGTTCTTGGCCGCTCCTCCGACCTGGGCCCCCACGGCGTCCTCGTTGCCGTAGAGGCGGAACTCGGGCGTGGCCAGCAGCCCGGCGAGCCGCGCCCGCAGGGTGGGATCGGCGGCGGCGAGCACTGACGCGGCGGGCTGCCCGGCGGCGACTTCATGGGCGAAGTTCGGCCCGGTCAGGAACGCAGCGGGCCGGCCGGGGTGCAACTCGGCCACGATCTCCAGTGGCAATCTCTGGGTGCCCCCCTCGATGCCCTTGGCGCAGACCACAAGCGGCGTGTTGCCCGACGGCAGACTGGCGGCGATCTCGCGCAGATGCTGCAGCGGCGGGACCAGCAGGATCGCGTCGGCATCGCCGGGAACCGCGCTGGCCGGCATGACGGCGTCGGGCAACACGATGCCCGGCAGACGGGGATTGGCCCGGGAGCGGGCCATCTCCGCGGCGCGGGCGGAGCTGCGTGGGATCAGGGTCACGGCGCATCCCGCACGCGCCGCCTGCAACGCCAGCGCGGTGCCCCACGCTCCCGCGCCGAGGACCGCGACGCTACTCATCGGCGATCCGCGCGAGTGCCGTGCCCTCGCCGGGCTCGCGTTCGCCGAGCCGGTCGAGCAGCGCCGCGAGGATTGGCTCGGCCTCCGCCTCGAAGCGCCACGGTGGGTTGACCACCACAAGTCCGCTGCCATTGAGCCGCGCCGGGTCGAGCGGTTCGCGCAGCAGCAACTCGGCGGCCACGATGTCGCGCAGCCCACTTTCGCGCAGCGCGGCGTGGAAGGCACGCACCGGGGCACGGTGCTTGATCGGATACCAAGCGGCGTAGACCCCGGTGGGGAACTTGGCCTGCGCGGCACGAAGGCCGGCGACGACCCGATCGAACTCGCCGGGTGCCTCGTAGGGCGGGTCGATCAGCACCAGCCCGCGCCGCTCGGCCGGCGGCAGCAGCGCGCCCAGCGCCTCCCAGCCATCGCGGTGATGCACGGCCACCTGCCGGTCGCGCGCGAACAGCCGGCGCAGTTCGCCGGCGTCCTCGGGGTGCAGCTCGCAGCAAGCCAGCCGGTCCTGAGGGCGCAAGAGAGCGCGGATCAGCGCGGGCGAACCGGGATAAAGGCCGAGCGAACGTACCGTTTCCACATAGTCGCGCAATGCCTCCGGCGGATCGTCGAGCAGCCGGGCTATGCCGGAACGCCACTCGCCGGTGCGCTCGGCAGGGCCGGAGGCGAGATCGTAGCGCCCCGCTCCGGCATGGGTGTCGAGCACGGCGAACGCCGCGTCCTTTCGCGCCAGGGCTCGGAGCATTGAGACCAGCAGAGCGTGCTTGAGGCAGTCGCCCGCGTTGCCGGCGTGGAAGGCGTGCCGGTAGTTCACGGCAATCCCCTCACCCCAACCCTCTCCCACAGGGAGAGGGAGCAGAAAAGCCCTCTCCCTTTGGGAGAGGGTTGGGTGAGGGGTGCCTCAAGGCCTCATATCCACGGCATCCAACGGCCACCGCGGACGCGGCGCGAACCCGAGCGGGTCGGACCAGCCCAGCCGCAGCCGCTCGATGCCCGCCCAGGCCACCATGACCGCGTTGTCGGTGCAAAGCCGCACCGGCGGCGCGACCAGCCGGACGCCGCGCGCGGCCGCCGCTTCCTCCAGCGCCGCGCGAACCGCGCCATTCGCCGCCACACCCCCGGCGATCACCAGCAGCTTGGCCTCCGGGAACATCGCCATCGCGTTCCCAGCCCGGTCGGCCAACGTCTCCGCCACCGCGCGCTGGAACGAGGCGGCGATGTCCGCCGCCGCCTGCCCGTCGAGCGCCCCTGCCCCGTGGCGCCCGACCTCCAGCGACACCGCGGTTTTCAATCCGGAAAAGCTGAAATCGCAGCCGGGCCGGCCGAGCATCGGGCGCGGAAAGCTGTAGCGGGCGGGATCGCCCGAGACCGCCAGACGCTCCAGCGCCGGGCCGCCCGGCCAGGGCAGGCCGAGCAGCTTTGCCACCTTGTCGAATGCCTCGCCGGCCGCGTCGTCCACCGTGCCGCCGAGCCGCCGGTGGCGTCCCACACCCTCCACGGCTACGCACTGGCAATGCCCGCCGGAGACCAGCAGCAACAGGTAGGGAAACGGTGCCCCGCCCGTCACCAGGCCCGGCAGCCGCGCGGTGAGCGCGTGCGCTTCCAGATGGTTTACCGCGACGAAGGGCAGTCCTTGGGCGATGGCGATGCCCTTGGCGAGCCCGCTGCCGACGATCAGCCCGCCGATCAGCCCCGGCCCGGCACTCGCCGCCACGCCGCTCAGCGCCGCGAAGTCGAGCCCGGCCTGATCCATCACCGCTCGCACCAGGCCGGGAAGATGCGCGAGATGTGCCCGCGCCGCGATCTCCGGGACGACGCCACCATAGGGCGCGTGCTCCCCGGTTTGGCTCAGCACCGCCTCGGCGAGCACACGCCCGCCGCCGTCGAGCACGGCAGCAGCAGTCTCATCGCAGGAGCTTTCGATGCCCAGGACCGGGCCGCTACTCATTCGATTCGGCTTTCCTTCGGCGGGATCGGGTAATAGGACACGTGCATGGCCTCCGCCCAGCCCCCGTCAGAGACCACGCCCGGGAGCGTGCGGCCGCATCGCGGCCGGCTGCCGCTGCGCGTCGGCACCCGCGGCTCGCCGCTGGCGCTGGTCCAGACCCGCGCCTTCCTCGCCCGGATCAGCTGCTTCTGCCCGGTGATGCGTGAACTCGACGTATTCGAGGAGCATCAGATCCGGACCACCGGCGACGCCGTGCAGGACCGCCGCCTCGCCGATATCGGCGGCAAGGGGCTGTTCGCCAAGGAGATTCACGAGGCGCTGGCCGACGGGCGGATCGATTTCGCGGTGCACAGCCTCAAGGACCTGGAAACCGAGCTACCCCCCGGCATCACGCTCGCCTGCACCCTGAAGCGCGAGGATGCCCGCGACACGCTCATCCTCGGCCCCGACTGTCCGCGGCCCGACCCCGGCGCCCCGTTCGCCACCCTGCCCGGCGGGGCCGTGGTCGGCACCTCCTCGCTGCGCCGTCAGGCGCAGCTCCTGCACGCCCGGCCCGATCTGCACATTTCCCTGCTGCGCGGCAACGTGCAGCGCCGGCTTGACCGGGTGGCGAACGGCGATTGCGCCGCGACATTGCTTGCCCTCGCCGGTCTGCGCCGGCTCGGCCTCGCGGAGCGCGCGTCGCTGGTGCTCGACCCCGAGGCGATGGTGCCCTCGGCCGGCCAGGGTATCGTCGGCGTCACTGTGCGGACCGACAACACCGAGCTGCGCGAGTTGCTGGCCGCCATCGAGGACCCGGAGGCCAAGGCGGTCTCCACTGCTGAACGCGCGCTGCTCGCCGAGCTCGACGGCTCCTGCCGCACGCCGATCGGTGGCTACGCCCGGCTGCTGCCGGACGGCACGCTGCACCTCACCGGCCTCGTCGCCCGCGCCGACGGCTCCTTTCTGCTGAAGCGCAGCGTGCATGGCGTAGTGGCCGACGCCGCCCGGCTCGGCGCCGACCTCGGGGCCAGCCTGCGCGCCGATTCGCCGTCGGACATTTTCAGCTGAGCCGGAACGCCGTCCTCATCACTCGCCCTGAACCTGGCGCAACGGGAACCGCCCGCCACGTGGCGGCGCTTGGCCTAGTTCCGGTGGTCGCACCAGTTCTGGAAGTCGCGGCCAGGCCCGCCGATCTGCCCAGCCCCGCCGAAACGAGCGCGGTTCTCGTGACCAGCGGCAACTCGATCCAGGCATTCTCGGCATCATGGCATGGCACCAAGCTGTTCGCGGTGGGCGACGCCACCGCGCGCCGAGCGCGGGAAGCGGGATTTGTAGATGTGAGGAGCGCCGACGGCGACGCCACGGCGCTGGCCGCTCTCACGGCGCGCCTTCTGCCGGTACCCGGCCGGCCAGTGCTGCTGGCGAGCGGCGCGCGGCAAGGCGCGGGGCTCGCTGCCGATTTGCGTGGGTGGGGCTTCGCGGTGATCCATCGCGAGGTCTACGCGGCGACGCCCGCCGCCGCGCTGCCGGTCGTCGCCGTCGAGGCGTTGCGTGGCGAGGTGCTGCGCGCGGCCCTGTTCTTCTCCGCCGAGACCGCGCGCGCTTTCGTGACTCTGGTTGGCGCGGCCGGACTGGCGTCACGCGTCGCGGATGTGGAGGCACTGGCTATCGGGCGCCCGGCTTGCGTGGCATTAGAGGCTCTGCCGTGGCGGGCCATCCGTGTCGCGGCCCGGCCCACCCAGGACGAGATGCTCGCACTGCTGCGATGAACGAACCCCCTGCGCTGCCTCCGCCGGCGGACCCCGCCCGGCCGCCATCCGACAACCCGGACCCCGCGCCGCCGCACTGGCAGCGCCTGACGCCGCTAGTACCCGCGCTCTACCTGCTCGGCTTCGTCATCCTTGCCGGGGCGATCATCTGGCTATGGCGCAACCCCACCCTGCCGGAACGCCCCGCTATCGACCCGGCCGAGTTCGCGGCATTGAGCCAGCGGGTGCAGGCCCTGGAGCAACGCCCAACGCCGCGGCCGCCCGATCTGCGCCCGTTGGAAAGCCGCATCGCGGCGCTGGAAAAGCGCACCCCGCCCGATCTCGCCCCCATCGAGTCACGCCTCGCGGCCCTCGAGCAGCGTCAGGCGCCGGATCTGGCCCCGCTGGAGGCGCGGATCGCCGCACTCGAACAACGCCCCCAAGTGCCCGGCGACGTGGCGACCAAGGGGGATCTCGCCGGCCTGGCGAGCCGCATCGACGCCGTCGCCGGCCGTGAGGACCAGCTCGCCAACCGACAGCAGGGGCTGGAGACCAATTTCGGCAACAAGCTCGACACCGTGGACCAGCGCCTCGGCAAGCTGGAGCAGGACGCCGCCGGGCTGACCGGCCTCTCGGGCAAGGTCGACGCCATCGACAAGCGCCTCGCCACCGTGGAGCACGAGGCGGGTCAGATCGCCGCGCTGGCCGACAAGGCGGGACGGATCGGCCGTATCCAGGCGGCGCAGACCGCGCTCGATTCTGGCCAGCCGCTCGGCGAGCTGCCCGGCGCCCCCGCCTCGCTCACCCGCTTCGCCCACAGCCGGCCGCCGACCGAGGCCGAGCTCCGCCTGTCCTTCCCGAAGGCCGCCCGCGCCGCCGAAGAGGCCAGCCGGCCGTCCACCGAGGGCCAACCGTTTCTCGACCGCATGTGGACCCGAGCGCAGGGCCTCGTCACCGTCCGCGAAGGCGACCACGTGATCGTCGGCGACCCCGCCTCGGGCATCATCGCGCGGGCGCGGAGCGCGCTGCAGGCGGGCGACCTCGCCGGCGCGGTGTCGGCGCTCGACGCGCTCACCGGTCCCGCCGCGCAGGCGATGGCCGGCTGGAAATCCCAGGCACAGGCGCTACTCGACGCACGCGCGGCACTCGCCGCCCTGGCCGCGCGCAGCTGATGCTTCGCGTCATCGTCATCCTCGTTACGGCGGCTATCGTCGTCGCGATCGCCTGGTTCCTCGGCGCCCTCCCGGGCACCGTGAACGCGGAGATCGGCCCCTACAGCTTCGAGGCGGCGGCCCCGGTGGTCGGGCTCGGGCTGCTGGTGCTGTTCCTCGTGCTGTACCTTATCGTGCGGCTGATCGGGGAGCTGATCTTCGCCCCGCGCCGATTCCGCCGCTGGCGCTTAGAGCGCCGCCGGATGCAGGGCGACGCCGCCGTGACGCATGCCCTTTTGGCGCTCGGCGCCGGCGAGGCCGACGCAGCACGACGCGAGGCGGCGCGCTCCCGCCGGCTGCTCGGCGATACGCCGCAGACCTTGGTGCTCGCCGCCGAAGCCGGGCGCATTGCGGGCCAGGAGGAGGAGGCCGCCGCCGCCTTTCGCGCCCTCGCCGCCCGCCCCGATGCGGCATTCCTCGGCCTGCGCGGCTTGCTGCGACAGGCCATCAACAGGCAGGACTGGACCGAAGCCGCCGCCCTCGCGCGAGAGGCCGAGCGGGCGCATCCCGGTGCCGCATGGCTACGCGGCGAGCGGCGCGAACTGGCCATGCGCACTGGCGCGTGGTCCGAGGCGCTGGCGCTGGCCGACGCCGACGCGCCCAAGGCGGCCCTGGCCGCCGCCGCCGCCGATACCGAGCCCGACCCCGCGCGGGCGCTGCAATTCGCCAAGCAGGCCTGGGACGAGGACCCCGCCCTGGTCCCCGCCGCCCTCGCCTACGCCCGGCGGCTGCGCGAAGCGGGGCGTGCTGGCCGGGCGCTCGAAGTGCTCCGCCGCACCTGGGCCAGCACGCCGCATCCTGACCTCGCCGCCCTCGCCCTGGAGCCGCTCGCCGCCCCACTCGATCGCGTGCAGGAAGCCAAGCGGCTGGCGCAGGAAAATCCCGATCACCCGGAAAGCCAGCTGCTGCTGGCGCGCACCTCGCTGGATGCCGGCCTGACCGGCGAGGCACGTCGCCATGCCGAGATCGCCCGCGACTCGGGACTGGACCAGCGCCGCGTCTGGACCCTGCTCGCCGACATCGCCGAGGCCGAGGGCGACAGCGAGGCCAGCCGCACCGCCCAGCGCGACGCCTTGCGCCAAGCCGCCAAAGCCGGCCCCGACCCTGCCTGGCGCTGCGCTGCCTGCGGCACCACGCTGCCGGCCTGGCGCGCCGCCTGCCCAAATTGCGGCACGCCTGGGCAGGTGGCCTGGGGCACGCACGCGCTGGCGCGACGCCCGGATCAGTCGCTGACAATCCGGCCGGTCTTGAGCGACTGACGCCTATTCCCTCACCCAACCCTCTCCCAGAGGGAGAGGGCTTTCTTCTCCCTCTCCCTCCGGGAGAGGGCCGGGGTGAGGGGTCTCCCGGCACAATTCGCCGGCATGATAGAACTCCACAGAAGAAACCATTCGGGACCCGAACCATGATGAACAGGCGCGGCTTTCTCGCCGCAACGGCCGCGGGCATGGCCACCGCACTGGCTCGCCCGGCGATCGGGGGCGAGGCGAAAACGATCGTGTTCGTCCCCGCCGCCAACCTGACCAGCCTCGATCCCGTCTGGACCAGCGCCGCGATCACCCGCAATCACGCGCTGCTCGTCTACGAGACGCTCTACGGCCGCGACGAGAAGCTCGAACCGCAATTGCAGATGCTGGAAGGCCACCGCATCGAGGATGACGGCCGGCGCTGGACCATGCGGCTGCGCGACGGGCTGCTGTTCCATGACGGCACCCCGGTCCTGGCGCAGGATTGCGTCGCCTCCCTGCAGCGCTGGATGAAGCGCGACCCGCTCGGAGCCACCATCACCGCGCGGCTCGATTCACTCGAGGCGACCGACGATCGCACCTTGGTCTGGCGCTTGAAGAAGCCCTTCCCTGGGCTGCCCGCGGCTCTCGCCAAGACGCAGCCGAGCCCGGTCATCATGCCGGCGCGGCTCGCCGCGACCGATCCGTTCAAGCAGGTGACGGAGGTGGTCGGCAGCGGCCCGTTCCGCTTCCTGGCCAACGAATACGTCCCCGGCAGCCACGTCGCCTACGCCAAGTTCGACCGCTATACGCCACGCTCGGAACCGCCCAGCCACTGCGCCGGCGGCTACGTCGCCAAGGTGGATCGCGTCGAGTGGCGGATCATCCCCGACGCCGGCACCGCCGCGAACGCGCTGATCGCGGGCGAGGTGGACTGGATTGAAATGCCGCTGCCCGACCTCCTGCCGCTCCTGCGCAAGAGCAGCGGCGTCACGGTGGGCCAGCTCGATCCCTACGGCACGCTCGGCGGCTTACGGCCCAACCACCTCAACGCGCCCACAAGCAACGTGGGCGTCCGCCGCGCCATCATGGCGGCGATCGACCAGACCGAGGTGATGACCGCCGTGATGGGCGACGACCCGAGCGGCTTTCATGCACCCGTCGGCTTCTTCATGCCGGGCACGCCGTCAGCAACCGATGCGGGGATGGAGAAAGTGCGCCGCAAGCACAGCCCCGACGAGGTCCGCGCGATGCTGAAGGAGGCGGGCTACGCGGGCGAGAAGATCGTGCTGATGCACCCGACCGACCAGACCTTCTACGACGCTATGACCCAGGTGGTGGCGAACTCGCTGAAGGCGGTCGGCATGAATATCGACGATCAGGCGATGGACTGGGGCACGGTGGTGCAGCGCCGCGCCAGCAAGGCGCCGCTCGACAAGGGCGGCTGGTCGCTGTTCGTCTCGGGCTTTCCGGTGGCCGAGTATCGCGACCCGCTGATGGCGACCGCGATGCGCGGCAATGGCGCCAAGGCCTGGTTCGGCTGGGCCGAGGACCCCAAGATGGAGGAACTGCGCGAGAGCTGGCTCGACGCCACGGACCCCGCCGAGCGCCACAAGCTCGACGCCGCCTTGCAGGTCCAGGCGTTCGAGTCGGTGCCGTTCGTGCCGCTCGGCCAGTACATGCAGTCGGCGGCGTGGCGGTCGAACCTCAGCGGGCTGCTGAAGGGTCCGGCGCCGCTGTTCTGGAACGTCGTCAAGACCTGAGGCGTTCTGCGTCCGATGCCAGCGGACGACGCCTGATGCCCTTCGACCCTCCCCGTCCCGGCCGGCTCGCCGGCGCGTTGCTTATGGGTGCCGCCGTGATCGGGGCCGTCGCCCTCGTCAACCACGCCGTCGCCCGCCGCTCGGAGCGCGCGCATCCGGCGGAGGGGCGCTTCATGGAGGTCGAGGGCGTCCGGCTGCACTTCGTCGAGCGTGGCACCGGCCGTCCGATCGTGTTGCTGCACGGCAATGGCGCGTTCGTGCAGGATTGGCAGGTGAGCGGGGTGCTCGACCTGCTGGCGCGTGATCATCGGGTGATCGCCTTTGACCGCCCCGGCTTCGGCTACTCCGAGCGGCCGCGCAACCGGATATGGACGCCGCGCGCCCAGGCGGCGTTGCTGCACACGGCGCTGATGCGGCTCCGGGTGCGCGATCCGATCCTGGTCGGGCACTCCTGGGGCACGTTGGTCGCGCTCGCGATGGCGCTCGACCACAAGCGGGACATCGCCGGCCTGGTGCTGCTCGCCGGCTATTATTTCCCGACGCGGCGGCTCGACGTGCCCCTGCTGAGCGGGCCGGCCATCCCGGGACTCGGCGACCTCATGCGCTACACGGTCCTGCCGCCGATCAGCTGGCTGTTGCGCCGCCCGATGGTTCGCCGGCTATTCGCCCCCTCGCCCGTGACCCCGCGATTCTGGGCGCAGTTCCCGCTGCCGCTCTGCGTGCGGCCCGCGCAGCTCCGCGCGATCGGCGCCGATACCGCGCTGATGATCCCGGCGGCCTCCCGCCTGGCGCGCCGCTATCGCGAGCTGGAAATCCCCGCGGTCATCGTCGCGGGCATTGACGACCAGATCGTCGATATGCGCCGGCAGTCCCGCCGTTTGCGGGGAATGCTCGCCAACAGCATCATGTACGCGGTCGACGGGGCCGGGCACATGGTCCACCACTTGGCACCCGAGATGGTCGCTCGCGCGGTCAGCTCCGCCGAGCGGGCGGCGGCATCGGGCACACGGCCCTCGCCGGTGCAGGCTGTCGCGCCGAACTCCGCGACTATGCGGGGAAGCTAGGCAGCCCATCGGAACATTCCGCGAATTTTCCGATTTCCGTCGGCTTGCATCGCCCGGCGGGGTGCCGCAGAAAGGCGCGCCGTGTTCACCCCGTCCCGGAGCTTGCCCGTCCTGATGCGATCCGGCCCGCTGATCACCCGGCTCGACCGCTATGTGTTTCGCCAGCTGTTCTGGGCGCTGATCGCCGTCACCGGTGGGTTGGCGGCGCTGATCTGGCTCACCCAATCGCTGCGCTTTGTCGAGCTGGTGGTCAATCACGGCCTCTCGTTCGGTGTGTTCCTCGAACTTACCGGGCTACTGATCCCGAGCTTCATCGCGATCATCTTGCCGATCACCACCTTCGTCGTGCTGCAATTCATTTATCAGCGCCTGGCGGGCGACCGGGAATTGACGGTGATGCGCTCGGTCGGGCTCTCGCCCCTCGCCCTGTCGCGACCGGCGCTCGGGGTGGCGGCGTTCTCGGTCGCCGCCTGCTTCGCCCTCAACCTCTGGCTGGTTCCGGCGAGCCTCAGCAAGTTCCGCGAATTCCAGTGGGAAATCCGCAACCGGATGGCGGCATTCCTGCTGCAGGAAGGCGTGTTCACCCAGGTCTCCGACGATCTCACGGTCTACGTGCGCTCGCGCGAGCCGGACGGCACCTTGCGCGGCATTCTGGTGGATGACGGGCGACAGAAGAACAGCCACGCCACCATTCTCGCCGAGCGCGGCCGCCTGGTCGAAGGCAAGAACGGTCCGCGCGTGCTCCTGGTCAACGGCAGCCGCGAGGAGCTCGACCATCAGACCGGGCGGCTCAACATGCTGACCTTCGCTCAGAACGTGATCGACCTCGCGCAAACCAACCGCAGCGAAAGCGGCCGCGTGCGCGACATGAGCGAAGTATCGCTGCACGATTTGCTGCACCCGAGTCCCGAGATCCTGCCGATGCGGCAAGACGTGCCGAAATGGCGCGCCGAAGCACATAAGCGGCTGGCGAGCCCGTTCACCGCCGCCTCCTTCGCGATGGTGGCGTTGGTCTCCGTGCTGACCGGCGCGTTCCGCCGCCACGGCGGGTTCATAAGGCCGCTGGTCGCGATTCTCGTGGTGGTCGGGCTGCTCGCGCTCGGCCTCGCCATCGGCAATCTTGCGGCGCGCGACAATGCGCTCATTCCGCTGATCTGGCTGCACGCCACGCTGCCGGGAGTGATTTCTGCCTGGATCCTCTACGGGCCGCGACTCTGGCGCGAGCGGCGGCCCGCCATGCCGCAAGCCGCCTGAAGGAGCGGCAATGGGTATCGCCGTCACGCTGTCGCTCTACATCTCGCGCCAGTTCACCGCCGCCGTACTCGCCATGCTGGCGGCGCTGAGCGGGCTGGTCTCGATGTTCGACTTCATCGAGCTGTTGCGGCGCTCGGCAAGCAAGCCGGACGCGACATTCGGGCTGGTGATGCAGATTGCCGCCCTGCGGCTGCCCTATATCGGGATGCAGATCCTGCCCTTCGCGGTCCTGCTGGGCGGCATTCTCGCCTTTTGGCGCCTCACCCGTTCGTCCGAGCTCATCGTCGCGCGCGCAGCCGGCATCTCGGCGTGGCAGTTCCTCGCTGGCCCGGTGCTCTGCGCGCTGCTGCTCGGCGGCCTCGCCACCGCCGCGATCAGCCCGCTCTCTTCGGTCTTGCTGCGCCGGGCGGAGGTGCTGGACAACACCTATCTGCGAACCGGCGGCGGCCCGCTGGCGCTAACCGGTGGCCAGCTCTGGGTGCGCCAGTCCGACCGTGCGCTGAACCCGCAAGGGGTGGCGATCATCCACGCGCTTGGCGTGCATCTGCGCGGCAAGTCATTGACCGGCACGGACGTCAGCGTGTTTCGGCTCGACGGCGCCGACAAGCTGCTCGAACGCATCGAGGCCAAGCGCGCCACCCTCGCCGGCAGCGTCTGGACCCTTGAAGACGCCCGCGTCATCCGCCCCGACCATCTGCCGGAGGCGCCGCGCACCATCACCCTCGCCACCGACCTCACCGTGTCGCGCGTACAGGAGAGCTTCGCCTCGCCCGACACCCTCTCGGTCTGGGTGCTGCCCGACTTCATCTCGCTGCTCGACAAGTCGGGGTTCTCCTCGCTCCGCCACCGGTTGCACTATCAGGCGCTGCTCGCGCTGCCGTTGCTCGCCGCGACGATGGTGCTGGTCTCCGCCGGCTTCTCGATGCGCCCGGCGCGGCGCGGCGGCGTCGCTCGCATGATCGGCAGCGGCGTCGCCGCCGGCTTCGCGCTGTTCATCGTCTCCAAGCTCGCCGAGGAGTTCGGCCAGTCCGGCGCCCTGCCCGTCGCCTTGGCCGCCTGGGCGCCCGCCGCCGCCGGCCTCATGCTGGCGTTGGCGCTGTTGCTGCACGTGGAAGACGGTTGATGACGGAGGCTAACTCTTCTGCTCCCGGCGCACCGCTGACCGGCCTACTGTTCGCTCTCCCGCTGGCATTGGCGCTCGCCACCCCCGCCCACGCCCAGCTCTCCCAGTTCACCGGCGGCTCGCACGGGGCGCCGATCAGCCGGGATCAGCCGGTGACGTTCACCGCCGATTCTGTGGAGTACGACCGCGACAGGGGCATCGTCACCGCGACCGGCCATGTCGAGGCATGGCAGAACGACCACGTGGTGCGCGCCGACAAGATGACGTTCGACCGCAACACCAATGTCGCCGCCGCCACCGGCAACGTGGTGCTGCTCGAACCCGACGGGCAGGTGCTGTTTTCCGATTACGCCGAGCTCAGCGAGGGGATGAAGAACGGCGTGCTGCGCGGGATGCGCGCGATCCTCGCGCAGAACGGTCGGCTCGCCGCCAACGGCGCGCGGCGCACCGAAGGCAAGATCAACGAGCTCAGCAAGGTGGTCTATTCCACTTGCAACCTGTGCAAGGAAGATCCCACCCGTCCGCCGCTGTGGCAGATCCGCGCGCTCAATGCGGTGCAGGACCTTGAGCACAAGCGGATCGAGTACCAGGACGCCACCTTGCAGATGTTCGGTGTCCCGGTCGCCTACTTCCCGTATTTCTGGCACCCCGACCCCTCGGTGAAGCGCCAGAGCGGGTTGCTGATCCCCTCGATGGGCGTGTCCACTCATATCGGCGCGTTCACCACGATCCCCTATTACTGGGTGATCGACGACCAATCCGACGCGACCATCACGCCGATGATCACCACCGACGCTGGGCCGCAGATCGACCTCGGCTACCGTCGCCGCTTCAACGACGGCACGATCGAGCTCAACGGCTCACTCGGCTATCTCGACAACAGCGTGCAGGGCACGGTGTTCGCGCGCGGGCGGTTCAATTACGACGACACGTGGCGCTACGGCTTCGACCTCCAGCGCGCCTCGTCGAGCAACTACGTGCGCGACTTTCATCTCGACCACGTCGTCGGCAACTCGAACCTACTGACCAGCCAGGTCTATCTCGAGGGCTTCGGCCAAGGTGCCTACTCGCGCCTCGACGCGCGATTCTACCAGGGGCTCGATGACACCATCGTCGATACCAAGCTGCCCTTCGTGTTACCGCGCTACCAGTACAGCTATTTTGGCCTGCCGGACGCGCTCGGGGGGCGGCTCAAAGTCGATGCTGGCGCGTTCAACGTGATGCGCACCGACGGGACGAACACAAGGCGCGCCGCCCTCACCGTGGAATACGCAAGGCCGTTCGTCGGCCAGCTCGGTGATCTGTGGAAGGTCACATTCCACGGCGATGCCGCCGGCTACAACGCCAGCGACATGAACCAGCAGCCGAATTTCAGTACCTATAACACCATCTCGACCGCCCGCGCGCTGCCGCAGGTGGCGGTCGATTTCCGCTGGCCGTTCATGCGGGATGGCGGCGCCTGGGGCACGCAGATCATCGAGCCGATCGCCCAGCTGATCGTGGCACCCCGCGCGGGCGACAGCCAGCTCAACCGCATCCCGAACGAGGACAGTCTCGACCTCGAATTCACCGACGCCAATCTGTTCGGCTTCAATCGTTTCCCCGGCATCGATCGCCTGGAGGGCGGCGTGCGCGCCAACGTGGCGCTGCACGGCGCGTGGTATCTCAACGGCACCAGCTTCGACAGCATGATCGGCCAGTCCTACCGGACCACGAAGGACAACCTGTTCCCCGAAGCCTCGGGGCTGCACGACACGGTATCCGACATCGTGGGACGCGCCACCTTCGCGCCGACCGAGTGGCTGGACGTGACCTACCGCACCCGGCTCGACCACAAGACGCTGAACACCCGCTTCGCCGATGCGCTGGCGACGGTCGGCGGGCCGAAGTTCCGGGTGAGCGGCGGCTATATCTACACTACTTACGACCCTTACCAGTTCTATGAACAAGCGCCGCCGCCGCCGGTCTCGTCCGGTTTCTTCGTACCACGCAACGAGATAACGCTGGGGGCCGCAACCGGCTGGGGTCCCTATCGTTTCAGCGCCTATGGCCGGCGGGACTTGGCGACCAACAAGATGGTGGCACTCGGGCTTGACGCGACGTACGAGGACGAGTGCTTCATCTTCGATATCCGATTCAATCGCCGGTACACGTCCTATAATGGCGACAACGGCTCGAGCACGATTCTCTTCCAGCTGACCTTCAAGACAATCGGTCAGTTCGGCTTCCGCGCGATGTGATACCGGAGCGGCTATCAATGACACCACGCCCCGCCAGAGCGATCCTACCCGCCCTCGCCGCCCTGCTCCTCGCCGGCGCGGTGGTGGCGTCGGGCGAGGTCGCGAACGCAGCGCCGCAAGCCGCCGCCGGGCGCGGGGCGGCCGCGAAGCCGCCGGCCGCCCGGCCCGAGGCGGAGATCGTCGCGATCGTCAACGGCGCTGTGATCAGCAACGGCGACGTCACCAATCGCGGCCGGCTGTTCGCGCTCTCGACCGGCATGGGCATCTCGCCCGAGATCCTGGACCGCCTGCGCCCGCAGATCACGCGCCAGCTGATCGACGAGCGGCTCAGGCTGCAGGAGGTGCAGCGGCGCCACATCATTGTCTCCGACAAGGACATCGCGGCGGCGATCCACGAAATCGAGACGCGGAACGGGATGCCGGACGGGGCGCTGCGAGCCAAGCTCACCGCGGACGGCGTCGGGATGCGCACTCTGGTCGACCAGATCCGCGTGCAGCTCGGCTGGACGCGCGTGCTGCGCGAGCAGCTGGGCGAGAGTGCGGCGATCAAGCCGTCGGACATCGCGGAGCAGCAGAAGCTCCTGAAACAGATGGTCGGACGGCCGGAGTTCCGGGTGAGCGAGATCTTCATCCCGGTGGACGATCCCGCGAACACCGCCGACGCACAGAAATTCGCCGAGACGGTGATCAGCGAATTGCGGGCTGGCGCGCCGTTCCCGGTGGTCGCGGCCCAGTTCAGCCAGAGCCAGACTGCCCTGCAAGGCGGCGATCTTGGTTGGGTGCAGCCCAACCAGCTCGACCCTGAGGTCGCCCGCGTGGTGCAGGAAATGCCGGTGGGCGCAATCAGCAACCCATTGAGAGTCCCGGGCGGCTACTCGATCGCGACCTTGCGAGCCAAGCGCGAGATCGGCCGCGACGTGGGCACGATGGTGTCGCTCCGTCAGGTGTTCTTTCCCTTCTCCCAGCCGCTCAACCCGCAGGCGCCGACCGAGCAGCAGCGCCAGGCGTTGGAGCGCGCCAAGGCGGTCAGCGGCCGCGTGCATAGCTGCGCGGAGATGGAAGCGGCGGCCAAGGCGAACAACTCGCCGCGTCCAGCAGACCCCGGCGATGTGCGCCTCGAGAGCGTCAACCCACCGCAATTCCGCCAGATGCTCGCCTCCCTGCCCACCGACCGCGCCAGCCAGCCGCTGGTCGCGCATGACGGGATCGCCGTGGTGATCGTCTGCTCGCGCGACCAGAAGAATCTCGCCGAGCTCAGCAAGGACGAGATCGGCGGCCGCCTGATATCCGAGCGGGTGGAGCTGCTCTCCCGCCAGCTGCAGCGCGACCTCCGCCGCCGGGCGATGATCGACGTGCGCGCGCAGAAGGTCGCGGGCGGGGCCTAACCCAGCCGCCGATGAGCGATCGGGCGCCGCCGCTGCGCGAGGTGATCGCGCGGCACGGATTGGATGCTCGCAAGAAGCTCGGCCAGCATTTTCTGCTCGATGCCAACCTGACCGGCCGCATCGTGCGCCAGGCGGGCCCGCTCGCCGGTCGGCACGTGATCGAGGTCGGCCCCGGCCCTGGCGGCCTCACCCGCGCCCTGCTCGCCTCGGAGGCGGCCAGCGTAACCGCGATCGAGCTTGATCCGCGCGCGGTGGCGGCAATACGCGAGCTGGAAGCCGAGGTGGGGGAACGGCTGCGCGTGCTGGAGGCCGACGCCATGCGGCTCGATCTGGCCACGCTGGCCGAGCCGCCGCGCCAGATCGTCGCCAACTTGCCCTACAACGTCGCGACACCCCTGCTGATCGGCTGGTTGCGCCAGGCGGCGTCGTTCGAGCGGATGACGCTGATGTTTCAACAGGAGGTGGCGGAGCGGATCTGCGCCGCGCCGGACACGTCCGCATACGGCCGGCTGTCGGTGTTAGCTCAGTGGGTTTGCACGGTGGACTTGAAATTGCGGATTCCGCCCGCTGCCTTCGTGCCGCCGCCAAAGGTGTGGTCCGCCGTTGTGGGGTTCGTGCCGCACTCGGCGCAGCCCGACCCCGCCCTGTTCAGCGCGATGGAACGCCTCACCGCCGCCGCCTTCGGCCAGCGGCGCAAGATGCTGCGTGGCGCACTCAAGCCCCTTGGCGGCGAGACGCTTCTCGCGCGCGCCGGCATCGACGCGGAGCGGCGCGCGGAGACGCTGTCGATCGCGGAGTTCGACCGGCTGGTCCGCCTTTTGGTTTGAGGACCCCTTAGCCGATCAACGTCACGAGTTCCGAGTAGGCCGAGAGTATCCCGTCGGCTGTATAAAGCCGCGCCGGCTCGGCGATCGCCTGTGCAATCAAAAGACGGTCGAAAGGATCGCGGTGGTGCATCGGCAAGCTGGCGACCCGTGAGGCCGCAGAGGATCGGACGGGCAGCTCCTCCAATCCGCTCTCACGCGCCGCCTGCGCGATTTCCTCGGAACGGTAGCCAAAGTCCAAGCGTCCGAGTTGGGATTTGATCGCGATCTCCCAGATGCTGGCCGCACTGAACAGCACATCATTGGCTGGGTCTGACAGCACCTCGCGCGTCGACTTGTCGATCCGATCGTGCCCGCTCAGCAACCAGAGCAGAACATGCGTATCGAGGAGGAGGCGCATCAACGGCCTTCGAACGCGTCGAGCACCTCCGGTGGCAGGGGCGCATCGAAGTCGGCCGGAATGTTCAGCTTACCAGCCAGCAGACCAAACACCCGCTTCGGTCGTTGCATCGCCAATGGAACTAGCCGCGCCACGGGTTTGCCGGCGCGAGCAATGACAATCTCCTCCCCGGCGGCGGCCTCATCGACCAACCGGGAAAGCTGCGTCTTGGCGGCGTGAATGTTGACGACGTACATAGGCACCCCAGACCGGACTAAGTCTGACTAAGATAACACCACTCCGAGCGGATCGGAAGGCATTGTCACGTTCCCACCAATCCCCGCGCAAAATCCCCCGCATCGAACGGCCGCAGATCACCCGCCTGCTCGCCCACGCCGACGGCATGAACCGGCAAACCGAACTCCTGCGCCAGCGCCACCACGATGCCCCCCCGCGCGCTGCCGTCGAGCTTGGTGACGACCAGCCCCGTGACATCCACCATCTCGCGGAACACGCGCACCTGCTGGATCGCGTTCTGCCCGGTCGTGGCGTCGAGCACCAAGAGCACCGAGTGCGGCGCCTCCGGGTCCTGCTTGCGGATCACGCGGATGATCTTCTTCAGCTCCTCCATCAGCACGGAGCGATTGTGCAATCGGCCGGCGGTGTCGATCAGCAGCACGTCCGCGCCCTCGGCCTTGGCCTGCGTCAGCGCCTGGAACGCGAGACCGGCAGCGTCGGCGTTGGGCGGCCCGGCGATCACGGGCGCGTCGGTGCGCTGGCCCCAAATCTGCAACTGCTCGACCGCGGCGGCGCGGAAGGTATCGCCGGCGACCAGAACGGGGCGCATCCCCTGCTCGCGGTAGAGCTGCGCCATCTTGCCGATGGTGGTGGTCTTGCCGGTGCCGTTCACGCCGACCACCAGCACGACGTGGGGCTTGCGGGCGTGGTCGATGACCAGCGGGTGCGCCACGGGCGTCAGGATCGCCGACACCTCCTCGGCCAGCGCGGTCTTGATCTCCTCGTCCGTGACCTCGGTGCCGAAGCGGGTACGGCGGAAGGTGTCGATCACCCGTGCCGCGACCTCGGTGCCGAGGTCGGCGGAGATCAGCAGCTCCTCCAGCTCCTCCAGCGCCTCGTCGTCCAGCCGGCGCTTCTTGAAGACGGTGGTGATGCCCTCGGTCAGCTTCTGCGTGCTGCGCGAAAGGCCCTGCTTGAGCCGGCCGAAGAACCCGCCGAGCGCCATCAGATCGGCTCCGCCATAATCGTGCTGCCCGTCGCACCGATCGCGCGAGCCGCTACGATCCGACCGGACTCGACGGCGCCGGCAAGCCGCACAGGGGCGAAATGCTCGCTATGGCCGGCACCTTCGCTCTCCGCGAGCACGCTCAGTGTCCGGCCGACTTGGGCGGCGCAGAACCGGCTCGCCGCGCGCTGTCCCGCCTCGCGCAGCCGCGCCGCGCGTTCGCGCCGCAGGGGCTTGGGGACGGGCGGCATACGCGCGGCAGGCGTGCCGGGACGTTCGCTGTAGGGGAAAACATGGAGGAATTGCAGCCCGGCCTCCTCGACGAAATCCAGCGTCTCCTCGAACAGCGCCTCGGTCTCGGTCGGAAAGCCGGCGATGAGGTCCGCCCCGAAGGCGATGCCCGGCCGCAGCACGCGCGCCCGCGCGACGGTCCTCAGCGCGTCCGCCCGGAGATGGCGGCGCTTCATGCGCTTGAGGATGAGATCGCTGCCGGCCTGCAGCGAGAGGTGCAGATGCGGCATCAAGCGCGGCTCCTCCGCGATCAGGCGCCACAGATCGTCGTCGATCGCCGCCGGGTCCAGCGACGAGAGCCGGAGGCGCGGCAGCTCGGGCACCAGCGCCAGCAGCCGCCGCACGAGCTGGCCCAGGCTGGGCTGCCCCGGCAGGTCCGACCCGTAGCTGGTGATATCTACGCCGGTCAGGACTACCTCGGAATATCCCGATGCGACCAGCGAGCGCACCTGTTCGACCACGCCGCCCACCGGCACGCTGCGGCTCGGACCGCGACCGAACGGGATGACGCAAAAGGTGCAGCGATGGTCGCATCCCTGCTGCACCTGCACGAAGGCCCGTGCGCGGCCGGCGAATTCCGTGACCAGATGCGCCGCGGTCTCGCGCGCGGCCATGATATCCGAGACGCCGCCGGTCGCGTCGGCGGTCCAGCTCTCCGGCCGCAGCTTTTCCAGATTGCCGAGCACCCGGTCCACCCCCGGCAGCGCCGACCAGGCGCCGGGGTCGATCTGTGCCGCGCATCCCGTCACGACGATCCGCGCCTCGGGGTGCTCGCGCCGGGCACGGCGGATCGCCTGCCGCGCCTGCCGCTCGGCCTCGGCCGTCACGGCGCAGGTGTTGACGATCACGGTATCGCTCAGCGCTGCCGCATGCGCCCGCATCACCTCGCTCTCATAGGCATTGAGCCGGCAGCCGAAGGTGACGATCTCCACCGTCATGCCGGAAAGCCCGAGAGGTCGACGACTCCAGTGAAGACCGTCGCGGTAGGGCCCGACATCAGCACGTGGCCGTCCGCTTCCCGCCACTCGATTTCCAGCACCCCGCCGTCGAGCTCGACCGCCGCGCCCCGCGCCGTGAGACCGCGCCGATGCGCGTTGACCAGCGCCGCGCAGGCGCCGGAGCCGCAGGCGCGGGTGAGCCCAGCCCCACGCTCCCACACCCGCAAGCGGATGCGATTCGGGGCGAGCACCTGCGCAAAGCCGATATTCGCCCGCTCCGGGAACAGCAGGTCGTGCTCCAGCGCCGGCCCCAGCGTCTCGACGGAGATGGCTGCCAGATCGGGCACGAAGAAGGTCGCATGCGGGTTGCCCATGCTCGCAGCCGCGGGGTCCGCGAGAGGGCCGGCCGCGAGATCGAGGTGCAGCGTGTCCATCGGCCGGGCGAGCGGAACTTCCTCCCAGCCGAGCCGCGCCACGCCCATGTCCACTTCCACCTCGCCCTCGGTGCCGAGCGTGGCGGTCAGCTTGCCCGAGACCGTGGCGATCGCGAGCTTGCGCTCATCACTGTCGCGCGCGATCAGCCCGGCGACGCAGCGCGTCGCGTTGCCGCAGGCGCCCGCCTCCGAGCCGTCAGGATTGCGGATGCGCATGAACGCCGCCGCCCCGGAGCCAAGCGGCGCGCGCTCGATGGTGATAAGCTGGTCGCAGCCAATCCCGGTGCGCCGGTCGGCGAGTGCCGCCGCCAGGGCGGGCGTGATGCCGAGCGCCCCGTCGCGCTCGTCGAACACGACGAAATCGTTGCCGCAGCCATGCATCTTGAGGAAGGGGGCCAGCATCGGCGGGTTATATTTGCCGATGGGACGGAAATGATAGCCCCGTCCTTGCATGACCGGCCTCCGCTGGCTATACCCCCGCCCCTGTTCGCGCGCCCGGGCCTGGAATGGGCTGCCCGGCCGCGACGCCTTGCGCTTGGCGCGGGGCCTGACAAGAAGGAGAAGAAATGCCCAAGATGAAGACCAAGTCGTCGGTCAAGAAGCGGTTCAAGATCACCGCGACCGGCAAGGTGCTGGCCGGGCCGGGCAACAAGCGCCACGGCCTGATCAACCGCTCGCAGAAGGCCAAGCGCAGCAATCGCCGGATGCAGGTGCTGACGCCCGAGGACGGCAAGACTGTGAAGCAATGGGCGCCCTACGGGCTGCGGTGAGGAGATAGCGCATGGCACGCGTCAAGCGCGGCACGACCACCCACGCCCGGCACAAGAAGGTCCTGGATCAATCCAAGGGCTTCTATGGGCGCTCGTCCACCAATTATCGGATCGCGCTGGAGCGGCTCGAGAAGTCGCTGCAATACGCCTATCGCGACCGGCGCAACAAGAAGCGCGACTTCCGCGGCCTGTGGATCCAGCGCATCAACGCGGCGGTGCGCGAGCACGGCCTGACCTACTCGCGATTTATCGCCGGGCTGAACAAGGCGGGCATCGAGATCGACCGTAAGATGCTCGCCGCGATCGCCTACGACGATGCCACGAGCTTCGCCGAGATCGTGAAGAAGGCCCAAGCCGCGCTGGCCGAGCCCGCCGCCGCCTGAAATCCGCTTCCCTTCGGGACAGCATTCTAGACGGAGAAAGGGCTGCCCGCGCGTCGGGCGGCCCTTTGTCGTGAGAGAGCCATGCAAGACGATCTGGTCGCCCTGAAATCCGAGACCGATGCCGCCCTGGCGTCCGCCGCCGACTTGCGCGCCTGGGACGCCGTGCGCGTTGCCGTCCTCGGTCGCAATGGTCGGCTCACGACCATGCTAAAGGAGCTGGGCAAGACACCGCCCGAGCAGCGGCGCGAGCGCGGGGCCGCGCTCAACCGCCTCAAGGACGAACTCTCAGCCGCGCTCGATGCGCGCAAGTCCGCGCTCGAAACCGCCGAGCTCGATGCGCGGCTGGCGGAGGAAAAGCTCGATGTCACCTTGCCGCCGCGCCCCGCGCCGCAGGGGCTGATCCATCCGATCAGCCGCACGGAGGAGGAGATCGCCGCGATCTTCGGCGCGATGGGGTTCTCCAT
>JAFKFI010000154.1 GCA_017307285.1 Alphaproteobacteria bacterium | reverse complement strand
ACGCCGAAGCTCCGCGCGTAGGTCTGGAAGTCCGGGTTGCGCAGCACGGAGCCGGAATCGCGGCCCTCGAACAGCCGGCGCTGGTCGCGCAGCACGTTGCCATAGGCGGAGTTGTTGAACAGCACGGTGACGAGATTGATGCCGTGCTGCACGGCGGTCGCGAGTTCGGCACCGCCGAACAGGAAGCCGCCATCGCCAGTGACGGCGACCACCGCGCGGTCGGGCTGCGCCACCTTGACGCCGAGCGCCATCGGGAACCCCGCGCCGAGCGTGCCGGAAAAGCCCGAGGTGATGAGCGTACGCGGCGCGTGGAAGGGGAAGCCGAACCAGGAGACGTAGCCCACCTGGGTCATCTCGTCGCAGAAGATGCCATCCTCGGGCAGCACGTCGCGGATCGCCGCGAGGTAGGACATCTGCGGCTGCACCTTGCCGATGGCGGCAACGGTGTCGGCCTTGGCACGCGCGATCGCATCGGCGCGCGCGGGATCGGTGCGGGGCTCGACGGCTTCGGTCAGCATCCGCGCCGCGTCCGCGGTGTCGGCGACGATGCTGATATCGACCTTGAGCCGGCGCATCTCGGCGGCGTCGATGTCGATGCGAGCGATCTTGAGCCCGGCGGGCATCTTGCCCCAGCGCGCCATCGGCACGTCCAGTCTTGTGCCGAACGCAATCAGCAGGTCGGTCTCGGGCCACAGGCGATAGCCAGCCGGGATAGTCAGGCCGAGCTTGTGGCGGTCGTCGACGATCCCTCGGCCGCCACGGAACGACACCACCGGCGCACCGATGCGCTCGGCAAAGGCAAGAATCTCGGCCGGGGCGTGCAGCGCGCCGCCGCCGACCCAGACCATCGGCGCCTTTGCGTTTGCAACCAGCTTGGCGACGGCGGCGATCTGCTCCGGGTCCGGCGTCGGGTTTGGCGCCAGCGGCAGCGGCTCGTGCGACGTCACCTCGGCGGAGGCGGACATCTGATCGAGCGGCATCTCGATGGCCACCGGGCCGCGACGGCCGCTCAACATCTCCTGGAAGGCACGCGCGACCTGGTAGGGTGCCTGCGTGGGGTGCTCGATGCGCTCCGCCCATTTCAGCAGGCTGCGCAGCGTGTCGAGCTGGTCCGGGAGCTCGTGCAGCTGCCCGCGCCCGCGGCCGATCATCGCACTCGGCACCTGCCCGGTGATGCACAGCACCGGCGCGTTGAGCCCCCAGGCGGTGGCCAGGGCGGCGGTGGTGTTCAGTACGCCCGGGCCGGGAACGACGGCGTAGGCGGCGGGGCGCCCGGTCGCGCAGGCATAGCCGAGCGCCATGTAGGCGGTGGTCTGCTCGTGCCGCGCGTTGATGAGCCGCAGCCGGTTGGCGGCGCGCGCGAAGCCGTCGAACAACCCATAGACTTGCACGCCCGGCAAGCCGAACACGGTGTCGATGCCGTGCCGCAGCAGCCCGTCGACGATCGCCTCTCCGCCCGTCATCCTCGCCATCGCGTCACCTCCCCGTGGCCTTCTCGCGTGACGCTGGCACGCGGAACGGTGCCGATCAATGGCGGTCAGCCGCGCGTGGCATCCGGCCAGAAGCGCACGCCGTCACGCGCCAAACCGCCGCCGATGCCGACGGGCGTGCCGTCGGCGCGCCAGCAGGCGGCACCGGTGAGCATGCCGTCGTCGCCGAAGCCGACCGCGCACATGCCGCCGCCGACATGCGGGACGGCGACGACCTCGTGGCCGCGCTCGCGCAGCGCCGCGCGGACGGGTTCGGGAAAGCCGGTCTCCAGTTCGAGGGCGAAGCCCTGGGTCCAGAGTCGGGGCGCCTCGACCGCCTCCTGCAGCGACATGCCGTGGTCGATCAGGTTGATGACGGCCTGCATCGCCGAGCCGAAGATGCGTAAGCCGCCCGGCAAGCCAAGCGCGAAGGCGGGTTTTCCGCCGCGCAGCGCGATGAGCGGCGCCATCGAGGTGGTGATGCGCTTGCCGGGTGCGACGGACAGCGCGCGGCCGGGGCGGGGATCGAACAAATGCATGTAGTTGTTCGGGATCATGCCGGTGCCGGGCACGATGAAGCGGGCGCCGAACAGGCTGTTGATGGTCTGCGTGCTGGCCACGATGTTGCCGGCGCCGTCGGCGACCGTGATGTGCGTGGTGTTGGCGGACTCGGCCGGGACGACGCCGGCGCCCCAGTCGCGGGCGCGCCGCATGTCGATCTCGGCGCGGCGCTCGTTGGCGTAGCCTCGGTCGATCAGCTTGGCGACGGGCACGTCGACGAAGGCTGGGTCGGCAGTGGCGGCGGCGCGGTCGGCGAAGGCGATCTTCAACGCCTCGGCCAGCAGGTGCAGCGCGTCGGGCGAGCCGAACCCCATGCTGCGCAGGTCGAAACCCGCCAGGATGTTGAGCATCTGGGTGACATGGACGCCCGAGGAGGAGGGCGGCGGCGGGCCGACGATCTCGTAGCCGCGATACTCGCCCCGGATCACCTCGCGGTCGATGACGCGCACCCCAGCTAGGTCGGCGGGCGCGATGTAGCCGCCGGTGCGCGCCATGTGGTCGGTGAGCGTCCGGCCAAGCACGCCGCTGTAGAGCAGGCCGGGTCCCTCCGAGGCGATGGCCCGCAGGGTCTCGGCGTAGGCGCCCTGTACTAGCCGTGCGCCTCGGGCGATCGGCAGGCCGCCGGGTAGGAAGAGATGGGCGATTTCGGGATCACCCGCTAGGTCGGCGGCGCTCTCGGCGGCGCACTCGCTGAGGTAAGGCGTGACGCGGAAGCCGCGCGAGGCGTGGCGGATGGCGGGTTCGAGCACGTCGGGCAGGGAGAATGTGCCGAACCGTTCCAGGGTGTCGCACCACGCTTTGAGCGTGCCGGGAACGGCGACGGCAGTAGGCCCGAGCGCGTTCTTGCGTCCGAGGGCGTTCATCGTGCCGGGCGGCGCGTCGGGGTCGGGCGTATAGGTCTCGGGGCCGGTGGCGAGCGGGGCGGTGCTGAGGCCGTCGATCACCAGGTGCCGCCCGTCGGCCAGCCTGAGATGCGCCATGCCGCCGCCGAGAATGCCGACCATCATCGGCTCGACCACGGTGAGGGTAAACAGCGCCGCGATGGCGGCGTCGATCGCGTTGCCGCCCGCGGCCAGCATCTCGGCGCCCGCGGCCGAGGCCAGCGGGTGGTTGGTCACGACCATCCCGCGCGCAGCGCTGGCGGGCTGCTTCTCGCAAGCGAACTGCGTTGCGGCGCGGGCGCGCCAGCCGGTTTCGGTCATCGTGCGTGCTTCCCTCTCGACCCAAGCACTATTGCCCGGAGCGGATTCGGCTGCATAGTCGCCGAACACCCTGCAACGGCGGCGTTGAGAGGTCCGGCGAATGAAGGCGGCGGAACGGTTGGTGGCTTTGCGCGCGGAGTTGGCCCGTCAGGGCCTTGACGGGTTCATCGTGCCCCGAGCCGACGAGCATCTTGGCGAATATGTGCCGGAGGGTGCGGAGCGTTTGGCTTGGCTGACCGGCTTCACCGGTAGCGCCGGGCTGGCCGCGATACTACCGGACCGCGCCGCCGTGTTCACCGACGGGCGCTATGTCCTGCAGCTTGCCGCCCAGACCGACCCCGCGCTGTGGGAGCGCTGCCATATCACGGAGGAGCCGCCGCCCGGCTGGCTCGCCGCCCATGTGAAGCCGGGGGCGCGGATCGGCTACGACCCGCTGCTGGTCAGCGAGGAGGGGCTGGGACGGTACACCGAGGCCGGGCTGGCGATGGTTCCAGCGTCGCGCAATCCGGTGGACGCCGTATGGCCGGATCGGCCGGGGCCGCCGATGGCCCCGGCATTGCCGCATCCACTGGAATATGCCGGTCAGAGTGCCGCCGAGAAGCGCGAGCGGATCGGCGAGACGCTGCGCAAGGCCGGGCAGGATGCCGCGATCCTCACCGATCCGGCGTCGATTGCCTGGCTGCTCAACATCCGTGGCGCCGACGTGCCCTTCACGCCGTTCGCGCTCGGCTTCGCGGTTGCCCATGCCGATGCCCGCGCGGATTTGTTCATGGAGCCGGCCAAGCTGCCCGACACGACACGGGCCTGGCTCGGCAATGGTGTCACGGTCGAGGGCAGGGAGGCGCTGCGGCCCTCGCTCGCCCGCCTCGCCGGCAAGCGCGTTCGGGTGGATGCGGCGGGTTCGCCGGTATGGTTCGCCCAGGTGTTGCGCGAGGCCGGCGCCGATGTCGTGGCGGGGGCCGATCCCTGCCTCTTACCCAAGGCCTGCAAGAATCCGGTCGAGCAACAGGGCGCCCGCGACGCGCACGGGCGGGACGCGGTGGCGCTCTGCCGGTTCCTGCATTTTCTCTCGGAGGTCGGGCCGGCCGGCAGTGCTACGGAGATCTCCGCCGCCGACCGGCTGCTGCGCTATCGCGAGGAGGTCGAGGGATTTCGCGGGGAGTCGTTCCCGGCGATCTCGGGCGCCGGAGAGCATGGCGCGATCATCCACTACCGTGTCACCGAGGAGAGCAACCGGCCGATCCGACCGAACGAGGTGTATCTCATCGATTCAGGGGCGCAGTTCGTCGATGGCACCACCGACGTGACCCGCACGATCTGGACCGGCCCGTCGGCGGCGCCCCCAGAGCTGCGCGAGCGGGCCACCCGCGTCATGCAGGGGCATATCGCGATCGCGACGCTGGTGTTCCCGCAGGGCGTCGCCGGGGCGCATCTCGACGCCTTCGCCCGTCGCGCACTGTGGCAGGTGGGTCTCGACTACGACCACGGCACCGGGCATGGGGTCGGCAGCTATCTGTCCGTGCATGAAGGCCCGGTCAGCCTGTCGCGTGCGGCCAAGCCGGTGCCGATCGCGCCCGGCATGATCTTGTCGAACGAGCCGGGCTTCTACCTGCCGGGCGAATACGGGATCAGGCTGGAGAACCTGTTGCTGGTGCAGCCGGCGGAACTGTCCGGTGCGGCCAAGCCGTTCCTGCGCTTCGAGACCCTCACCCTTGCACCCTTCGATCGTCGGCTGCTCGACCCTACGCTGCTCCAGCCTTGGGAGCGGGACTGGCTCGACGCCTATCACGCAAGGGTGCTGGCCGAGGTGGGGCCGGAGCTCGATGCTCCGGCGCGCGCCTGGCTGCGGGAGGCTTGCGCTCCCCTGAAGGGGTGAGCCGTGCCTACTGGACGATGACGTTGGCCGCCTGGTTGGCCTGGGCGATCCGCATGGCGTCCGGGCTGGCGCCCTGCACGAGGATGTTGGCGACGATCGCGCAGATGCAGATGGCGGCGATCACGAATGTCTGGCGGAGGGCCTTGCGCTGGCGCGGGGACAGATCGGAAAGATCGGTCAGCTCGCGCGGGTTCAGGTCGAAATTGCCCATCTCGGATCTCCTCTCCCCGCCGTGCGGTCGATCCGCGTTCGGCGTAGGGGGAGTATCGGGGGTGACGTGTCGCTCACGGTATGAAGCGGATCACAGGCCCTTAGAGCATTTTCGGTTTACTCGGAGGCATAGCCGGCGTGGTGGAGATATGATCGGCACTCGTCTGGACTGAAAGCTTTGAGGAGGTGCCCGATTGCGTTCCAGAGCGCTTCGCGGGTGCGGGCTGCGGCCTTGCGTAGCAGCGCCTT
>JAFKFI010000070.1 GCA_017307285.1 Alphaproteobacteria bacterium | reverse complement strand
TTGCGTGCAGGGCGGTGAACCGCGCCAGGGTGTGGGCGAGATAGCCCCGCAGCACCTCGGCCATCGGCGCCAGCCACGCCTCTCCCCAGCCAAACCGCCGCTGCCGCTCCAGGCTGTCGCTCAACCCCCACACGATCGCCCCGATCAGCGCGGCGAAGCGGGCCATCAGGCCGCTTGGGGGTGAGGGGGACACGGTGGGGCTCATGACCGGGAGATCATGCAGTTAGTTAATGTTAGCGTCAAGTCCCAAATGCGTCGCCAGCCTGGATCGTCCGCACACCACGGTCTCCAACCCGTGATCGCCTCAGTGCCTCCCGGCGAGGACCGGATCGCGTCTCGCGGCCGATGGCCGGGTCAGGCCCATTGCTGCCCGGCTTAGCTCAGTCTGCAAATTCGGGCGCTTGGCTCAGGACGCCGACCCAATATCGTCATGGTCGGCGAGAGAAGACGAGCTTACATTCCGCCAGCGCACCCACGATGGCCAGCAGCGCTTCGCGTGCAATGGCTCGATCGGTGCAGCGCGATCCCGGCGACTACGTGCGCCGCCAGCCCGAGAAAGGCGGATCAGGGCGCCTCAGCCGCCTCGCGCATGGCGCGGGCGGACTGCATCCGGTCCATCTCTGCTTCCAGGGCGGCCACGTCCATCTTGTCGGCAGCGGCATACGCGGCCTCAGCCTCAGCGAGGCGGCGATCCGCCTCGGCGCGGGACAGCTCGGCCGGCGGCAGCACCTCGCTGGCGAGCACCGTGCAGCGCTCCGGCGTGATCTCCGCGAAGCCGCCCGACACGAATAGCGTGCTCGTCACCTGGCCGCCCTCGTGAATACGGATGGTGCCGCCGCGCAGCATCACGATCATCGGCGAGTGTCCCGGCAACACACCGAGATCACCCTCGGATGCGGGGATCACCACCATGTCGACCGGGCGCGACAGCAGCAGCTTCTCCGGGCTGACGATCTCGAGGCCCACGGGCATCAGAAAAATTCCTTGGCAAGCAGCGGCCGAATGAATTCCGCCCCGCGTAGGGCGGAATTCATTCCGCCATCAATCACGCGGCGGTCTTCAGCGTCTCCGCCTTCGCCACCGCTTCCTCGATGGTGCCGACCATGTAGAACGCCGCCTCCGGCAGATGGTCGTACTCGCCTGCGACGATCGCCTTGAAGCTGCGGATCGTATCGGCGACGGGAACGAAGATGCCGGGGAAGCCGGTGAACACCTCGGCCACGTGGAAGGGCTGCGACAGGAAGCGCTGGATCTTGCGCGCCCGCGCCACCACCAGCTTGTCCTCCTCGGAGAGCTCGTCCATGCCCAGAATGGCGATGATGTCCTGCAGCGACTTGTACGTCTGCAGGATGCGCTGCACCTCGCGCGCCACGTTGTAGTGTTCCTCGCCGACAATGCGCGGGTCGAGCGAGCGCGACGTGGAGTCCAGCGGGTCCACCGCCGGATAGATGCCGAGCTCGGCGATCTGCCGCGACAACACCGTCGTCGCGTCCAGATGGGCGAAGGAGGTGGCCGGCGCCGGGTCGGTGAGGTCGTCCGCAGGCACGTAGATCGCCTGCACCGAGGTGATCGAGCCCTTGTTGGTCGAGGTGATGCGCTCCTGCAGCGCGCCCATGTCGGTCGCGAGTGTCGGCTGATAGCCCACCGCCGAGGGGATGCGACCGAGCAGCGCCGACACCTCGGCGCCCGCCTGCGTGAAGCGGAAGATGTTGTCGACGAAGAACAGCACGTCCTGGCCTTCCTCGTCGCGGAAATACTCGGCGACGGTGAGGCCCGAAAGGCCGACGCGCGCGCGGGCACCCGGCGGCTCGTTCATCTGGCCGTAGACCAGCGCCACCTTGGAACCTTCGGTGGTGCCCTCGCCGAGCTTGATGACGCCGGCGTCGATCATCTCGTGGTAGAGGTCGTTGCCCTCACGGGTGCGCTCACCCACGCCCGCGAACACCGACACGCCGCCATGCGCCTTGGCGATGTTGTTGATGAGCTCCTGGATGAGCACCGTCTTGCCCACGCCGGCGCCGCCGAACAGGCCGATTTTGCCGCCCTTCAGGTAGGGCGCCAGCAAATCCACCACCTTGATGCCGGTGACAAGGATTTCCGCCGACGTCGCCTGATCCTCGAAGGTCGGCGCCTCGCGATGGATCGGATAAGTGGTCTTGGTCGTGATCGGGCCACGCTCGTCGATCGCCTCGCCGATCACGTTCATGATGCGCCCCAGTGTCTCCGGCCCAACCGGCATCGAGATCGGCGCGCCGGTGTCTACCACTTCCTGGCCGCGCACCAGTCCGTCCGTGCTGTCCATCGCGATGCAACGCACGGTGCGCTCGCCGAGCTCCTGCGCCACCTCAAGAACCAGCGTGCGGTCCTGCAGCTTGGTGTTCAGCGCGTTCAGGATGTACGGCAGATCGCCGTCGAACTGGACGTCCACGACGGCGCCCAGAACCTGCGTCACGCGGCCGACGATGTTGCTTGCCATTGGTCTTGTTCCTCGCGTCTCAGACGGCGGCTTCGGCGCCGGAGATGATCTCGATGAGCTCTTTGGTGATATTCGCCTGCCGCGCCCGATTGTAGTTGAGCGTCAGGCGCTTGATCATGTCGCCCGCGTTGCGTGTCGCGTTGTCCATCGCGGTCATCTGCGCGCCGTAGAATCCGGCGCTGCTTTCCAGCAGGGCGCGATAGATCTGAATCGCCAGATTCTGCGGCAGCAGCCGCGCGAGGATCGTCTCCTCGTCCGGCTCGAACTCGTACATCGCGCGCGAAGCCGGCGGCTCCGCCTGCTCGGCACCCTCCGGCACCGGCACGGGGATGAGCTGCGTTTCGGTGACGATCTGCGAAATCACCGAATGGAACCGGTTGTACACCAGCGTCGCGACGTCGATCTCGCCGGCCGCCAGCATCGCCGTGATGCGCTGGGCAATCTCCTCCGCGTCGGAGAACTCGACGCGCTTCTTGCCCGCATAGCTGACGTCGCCGATGAGGGCCTCCGCCATCTCGCGACGCAGCAAGTCGCGCCCCTTACGGCCCACAGCGAAGATCTTGACCGTCTTGCCCTCGGCTTCGAGGCGCCGCGCGAGATTCCGCGCCGCGCGCCCGATGCTGGAGTTGAACGCCCCCGCCAAGCCGCGATCGCCGGTGACGGCGACGATCAGGTGCACGCGATCCGCGCCGGTGCCGACCAGCATCCGCGGGGCGGTCGGGCTGCCCCGCACCGACTGCGCGAGCGCCACCAGCACCCGCTCCATGCGCTCGGCATAGGGCCGCGCCGCCTCCGCCTGCGACTGCGCGCGGCGCAGCTTCGAGGCCGCGACCATCTTCATGGCGCTGGTGATCTTCTGCGTCGACTTCACGCTGTTGATGCGTGTCCGCAGATCCTTCAGGCTTGGCATTGCATCCTACCCGTTACGGGCGGAATGAATTCCGCCCTACGCCTCAGTCCCGTTACGCGAACGACTTCATGAAGTTGTCCATGAACGTCACCAGCAACTTCTCGACATCCGGCTTGATCTCGCGGTCGTTGCGGATCGATTCGAGGATGCCCGGCTCGCGCGATTTCAGCTCCGACAGCATCTGCGTCTCGAACCGGCCCACTTGGCCGACATCGATGTTGTCGAGATAGCCGCGCGTGCCGGCGAACAGCGAGACCACCTGCTCCTCGACCGGAACCGGGCTGTACTGCGGCTGCTTCAGGAGCTCGGTGAGCCGGGCGCCGCGTGCCAGCAGGCGCTGCGTCGAAGCGTCGAGGTCCGAGGCGAACTGCGCGAACGCCGCCATCTCGCGATACTGCGCAAGCTCCAGCTTGATGCGCCCGGCGACCTGCTTCATCGCCTTGATCTGCGCCGCCGAGCCCACGCGGGACACGCTGAGGCCGACATTCACCGCCGGGCGGATGCCGCGGAAGAACAGTTCGGTCTCGAGGAAGATCTGCCCATCCGTAATCGAGATCACATTGGTCGGGATGTAGGCGGACACGTCGCCCGCCTGCGTCTCGATCACCGGCAGCGCGGTGAGGCTGCCCGCGCCCATCGCGTTCGACATCTTCGCCGCGCGCTCGAGCAGGCGGGAGTGCAGATAGAACACGTCGCCCGGATAAGCCTCGCGCCCAGGCGGCCGGCGCAACAGCAGCGACATCTGGCGGTACGCGACCGCCTGCTTCGATAGATCGTCGTAGAAGATCACCGCATGGCGGCCGTTGTCGCGGAAGAACTCGCCCATCGTGCAGCCCGCGTAGGGAGCGAGGAACTGCATCGGCGCCGGGTCGGACGCGGTGGCCGCGACGACGATGGAGTACTGCATCGCGCCGTTCTCTTCGAGCGTATTGACCAGCTGCGCCACCGTCGAGCGCTTCTGGCCGATCGCGACATAGATGCAGTAGAGCTTCTTGCCTTCCTCGCCGCCGGCGTTGATGCCCTTCTGGTTGATGATCGTGTCTATGATCACCGCCGTCTTGCCGGTCTGGCGATCGCCGATGATGAGCTCGCGCTGACCGCGGCCGACGGGGATCAGCGCGTCGATCGCCTTGAGCCCGGTCTGCATCGGCTCGTGCACCGATTGACGCGGGATGATGCCGGGCGCCTTCACGTCGACGCGGCGGCGCTCGGTGGCCTGGATCGGCCCCTTGCCGTCGATCGGGTTGCCGAGCGCGTCCACCACGCGGCCGAGCAGCCCGTCGCCCACCGGCACCTCGACGATCGAGCCCGTCCGCGCGACGGTGTCGCCCTCGCGGATCTGCTTGTCGTCGCCGAAGATCACCACGCCGACATTGTCGGTCTCGAGGTTCAGCGCCATGCCGCGAATGCCGGCGCCGGGGAACTCCACCATCTCGCCGGACATGCAGTTCTGCAGGCCAAACACGCGCGCGATCCCGTCACCGACGCTCAGCACCTGGCCGGTCTCGGCGACGTTGGCTTCCGTGTCGAACGCGGCGATCTGCTTCTTCAGGATCTCCGAGATCTCTGCCGGGCGGATCTCCATTTAGGCGGCTCCCTTCATGGCGTACTGCAGGCGCTGCAGACGGGATTTGAGGCTGGTGTCGTAGAGGCGGGCGCCGATCTTCACGACCATCCCGCCCAGCAGATCAGGCTCGACCTGCTCCAGAATATTGACGTTGCTATAGCCGGCTTCGATCAGCCGGGCGCGCAGCCGTTGGCGCTGCACGTCGGAAAGCGGATGCGCCGAGGCGACCTGCGCCGTGATGACGCCGCGCTTCTGGGCGACCAGGTCGGCGAAGGCGTGGACGATCTCGCGCAGATCGCGCAGCCGGCGATTGGCCGCCACCACGCCGATGAAATCCTGCACGGTCTTGGAAAAGCCCTCGGCGGACAGCACGGCGCGCGCCGCGCGGCTCGCCTGGTTCACGTCGATCAGCGGGCTGTCGAGCAGCCGGCGGAAATCTGCGCTCGCCTCGATCAGCCGCCCCAGCCCGTCCATCTCGGCGACGGTCGCATCCAACGTATGGTTCTCGTCGGCCAGCGCGTAGAGCGCCGAGGCATAGCGGCCGGCCAAGCCGCCGCCGGTCGAGATCGTCGTCGCGCCAGAAGAAGCGGATTGAGCCGCCACGATGTCACCGTTCCATCATCAAAAGAGCCGCCCAGGCCATCGGTCGAGGCGGCCATGCACAGAAACCGGCCCATTCGGCCCGGCGCCGGGCGAATAGCATGGGGGGTGCGCCCACGCAACACGGGCAGACCCGACTCGTAGGGCGGAAAAGCGAAGCGCATTCCGCCTTCTGCACCGCGCGCCCGAATGACGGAATACGCTGCGCTCCTTCCGCCCTACAAGAATGACACCGGATCGACGTCGACATCCACCCGCCCGCCGCGCGGCACCGGCACACGGGCGAGCCAGTCGCGCAGGATCGGCTGCACCGCGATGTCGCGCCGCGTCTTGAGCAGCAGCCGCCGCCGATGCCGCCCGCGCAGCAGCGCGAGCGGCGCGGGCGCCGGGCCGAGCACGGTGAACCCCTCGCCATGCGGCGCGGCGCGGCCGAGATCGCGGGCCAGCGCGTCGGCCTGCTCGGCGGTGTCGGCGCTGACGATCACCGCGGCGAGGCGGCCGAAGGGCGGCCAGTGGCCGGGCCGGCGCTGCGCCGCCTCGCGCGCCATGAAGGCGGCGAGATCGCCCTCGACCAGCGCCTGCATCACCGGATGCTCGGGGCTAAAGGTCTGCAGCAGCACCCGTCCCGGCGCCTCCGCCCGCCCCGCGCGCCCCGCCACCTGGTGCAGCAGCTGCACCGTCCGCTCGGCGGCACGCAGGTCGCCGCCCGCCAGCCCGAGATCGGCGTCCACCACGCCGACCAGGGTGAGATGCGGGAAGTGCCAGCCCTTGGCGACGATCTGCGTGCCGATGATGAGATCGACCTCGCGTGCCTCGATGGCGCGGGCCGCCTCCGCCGCGGCGTGCGGGCCGGGCATGGTGTCGCTCGCCATTACCAGCCGCCGCGCCTCCGGGAATTCCGCCGTCGCCTCCTCGGTGATCCGCTCCACGCCCGGTCCCACGGGGGTGAGGCTCGCCGCCGCGCCGCAGGCCGGGCACTCGGGCGGGATCGGCACGGCGTGGCCGCAATGGTGGCATTGCAGCTGCCGACGGATGCGATGCTCCACGAGCCAGGCGGTGCAGTTCGGGCACTGCATCCGATGGCCGCAATGGCGGCACAGAGTGAGCGGCGCATAGCCCCGGCGGTTGAGGAACAGCATCGCCTGCTCGCCGCGCCCCAGGGTCTCCCGCACCGCCGCGATCAGCGGCGGCGACAGGAAGCGCCCGCGCTCAGGCGGCGATTCGCGCAGATCGATCGCCGCCACCGTGGGCAACACCGCCCCGCCGTGCCGTGCCGTAAGCGTCAGGCGCCGATAGCGCCCGGCCTCGACATTCGCCACCGTCTCCAGACTTGGCGTGGCCGAGACCAGGATGGCCGGCGCGGCGGAGAGGCGGGCCCGCACCACCGCAAGATCGCGGGCGTGGTAGACCACCCCATCCTCCTGCTTGAACGCCGTCTCGTGCTCCTCGTCGACCACGACCAGGCCGAGATCGGGAAACGGCAGGAAGAGGGCGGAGCGCGCGCCCACCACCACCGGCGCCACCCCGTCCGCCACCGCGCGCCAGGTGATCCGGCGCGTGCGCGACGTGAGTTCCGAGTGCCAGATCGCCGGCTGCACGCCGAACCTCCGCTCAAAGCGCGCGAGCCACTGCGAGGAGAGCGCGATCTCCGGCAGCAGCACCAGCGCCTGCCGCCCGAGCCGGAGGCATTCGGCGATCGCCTCCAGATACACCTCCGTCTTGCCCGAGCCGGTCACGCCGTCGAGCAGCGTCACCGAGAACGCCCGATCGCCGACGGCCTGCTCCAGCGCCTCGGCCGCCGTCGCCTGCTCGGCCGAAAGCGGGGCGCGTGGATGCGCCGGGTCGGGGATGGCGAAAGGCGGCGCGACGGGCAGCGGCACCGGCGAGAGCAACCCGGCCTCCGCCATCCCGCGCACCACGCCGGCGCCGACCCCCGCCTCGCGCGCCAGCGCCGGGGTGGCGCGAGGGCGGCCGTCGGCCAGCACGCCGAGCACCCGCCGCCGCGCGTCGGTCAGCCGCTCGGGCTCCGCCCCGCTTGGCAGCCAGCCCGAGAGCGGCGCGTGTGCCTGACCGGGAACGAGGCGCAGCGCCATCGCCATCACCTCGCCCGGCGGCGCCAGCGTATAAGCCGCCACCCAGTCCACGAAGCGCCGCGACACCTCTGGCAAGGGCGGCGTATCGAGGATCGCCGCCAGCGGCTTGAGCTTGGCATCCGGCACGCCCCGATCGACCGGCGCATCCCACACCACCCCCACCTGCTCGCGCCCGTTCAGCGGCACCACCACCACGTCGCCCGGCGCCGGATCGAGGTCGGCCGGGACGCGGTAGTCGAACGGACCTGGGAAGGGAAAAGGCAGCATGACGGGGACCCGTCGCGTTTGCTTCCTGTCGCGCTCGGCCATCCTGTAGTGTGTGCTCCCAGCCGCCACCGGCTCCAGGCGTACAAGCAAACCGGACCCCGCGCATGACGTTCTTCGCCGACCCCGCCCCCGCGAGCCCGCAGGGGCTATGACCTCCGCCTATCGCAAACCCGAGCGCGGGGCCGCCGAGGCCGTCGAAGCCTTCCTGCGCGAGAACCCCTCCTGGCTGGCCGACAACCCGGAACTCTACCGCGCTCTGACGCCGCCCCGCCGCATACACGGGGAGCCGCTCGCCGACCACATGGCGGCGATGCTGCGGGCCGAGCGCGCACACGCAGCGGAGATGGCGCAGCGGGCCGATTTCATCCTCGCCGCCGGCCGCGCCACGGCCGGGCTCACCGCCCGCGTGCAGGAGGCAGTACTCGCCCTCATGCGGGCCACCGACACGCTCGATTGCCTGAGCGGCGAGCTGCCCGGCGTGCTCGGGCTGGACGCGGTAGCACTGTGCGTCGAAGCCCATCTACCCGGCGTCCGCAGCCTGCCGCCCGGCACGGTGGCGGCGGCGCTCGGCGGGCGGGACGTGGTGTTCCGCGACGCCCCGGCCGACGCGGTGGTGATCCACGCGGAGGCGGCGCGGCTGGCCCGGCATGATGCCCTTGTACGCGTCCCGACGCCGGGCGCGCCCGCGCTGCTCGCCCTGGTAGCACGCGACCGCTCACTGCTGGAGCCCGGCCAGGGCGCGGGGGCGCTGGCCTTCCTTGGCCGCGCGGTCGCCACCGCTCTCGCGCGTTGACCGGCGAAGCAGCCCGGCAAGCGTTCCTGCAATGGCTCGGCCAGGAGCGCCGGGCTTCACCACTCACGGTCGAGGCCTACGGCACCGACATCGCCGGCTTCCTTGGCTTCCTCACCCGCCATCTCGGCGCCGAGCCCGACATGCGGGCGCTCGCCGGGCTACGAACCGCCGATTTCCGCGCGTGGCTGGCCGACGAGGCGGCGCTCGGCAAGGTCAACGCCACTCGCGCCCGGCACCTCTCGGCGGTGAAGAGCTTCTTCCGCTATCTCGCGCGCCGGCACGGGGTCGCCAATGCGGGGCTCACGCTGCTCGGCTCTCCCCGCGTGCGGCCTCCGGTGCCCCGCGCCCTCCAGCCGGCCGACGCCCGCGCGGTGGCAAGCGACATCGCTGAGATGTCCGACATCGCCGCCATGCAGGCGCGCGACACCGCCCTGTTCACCCTGCTCTATGGCTGCGGCCTGCGGATAGCGGAGGCGCTGGCGCTGGATGTGCGCGACGCGCCGCTGCCCGGCGCCGAAGCGCCGCTGCGCGTCACTGGCAAGGGCGCCAAGCAGCGCATCGTGCCGGTGCTGCCGGCGGTGCGCGCCGCCATTGCCGCATGGCTGCCATACCACCCGATCGGCCAGCCCGACGCCCCGCTATTCGTCGGCGCGCGCGGCAAGCGGCTCGATCCGGCGGTGGCCCAGCGCACCCTGCGCCACTTCCGCCGCCTCAACGGCCTGCCCGAGCACGCCACGCCGCATGCCCTGCGTCACTCCTTCGCCACCCACCTGCTCGCCGGCGGCGCCGACCTACGCTCGATCCAGGAACTCCTGGGCCACGCCAGCCTGTCCACCACCCAGCGCTACACGTCGGTGGACGAGGCCAAGCTGCTGGAAGTCTGGCGCCGCGCGCACCCCAGGGGAAAAACCCAATCCTTGTAGGGCGGAATTCATTCCACCTCCTTCCCGCAAGCGAACCGCCCCCCGGGGAAAGATGGCGGAAGGAATTCCGTTGGGGTGAAAGGGGCAGTCCAGTCCTGCGCGGGAAATCCTTGCTACTCGTGCCCCGCGCAGCTAGCTCTCCGCAGTTCGCATGAGCAGGAGCTAGCAGACATGGGCTACAGGGTCGCGGTCGTCGGCGCCACCGGGGCGGTCGGGCGCGAGATGCTGAAAACCCTGGCCGAGCGCAACTTCCCGGCGACGGAAGTGGCGGCGGTCGCGTCCGGCCGTTCGGCCGGCTCCGAGGTCTCGTTCGGCGACAAGACCGTGCTCAAGGTGAAGGGGCTCGACAGCTTCGATTTCACTGGCTGGGACATCGGCTTGTTCAGCCCAGGGGCGGCGATCTCTGCCGTCCATGCCCCTCGGGCGGCGGCGGCGGGCTGCGTGGTGATCGACAACACCAGCCAGTTCCGCATGGAGCCCGACATTCCGCTGGTGGTGCCTGAGGTCAACCCGCAGCACCTCTCGCGCTTCGCCAAGCGCCGCATCATCGCCAACCCGAATTGCAGCACCATCCAGATGGTGGTCGCGCTGAAGCCGCTGCACGACCGGTTCAAGATCCGCCGCGTGGTGGTGGCCACCTACCAATCCGTCTCGGGCGCCGGCAAGGAGGGGATGGACGAGCTGTTCCGGCAGACCAAGGCGACGTTCGTGAACGATCCGATCAAGCCGGAGCAGTTCACCAAGGAGATCGCCTTCAACTGCATTCCCCATATCGACAAGTTCATGGAGGACGGGTCGACCAAGGAGGAGTGGAAGATGGTGGTCGAGACCCGCAAGATCCTCGACCCAGACATCAAGGTGATCGCGACCTGCGTGCGCGTCCCGGTGTTCATCGGCCATGCCGAGGCGGTCACAGTCGAGTTCGAGCACCCCGTCACCGCCGCCGAGGCCCGCGCCGTGCTGCGCGATGCTCCGGGTGTCACCGTGATGGATACGCGCGAGGACGGCGGCTACATCACTCCGGCGGAATGCGCCGGCGAGGACGCGGTGTTCGTCAGCCGCATCCGCAAGGACCCGACCGTGGAGCACGGGCTCTCCTTCTGGTGCGTCTCCGACAATCTCCGCAAGGGCGCGGCGCTCAACGCCGTGCAGATCGCCGAGACCCTCGTGGCCCAGGGGCTGCTCGCGCTCAAGGCGGCCTGACGCCTCACTCGGCGGCGCGCGGCTGCTCGCGTTCGCGCTGGTCGGCCTCGAACAGGTCGGTCAGCTCGTCCGCGGCCTGCTTGGTGCTCTGGATGAGCTGTCGCTCGTCGTCGTAGTAGGCGTGGCTCTCGATCAAGTTGCGCTCGTCATACTCGGCGAACAGCCGCACCGCGCGCTCGGCCTCCTCGGGCGCGATGCCGAGGTCCTCGAGCGCCATCTCGCCCATGCGCAGGCTGGAACCGAACGTCTCCCGCACCAGCCGAGTCACGCCCCGATCCATCAGCAGATGCGCGTGGCGGCGATTGCGGGCGCGCACCAGCAGCTTGAGCCGAGGGAAGGTGCGCCGCACCACGTCGACGACACGCAGTGTCTCTTCCGGGTTGTCGAGGGCGACCACCAGCAGGCGGGCGCGCTCGGCGCCGGCGGCGCGCAGGAGGTCGGGCCGTGCCGGGTTGCCGTAGTACACCTTGTTGCCGAAGCGACGGACCACCTCGACCTGTTCCGAACTCTGTTCCAGGGCGGTGAAGGCAATGCCACGCATTCTGAGGACGCGGCCGATGATCTGCCCGACCCGGCCGAAGCCGCAGATGATGACGGAGGCGCCGTCGTCGCGGATTGCGTCGTAAGCGGGCTGCGGGTGCGATTCGAACCGAGGGATCAGCAGCCGCTCCGACAGGGCGAACAGCAGCGGCGTTGCCGCCATCGACAGCGCGATCGCCAAGGTCGCCCGATCCGAGGCCGCTTGCGTCAGCGCCCCGGCCCCAATGGCCGCCGAGAACAGGACGAAGCTGAATTCGCTGCCCTGCGGCAGGGCCAGCGCGAAGCGTATGGCGGCGCGATTCGATTGCCGCGCGAGCCGGCCGAGCGGGAAGGCCACCGCGATCTTCACCAGCATCAAGCCGGGGACCGCGGCGGCGAAGAACCAGGGTTCCTGCAGCGCCAGCGGCAGGTTGGCCGACATGCCGACCGAGAGGAAAAAGAAGCCGAGCAGCAGGCCCTCGAACGGCTCGACGTCGGCTTGGACCTCGTGCCGGTACTCCGAGTCGGACAGCAACACCCCGCCGAGGAATGCGCCGAGGGACATCGAGAGCCCGGCCGCGTGCGCCAGCGAGGCGCTTCCCGCGACCACGAACAGCGCCAGCGCGGTGAAAACCTCCGGCGTGCGGGCGCCGCCGATGGCGCGGAAGGCGGGGCGGATCAGGAACCGGCCGCCGACCAGGATGGCAGCGATCGCCGCCACCGCTCGGACGACATCGAGCCAGGGTACGTGGTCGGGATGCTGGCTGCCGGCCAGCAGCGGGATCGCCGCGACAATGGGGATGAAGGCGAGGTCCTGGAACAGCAGCACGGAAAACGTGTCGCGGCCCGAGCGCTGGCCCAGCAGATCCCGCTCGGCCAGCATCGGCAGAACGATGGCGGTCGAGGACAGCGCCAGCCCCGCCCCCAGCACTGTGGCGGCCGGCCAGGCGGCGCCGAACCAGTGCGCTCCCGCGGCAAGGGCCGCCGCCGTCACCACCACCTGAGCGGTGCCCAGGCCGAAGACCGCGCGCCGCATCACCCAGAGACGTTGGGGACGCACTTCCAGCCCGATCAAGAACAGCAGCATGACAATGCCAAGCTCGGATACGCCGGCGATCTCGTCGACTCCCGTGATCAGCCGCAGCCCGGATGGTCCGATGAGTGCGCCGCCGACGAGATAGCCAAGCACGCTGCCGAACCCCAGCCGGCGCGAGAGGGACACCATCAGAACGGCGGTCGCGAGCAGGATCGCGAGGGTCAGGAGCATGAGCGGCCTTCAAGCGGCGGGAACGGCTCGCAGTTGCTCCCGACACTCCGGGCCGGTCAATCGGGGTTGGATAGGATCAGGCCGCGCGCGGGGTGGCTTGCTCCGCGCCCTGCGCCGCCCCCAGGCACGCCGTGACGGCCTCGCGCAATGATGTTGCGTAATAATCGGCGCCCACCGCCGCGCGCAGCCGCTCGTCGCGCAGCACCGCCTCCTCTGCCGGCCAGAGCCCGACCAGGATGGGCGCGTCGGGCGCCTTCTGGCGCACCCGCCGCAATAAATAGCGGAGGTGCGAAGGCGTCCCGGTGATCTCCAGGTAGGAGATGCACACCATCGCCACGCCGCTCACATCGAGGTTGGCGATACCCGAGCGGGAGACAGCGCTGTGCGGCTCCACCCGAGACCCGAGGCCGTGCTTGGTCAGCAACTGTGCCAGCATTGCCGCGGCTGCCTCGTCCAGCGGCCCGCGCCCGGCGACGCAGAGCACAGCGCCCTCGCCGCGCCAGGCCTCCGGCAGCGCATCCCGATCCGGCGGCTCGGCGGCGGGGGCCGGTTCGGCGGGTATCGCGCGCTCAGCGCGGGTCGGCGCGGCGGGACCGTCATCCGCCTCGTCCGGGGCCGGGTCCACGTCGTCGTGGTCGGCGAGATCATCGACGAGGCTGGCGATCGCGTCCTTCATCCGTTCCAGCTGCTCGGGCTGCAGCACCCCGCGCGTCACGTCGTGCGCGGCGAGCTGCAAGCCCTTTAGCGCCACTTCGTCGTAATATGAGGACAGCGAACGGTCCTTCAGCAGCAGTTCGGCGTAGTCGATCGCCTCGTCCGGGTCGCCAGCGAGCATCCGCTGATAGAAGCTCTCGACCGGGGTCAGCGCCGGACGGTCGCCGAGCAGGACATCGAGGAATTCCAGCCGGTCCACGTGGCGGCCGAGCACCACCAGGCAGAGGGTCAGCGGCGTCGAGAGGATCAGCCCGATCGGACCCCATAGCCAGGTCCAGAATATCGCCGCCACCACGACCGAGAACGGCGACAGGCCGGTGCTGTGCCCGTAGAGCACAGGTTCCACCACCTGGCCCATGATCGGCTCGACGACCAGGAATAGCCCGACGGTCCACAGCACGGTCGACCAGCCGGGGTCCACGGCCGCACCCAGCGCGATCGGGAAAAGCGCGGCGAGGGGGGCACCGATATAAGGCACGAAGCGCAGCAGCGCGGCCATCACCCCGAACAGGATCGGGCTCGGCACGCCGATGAAGAACAGTCCGGCGCCGATAATGACGCCGAAGCTGGCGTTGATCGCGAGCTGGGTGAGGAAGTACTTGCTGAGCCGCCGGGCCGCGTCATCCATCGCGACCGTGGTGCGGTGCAAGTCGCGCGAGCCGAACAGCCGGATCAGCCGGTCGCGCAAATCCTCCTGCTGCAGCAGGACGAATATCGAGACAATGACCACGATGGCGAGTGTCGCGAGCGGGCTCAGCACCGGGGCGAGGTAGCGCTGCACCAGCTCCATCTGCGACGGGCTGGGCTGATGGACTTCGACCGGCAGCGGCTTCGGCTCGCTTTCGCCATCGGCGGCGGCCGGCGGCTGATTGGGGGCGGCAGGAGCGCCGTGGTCGAGCTGGTGCCCGAGCTGGTTCATCAGCTTGGACAGCCGATCGGTGGTGGCGTGCTGGACCGTCTCGACCTTCTGCTCGATCGTGTACTGATAGCGCGGAAAGTCGCCGACCAGCGACGCGATCTGCACACCGATCAGCCCGGCGAGGGCTAGTATGATGCCGATGGCGACGAGCACGGCAAGCAGCACGGCGGGAATGCGCGGCAGCCGGGCCAGGCGCAGGACCCCGACCAGCGGAGCCAGCACAAAGCTCAGGAGAATCGCGAGCGTCACGGGGATCAGCACCTCGCGCGCCAGGAACAGCGCCGCGATGAACACGACGGCGACGGCTAGGGTCAGCAGGGCATTGATGCCGGGCACTTCCGCTGGGGCCACCTGAGCGCGCGAGGGAATGGGCGAGACGGGAAGATCAGACATCCGGCGCAATCCTCGGAAAATCCCTCGCACAACGCGCACTCGGGAAGAATGATCCGATATACGCGGGGCGAGCGGCAGTTTTTCCTTTCGCATCGTGGTTGAATTGGCCGTCGGGCTTGGCGCAGATTGCGCCGCGCCATCGGTGCCCCGGAAGGATGCTAATGCTTGACACGCCGATCTCGCCATCCCGCGTGCTGAGCGAGCTTCGGCAGGCATGGGCCGAAAAGCCGCCTTCGCTCGCCGCGATCTTCCAGGCCGGGGAACGTCTGGCCGGACTGGCCGACGTTGCGGGCGTGCAGGCCGATCTCCCGGCGCAGCGTATTGCCGTCCTCGGCGCGGCGACGATCGACTATCTCAGCCGGGCAATCGCCTGTGCGGTCGTACAGGAAGGCGTATTCCCGGTCATCTACCAGGCGCCGTTCGGCGCCTATGTGCAGGAGGCGCTGAACCCCGCCTCGGCCCTGCACGGCTTCGCCCCTGAACTGGCGGTGATCGCCCCCGAGGCGCGCGATCTCGTCGAGGCGCTCCCCCTGGAATCCTCCGCCGCCGAGGTGACGGGGGCGATCGAGGCGAAGGTAGCAATGTTCGGCCGCGTCTGGGACGCGCTGGCGGCGCGTGGTTGCCGCGTCGTGCAGCACCTCCTGGTCCCGCCCGTCGAGCAATACCGGGGCATGGCGGAGCGGCTCGCCCCGGCTTCGCCTTTCAACCAAGTGCGCTCTCTGAATGACGCGCTGGTCGCGGCGGGGCGCGGCCGGGTGCAATGGGTCGATCTCGAACGGCTCGCGGCCGCGGTCGGCGCGCGGCGCTTTTCGGCAAACCGGTTCTGGCACAGCGCCCGGCTCGGCTTCGACCAGCGGTTCCTGCCCGACTACCTCCCAGCATTCCGCGGCGCCTGGCGCTCGGCCTGCGGGCGGGGGAAAAAGGTGCTGACACTCGACCTCGACAACACGTTGTGGGGCGGGGTGATTGGCGATGACGGCGCGGAGGGACTGAGCCTCGGCCCCGGCTCGCCGGAGGGCGAAGCCTTCGCCGATTGGCAACGCTGCGCGGTTCTGCGGGTGGCGGATTTCGCCGCCTTCGATTGCTCGTGGAACGACAAGGTGGCCGGTTGGCGCCGCATCTCCGAGGCGCTGAACCTCGGGCTCGACAGCATCGTGTTCGCCGACGACAACCCTGCGGAATGCGCCCTCATCCGCCGCGCATTGCCCGAGGTGGCGGTGGTGGAACTCGGCCCCGAGCCCGCGGAGTTCCCTGCCCTGCTGGACGCGGGGCACTGGTTCGACATGGCGGATTTCACCGCGGAGGATTTCTCCCGCACCGAGGCTTACGCCGCCCGCGCCGAGGCGCGGGCCGCGCGGGCGCAGGTGAGCGAGACCGACCTCGACGGCTATCTCGCCAGCCTCGCCATGACTGGTCGGCTGTATCGTCCTACGGAGGCCGACATTCCGCGCCTGGCTCAGCTCGAGCAGAAGACCAATCAGTTCAACCTGACCACCCGGCGCTACTCCGAAACCGAGATCCGCGCCTTTCTCGCCCGGGACGACGCCGTGGTACTCGCCTTCCGCCTCGCCGACCGTTTCGGCGATCACGGCCTGACCTCCAGCCTGATCGCGGTGCAGGAGCGCGAGAGCTTACGCATCGACAGCTGGCTCATGAGCTGCCGCATCTTCTCCCGCACGGCGGAGCCATTCATCTTGCGCGGGCTGCTGGAGATCGCGCGCCAGCGCGGGGTGCGGCGGCTGGTAGGCGAATACGTGCCGACAGCGAAGAACGGGGTGGTTGCGGATTTGTATGCGCGGATGGGGTTCGCGGCGGGAAAGCATGGTAGCGCGTGGTATCGGGACGTGGACGCGTCCGCGTTGGCCGGCGCTGACACGCACATCGTCGCTCGCTCCAGCTGAGACCGGGATGGTGGGCGAGCTCTCCCCGTGACGGAATTCCGTGGCTTCGCGTTCATGCTGCTGGTGATAGCGGGAAGCGTGGCGATGCACGGCCCGGCGCGAGGCGCGGAGGTGTGGCTGGCCTCGACCGACCCCTACGGGCGCGGCCCGGAGCGGCCGAATGTCGCACTCGATTATCTCGACCTCTTCGCCGACGACGCTCCGTGGCAGACCGTCGCAAGCCGGGTCTCCGTCTTCAAGGTCGGCCCGTCGCTCGTCGACGCGGCGCCCGATGACGTCCTGCGGCGTGTGTTCCGCGATCTCGACCGTCGAGGGATTGCGTTGGCTTGGGAAGCTGGCCTCGTTCCACCCGGACCGTCGTGTGGAGCCGGCACGGAAGGCTACGCGGGCGACACCGCGCGCTCGGTGCGCCGGATAAAGGCGGCAGGAGGAAATCTGGCCTTCGTGGCGATGGACGAGCCGCTCTGGTACGGGCATGTCGCGGACGAGCCGCATTCGTGCCGGCTGTCCCTAGCGGAGCTTGTAAGCGGCGTCGCGCGTAGCGTCGCGATCATCCGGTCCGTCTTTCCCGATGTACAGATTGGCGACATCGAGCCGGTCGGGACCAAGCTCGGGACCGCATGGCCCGATCTAATCGCGGCGTGGTCCGCTGTCTTTCGCGAGGCGACGGGAACCCCACTCCGCTTCTTCCATGCCGATATTAATTGGAATGCGACGTGGCGAGCAGACCTGGCCAGGCTATCGCCCTTGCTCGAGCGGCAAGGCATTTCCCTTGGAATCATCTACAATGGCGATCCAAGAGCGGCAGACGACGTAGCCTGGACCGACCGGGCGATGGAGCACTTCCAGGATGTTCATGACCTGGTCGGCATTGTCCCCGCGGCGGACATCTTCCAGACCTGGGATCCTCGTCCCACGCGACTGCTGCCGGAGAGCCGCCCAGGCAGCTTGACGAATCTCGTCCTTGAGGCGACCCGTCCGGCCGCACGGATCGAGATTGAACACGACGGGCCTCGCATTCTCGGCCGTGTCACCGACCCAATGGGCGCCCCGGTTGCCGGCGTTCGAGTCACCCTGGACGCTGTTGATCTCGATGGTGTCGACGGACTGCAGGAACGCCACCTCGCCGGAACCGTTCCGGCGCGCGCCAGATCTGCTTTATTTGGGTTGCGGATTAATATGGAGTGCTCCTGCCACGGCGCGGCGGATGTGACGGTCGGACAGTTGCGCTACCACGACCAAATGGGCGGCGAGGCTCGACGCTGGATGGCGGCCGACCATTCTCTCTCCACGTTCGTTGCCGGCCACGGCAAGTCGGTATGGCACAATACGGAGCCGTTTCAGGTGCGGCCGAACGCGCGATATACGGTGGACGTGAGCATGAGGAGCGATGCGAACTCGGTCGGAAGCGGATACGTCGCGGTGTTTTTTCTCGGCGCCGATGGGCGTGAGATCCAGCGCGATCCGCTCCCATTCGGCCCCGCCGAGCACGTGTTCGACATAGGCAAAACGGACTGGGCCGGTCGATTCTCGTTCGTGCCCTCGGGCAGGACGGAATTGGATGGCACCCTGATCCGCGCTTGGATTGCCGGCAATGGCCGAATTCGCCCGACGGCAAGCCGTCTCCAGCCCGCGTCGGTGAATGGCCAATGACTGTGACCGAGATGGCAGGGCCCGACGTGGCGGAGCTCGCTGGGCTTGCGCGGGCTGGCGGGCGACCCGACCGGGCCGTATTCCCCTGGGACAGCATGAGGATCGCGCAGCTGCGCGAGATCGTCGCGAGGTCGGGACTTCGTGGCTTCGTCGAGCTGTCGGCCGAAGGGCAACTGGCGGCTTCCGCCGGGCGGTTCGACATCTCCGACGCATTGCTGGCGGAGATCCTGACCCAGGGACGGGAGCTTTTCCCCGCCAACGCGCACTTCTTCAGCAACCTCATTTTGCTCGCCCTTGCCGCCCAAAGGCTGGATCTGCTCGCGCATTTCCTGGACGCGCGATACGCAGCGCCGGGGCGGTTCGCCGTGACCTTCGACCAGGCTGCCCCGGACGTGGGTGCTCACGTGGTCACGATCACCGCGTCTGGAACATGTGCCTTCGGGCTCAGCCAGCTTCTGCCTGGTGTTGCTCATAGCGATCACTTTGCGGGCCAGTGGATCGGCTGCGTTCCGCTGTTCGCGGCGTACTGCGAGCGAGCGGTCCGCGCGCCGGGGCGCCTGATCATGAACGTGGGCGATGCCGCGACGGTCCCAGGTCTCGGGTTCTGTGGCAATGATCCGCAGTTTGTCCTGGTGCCGGACAATTACTTCCTGACGACGAGAGGCTATGCGGAGACCCGGAACCGACTGAATGCCGCTGCGGTTCCGTGGGATCAGCGACGAACCGTCGCGTTTTGGCGCGGAGCGACAACCGGCGTGAGGAACGGCGTGGATGCCGGTTGGCACTCTCTGCCCCGGGCGCAATTGTGCATATTGGCGCAAAGCCATCCGGAGCGGATCGATGCAGGGTTCTCCAACATCGTGCAGCTGCGTCCGGGTGAAGGCGAGGAGGTCGAAGCCGCTGGCCTCGTCCGCGGTTTCAGCCCGTTCGAGGAATTCGCCCGCCACAAATATCAAATCGACATCGATGGCAACACGAACGCCTGGGCCGGCTTGTTTCAAAAGCTGCTGACCGGCAGCCCTGTCCTGAAAGTCGCTTCTCCCAGGGGTTATCGCCAATGGTATTACGATAGGCTTGTTCCGTGGCGGAACTACGTTCCAGTGGCACCCGATATGTCGGACCTCGTCGAAAAGATCGAATGGCTGCGGGCAGACGACCAGCGTGCTCGCGCCATCGGCGAGGCTGGCCGTGCCCTTGCCGAGTCGCTTACCTATGACGCTGAACTGGATGCCGCCTGTGAGACAATCGGCACCCGCGCGCGCCTCTCTCAGGGTGCGGCTATCCCGGCGGCGGTTGCAAGCTCCAGCACCATCCCGCTCCCTCCCACCATTTCGACGGCTAAGAGAATGCATCGTCAGAGACAACCGCAGCTCATGCAGGCTCTTTACGGCCGGAACGTCTGGCCGACTGCGCTCCGGGAGGGTCGGGACAATGGGGGCGTGCAGGGCTGGAACGGTCAGCACCCGGCATTCCGTCGGCTGCTCCAGGAGGCACCGAACGCGCTGTTTATCGACGTGGGCGTCTGGAAGGGGCAATCGACGATCTACGTTGCCCGCATCATCGACGAACTCCAACTCGACGGCTGTGTGATCGCGGTTGATACCTTCCTCGGCTCGCCGGAGCATTGGGGACAAGAAGGCGAGCTGTTCGATCGAGTCATGGGTCGTCCGGACCTTTACGAGACGTTCGCGAACAATGTGCTGGGGCATGGCGTCGCCGATCTCGTCGTGCCGATGCCGCAGACCTCGGTGGGCGCGGCCAAGATCCTTCAGGCGCGCGGGATTACCGCCGGTGTGGTGCACATCGATGCGTCGCATGACTATGAGGAGGTCGCGCGCGACCTGGACGTCTACTGGCCTCTGGTGACGCCCGGTGGCTTCCTCGTCGGCGACGACTATCATGAGAGCTGGCCTGGCGTGGTGAAGGCGGCCGACGAGTTCGCGGCGCGGCATCGCCTCGACCTCGTCGTCGATCTGCCGAAGTTCATATTTCGGAAGTGACTGCGTTGCGCCCGGCAGACAGTTGCACGGCGGACGTGATCGGCGATCCGGCGGCCGGGTTGCCATCCGGGCCGGATCAGGTGGAGCCCCGCTTCACGGTCGCGCCGCGGGTGCAGGTGGGTCGGGTCGAGGGCCGACTCGACTTCATCATTCGCGGCCGCGTCCAAGCTCCGGTCGAGGTCGAGGACATCACGTTGCTGGCCGACGGGGTAGCCGTGTCGCGGATGTCGGGCGGCCGGACGGGAAACGGCGTGCGCAGCACGGAAAGCTTCGATCTCATCCTCTCGCGGATGCGGGCCTTATTGCCAGCCCGTACCGAGGTCGAACTGGCGGCTCGGCTCGCCGATGGCCGGACCCTTCGCGAAGCGCTGGTCCTGCGGATCGACGGCGAAGGTGGGGAAGCCTTCATCGAGCCCTCCCGCGCGACAAGCGCCACCGAGACATCGCGGCAGCCCCCGGCGATCTGCCTCTATGCCGAGCGCGCCACGCTGTCGCCATCGGGGCGGCTCTCGGTCTCGGGCTGGGTTGTGGTGGCGAACGCGCTGGCGACGGTGCAGCTCTTTGCTGGCGAGCGCCGGCTGGGCGCCGCGCGCGTCGGCCTGGCACGCCCGGATGTCGGCCGGGCGCATCCCAGCTACGAACAAGCGCCGCTGTCCGGCTTCGCCTTCGACGCGCCAGTCGCGCCCGAAGCCCTGTCGAGCGGGATGATCTCGATCCAGGCGCTGGCGCTGGACGGGGCGTTCCAAGAGACGATGATGCCGGTCGACGGGCTTCCGACCGTTCCCGTCGCTTCGTCCCGGCTCCTCCCGGCGGCTTCGGGCGGCGAGCATTCGATCCACCTGCACTGCGATGAGGCGGAACTGTCGCCGGAGGGCGATCTGACGGTTTCAGGCTGGGTCGTCTGCGCGGTGGGCATCAGCGCCGTCACGGTGTTTCTCGACGGCGAGGCGCTGGGAGAGGCGGAGCTGGGGCTGCGCCGCGACGACGTGGCGCCCAGTTTTCCCGATATTCCGTTCGCGCGGTTGTCGGGTTTCCGGTTCGCCAAGTCGGGCCTTGCGCCGCACGAGGGTGCCGGCGCCCTGCGACTGGTCGCGCGCAATGGGCTTGGCAAGAATACCGAACTGAGTCAGCCGATTCATGCAAAGCCGCTCGTCGCACGGCCGACCTCGCCGGACCTCGTATCCTCGACGCGAGATTTCCGCATCGAGCTGGACAGCCCCGGGGTGAGCAACGGCGTGGCGGCGGAGCCGGTCTCGAGCCGGCTCACCATCGCCGGCTGGGCGGTGGCGCGGGACGGCATTGACCGGGTCGCGGTGCTGATCGACGGACAGCCGGCCGGTGCCGCGCATTATGGAACCGCGCGGCAGGACGTCGCGGCGGCGCTGCCGGACTGGCCTGGAGCGTTGCGCAGCGGCTTCGTCTTCAACTGCCCGCCCCGCCTGCTAAAGGAAGGCTCGCACGAGGCGACGGTCCGTGTGGCCTCTCCCGATGGCCGCGAGCACAGCACGCGCTTTATCTTCACCGTGCGTAACCCGGCCGAAGCGGAAGCGCGCTTCGATATCCGCCGGCGCTTGTCACGGGCGGAACTCGATCTGCACCTCGACCTGCTGAACCGGCTGAACTGGCATCCCGCCTTCCGCTTCCTGATGCCGCTGCGCGACGTCGAGCACGTCACAGCCGCCGCGGACACGATCGAGGCGCTGCGAAGCCAGCCATACGGGGACTGGCGGCTGCTCCTCGTGGCCGATCAGTCGCTCGCCGGCGCGGCCGTCGCTCTCGCACGCGACAATGGGCAAGTCGAAGTGCTCGGACGCGATGCCGCCGGTCGCCCGCTCGGGGCGGAGACCGGGGACACGCTGTTCGGGCTGCTCGGGCCTGGCGACCTGCCGGGCGCCGATGCCCTGATCGAGATGGCGGTTGCGAGCGGGCTCGACCGGGAGGCTGACTTTTTCACCTGCGACGAATCGCGCGTTAGTCCTGTGACGGGCGAGCGCGAGCCGTTCTACAAGCCACGCTTCTCTCCGGGGCTGTTGCTCTCGACAAACTATATCGGCCGCTTCTGGTGCGCCCGCCCGCCGCTGCTGGCGTCGGTGGGTGCGATTCCGCGCCGGTTGCTGCGCGAAGGCGAGTACGATCTCGTGCTGCGCTGTGCGGAAGCCGCGCGCGCGGTTCGCCATGTGCCGTCGCTGCTGGTGCGGCGCGGAGTGGTCGAGGAGAGCGACGTGAGCGAGCGCGCGGCGCTGGCCGCTGCTGCCCAGCGGAGAGGCATTCCCGCCGAGATCGCGGCCGGCCGTGCGCCACGCAGTTACCGGCTGCGCAGGACGGAGCCCGTCCCAGGTCTCGTGTCCGTCATCATCCCAACCTGTGGCGCGAACGGCCATGTTCGAATCTGCGTCGAGACGCTGCGCGCCAGCACCGCGCCCGGCCGCATCGAGATAATCTGCATCGAGAACATTCCTGCGTCAGAGGCGCATTGGCGGGACTGGCTGCACGCCCACGCCGATCGCGTGATCCACGCCGACGACAGTTTCAACTGGTCGCGCTTTAACAATCGCTGTGCTCAAGAGGCGCGGGGCGAGTTCCTGCTGTTCCTCAACGATGATATCGAAATCATGCAGCCAGACTGGCTCGATGCGATGCTGGAGCAGGCAGTGCGGCCCGGAGTCGGTGTCGTTGGCCCGCGGCTCCTGTATCCGGATGGGCGTGTGCAGCACGCCGGTATGTTCTTGGCCCAGCTCGGCACCGCCCGGCACGCGTTCCGCTTCGCCGAAGCGAGCGATCCGGGCTATTTTGGCCTGGCACTCACGACACGCGACGTGATCGCGGTCACGGGCGCCTGCCTGATGGTCCGCCGCGCGCTGTTCGAGAGCCTGGGCGGGTTCGACGAGGCGCACGAGATCGTCAATAATGATCTCGATTTTTGCTTGCGCGTCCACAGCGCCGGCCACGCCGTCGTCTACACGCCGCACGCGACGCTGATCCATCACGAGATGGCCAGCCGAGGCGAGCTGCCTGACCGTTTCGATACTGGCGGTTTCGAGCGTCGGTGGGCTCGGCTGTTTGCCGAGGGCGATCCATTCTTCAGTCCGAATCTCGCGCGCGGCACCGATGATTTTGTGCCGGAGGAGGAGCCAGCGGAGCTCATCTGTTCCGGCCACCCGCTGTTCGCGCGCGACGACATCCGCCGCGTGCTGGCGGTAAAGCTCGACCACATCGGCGACTTTTTCACCGCCGTCCCCGCGCTGCGGCGGCTGCGCGACCTGTTCCCCCGCGCGCGAATCACCCTGCTCGGGAGCCCCGGTCTGCGCGGGTTCGCGGTGGCGACCGGTGCGGTCGATGACTTCATCGGCTTTGAGTTCTTCCACGCCCGCTCTGGCCTTGGTCAGAAGGCGCTAGAAGGCGACGAGCTAGACGCTTTGGCGGCCCAGCTGGCTCCGGAGCGGTTCGATCTCGCGATTGACCTTCGCAAACATCTGGACACGCGCGAGATCCTACGCCGCACCGGAGCACGCCTGCTCGCCGGCTTCGACCATCTGGGCCAGTTCCCCTGGCTGGACGTCGCCCTCGAGTGGGAGGGCGATCGGGGAATGCACCCAAAGCGCAGCCATGTCGGAGACGATCTGCTCAACCTGATCGAGGCGATCGGCACCGCCAGCCGCCGCGATCGCGCGATGGTCTCGGCTGCAGTGCCCGGCACGCTGGAGTTTTTATCGCCGGAGGTACGCCGCTGGTTCGACCGGCCGGTGGTCTGCGTGCATCCCGGCGTCGGCAATGTGATGCGCCAGTGGCCGGTAGCCCATTTCGCCCAGCTGATCGATCGGCTCGTCGAGAACCAGGGCGTGCGCGTGGTGCTCATCGGCGGCAGCGACGAGCTAGCGCTCGGCGAGGAGATATTGGCGGGCCTGGCGGAGCCTGCCTCCGTTCTGTCGCTGATCGGCGACGTGCCGCTCGCGGAATTGCCCCGGCTTCTCTCCTCGTGCGCGCTGTTCGTCGGCAATAACAGCGGGCCGAAGCACATCGCCGCAGCGCTTGGCGTGCCGACCGTCGGCATTCATTCCGGCGTGGTCGACGCGACCGAGTGGGCGCCGCTTGGCCCCCGCGCAGTGGCGGTACGCCGCTCGATGGCGTGCAGCCCCTGTTACCTAGCGCGACCGCAGGATTGCCACCGTGAACTTGCGTGCCTCGCCGGGCTGGAGCCCACGACCGTGTATGCGGCTTGCGCACGCTTCCTGGCCGCCGCGACGCCATCGTGCTGAAGCCGCGTTCCGCCCGGCAAACCCTGGCGCTGGTCGGTCAAGGCCAGATCGCCTGGGCGGAGTTCGACACTGACTGGTATCTTGCGCGCCATCCTGACGTCGCCGTGACGCTGCGTGATCGCGGTCCGGACGCCGTGCGCGCTTACTATTTGGATTTCGGACAGAAGCAGCGCCATTCGCCGAACCTCTTGTTCGACGAGGCGTGGTATCTGCAGCATCACCTCGGGGTCGCCGCCGCCGTCGAGGCGGGCCATTTCGAATCCGGCTTCGACCACTATTGTCTCGATGGTCACGCGAGTTTCTCGCCACACTGGCTGTTTGACGAAGCGCTGTACCGCGCGCGCTACACCGACCTCGGCGACGTTGCGCTCGCCGCCGGCGAATTCGCCAACGGCTATGACCATTTCCTCAAGCACGGCAGTCGCGAGGGGCGGATCGGGCACATCCTGTTCTCCCCTGTGCGGTATCGCGCCGGACTGGATGCGGAAGCGGCGCGCGAGAGCGACGCGATCGGCGGCTTCCGCCACTTCCTCTCGCGACTCAACGTGACGGCAGCGGAGACGCAGGTTTCCGACTATTTCGACCCCGAGTTTTATCGCACCCGCTATCCGGAGGTCGTTGCCGCCATCGCTGCCGGGAAATGGCGTGCCGCTCTCGAGCATTATCTGTGCAATCCGACGCCGAGCCGCTTCGATCCTCTCGCCTGGTTCTCGGAGGAATTCTACCTGGCACGCTATCCCGATATCGCCGCGGCGGTTGCGGCGGGTCGGCTGCGCAACGGCTACCGCCATTTTCTGGCCGATGGCGCGCACGAGACACGGACGCCGCATCCTGCCATCGACCTTGCGTGGTATGTGAGCGCTCATCCCGAGGTTCGGGCCGATATCGCCGAGGGGCGCGCGCCGGACGCGTTCACGCATTACCTCCGGATCGGCCGGGCGCAGGGGCTTGCAGCGACACCACCGGTCGACGAGCCGGTGTCCGAAGCCGCCGGGCGGAGCCTGTTTCGCTCGCGCGCACGCAACCTGCTGCCGCTGTGGGGGCGGGCGCCGCTGGATTTTACCACGATCGACCCGCCGGCTCTCAGCGTCATCATGGTGTTGCATGGCCAATTCGCGCTCAGCATGATGGCGCTTGCCTCGCTTCGCGCGAACTTCGCCGGGCCGATTGAACTGATTCTGATCGATTCCGGTTCCGAGGACGAGACGCTGCGCATCATGCGCTACGTGCGCGGCGCGCGGCTGCTGCGGTTCGACAGCAATATCGGCTTCGTGCGCGCCTGCAACGCTGGGCTCTACAGCGTCACCTCGCCCCTCGTACTGTTCCTCAACAACGACGTGGAACTCGGCCCCGGCGCGGTCGCGGCGGCGCTGCGGCGGATGGCCAGCGACGCGCGCATCGGCGCGGTCGGCGGCAAGGTGATCCGTGGCCACGGTGTGCTGCAGGAGGCGGGCAGCATCGTGTGGCGCGACGGCGCGACGGAAGGCTATCTGCGCGACGCCTGGCCGCTCGCGCCGGAAGCCAACTTCGTACGCGACGTGGATTACTGCTCGGGCGTGTTCCTGCTGGTGCGCGCGGCCCTACTCAGCGAACTCGACGGCTTCGCCGAGGATTTCGTGCCGGCCTACTACGAGGACGCCGATCTCTGCGTGCGGATCGCGCGGGCGGGGTACCGTGTGGTGTACGATCCGGCCGTCGTCGTCCATCATCTCGAACATGGCAGCTCCATCACCTCTGCCGCCGCGCAGGCGTTGATCGCGCGCGGGCAGGCGGCGTTCGTCGCGCGACACGCGGACTGGCTCGCCGGCCGATGCGTACCGGGGGACACGCTCGCGGCGCGCGCCAGTGATCGACGGCGCCGGATCCTGTTCATCGAGGACAAGCTGCCGCTGAGGCTGCTCGGCTCGGGCTTCGTGCGGTCGAACGACCTGATCGGCGTGATGGTCGAGATGGGATTTCACGTGACGGTGTTCCCAGTGGAACAGGGCACGTTCGATCTCGGTGCCATCTACGCGGATTTTCCCGATGCGGTCGAGGTGATGCACGATCGCGACCTCGGTGGTCTGGCGGCGTTCCTGGCCGAGCGCGAGAACTACTACGACACGCTCTGGGTCGCGCGGACGCACAATCTTGAGCGGATCATGCCGCACCTGCCGGCCGGCGCGCCCCGGCATCTGGTCCTCGACACGGAGGCGATTGCCACCCTGCGGGACGCGGGGCGCACGGCGCTGCTCGATCCGGCAGGGGTCTTCGATCTTTCCGAGGCGATGCGACGTGAGTTCGCCGCCGCGCGACGCGCCGGCACGGTGGTCGCGGTGAGCGAGGCGGAAGCCGCCGCGTTGCGTGAGTTGGGTTTCATGAACGTGCATGTGCTTGGCCATATCCGCACAGCGGCGCCGACGCCCGCCGGCTGGAGCGAGCGGGCCGGAATGCTGTTCGTGGGCGCGATCCATAGCCAGGATTCACCCAATTTCGACGGGCTCTGCTGGTTCGTGGATGAGGTGCTGCCGCTGGTCGAGCGGGAACTCGGCTGGCAGACGCGGCTGACGGTCGTGGGTCATGTCGGTGAGGATGTCAGCCTGGACCGGTTCGCGGATCATCCGCGGATCACATTGCGCGGTACCGTCGTCGACACGCTGCCACTCTATGCCAGCCATCGCCTGTTCGTCGCACCGACCCGCTACGCCGCCGGGCTGCCCTACAAGGTGAACGAAGCAGCATCGTTCGGCTTGCCCGTGGTGGCGACGGAGTTGCTGCGCAGCCAACTCGGTTGGGCCGAAGGGGAGGACATCCTTGCCGTGCCGGCCGGCGATCCGGCTGGATTTGCCGCCTGCATCGTGGCGCTGCATCGCGACGAGGCATTGTGGCGACGTATCCGCGCCGGCGCGCTGGAGCGGGTTGCGCGGGAGAACGGCCGCGAGCACTACGTCCGAGGCCTGACGGAGATACTCGACTAGCGGTTTCGTTGTATTCCCGACAGCTCGCGGCTATCAGAAGACGATGAACGACACGGTGCTGCTTTCCCTCGCGGCCGACCTGGCGCATCGCGCCGGCGCCACGATCCTTGCTGTGCGGGAGCGCGGCTTCGACGTGCGAGCCAAGTCAGACGCGTCGCCAGTCACGGCGGCGGACCACGCGGCGGAGGCGCTGATCCTGGAGGGGCTGCGCAATGCCGCGCCCGATATCCCCGTGATCGCCGAGGAGGAGGTCGCGGCCGGCAAGATCACCGCGCCCGGCCCGGTGTTCTGGCTGGTCGACCCGCTGGACGGCACGCGGGAGTTCAGCGCCGGCCATGATGAATTCACGGTGCATATCGGCCTGGTACGTGACGGACGCGCGGTGCTCGGGGTTGTCGGGGTGCCCGCGCTCGGCGAGATGTTCGGCGGCATCGTCGGTCGCGGCGCCTGGAAGCGGACCACCGCCGGCGAGCGCCCCATCCGTGCGCGCGTCCCGCCTGAAAACGGGCTCGTGGTGGTGGCCAGCCGCTACCACGCCAATGACGCCCGGCTGGACAGCTTTCTCGCTGGGCGGAAGATCGCCTCGGTCAGCAATATCGGTTCCGGCCTGAAATTCTGTCGTGTGGCGGAGGGCGTAGCGGATCTCTACCCGCGCTTCGGCCGCACGATGGAATGGGACACGGCGGGGCCGCAGGCAATACTGGAAGCGGCCGGCGGCACCGTGCTGGACCTCGCGGGGCAGCCGCTCGCCTACGGAAAACCAGGCTGGGAAAACCCGGCCTTCATCTGCGCGGGGCGCTCGGACGAGGCGTAGCTGCCGGGATTTCCCGGCCCTCCGCGGTGCATTCCGGCGGAATGCAGTGCAATGTAGTGCAACTTTCAAGCCAGTCCCTGGTTGAGGGTGGGTCAGGGCGGCATCCGAGTCGCCCGACGCGGGGCCACGATGTGGAACATGGTGCGGACCCAATGGGGGGTCGGCGCGCGCGGCAAGGCGGATGATCCGCCGCGACACAGGACCAAGGAACGGAGGGATGACGACCCGCTGGCCCCCGCCAAGGGCCTGCTGGTGGCGAGCGGGTTTGCTGCCGCCATTTGGGTGGTGATCGGTCTACTGGTTTGGTGGGCCGTCGGTTAGCGGCGCCGAGATCAAGCTTGCTTCAGTCGCAGCACCGCCGCCTCGGCCTCGTCGTCGCTCATCGCCAGTGCACGGACGGCGACTTCCCGAGGGAAGCCGGCGCGGGCCAGGGCGCCGAGTTCGCGTAGGCGCTGTGCCGCATCTGCTTCACCGATACGGAATGGACCGATTCGACGGCGCCGCGCGAAGGCCAGGGCGGCGTCCAACTCGCTTGTGGTGTCGGTGGGCAGGGCCGCTCCGGCAGTCCCTGCCGGGACGCCGCGCGCGGCGAGATGGGCGGCGATCGCGCGGCGCGAGCGACCTTCTCGGTGCAGGCGCTGGGCGCGCGCTGCCGCAAACGCTGCGTCATCCACAGCGCCGGCCGCCACGAGACCGCGCACGACGTCCTGCGCGTAGGCCAAGCCCGAGGCAGCGCCCGCGGCGACTGCATCCGGTTCGACGTTGGCCGCGCGCGCGCGACGTTCCCATCGCTGCACGCGCCGCTGCAGCACGCGAAGGAGTTGCGCTTCGGTGGCCGCGAACCGGGCGAGGTGGGAGAGCGCCGCTTCGTGTAAGAGGGCGCGGTCAGGCGGTTTCAGCGCAGGTGTGCCCAGTGGTTCTGCCATGCTCCGAATCTGCCATGCCGGATGAGTCGACGAAACCGCCAGCGGCAGCGTCCCGCCTACGGCCGCGCTCGGCGAGCGTTCGTGCTGTCGAGTCCTCACATTCCGATCAGCGCGGCAAAGCTCGCGAACCCGTCATTCCGGTGTCGCGTTCCCTCCAGCAAGGCGGCGCCTTCGTGCCGCCTCGCAAGCAGGAGGACGCATGAGAACGAAGCTGATGCAACTCGGAACAGCTGCGGCCATCGCGACGCTGGTCGCAGTTCCGTCGTTCGCGCAGACCAGCACCGGCCCGGCCAACAGCTCGCCCACGACGTCCAGCACTGGAACAATGCACAACGGCTCGACCACCACTTCCAGCACAAGCATGGACAACGCCGGCAAGTCCGACGAGGTGCGCGCGAGCAAGCTGGTCGGTTCCACGGTGTACAACGACCAGAACCAGTCGGTCGGCACGGTCGACGACATTCTGCTGGCGCATGACAGCAAGCAGCCGGATCGCGCGATCATCTCGGTCGGCGGCTTCCTCGGCATCGGCAGCAAGCTGGTCGAGGTGAACTACGACCGGCTGAAGCTCGAAGCCAACAACAAGGTGGTCATGCCGAATGCCACCAAGGACGAGCTGAAGGGGATGAAGGACTTCAGCTACAACACGCTGGCACATAGCGGCACGACCAATGCCAGCAGCAGCTCGACGAGCAGCAGCACGGGCACGTCGAGCGGGGTCGGCACCACCACCACGACGACGACGCCGGGCGGGGCCACCCACACGACGACCACGACACCCGAAGGCACGACGCACTCTACGACGAAGTAAGCGTCGGCCGGATCAGCGCTGGGCCGGGCGGGAAACCGCTCGGCCCGTTCGCGTACGCGTGGTGCGGCGCTCATCTGTTTGACTCGGGCGGGATCAGCGGCCAATCATTCCCGACTCCCCAGGAACCGCCCGCGACGGGTCGCGGAGCGGGGATCCACTTTTGGGGAGAGCACCCGAGGTTCCGAACAGGTCATGATCTCCGCCCTGATGCCGAACTACAACCGCGCCGACCTCGCTTTCGAGCGGGGCGAGGGCGCCTGGCTGTGGACGGTGGATGGGCGACGATTCCTCGATTTCGGGGCTGGCATCGCGACCTCCTCGATCGGCCACGGCAACCCGCATCTGGTGCAGGCGATCGCCGAGCAGGCGGGCCGGGTGATGCACGTCTCGAATCTCTATCGGATTCCGCAGGCCGAGCGGCTGGCGCAGCGGCTGGTGGATAACACGTTCGCCGACAGCGCGTTCTTCTGCAACTCGGGCGCCGAGGCGAACGAGGGCATGATCAAGATGATGCGCCGCGCGATGGCGCAGACGGGGCGCGCCGAGCGCATCCGCATCATCTGCTTCGAGGGCGCCTTCCACGGCCGCACCCTTGCCACCCTCGCCGCCACCGGCAATCCGCACTATCTCGAAGGCTTCGGCCCGCCGGTCGAGGGCTTCGACCACGTGCCGTTCAACAACATGAATGCGGTGCGCGACGCGATCGGCCCGACCACGGCCGGCATCATCGTCGAGCCGATCCAGGGCGAAGGCGGCGTGCGTCCGGGCGACCTGCAGTTCATGCGTGGCCTGCGCGCCGCCTGCGACGAGTTCGGTCTGCTGCTCGGCATGGACGAGGTGCAGTCCGGCATCGGCCGTACCGGCAAGCTGTTCGCGCATGAATGGGCCGGCATCACGCCCGATGTCATGTCGGTGGCCAAGGGCATCGGGGGCGGCTTCCCGCTCGGCGCGGTGCTGGCGACGGAGGCGGTCGCCAAGTTCCTCATCCCCGGTACGCATGGCACCACGTATGGAGGTAATCCGCTGGCCTGCGCGGCGGGCAATGCGGTGCTCGACGTGATTCTCGCACCCGGCTTCCTCGAGGAGGTCGAGCGCAAGGGCAAGCGGTTGCGCGCCGGGCTCGACGCCATCGCGCGCGAATATCCGCAGGTGTTCGTCGAAGCGCGCGGCATGGGGCTGCTGCTCGGCATGAAATGCGCGATCCCGGTGGGCGAGGTGCAGCCCGCTTGCATCGCAGAGGGGCTGCTAGCGATCACCGCGGGCGACAACGTGCTGCGTCTCGCGCCGCCGCTGGTGGTGAGCGAGGCGGAGTGCGACGAGGCGCTCGATATGCTGCGCCGCGCCGCGCGCCGCGCGCAGCCGAGCGCCGCCAAGGCCGCGGCGAAGTGAGCGCCTCGCTCCGGCAGACGGACGCCACCGCGAACGACGCGGTGGCGGGCCCGCGGCATTTCCTCGATCTGCGCGACTTCGATACCGCCACGCTGCGCCACATGCTGGATATCGCCGCGGGGTTCAAGGGTGCCCACGGCGTGAGTTCCCGTCCGCTGGCGGGGCGCACCTTGGCGCTGATCTTCGAAAAGCCGAGCACCCGCACGCGCGTCAGCTTCGAGGTGGCGATGCGTCAGCTGGGTGGCGATGTCATCGTGCTCTCGGCCAAGGAGATGCAGCTCGGACGCGGCGAGACGGTGGCGGACACGGCGCGCGTGCTGTCCCGCTACGTGGATGCGATCATGCTGCGCACCGACCGCGCCTCGAAGCTGCACGAGATGGCGGAATACGCGACGGTGCCGGTGATCAACGGCCTGACCGAGGCGTCGCATCCCTGCCAGCTGATGGCTGACATACTCACCTTCGAGGAGCATCGCGGGCCGATTGCGGGCCAGGTCGTCGCATGGTGCGGCGACGGCAACAACGTGGCGCGCAGCTGGATCGAGGCGGCGGCGCGCTTCGGCTTCACGCTGCGCCTCGCCACCCCCGAAGAGCTGCGCCCCGGCGAGGACATCCTCGCCTGGGCGCGCGCGCAGGGTGCCCGCATCGAGCTTACCGACGACCCCGAGCGGGCCGTGGCGGGCGCCCGCTGCGTCATCACCGACACCTGGGTCAGCATGGCCGACGACCCGAACGAGAGCCGGCACAACCTGCTGGCTCCCTACAAGGTCAGCCGCGCGCTGATGGCCAAGGCCGCCCCCGACGCGATCTTCATGCACTGCCTTCCTGCCCATCGCGGCGAGGAGGTGGACGCAGAGGTGATCGACGGGCCGCAATCGGTGGTGTTCGACGAGGCGGAGAACCGGCTGCACGCCCAGAAGGGCGTGCTGGCCTGGGCGCTGGGGGCGGCGCGTTAGGGCGGCTCGGACGACGCTCCCGCCCGCTTTTTCCATCGGCCCTCAAATCGGCGTGCTAAGATCGCCATCTATGAGTCGCTGGAAGGCCGAAGTGAGGCGAGGAATGGACGAGCCGGAAAGATCAGTCACCCTCACGATCCCCAACGAGCCCCGAACGCTCATCGGGGCCGATCTGGGGCGGCAAACGCGTGAAAGCTTGAGGCTCGACGAGATCGATCAGTCGGCCATTCATGCGCTCGTGCGGATAGGTACGCCGGTGGTCACGGTCTCGTTCGTGCGCGGTCTGATCGAGCCCAGCGTGCGGGCGCTAGGCTACGACGAGTTCCTGCGCAAATACGAGTTCGAGGCAACACCGAGCGTCAAAACCATCGTCCAGTCGGCCGCCCGTTTGGCCGCGGCGGAGAAGACCGCAGCATGAGCCGAACGCGGCGCGGTGGCGCCGCGCAATGACGCTGCGGGGACCGAGACGCGTCTTGGTTTCTTTCGCCATCCTGATGCTGAGCACGCCGGCATTCGCGCAGATGAATGGCGAAGCGGTCGCACCTGCTCTTCCGCCGATCTCGATCCAGCCGCGGATCAACGTACCGCCGGTTCCGTCGCCAACGATTACGGTTCAGGTGCCGGCCGCTCCTGCGCCGATCGTAAATGTCGCGGGGCCGCCCTCCGGGTTCTGGCGGACCTGGCTTCCGGTGTTCGTCGCAATGCTGTCGGCCGCGATAGCCGCCGCGTCTGCTCTCATGGCCTGGAACAGCCAGCGCTTCGGCTTCCGCAAGGATGCCGCCGCTATTGCGCGCGAACTGCGCGCGCGGCGGACATTGGCCGCCATGCAGGCGTTCGAGAACAATGTGGCGCGACCTGTCGGCATGACCCTTGACGTTTTGGAGAGCCTCGTCGGAGCGATTGCGCAGACTCGCCCCAAGCCGGTGCAGGAGGAGGTCGACGCCCGAAGTATGCTGTTGTCGACCCAGTACGCCAACGCCCTGCGCCTTTGCACGGAGGCGGATGGAGCTCTGCCCGGCCCTACTCGTCATCCGTTCCAAGAGTTGCTCGCAGGCACCGATCTCGACGAAAAACTGCTGGCCGCGACGAAGGAGGCTTTGACTCGGCACGAGGGATCTCGGGCGAACTATGATACCGCTCTTGCAGGGCTTGCCCATTTCAAAGTCACGGCACGCAAGCTCCTGGAGACGGAACGTCTCGCGGAGGAACGTCGCTGGGCCGGTGACATCCGGGATGACCCGTTCTATGAAGAACTGCAGCGCCTCCTAACTCCGGCGCATTTGGAGCTGCTCCTCGGGTTGCAAAAAGGCGAAATACCCGGGGCTCCGACCGCCCGATCCGGCGCGCGACCCGCCCCCGCTACCTGAACTTCGGAATCACCTGCTCGCACAGCAGCCTGAGCGAGTGCATCACCCGATCATTCGGGATGGCGCGGCCGCAGTTCAGCTCGGCGAGGATGCCGTTGAGGCCGAGCTCCGCGCGCAGCCGGTGCAGCTTGTCGGCCACCATATCCGGCGTGCCGATGATGACTTTGTCGCGCAGCGTGTCCTCGTAGGTGATGTTGCGCAGCACCTCGCCGCGTTCGGCGCGCCGCTCGATGGCGCGGGCGCCGGCGTTGCTGGCGCTGGCGGCGATCTGGCTGCCTAGCCAGCGGTAGAACGACATGATGCTCTCCTCCGGCTGCTCGCGCGCCTCGCGCTCGGTCTCGGCGACGTAGACCGGCACACGGAGATATACCTGCCCCTCGCCGGGATGGCCGGCGGCCTTCCAGGCCTCGCGGTATTCGCGGATCTGCGGCCCAAGCTCTGGCAAAGCCCCGAGCCGCACGGCGCAGAAGATCGCGTAGCCCATCGCGCCGATCGCCGGGAAGGTGTCGGGGCTGGTGGCGGCGACGCGGATTTCCGGGTGCGGCTGCTGGTAGGGTTTCGGCACCAGGCAGACGTCGCGAAAGCTGTGGAAGCGCCCTTCGTAGGTAAAGCGTGGCTGCGTCCAAGCCTGCTTGACAATGTCGAGCGTCTCGGCAAAGCGCTCGCGGCTCTCAGAATAAGGCACGCCATAGGCCTCGTAGGTGCGCGGGAAGCCACTGCGGCCCACGCCGAAGATCAGCCGTCCTTGGCTGATATGGTCCACGGTCGCCGCTTCCTCGGCGAGCTGCAGCGGATGGCATAGCGGCAGCACCTGGACGGCGGTGCCGATCCTGATGCGTTTGGTGCGGGCGGCGATGGCTGAGGCAATCGTCAGGGGCGCGGCGAGCACCGATTGGCCGGGCGCGACGTGCAGCTCGGCGAGCCACATCACGTCAAGCCCCCAGGCTTCGGCGGCATCGACCTGGGCGAAAGATTCGGCGAAGGCGCCCGCCTCGGACTGACCGGGTGGGCACTGAAACTCGTGGAAGACGCCGAACTCCATTCCACGCTCCTCCCATTCCAGAACAGGGATGGTGCGCCGCACCCGCGTGGAGTTCAACCTGTGGGACGGATACGACGCTTCATGGACGACAGATGCTCGACTGGGACAATCTCCGCACCTTCCTCGCCATCGCGCGCAGCCACACCCTGTCGGGCGCGGCGCGCGAGCTCGGCGTCCGCCAATCGACGATGAGCCGCCGGCTGGACACGCTGGAGGCGCGCGCCGGGGTCAAGCTGCTGCAGAAGACCCCGAGCGGTTATCTGCTGACCGCGGCTGGCGAGGCCGCGCTCGGCCATGTCGAGCGGATGGAGCAGGAGGCGCTGGCGGCGGAGCTCACCGTCGCGGGCCGGGACGAGCGGCTCGAAGGGGTGGTGCGCCTGACCACGGTGGAGGCGCTGGCGGTTAGCGTGCTGCCGCCGGTGCTGGCCGCGTTCCGCCTGCGCTACCCGGACATCACCCTCGAAATCCTCACCGAAACTAGGCTTCTCAGCCTGTCGCGCCGCGAGGCCGATCTGTCGCTGTGGCCCGAGCGGCCGCAGGGCAACGAGTTGATCGCGCGCAAGCTCGCCGACATCGAATACGGCGTCTATGCGAGTGCGGCGTATTTGGCGCGAGCCGGCACCCCAGATCTGGCAAAGGGCGCCCCTGGGCATAGCGTCATCCGGCGCATCGAGAACGGTCCGAATTCCAACGAGATGATCTGGTTCGCGTCACTGACCGGCCGTGCCTCGGTGGCGTTGCGAACGGTCGGCACCGAGATGCAGCTGGCGGCCACCGAGGTTGGCATGGGCATCGCCTGCCTGCCCCATAATCTGGCGACCAGTCGCTCGCTGACCCCGCTCGAGGTGCCGGGGCCGGCGCCGCGGCGCGAGCTCTGGCTGGCGGTCCATCAGGACACCCGCCGCACGCCTCGCATTCGGGCGCTGATGGAGGCGCTGACCGGGGGGCTCAAGCTCTGAGCGCGAGCCCGTCAGCCAGGGTGGCCGTGGCGATGGTGCAAATCGGGATAGTGCGAGTGCCGATGTCGTAGCGGAGCGTGGACGTGCTGGTGAACATGCGGCTCGCCGGGCGGATCATCGGGCGTGTGTGCGTGGCGATGATGCGCGTCGTGGACGTGTCGGTGCTCGTGCTCCATCGCCTCGTGCAGGTGCTCGTGGTCGTGCCACTCGACCAGGTGCAGCGTGAGGCCGATACCCATGAGAAGGGCGGCAGCGCAGAACGCGATGCTGGGTATGGTGTGGAACAGCGCGAGCGCGACTATCGCGCCGATGAACGGAGCGAGAGAGAAATAGGCACTGGTCCGGGCGGTCCCGAGATGCCGCAGACCGAGGACGAACATCACGAGGCTGACGCCGTAGCCGAGGAATCCGACGATTGCGGCGGCGAGCACCGCGGATGGCGGCGGCCACTGCGCGCCACTGGTCACGGCGAGAGCCAGGTTGATCGCGCCGGCGGCCAGTCCTTTCACCATCGCGATGGAGACCGGATCGGCGGCACTCAGCTTGCGGGTCAGGTTGTTGTCGATGCCCCAGGCAACGCACGCCCCGGCAATCGCGATACTGCCCCAGCCGAAGCCGGTCGGGCCGCCCTGCCAGGACAGCAGCACCGCCCCAGCGAGGATCGCGAAGGCGCCGAGTAGGAGGCGGCGGTCTGTATGCTCATGGAACACGAGCCAGGCGATCGCCATCGTCGCCAGGCCTTCCAAATTGAGTAGCAGGGCAGCGCTGGAGGCGGCGGTCCGGGTCAGGCCGAGCATCAACAGTAGCGGCCCGATCACGCCTCCGGCGAGAATGACGGCGCCAAGCCACGGCAAGTCGCTCCGCCGCAGCGGCGCCTCGATCAGCGGCCCGCCAAGTAGTCGTCGGCCGAAATGCAGGCCAGCCAGCCCCAGACCCGAGCCGAGATAGAGCAACCCCGCGAGCAACCACGGGTCGGTCGCTTGCAACAGTAGCTTGGCGAGGGGGGTGCTGGCGCCGAACAGCACCGCCGAGCCGAGAGCCAGTGCGGCACCGGGCCAAGCCCGCGCAGATCGGTCGAATGGCAAGCTTGTTTCCGTTCAACGATCTATCTGAATTGAGCCTAGGCCAGGCCAGCCTCCGCCGTCATGTCCATTGTGGGACGCGCTTGCGCTGAATTGTTGTGGTCGAGAGGAAGCGTGGGCAAGGTATCTCGCCAGTCATAGCGGGCTGTCCCAAAGCAGAGCCATTGCCACCGCTCCAATCCGAAGAGTGGACGCAGGACGGGATGCTGGATCGCTTCTGATGCTGTAGGTCCGCCGCTTGGGCCGTGACCAGGGGAGCCAGGGCCAGAACTGCCGTGGCAAACACGATCTTCATTCTTGAACCTCGTATTTGATCTTCATGGCAAGAACAACGGGTAAGCCTTTGGCGAGTTTGCAATAGCTCGCGGTTCATTGATACGGGCACGCTCTCAGGGTATCTCCGACGGCGATCATGGATAGCCTCAACCCGCATACGGCCCTGCTTGGACCGCTGCCCGCTTATCGTGACCTCGTCGCGCGGGGCGAACTCGCGCCCGACCAAGCGCAGGCGCTGGCGGCCGAGCGATTGCAGGATTTGTGGGCAAAGCTGCGCGGCTACGACCCGCCGCTCCGCGCCAACGGCAACGGATTTCTCTCCCGTCTGCTGCGGCGGAAGCCGGTGGACGAGGCGGGGGAGGACCGGCCGAACGGCCTCTACCTCGTGGGCGAGGTCGGGCGCGGCAAATCCATGCTGATGGACCTGTTCTTCGCCTCGGCCGACGTGGCGCGGAAGAAGCGCATCCACTTTCATCGCTTCATGCAGGACGCGCACGCGCGGGTCCATGCCTGGAAGCGCGCCAATCCGGACGGTGACGATCCGATCCCGCCGCTCGCTGATGCCATTGCGGGAGAGGCGGCCCTGCTTTGCTTCGACGAGTTCCAGGTCAACGACATCGCCGACGCGATGATCCTCGGGCGGCTGTTCCAGGCGCTGTTCGACCGGTCGGTGGTGGTGGTCGCGACATCGAACACGCGACCGGACGATCTGTTCAAGGGGCAGCCGGGCCGCGACGCCTTCCTGCCGTTCATCGCGCTGATCAAGCAGCGGCTCGACGTGCTCATGCTCGATGCCGGGCGGGATTTCCGGCGGGCGCGGCTGCGCGGGATGCCGACCTGGTACGTCCCCGCCGACGCGCGGGCCGAGCGCGCGCTCGATCTCGCCTTTGCCGAACTGACCGGTGGAGCAACACCGCGTCCCGAGCGGCTGACAGTGATGGGCCGTACGCTCGAGGTACCGCTGGCCGCCGAGGGCGTGGCGCGCTTCGATTTCGACGCGCTTTGCGGCCAGCCGCTCGGCGCCGGCGACTATCTCGCACTGGCGACCCACTTTCACACGCTGCTTCTCGACGCGATCCCGCGCTTGTCGCCGGACAACTACGATGTGGCGCGGCGCTTCATCGTGCTGATCGATACGCTATACGACCATCGGGTGAAGCTGCTGGCGTCCGCTGCCGCGCGACCCGATCAGCTATACCAGCGCGGCGAGAACGCCAAGATGTTCGAGCGCACCGCCTCGCGGCTCGAGGAAATGCAGAGCCAGGACTGGCTGGAGCTCGCGCATCTGACCTGAGGCCCCCGCGCGACTTCCCCTCTTGCGCGACTTACTCCGCAGCCAATCCGACGGGCGGCGACGCGCGCTCCATCTCGCCGACGAGCGGCAGAACCCGTTCGCCAAAGAAGCGCACTTCCTCCTGGAAGTGGAGAAAGCAGCACAGGATGAGATTCACGCCGATGCGCTTGAGGTGCACGATGCGCTCTGCGACCTGCTCGGGCGTGCCGATCAGGTTCGTGCGGAAGCCGTCATTGTACTGGACGAGATCCTGGAACCGGGAGTCTTGCCACATGCCCTTGCCCTCGGGCGATGCCTGGCCGGCCTGACGCACGGCCTGACCAAACGCCTCGACCGCTTCCTCGTCGGCGGCGCCGATGATCGCCCCGAGCTCCTGGCGCGCCTCGCGCTCGGTCTCCCGTGCGATCACGAAGGCATTGGCGCCGAAGCGGACCCGTCGGCCGTTGCGGCGCGCAAGAGCGCTGACGTTTTCGATCTGCTCCCGGTGCCCCTCCGGAGTATTCCCGTTCATGAAATACCAGTCAGAAACGGTACCCGCATTCTCCTGCGCTGCACGCGAGTTGCCCCCCTGGAAGATTTCCGGGTGCGGTTGCTGCGCCGGCTTCGGCCTCAATGTGAAATTGTTGATCTCGTAGAACTCGCCTCGGAAGCTGAAATTGTCCTCGGTCCAGATTCCCTTGAGGATCTTGATGAATTCGCGCGACCGGCGATAGCGCGCGTCATGCTCGATCCAAGGCAGGCCGAGGGCCTCGAACTCACCCTGGAACCAGCCGCTGACGACATTCACGGCCCAACGTCCACCAAACAACTGATCTGCGGTAGCGCCGAGCTTGGCGACGACCGCGGGATGCCACGGGCCAGGCAGAATGGCCGCAATCACTTTCAGCCGTTCGGTAGCGGCCAACAGAGCGGTGGAGAAGGTGGTCGACTCATGCTGATATTCCGCCCCGTAGCTACCGATGAAGCGGATTTGCGACAGCGCGTAGTCGAACCCGGCTGCCTCGGCGATTCGCGCCAGCTTGATGTTGTAGTCGAGTCCCCAGTCGGTACGTTGCGGGATCTTGCTCACCACCAGCCCGCCGCTGACGTTGGGCACCCAGTAGGCGAATTTCAGGTCCTCTGAGCGGTCGGCGTCCGGCATGACGAGGTCGTTCACGTGTCGGCTCCGGGGCGGGTGATTTGGGTGGATGGGATGTGGAACATTGTCCATCACAGTCCTGTGGTGTGTAAAGCTAAAATTGACGATCACCCCTCGGCTAACCGGGGCATCGGATCGCAGGGGCGTGCTTTGGCCCGGCTTGCCGCTATAGGACAACTGCGCTAGCTACGAACGCCTTCCGGGCGGCCGGACGCCTGGCGGGCCGCACTGCGTCGCACTTCGCCCGTAAGGAAAATTCATGGCTCGCAACAAGATCGCCCTCGTCGGCGCCGGTAATATCGGCGGTACGCTCGCCCATCTGATTGGCCTCAAGGAGCTGGGTGACGTCGTCCTGTTCGACGTGTTCGGCGGGGTCGCCGCCGGCAAGGCGCTCGACCTCATGCAGTCCGGCCCGGTGGATGGGTTCGACGCGCTGATGACCGGCGGTTCCGACTACGCGGCGATCAAGGGCGCGGATGTGGTGATCGTCACCGCCGGCTTCCCGCGCACGCCGGGCATGTCGCGCGACGACCTCATCGGCAAGAACGCCGGTGTCATCGCCGAGGTGGCGAACGGCATCAAGACGCATTGCCCCGACGCTTTCGTCATCGTCATCACCAACCCGCTCGACGCGATGGTGTGGGTGATGCAGCAGAAATCCGGCCTGCCGGCCAATAAGGTGGTCGGCATGGCGGGCGTGCTCGACAGCTCGCGTTTCCGCTTGTTCCTTGCCCACGAGTTCGGCGTGTCGGTCGAGGACGTGACCGCGTTCGTACTCGGCGGCCACGGCGACAGCATGGTACCGCTCACGCGGTATTCCACGGTCGCCGGCATCCCGGTCCCCGATCTCGTCAAGATGGGCTGGACGACGCAGGCCAAGATCGACGCGATCGTCAGCCGCACCGCCAATGGCGGCGGCGAGATCGTCAAGCTGCTGGAGCGCGGCAGTGCGTTCTACGCCCCGGCCGCGTCGGCCATCGCGATGGCCGAGAGCTACCTGCTCGACAAGAAGCGCGTGCTGCCGTGCGCGGCGATGCTGAGCGGCCAGTACGGCATCAAGGACCTCTATGTCGGCGTGCCGGTGGTGATCGGCGCGGGCGGCGTGGAGCGGGTCGTCGAGATCAAGCTGAACGAAGCCGAGAAGGCCGCGTTTACCAAATCGTGCGATGCTGTGCGCGAGCTGATCGACGCGTCGAAAAAACTGGTGGGGTAAGATGAGCGACACGCCCGAACGGCCCGATCTTGGCTTCATCGGGCACCAGTTCGCGCGCCTGATCAACGACGTCGCCACATTGCGCGAAGACCTCAACGGGCTGACCGCGATCGTCTTACGACAAGTCGCTACCCTGACCGCCCTGCTCACGGAGGTGCGCGCCATACACGGGCAGCACAGTCGGCTCGGCAATCGGGTGCGGGCACTCGAGGAAAAGATGCCGTGACAGCCAGCTTCGGGCCTGGTCCGGCGGGTGGAAGGGCCATGATGCCATGAACATCCACGAGTACCAGGCCAAGGAGCTGCTCAAGAAGTACGGGGTCGCGGTGCTCGACGGATATGTCGCGTGGACCCCCGAGGAGGCCGAGGCGGCGGCGCGCAAGCTGCCCGGCCCAATTACCGTGGTGAAGTCGCAGATCCACGCCGGCGGTCGCGGTGCAGGCCATTTCGCCGACGATCCCGCCGGCAAGGGCGGCGTGCGGCTGGCGAAGTCGCCGGAGGAGGCTCGGGCGACGGCCGAGGCGATGCTCGGGCACACGCTGATCACCAAGCAGACCGGGGCGGCGGGACGCAAAGTGAACCGGGTCTATGTCGAAGCCGGCTGCGACATCGCACGCGAGCTCTATCTTTCGCTGCTGGTGGACCGTGCGACATCGCGCATCACCATCGTCGCCTCGACCGAGGGCGGCGTGGAGATCGAGGACGTCGCGGCGCGCGATGACAAGAAGATTCTGCGGGCCGCAGTCGATCCCGCCTCGGGCGTGTCTCCGTTTCACGCCCGCGTGCTTGCCGACCAACTCGGGCTTGTCGGCAAGCAGGTCGGCGTGTTCACCCGTTTCGTGCTCGCGCTGTACGAAGCGTTCGTGGCACTCGACGCCGCGGTCATCGAGATCAACCCGCTGGTGGTGACGGCGGCGGGCGAGGTGGTGGCGCTCGATGCCAAGGTGAACTTCGACGACAACGCGCTCTACCGCCATCCCAAGCTGGAGAAGCTGCGCGACGAGTCGGAGGAGGACCCGAAGGAGCTGGAGGCCGCCAAGCACGCGTTGAATTACGTGACGCTGGACGGCACCATCGGCTGCATGGTCAACGGCGCCGGGCTGGCGATGGCAACAATGGACATCATCAAGCTGTATGGCGCGGCGCCGGCCAATTTCCTCGATGTCGGCGGCGGGGCGACCAAGGAGCGGGTGACGGCCGCTTTCAAGATCATCCTGTCGGATCCCAATGTCGAGGGCATTCTGGTCAACATCTTCGGCGGCATCATGCGCTGCGACGTGATCGCCGAGGGCGTGGTGGCGGCGGCGCGCGAGGTGTCGCTCGGGGTACCGCTGGTGGTGCGCCTGGAGGGCACCAACGTCGAGCTTGGCAAGGAGATCATGGCGAAGTCGGGCCTGCCGATCATCAGCGCCGACAACCTCGCCGATGCCGCGCGGAAGGTGGTCAAGGCCGTACAGGAGGCCGCCTGACATGGCCGTTCTCGTCGACGCCAGCACCCGCGTCATCACCCAGGGCTTCACTGGCGCGCAGGGCACCTTCCATTCGGAGCAGGCGATCGCCTACGGCACGAAGCTCATGGGCGGCGTCACGCCGGGCAAGGGCGGCACCCGGCATCTCGACCTGCCGGTGTTCGACACGGTGCGCGAGGCGGTGCGGGAGACCGGTGCCACGGCGAGCGGCATCTACGTGCCGCCGCCCTTCGCGGCCGACGCGATCCTGGAAGCGATCGACGCCGGGCTGCCACTCATCATCTGCATCACCGAGGGCATCCCGGTGCTCGACATGGTGCGCGTCAAGCGAGCGCTGGACGGCACCGGATCGCGGCTGATCGGGCCGAACTGCCCTGGCGTCATCACCCCGGACGCCTGCAAGATCGGCATCATGCCAGGCCACATCCACCGGCGCGGCACGGTGGGGATTGTGTCGCGCTCGGGCACCCTGACTTACGAGGCCGTGGCGCAGACCACGGCGGCGGGATTAGGGCAGAGTTCCTGCGTGGGGATCGGCGGCGACCCGGTGAAGGGGACGGATTTCATCGAGGTGCTGGAGATGTTCCTTGCCGACCCGGAGACCAAGCAGATCATCCTGATCGGCGAGATCGGCGGGCAGAGCGAGATCGACGCGGCCGAATTCCTGGCGCGCAACAAGGTGAAGAAGCCGACGGTCGCCTTCATCGCCGGGGCGACCGCCCCGCCCGGCCGTCGGATGGGCCATGCCGGCGCGGTGATCAGCGGTGGCCGCGATACCGCCGCGGCGAAGATGGAGGCGATGCGCTCCGCCGGCGTTCATGTCGCCGACAGCCCGGCGGCCCTCGGCAGCACGATGGTGAAAGTGTTGCAGGGGTAAGCTACCCCGCGGGTATGCGCCCCGGACAACCCTGCGGGCTTCATCAAGTGCTCACGGCTCCGTGCGACAACGCCTATCTGAGCCCGGCCGTTGCAAGGGGCGGCCCGTCCGACATCGAGGAGAGGTAGAGAATGGCAGGCGTCGACATCCTGGCCACCGCGTTCAACGGCGCGAACGCGGCGTTCATCGCCGACATGTACGCGCGGTGGGTGGCCGATCCTGCCTCGGTCGACGAAAGCTTCGGAGAACTGTTCTCGGCGCTCAACGACGAATCCCGTGCGGTGCTGACCGACGCCGTCGGCGCCTCCTGGGCACCGCGCCATTTCGGCGTTGACGGCGGCGCGAAGGCGCCTCGGGTGGTCGACGGCGGCCAGCCGCCCCGGGCGGCTCCCGCAGAGGCGGCGGCTGTGCCGCTCGAGCAGGCGCACGCCGCGATCCGCGATTCCATCCGCGCGCTGATGCTGGTGCGCGTCTATCGGGTGCGCGGTCATCTCGAGGCCAAGCTCGATCCGCTCGGGCTCCAGGTGCCGAAACCGCATCCCGAGCTCGACCCGGCGACTTACGGCTTCACCGAAGCCGACATGGACCGGCCGATCTTCATCGACAACGTGCTCGGCCGCGAGACGGCAACGGCGCGGGAGATCCTGTCGATCCTGCGCGAGAGCTATTGCGGCCCGCTCGGCGTCGAGTTCATGCACATCCAGGACCCCGACCAGAAGGCCTGGATTCAGCGCAAGGTGGAGGGCGCGCCCTGGCGCAGCGAGTTCGGCGCGGTGGAGCAGGAAGCCATCCTGCGACAGCTCACCGAGGCCGAGGCATTCGAGATGTTCTGCCAGCGCCGCTACGTCACGACGAAGCGGTTCGGGCTGGAGGGCGGCGAGATCACCATTCCGGCGCTGCACGCGATCATTGGCGCCGCGGTGGAAGGTGGGGTGAACGAGGTCGCCATCGGAATGCCGCATCGCGGCCGGCTCAACACGCTGGTCAATATCGTCAAGAAGCCGCTGACGGCGGTGTTCAGCGAATTCGGCGGCGCCAGCTTCAAGCCGGACGACGTGCAGGGTTCGGGCGACGTGAAATACCATCTCGGCACCTCCACCGACGTCGAGATCGCCGGCCGCAAAATCCATCTCTCGTTGCAGCCCAACCCGTCGCATCTCGAAGCGGTGGACCCGGTGGTGGTCGGCAAGGTGCGCGCGCGGCAGGACAAGGCGGGCGACACCAAGGAGCGCCGCTCGGTGATGGCGCTGCTGATGCATGGCGACGCCGCCTTCGCGGGCCAGGGGCTGGTGTACGAGACCCTGGCGATGAGCCAGCTGATCGGTTATCGCACCGGCGGGACGGTGCATGTCGTGGTGAACAACCAGATCGGCTTCACCACCGTCCCGGCGCACGCCTATTCCGGCCTCTATTGCACGGATGTGGCGAAGTCGATCCAGGCGCCGATCCTGCACGTCAACGGCGACAACCCCGAGGCGGTGATCTTCGCGGCCCGCATGGCGGCCGAGTTCCGCATGATATTCGGCACCGACATCGTGCTCGATATCGTCTGCTACCGGCGTCACGGGCACAACGAGACCGACGAGCCGGCCTTCACGCAGCCGCTCATGTATCGCGCCATCCAGAAGCAGAAGACCACGCGCGCGCTCTACGCCGAACGTCTCGCGGCCGAGGGCAGCGTGCCGGCGGAGCGGTCCAAAGCGATGCTCGACGAGGTCAACGCCCGACTGGAGGCGGCCTATCAGGCGGCGCAGGCGTACAAGCCGAACAAGGCGGATTGGCTGGAGGGCCACTGGACCGGCATGAAGGAGGCCGACCAGCAGACCGAGTTCTCCGAGGAGGACACGGCGGTTCCGGCCTCGGTGCTGAAGCAGATCGGCGCGGCGCTCGCCACGGTGCCCGAGGGGTTCGACCTCAACTCCAAGATCGTTCGCCAGCTCGACGCCAAGCGGGCGATGTTCGAGAGCGGCGAGGGGATCGACTGGGCGACCGGCGAGGCGTTGGGCTTCGGCTCGTTGCTGCTCGAGGGCCATCGCGTGCGGCTGTCCGGCGAGGACGTGCAGCGCGGCACGTTCAGCCAGCGCCACGCCGTGCTGATCGACCAGACCAATCAGAACGAATACGTGCCGCTCAACAACATCGCACCCGGCCAGGCGCGCATCGACATCTATAACTCGCTGCTGTCGGAGCAGGGCGTGCTCGGCTTCGAGTATGGCTACTCGGTGGCCGACCCGCAGACGCTGGTTCTGTGGGAGGCTCAGTTCGGCGATTTCGCCAACGGCGCGCAGGTCATCATCGACCAGTTCCTTGCTAGCGGCGAGACCAAGTGGTTGCGCATGTCGGGACTCACACTGTTGTTGCCGCATGGCTATGAGGGGCAGGGGCCGGAGCACTCCTCGGCGCGGCTGGAGCGCTACTTGCAGCTCTGCGCCGAGCGCAACATGGCGGTGTGCAATCTCACCACGCCGGCGAACTATTTTCATAAGCTACGGCGGCAGCTGAAGCGGAATTTCCGCAAGCCGTTGGTGCTGATGACGCCGAAATCGCTGCTGCGCCACAAGCTGGCCGTCTCGCCGCTCAGCGACATGGCCGAGGGCAGCACGTTCCGCTTCGTCATTCCCGAGATCGACCCGATCGCGCCGCCCGAGCAGGTCCGCCGCGTCGTGCTATGCACGGGCAAGGTCTACTACGACCTGTTGACGCGGCGCCGGGAAGTGGGAGCGAAGGACGTGGCGGTCCTGCGCGTCGAGCAGCTGTTCCCGTTCCCGAGCAAGACGCTGACACGGGAACTTGCACCGTATCGCAACGCGGATCTGGTGTGGTGCCAGGAGGAGCCCGAGAACATGGGCGCCTGGACCTTCGTGGATCGGCGCATCGAGAAGGTGTTGGCCGGGCTGGAGATCAAGGCGAAGCGGCCCGAGTATGTCGGCCGCGCGGAGGCGGCGAGCCCGGCGACGGGGCTGGCCAAGACTCATGCGGCCGAGCAGGCTGCACTCGTGAACGCCGCACTCGGCGTCTGACGGAACGGCGGAGAGCAAAAAAGCGATGGCGACCGAGATCAAGGTGCCCAGCCTGGGCGAGAGCGTGACCACGGCGACGGTGGCGCGCTGGATGAAGCAGCCGGGCGAGGCCGTGGCCGCCGACGAGCCGCTGGTGGAGCTCGAAACCGACAAGGTGACGGTCGAGGTGAACGCACCCACCGCCGGCGTCATGGGCGCGATCAGCGCCGCTGAAGGCGACGAGGTAGAGGTCGGCGCGCTGCTCGGCACCATCGAGGCCGGACAGGCCGCACCCGCACCCGCCGCGAAGCCGGCCACCCCGGCCTCCGCGTCGTCGCCCGCCAAGCCGGTCGAGGTCGCGTCGGCCGAGGCGGCACCGGCGCGCATCCCCGCTGGGGTCAATCCGCCGCCGACGCCGCGCGGCCCTGTGTCCCGGCCAGCGACGCCCCCGGCCGATGTGGCGGCGCAGGCATCGGCACCGCTGCCGTTCCCCTCGGCGGCCAAGATCATGGCGGAGCGCGGTGTCGAGCCCGCCCGGATTGGCGCCGGCAGCGGCAAGGACGGGCGCATCACCAAGGGCGACGTGCTCGCCTTCCTCAGCCGTCCGGCGCCTGCTCCCGCGCCCGCTCCCGTGCGGCCGGCGAGGGTCGAGGAGCCGGGCGAGGAGCGCGTGAAGATGACCCGGCTGCGCCGCACCATCGCGGCACGGCTGAAGGAGGCACAGAACACCGCGGCGATGCTCACCACCTTCAACGAGGTGGACATGAGCGCGGTGATGGCGCTGCGCTCGGAGTATCGCGACGCGTTCGAGAAGAAGCACAAGGGCGTGCGCCTCGGCTTCATGTCGTTCTTCGTCAAGGCCTGCGTCGCGGGACTGAAGGAGTTCCCCGCCGTCAACGCCGAAATCGACGGCGACGAGATCGTCTACAAGAACTATGTCCATATGGGCATCGCGGTGGGCGGCGCGAACGGCCTCGTTGTGCCGGTGATCCGGGACGCCGACCGCATGGGGTTCGCCGAAATCGAGGCCGCCATCGCCGATTTCGGCCGCCGCGCGCGCGACGGCCAGCTCAGGCTCGACGAACTCGCCGGCGGCAGCTTCAGCATCACCAATGGCGGCATCTACGGGTCGCTGATGTCGACGCCGATCCTCAACCCGCCGCAATCGGCGATCCTCGGGATGCACAAGATCCAGGAGCGCCCGATGGTTGTTGGCGGCAAGATCGAGGCGCGGCCGATGATGTATCTCGCCGTCAGCTACGATCATCGCATCGTGGACGGACGCGAGGCGGTGTCCTTCCTCGTGCGTGTCAAGGAGGGCATCGAGGACCCGCGGCGGCTTCTGCTCGACCTGTGAACCAGGTCGAGCCCGGCGGCGCCGGTACCCAATAATTGCGAGCGGCGAGGCGTGCCTTGCCGGGAAAAGGAGACTCGCCTCCCCGCAATCACTCCGCGGCGCGGCCGGCAACCTGCGGCGTTTCCGCGAGGTGGTGGCGGCTGGTGAAACGCCCCAGCAGTACGGCGAGACTGCCGCCGGCGACCAAGCCTCCGGCGACGACGATCATTCCCACCGCGTAGGAACCGCCGGACAAGTCCTTCACCCAGCCGACGATGGATGGACCGAAGAAGCCGCCGAGATTGCCCAGCGAGTTTATGAGGGCAACAGCGCCGGCAGCCGCTGCTCCGGTAAGCAAGCTCGTGGGGAGGGTCCAGAATACGCCAACGGTCGCCCAAGTGCCGAATGTCGCCAGCATGATCCCGATCATCGCCACCAGCGGGTTATTCTGGAACGTGGCGCAGAGCAGACCCAACGCCGTGATGCTCATTGATGAAAGGACGTGGAATCGTCGCTCGCCGGTTCGATCGGAATGACGCGCCCAAAGCACCATGCCAATCGCGGCCAATAGATTGGGCACCGCCAGCAGCCAGCCGACTTGCTGCACCGTGACGCCGAAGCCCTTGACGATTTGCGGCGCCCAGAACGAAAGGCTGGCGCTGCCCGCGCTCACCGTGAAATAGACGAGGCAGAAGCCGAGCACCCGTCGATCGACCAACGCCGACAGGACAGAGAACGAGTGCTGCGCCTGCTGCTCGGCTTGTTCGGCCGCGAGCTCGCGGTTGAGCCAATCGCGCTCCGCCGGTTCAAGCCAAGGCGCCTCGTCCGGCGTGTCGCGCAGAAACAGGAACACGACCACAGCCATCACCAGCGACGGGAGTGCCTCCAGCATGAACAGCCATTGCCAGCTCGCCAGCCCCGCCACCCCGCCGAACGAACTGATGATCCATGCTGACACCGGCGAGCCGATGGCGCCCGACAGTGTCGCCGATACCAGGGAGAGCGCTACCATCCGTCCGCGCTGGCGACGCGGTGTCCAACACGCAAGATAGTAGATGATGCCCGGCGCGAATCCCGCCTCGGCGACGCCGAGCAGGAAACGCAGGACGAAGAAGCTCGTATCGTTCCATGCGAAAGCAGTCAGACCCGAGATAATCGCCCATGACGCCATAATCCGCGTGAGCCATCGGCGCGCCCCAACCCGCGCGAGGATAAGGTTGCTCGGCACCTCGACCAACGCGTAGCCAAAGTAGAAGATACCGGCGCCAAATCCGTACGTCGTCGCCGTAAGGCCGAGATCGCGGTTCATCGTCAGCGCCGCGAACCCGACATTTGCGCGATCGAGATAGCAGCCGAAGTAGCTGAGCATCAGAATGGGCGCGATCCGCCAGGTGAGCTTGCGGAAGACGGCCCGCTCCATCGGGCTCGGCAGCGTCATTGCGGACATCGTTCCGTCCCTCGTCATCTTTGCCGAACGCCCTGACGACGAGCGGCTGCTTTCTTGAACGATCGAAGATTGTTCCGGATGGCACGATGCGGCAACCCCCGAACATGCGGCAAAGCCAAAGGTGCGCGCTGGACCTGCGGCCCGACCGACGCGACAATGGGCCGTGGCGTCTCTATGATCGAGCCTGACACAAGAGAACTTCAGCCAATGGCTATGACGCGGAGCGGCCTAGAGATGAACGACTTCGACCAGTCCTACCTTGAATTTCAAGCCGCGCAGGAGGCTCGGCATTCCGCCGAAGACTGGCTCGCAGCCTTCGAGGCAGCGCTTGTTTCCCGAGATGCGGCGCGGATCGGCACGCTGTTTCATTCGGGATGCCACTGGCGAGACGTTCTGGCCTTCACATGGCACCTGACACCGCTCGAAGGCCGGGAGAACGTCGCGGCACGCCTCGCGGCGGAGCAGGCGCGCACCGCTGCGCATGGATTTCATCTGCCCGCAGGCCGCAAGCCACCGCGCAGGGTAAAGCGGCTTGGGATCGACAGCATCGAAGCGATCTTCGAGTTCAAGATGGCGCATGGGCGGGGCGCGGGCATCATCCGGCTTTCCCCGGAAGACGGTTCTGGCGGAGCGATGAAAGCGTGGCTTCTCTCGACGACGCTGGAGGCGCTGGATGGCCACGAGGAAAAGATCGGCGCCAATCGGCCGACCGGCGCCGCCTATTCGCGGAACTTCGGGGGCGACAACTGGGCGGATATGCGCCGCAAAGCCAGCGCGTACGAGGATCGGGAACCCACGGTTCTGGTCATCGGCGGCGCCCAGTCGGGCCTTTCGATTGCCGCGCGTCTCAATCAGCTCGACGTCGACACGCTCGTGGTCGAGAAATGGCCGCGCATCGGCGATAGCTGGCGGAAGCGCTACCACTCTCTAGCGCTGCACAACTCGATTCACCTGAATCATCTGCCCTACATGGAGTTTCCGCCGACCTGGCCGAAATACATTCCGAAGGACATGCTGGGGAACTGGTTCGAGTTCTATGCCGACGCTATGGAGATAAATTGCTGGACCGGCACGGAGTTCGTCGGGGGAACGTGGGACGAGACGGCCAAGGTCTGGACGGCAAGACTGAAGCGTGATGACGGGACCGAGCGCATCGTGCGTCCTCGGCATCTCGTGTTTGCCAACGGTGTGAGCAGCTACCCCACCATCCCGGATCTGCCGGGGCTGGAGGATTTCAAGGGATCGGTCATCCACTCCGAAGGTTTCGACAGCGGCGCGGGCTGGGAGGGCAAGAACGCATTCATCGTGGGCACCGGGAGCAGCGCCAACGATATCGCGCTCGATCTGCACAGCCACGGCGTGAACACGACACTTATTCAGCGCGGTTCCACGACGGTCGTGTCGATCGATCCGAGTGCCCGCCTCAACGAGGCAATCTGGGATGAGGGGGGGCCGCTCGAGGATTGCGACCTGATCGTGTCGTCCTCGACACCTCCGCTGATAATCGAGGCCTACAAGGCCGTCACAAAGCGGATGACCGAGCTCGATAAGGAGATGATCGAGGGCCTCAAAGGGATCGGTTTCAAGTACGATATCGGCGAGGACGAGACCGGCCACCAGATGAAGTATTTCCGGCGTGGCGGCGGCTACAATCTCGACGCGGGCAGCTCGGCCCTCATGATCAAGGGCGAGCTCGGCCTTCTGCAGTACGACCGCATAGAGCGATTCAGCGCCGATGGTGCGCTGCTGAAGGACGGATCAACCGTCCCGGCCGATTTGATCGTCCTGGCGACCGGCTACTATCCGCAAATGGAGCTCGTGCGTCGCGCGCTCGGGGACGAGATGGTGGAACGCATCGGCCCAGTCTGGGGCATCGGCCCGGATGGTGAGCTCAGCAACATGTTCAAGCGGACGCCGCAACAGGGCCTGTGGTTCATCGCCGGTGGCCTGGCGCAATGCCGTATCAACTCGAAATATCTCGCCCTGCAGATCAAGGCGATGGAACTCGGGAAGCTCGGACCACTCTGAACAAGCCGCCGGGCGAGAGACTCTCGAAGGGGCAAGTACCCGATCGCGAAGCCTCTTGTGCCGAATGCGGCTGCAGATCAACTGGCGTCAGTGACTCACGCGACGTCTCGCCAGGCGCTGGCTCGACGAGCAGCGGTTCTACCGGCTGTCGATCTCGGCTCCTGATCTCGTCGAGAGCAGTGCGGGAGCTTGTACTGGACGACAGCCCCCGAGCCTCCGCCGGCGAGTACCGGAATTGATCTCGAAGGAGTTTGCTCGCAGAGCGCAGCTGGTCGCCACGAACTCGATAAGTTCGGGAAAAATCGGCCGGCCACATCATCCGAACGCTCGGTCTGAAGTCTCGTTGCCAAGAGCCGGAAGTCCTCGGCGATGAATGGTTCCCGGAGCCGGCCGCGGACTAAGGTTCGCCCCACAGAACCGGCGTAGTGCGGACTTTAGTCCACCGCTATCCCATCTCGTGCCCGCTGAGCATCCGCAGATGCGTCTTCGCGGCCCGCTCGCGGATCGCCAAGGCCTCCTGATATTGTGGCGAGTGATACCATTCGAGCGCACGCTCGGGGCTGTCGAACTCTAGCAGCACCATCCGGCACGACGGGCGATCGCCCTCCATGCAGCGTGCGTCGCCGCCGCGCACCAGGTAGCGCCCGCCGAACGCGGCGATGCTGGCGCTCGCCATCGGCCGGTAGGTCTCGAACAAGGCCGGATCGGTGACTTCGACTTCCGCCAGAACATAACCCTTCGGCATCGCTCGTCTCCCTCAGGCGGTTGGAACAGTGACGCCGATCATGTCGCCCTCGCGTACGATGGCGGCGAGCTGCTCGGCACTCCATCCATCGGTGCCCTCGGGCCGGCGCGGCAGCACCATCCAGCGATAATCGGCGGTGCTGTCGACGATGCGCACCTTCATCGTCTCGGGCAGCACGGTGCCCCACTCCGCGAGCAACCCGCGCGGATCACGCACGGCGCGGGCGCGGTAGGCGGCGGATTTGAACCAGAACGGCGGATAGCCGAGCACCGCGCGCGGGTAGCAGCTGCACAAGGTGCAGACCACCAGGTTGTGCACCGCCTCGGTATTCTCCAGTACCCCGAGCGGCGGCGCGCCGCGCATCGGCACGCCCATCGCCTCCGCCGCCCGTGCGCCGTCTTGCAGCATCAGCGCGCGATATTCGGGGTCGGTCCAGGCCCGCGCCACCATCCTGGCACCCTGCGCCGGCGAGGCGCGATCGGTGATGGCGATGCGCTCGGCGATCTCGGCCATCGAGGCGATGCCCTTGTCGGCGAGCAGCGCGCGCACTGCGACGAGCAGCCGCTCGCCGTCGGTCTCCAGGATCGTAGTCATGGCGAGGCCTCCAGCCAATGCGCGTAAATCTCGATCAGCAGCTCGTCGCCGCCCTTGGCATCCGGCCAGATCGCGGCTGGGTCGAACGCGACGTGGTACAGCGGCACGCGCGGCGCCGGGCGGGCGAACGCCAAATCCTCGGGGTTGGGATATTCGCCGAGCCGCCGCACCACGCGCCCCGGCTTGCCGCGCACGTAATGCGGCGTGCGGATATGCACGGGGCCGCGCGTCTCCGGCCAGTCGTCGCGCACCCGCACGCTGGCGCCCGGCGCGAAATCGCCGCTGGTCACGACGCCTCCAGCGCGGCGCGCAGCTCGTCCTCGGAGATGACGCCCTTGCGGATCAGCGTCGCGGTGATCGAGCGTATCCAGCGGCGATAGTAGGAGAGCCGCAGGTAGTCGGCCTCGGGGATCGCCTCGATCCCGCGCCTAAGCTCATCCACCGTCATCACCCCCTTCATGCCGAGGATCTGGCGGATCGCGTCGACTTCCTTGTCGAACTCGGTCAGCGCGTGCGGCTCGGTGTCCACCGCGTCGCACATGAACTTCGAGACGCCTCCCAGATCGTGGTGCGCCCGTGGAGTGTCCTGTTCCATGCGGGAAGCATAGCGCCGCCCGGGCGGCTCGCGCTACGGGTTCACCGCCTCGCCGGGATAGCTGCCCCAGAATTCGTTGCGCTTCAGCCAGCCGCGATACTCGCCGACCTGCACCTGGCACCACGCCGCACCGGGCTGGCAGCTACGGATGCGGCCGACCACGCCGGGCTTCAGCTTCGCCACCGCCGCCGCATCGTCCTTGGCCTCGCGCCGCATGGTCTGCTCCGCCCCGGTCACGACGAAGCTGCGCCGCCCGGTGAGCGTCGCCTGATGCACCCAGCCCTTGACCCCCTCGGGGTCCTCGATCAGCCGCCACACCTCGAACTCGCGCTCGATCTCCACCGGCAGGTCGCGCCGCTTGTAGACCCACTGGATCGGATAGCGTGTGCCCGGCCCGCTGCGCAGGTTCACCTCGTCGGAGCGCAGCGCGGCAAACCGCGGCAGCGGCAGGCCGGTGGCGGTGCCCTTGGGCGGCCCGGCGGGAGCTGCCGGCTTGGCCTCGGTCGCCGGCGGGGGCGTGGGCGCGGGCACGACGGCAGCAGCGGGCGGCGGTTTGCCATGCGGCGGATGCTTCGCCGGTGTCGCCTTCGGGCTGACAACCGGCGTCGGCTTCTTCCCGGCCGGCTGCGCGTGGCCACGCTCGCCCGCCTTGTGCACCGGCGCGACCGGCGCGGCCTTGGGCGGAGCGTGCGCCGTCTCGGGCACTGCCTTCTTCGGCGGAAGCTTCAGCGTGCCGGATGGCGGAGTGGCCGGTGTGGTCTGCTCGGCAAACCCGGCAGGCGCGGCGAACAAGAGGAGTCCCAATGATAGGAGAAACAGGCGCACGGGAGGCATGGTCCATGCGTGCCAACACCGCGCGAATCGCGTCAAGCTGTCCTTAGCCCGCCGGCCCCGCTCTCTTCCCCTCGAGCCGCTCAAGCCGCTCGACCAGCGCATCGATCTGCGCCTGCGTCCCGCTTTCGCCTTCCGAGCGATCGACTTCCGCGCGCTGCAGTCCGAGGAGTGCATGTTCAATTCGGGAAAGGCGTCGGCGCAGATTGCGATTGTCCTCGCGAAGCATGGTCTGACCGTCCAGCACACGCTGCACCATGTTCTGCAGGAGCTCGAGACTGACGTGATCGCTCATGAAAGTTCCTTGGAAGCCGGCCAGGCCAGCCCCCGCCTTGGCCGATGTTATATCGCGAGTTGGCCCCATCCAGCGCATTGTGCCTCATATGCGCGTATTGGGAGCCGATCAGATAGCGACGATCTGCCCTCCCGCCGCCTCCGACAGGAATGTCGCGACCCCCCCGATCTCCACGCTCTCCATCAGTTTCTCGTCGGCCAATGCCTCGGCCCGCAACCCAGCCTCGCAGACGATCATGCGGATGCCGAGCTCCACCGCGGCGTCGCGCAGCTCGTCCATGCCGGCGACGCCGCGCTGGCGCACGCGCTCGTCGCGAGCGGCATCCGCCAACCCCGACCAATCGGCGAGCAGCGCGCGGCAACCGGCATTGGTCGCGAACAACACCACGCGACGGCCAAGCGCCGCTGCGCCGGTGGCCAGCACGAAGGCGTAGTGCGCACGATCGTGCTCCCCCGAGAGCAGGAGAATGCCCAACGGTTCAGACGGCACAGGCAGGCTCCGCAGCCGCCATGTGCTGCGACAAATCGGTGATGGTCCGCTCCGGTCCGCACAGCGGGCAATGCGGGTCCTTGCGCAGCCGGATGGTCTGGAACCGGGCCGCGAGCGCGTCCCAGATCAGCAGCCGGCCGGACAGGCTATCGCCGACGCCCATGATCTCTTTCAGCGTCTCGGTGGCCTGCAACGTGCCCATGACGCCCGTTACCGCGCCAAGCACGCCGGCCTCGCCGCAGCTCGGCACCAGGCCGGGCGGCGGCGGCTCGGGATAGAGACAGCGATAGCAGGGCGCGTCCGCGTCCGCGTGCGGCTTGAAGGTCGAGAGCTGCCCCTCGAAGCGCAGCACCGCGGCCGAGACCAAGGTGCGCCGCGCGAGCACGCAGGCGTCGGCGACCAGGAACCGCGTGGGGAAATTGTCGGTGCCGTCGCACACGATGTCGTATCGCTCAATCAGGCCGATGGCGTTGTCGGCGGTGAGCCGATGCTCGTAGGTCTCCACGCGCACTCCGGGATTGATCGCAACCGCCGCCGCTGCCGCCGAGCGCGCCTTGGCGAGCCCGATCCGCTCGGTGGTGTGGGCGATCTGCCGCTGCAGGTTGGAGAGCTCGATATGGTCGTCGTCGATCAGCCCAATGGTGCCCACCCCGGCGGCAGCGAGATACAGCAGCACCGGGCTGCCTAGCCCGCCCGCGCCCACCACCAGCACCCGCGCCGCTTTCAGCTTCGCCTGCCCGACGCCGCCCACCTCCCCGAGCAGAATGTGACGCGAGTAGCGGTGGATTTCGTCTTCCGTGAAGTCGAGGTCCATGACAGTACCTTTGCACCTTGAGGCGAAGATTGTCCCCTGGGAGGCGCTATGCAACAGCCGGACGACGGCGCGCTGGTCCTGTTCTCGGGCGGTCAGGACTCGACCACCTGCCTCGCCTGGGCGCTCGCGCATTACCGGCGCGTCGAGACGGTGGGCTTCGCCTACGGCCAGCGCCACGCGGTCGAGCTCGACTGCCGCGCACCGGTGCGTGAGGGCCTCGCCGCCATCGCCGACTGGGGCACGCGGCTCGGAGCGGATCACGACATCGACATCGCGGGATCGCTCGGCGCCCTGGGCGAGACGGCGCTGACCTCGGATACGGCCATCGCAATGACCGAGGAGGGCCTGCCGAACACCTTCGTACCCGGCCGCAACCTTCTCTTTCTCACCTACGCCGCGGCCCTCGCCTACCGACGCGGCCTGCGCCGCATCGTCGGCGGCATGTGCGAGACGGATTTCTCCGGCTATCCGGACTGCCGGGACGACACCATCAAGGCGATGCAGCTCGCCCTCAATCTCGGGATGTCCCGCCGCTTCGTGCTGGAGACCCCGCTAATGTGGCTCGACAAGGCGGCCACCTGGCAACTCGCGCACGGCCTCGGCGGCGACACGCTGGTGAGCCTGATCGTCGAGCGTACCCACACTTGCTATCTCGGCGACCGTGCGCATCGCCACGAATGGGGCTACGGCTGCGGCACCTGTCCCGCCTGCGAGTTGCGGGCAAGCGGGTGGCAGCGTTGGCGCGCCAAAGTTGTTTCCCGTGAAAGGAGCTGATCGACCATGTCGAGAACGACGATAGCCGCCGCCGCTCTGGCGGCATTCCTACTCCCCGCTGCCGCGCACGCCGTCGACACGCGAGACTTCGACGTACGGAACGCCGGGGAGCTGGCGGATCTATGCGCGGCGAAACCAACCGACGCGAAAGGCACCGCGGCATCCAATTTCTGCCACGGCTTCACCCAGGCCGTGGTGGACATGACGTTCACCCAGGAGCGCAAGAGCGGGCAGCCGCGCAGCATCTGCTTTCCCAAGCCGGTGCCGAAGCGCAGCGCGACCTTGGACGAGTTCGTCACCTGGGTCCGCGCCCAGCCCGAGCGGCTGAAGGCGCCCCCGTCGGAAGCGTTCCTCCGCTTCATGGGCGAGCGGTTCCCCTGCCCCAAATGATCGGATCGTTGCAGCAATTAGCCTTATCTGATACATTACGATGACGAATTGGTGTCGGAAGGGTAGGATGAGGCTGGTCCTGGCCCTTGCCCCGAAAGGGAAGATGCAAAAGGGAGCCGCTATGCCACTTGAAATCCCGCCCTGGTTCGCCAGACTGCCGGAGTTCAGTCGGCGTCCGGGGCACAAGACCATTATAGTCGACAACCAGGTGTTTAGTTACCGGTTTTTTGGGGAGGGAAAACCCAATCGGTACCGCGACTTCCTGTTTGAGGATCCGCGAATCATCATCCAGATCGGACGGCAGCTCATTGATGAGCTGTTGCACTCGGTCTCAGTCGCTGACGACCACCTGAAACGAGATAAGAAGAACCGGCCCGTGCTCGACGCTGAGGGCCATCCGGTCAGACTGGCACCGGCTGCGTTTGCGCCGGGACTGCCGTCGAAGCTGCACCGAACTATGTGGGAGCAGCTCGGACATCTTCAGGAACGCGAGAAGCTCGTGCTCGTAGGAGCCTTCGCGACCTCCGAGCAATGGATTCTCTTCGGGCGGCTCAGCAAATCAATCGAAGACTCCTGCGGCGTTAATTCTATGGGGCCTGGGGATTCGCGTGTCATAGCGGACGCTCTGGCCAGGCGCATCCCGATTTTTACGGAAGACAAGAGACAGAGGGATGCATTCGGATTCGCGCTCGCAAACCGGAAGGCGGGGCTCACTAAGGAGCTCGAGGCAGTCGGCCTTCTCGATTTCGCGCGGCATGAGCTCTATGTCGAATCGGAGCCAGACAAAGCATGAGCGCTGCATCGTAAGCCTTTCTCGCCTGACCCGACCCTTGCCGTCCACCTCGTGCCACCGTTGAATGGCGGGGCGGATCGGGGGGGAACGGCAATGACACAGCTTGCGGGCAAGGTGGCCTGGGTGACGGGCGCCGGCAGCGGCATCGGCGAGGCGGCGGCGCTGACGTTGGCCGAGGAAGGCGCAATCGTGGTGCTGACGGGCCGCCGCGCCGAACCGCTGGAAGCGGTCGCGCAGCGCATTCGGGGCAGCCGGGGCACCGCCCATGTGCAACCCGGAGACCTCATGGAGGCCGAGCAGGTCAAGCGGATCGGCGCCTTCATCGAGAGCACCCTCGGCCGGCTCGACATCCTGGTGAACAACGCCGGACTCAACATCCTCGACCGCAGCTGGGCGAAGCTGACGCCCGAGGGGGGCGGCGCTGCTCATCAATGGCAATCTCACCAGCGCCTATCACTGCGTGACCGTCGCACTGCCGATCATGCGCGCGCGCAAGGATGGCTTGCTGATCCACACCAGCTCGATGTCCGGCCGCACGCCGAGCCCGATGAGCGGCACCGCCTATTCCGCCGCCAAGCACGGCGTCGTCGCGATGAGCCATTCGATCAACATGGAGGAGTGCCAAAACGGCATCCGCTCCTGCGTCATCCTGCCGGGCGAGGTAGCAACGCCGATCCTCGACAAGCGCCCCAACCCGGTGAGCGCGGAAGAACGCGCGCGGA
>JAFKFI010000153.1 GCA_017307285.1 Alphaproteobacteria bacterium | reverse complement strand
ATAGGTCGGGAGCTCTGCAATTATGCAGGTGGAAGCCGAGAGCCCAAAACGGATGAACCCGGGCGGTGAAGTATCTTAGGGAACGCAAGCGCCAGCTTTGGCATCTCCGGGCATGGTTGCCGCGGGCGCCATTCGCGCCGCCGGCCCCGTGCGGGAAAAGCCTATCGCGGCGTCTGCCTCTCCGGAACGCAAAAGGATATCGCAGCGTTGGCCTTAAAAGGACAACCGCCCAATGAGTCTCGCGAGGAAGCTGATCTACGACGTGCTCGCGTCGAAAGATGTTTCAGCGATCGAGGAAGTGTTCGTAAGGCTCGTCTGCGGCGAGGCCGTGATCGCATGCGATGGGGCGAGGGTGGCCGAAGAAGCCAGAAGCGCGCTTCTCAAAAACGCCGCAGAAATCCTTGCCACTGATATTCGGCCGGTGCCGCGGCAGGCAGCGGCTGTGCTCCATGACTTGGCTCCGGACGTACTGAGCGCCGAGCCGACTTTCGCCGTGGCTGCCGCCATCGCCCGGGCCAATCTCTCGAAACTCGGGACTGGCGACAGGCGCTTTATGGATGAGAGGACGATCGTCGCCGACATAATCGCAGAAGAGGGCGTTTGGTCGCCACGACTGCGAGAAGTCGGGCGTGACCACGGCGGCGCCGGTCGTGGCGACGCCCCGGATGGCTCGCCGGATCGCGGCATCCATGTGCCCGGCGGGGGAGAGGGGGAACAGCTATTCTCCGGGGACGGATCCTTTGATGATCCCGACGCTCCTGACGTCTTGCCGCGCCGATGAAGCCCCACCGGGTGACCCGGTTGCGCTCGCGTTACTGGTCATCGGCGGCTGGTGGCTTGGTTCCTTTACGGGGCGATGAGTTAGATACCCTTGACTGCACCCTCCGAAGGCGACGCATATGAAGAAGGTTCTTCAATGCAATCCGACTTCGGGTGAGGGCGACTCCCGGCAATGCCGCAACGGCCGGCCGAAGGCGCCAATGGCTAACTCAACGAAGTGGTTGGCTCCTTTGGAGCCTGTTGAAGCTTGGGTTGTCCTTTGTCTTTGAAACGAACGACAAGGCGCCCACCGCGAAGACGGGGCAACCCTGCCAAACTCTCGATCGGGCCGCACGTGACGGGCGTCAGTCCGTTCGTTCTCGGGTTGCGAGAGACGTTGCGGGCGCGAGGCATTCTGACCGTTGCGAGGTTCACGGTCGGCGACCTTTTGGTACGTGTCTGCAAGTCAGCGGATTCGCTTTGGGTGGTGATCCGACGCGAGGGGTGTGGCGGCTTGGCGTTGCGCTCAGCCTATCTGCCCACCAAGTTTGATTGCCGGCTCGTGCACTCGGCATCCCGTCCCGTGCCAGGTCTCAGGGTCGACAGCGTTCTCGGCAGGCACGTCGTGGAGTTCGAGATTGGGAATGGCGGCCTCGAACAACTGCGTATGATCGTGCGGTTCACGCCAGCTGCGCCGATGCTGATGCCCTTCATGCCGCGCGACCTCTATCCGTTGGATTCTCACGACGATCCACTCGGCGCGGAGGGCAACGTCGAGGCAGCCCAGCGCGGATTGAATGGAGGGGCGCTTTACTTTCGCATAGACGAGCCCGCCTTCGGCAACGTCCTCTACTTCCAGAACCTGACGGCGCTCAACCCCTACTGCCGTGCGACTAAGACCAAGCCCGACGGCGTCGTCGGCGGCGAATGGCCAGAGCTCGGCTTTCTACTGCCGACGCCCGCGCGGAGCGGCACTCCACCGGCTGATCCTCTGCCAGCCGGTGTCGAAGTGACCCTTTCGGACGTCATCCTGGTGGTCCGGCATGGAGCGCCGTCCGACGAGCGCGATTCAGCACGCCAGTTCCTGGAGATGCTGGCGACCGCCTATGCGCTGCTCGATCTTCCATCGACCGAGTATCGCGACTGGGTTGGCCGCGCGGAAAAAACCCTTCGCGACCTCGCTGAGGCGCCAGAGGCCACCATTCGCCACTACGGTCATCGCTACGTTCATCCGTACACCGCCGCCGAATATCCCGATGCCATGGTCCAGGCTTCCCTCGTCCGTTCGATCCACGAATGGGGCAAATGGCGTGGATCGCCGCCTCAGTTGGAGAAAGACTTCGAGGCGGGATTCGCGAAGTTCTATGATTCCAAGCTGAAGAGCCTGCGCCGCTACCTCCCCAATGTCGGGGACGACAAGGACAAAGATGCGGTCGACAGCTGGTACCTCTATCACCCGCTGCTCAATCTGGCGGCTCTGGCGCTGGATGGCGACGAGACCGCCCGCGCGCTATTCCTGAAATCGGTCGACTACGGGATCAAGGCCGCGCATCACTTCAATTATCGCTGGCCGATTCAGTACAAGATCACGGATTTCACGGTCATAAAGCAGGCCGCTACCGACGGACGCGGCCAGACCGATGTGGGCGGCATCTATGCCTGGGTCATGCTGCAGGCTTTTGAGCTTACGGATGACAAACGATTTCTGGATGAAGCGCGCGCCGCGATCGACGCAGCGATCGGCTTGAAGTTCAACCTCAACTATCAGGCTAATCTGACCGCTTGGGGCGCGGCTGCCTGCATGCGACTTTGGAGGATTACCGACCGGGCGGTGTACCTGGAACAGAGCTACGTCTATCTCGCGAGCTTCTTTCACAATTGCCAGCTCTGGGAGAGTGAGATCGAGCTGGCTGTGCACTATCGGAATTTCCTCGGGGCGACCTGTCTCCAGGATGCGCCCTACATGGCGATGTATGAGTGCTTCGAGTCCTTCGCGGCATTCCAGCGGTATCTCGACGACAGCGGGCCCGAGCTCGATCCGGCGGCCAAAATGCTGGTCGCAGAATATTGCAGGTTCGCTCTCGACCGCGCGTGGTTCTACTATCCGGACGCGCTCCCGCCCGAGGCAATCTCGGAAAAGCAGAGGGAGCACAACGGACACATCAATCGCAAGCTTTCATTCCCGCTCGAGGACCTGTACGCCGACGGACAGAAGGCCGGGCAGGTCGGCCAGGAAATTTATGGAGCGGGTGCTGCCTTCGTCTTCGCGGTGCGCGCGTTCCATAATATTGAGGGCGCGAGCTTTCGTCTTTACTGCGACCACTTCGTGAGCACGATGGAGCGGGTCAACGACCGCTGCGTCGCTGTCGCGCTTCACGGCGGCGAACGTAGCACGGCTAGTCTGAGCCTGGTCAGGCTCCCGCGGCAGCGCCCGCACGGGACCACCGTAATGACTTCGGATGGCACGCCAGTGAAACCTCAACGGCGAGCTCCAGACCGCGTGGATTACCGCGTGCCGGCCAACGGACGGATACTCGTCTCTTGGGCTTGAGCCAAGCTCCGTTGCCCGTCGCCTCATCGGTAGGCGCATCACAAGATGCGGCGCGCCCTCGGGGCAGATGGCGCTTTCCATCCTCACCAGGCTGCGTTCGCTTGCCGCGCTTGCCATCATCATCGCCATCTTCTCGAGCCTCAACCCGATCTACCTGACCTGGGACAACATGGTCATGCCCGCCGTGTACGGCGCCTGTCTCGTGATCGCATCCGTCCTGTGCGTCGCCGCCGTCCTGTCCATCGGACAGGCGCCGTCGCAGGCGGTGCTGCCTCTCGGGCTCCCCTGGCTCGGCGCGCATTTTCGGCTTGATGCGCTCGCGGCGGTTTTCCTCGCCATCATCAATTTCGGCGCGGCGAGCGCGTCCCTCTATGGGCTCGGGTACGGGCGGCACGAAGCCGAACCCGCGCGCGTGCTACCGTTCTATCCGGCCTTCCTCGCCGCGATGAATGTCGTGGTCATCGCGGACGATGCCTACAGTTTCCTGTTCGCGTGGGAACTCATGTCGCTGACGTCGTGGGCGCTCGTCATGGCCCGCCATCGTGAGGCCAGGACGTCCTACGGGGGCTTCGTCTACCTCATCATGGCCAGCGTCGGCACCTTCGCGCTCCTGTTTGCCTTCGGGTTGCTGGCCGGCGCACACGGCGACTACGCCTTCGATACCATCCGCGCGCATCCGCTGGCGCCCGGCCTCGCGGGGCTGGCGCTTTTCCTGGCGATCATCGGCGCCGGCTCCAAGGCAGGGCTCGTGCCCCTGCACGTGTGGCTGCCGCTTGCCCATCCCGCCGCGCCCAGCCACGTCTCGGCGTTGATGAGCGGCGTGATGACGAAAGTCGCCGTCTACGCCGTCATCCGGCTCGCCTTCGACATCATGGGCGAGCCTAGCTGGTGGTGGAGCCTGCCCGCGCTCGTTCTCGGCGGCGTCACCGCCGCCATCGGCGTGCTCTACGCGCTGATGGAGACTGACCTCAAACGGATCCTCGCCTACAGCACGATCGAGAATGTCGGCATCATCTTTGTTGCCGTCGGCCTCGCGCTCGCGTTCAAGGCGAACGGCCTCGAAAACGCGGCGGCGCTGGCGCTGAGCGCCGCGCTCTTTCACGCCTTCAACCACATGCTGTTCAAGAGCGCGCTGTTCTTCGGCGCCGGCTCGGTCATCGTGGCGACCGGCGAACAAGACATCGAACGCCTCGGCGGGCTGATCCACCGCATGCCGGTCTCCGCCGGCGCATTCCTCGTCGCCAGCATGGCGATTTCCGCCCTGCCGCCGTTCAACGGCTTCGCATCGGAATGGCTGGTCTTCCAGAGCATTCTCGTCAGTCCGGAATTGCCGCAGATGGGATTGAAGCTGCTGGTGCCGGCCATCGGGGTCCTGCTGGCGCTCGCCGCGGCGTTCGCCGCCGCCTGCTTCGTGCGCGCCTTCGGTGCGGTCTATCTTGGCCGCGCCCGCACCGCCCCCGTCTCCCGGGCGACCGAGACAGACCGCTGGTCGCTTGCCGCCATCGGGATCTGCGCGGCGCTCTGCCTCGTCACCGGCACGCTGCCCGGCATTGTCCTTGACTGGCTGCAACCGGCGTCGGCGATGCTGGTCACTGGACGCATGCCGCCGCAGATGAGCATTCCGTGGCTCTCGATCGTGCCGGTTTCGTCCAGCCGCAGTTCATACAACGGGCTGCTGCTGTTCGGCTTCGTGGCTGTCGCCGCCGGGCTCGCCGTCATCGGGGTGCATCGCTTTGCCTCCCGGGCGCTGCGCCGGGCGCCCTTCTGGGACTGCGGCTATCCTGGCCTCGGTGTCCGCGCGCAATATTCCGCCACCAGCCTGGCGCAGCCGATACGGCGCGTGTTCGCGAGCGTGGCGTTCGCCGCGCATGAGGAGGTCGCGATCCCCGCGCCCGGCGACATTCGGCCGGCGGTCCTGCGACGGTTCGTGCGCGATCCGGCCTGGGACTTCATCTATACGCCGGTCGTTGTCGCCGTTGCCGCTACGGCGACGCTGCTGAACCGCATCCAGTTCCTCACGATCCGCCGCTATCTCAGCTTCGTCTTCCTCGCGCTGGTCGTCCTCCTCGTGGTGCTCGCCCTATGGGGATGATTTCGGCGCTCGCGGCCCAGTTCGCGCAAATGCTTCTGGTCCTGGCGCTGGCGCCGGGGTTGACCGGCCTGACGCGCAAGGTCAAGGCGCGGCTGCAGCGCCGGATCGGGCCGCCGATTGTTCAGCCCTACCGGGATCTCCGCCGCCTGTTCGGCAAGGATGTCGTCCTCGCTGACACCAGTTCGTGGCTGTTCCGGATGGCGCCCTACCTCATCTTTGCCGTGACCTGGGTGGCGGCCGCGCTCGTTCCCACCTTCCAGACCGGCCTCCTGTTCAGTTGGGCCGGCGACCTGATCGCCATCGTGGCGCTGCTCGGGGCGGCGCGCTTTCTGCAGGCGGTCGCCGCCCTCGACACCGGCACGAGCTTCGGCGGCATCGGCGTCAGCCGCGAAATGATGATCGCCTCGCTCGCCGAGCCGGCCATGATCATGGTCGTGTTCACTGTCGCCCTGGTTGCCAGCTCGACGCAGTTGTCGACCATCGCCGCCGTGTTGCGCTGGTTGGCGCAGCCGAAATTCCAGTAGTTGGTGTTTTCCAGATACGACTTGCCCTT
>JAFKFI010000152.1 GCA_017307285.1 Alphaproteobacteria bacterium | reverse complement strand
CCTCCTCCAAGGTCCGCACCGGCAAGGCGCACGCGCTGCGCGTGACGCCCGGTAGCTGGCTGCACCGCGTCGCTGGCACCACCGAGATCGCGGTGAACTCGCTGCACAACCAGGGGGTCGAGCGCCTCGCCCCCGGCCTCCTCGCGGAGGGCATCGCGCCCGACGGCACCATCGAGGCCGTCCGCGTGGCCAACGCGCCGGGCTTCGCGATCGGCGTGCAGTGGCATCCCGAATACGACTGGGAGTCCGACCCGGTCTCCCGCGCCATCTTCGAGCGCTTCGGCGAGGCGGTGCACGCCCACGCCGCCAGCCCCCGCGCACCGGCGATCGCCGCCGCCGAGTAGCCCGAACCCTCCCGCGTACGCCCAGATCCGGGCTCATCTGACCCCGCCGATTACCCGGATCCGGGCTGTTTCCGACTCTCGTATTACCCGGATCCGGGCTCCCTCGGACGTTTCGCGTTGCCCGATCGGCACGACGTCTGTTAGATTTAATAATCTAACGCCAAGGCGACCGAAATGCCATTGCGATTTCAGGCCACCGACGAAGCGGTGGAAAAATTCGACAGCCAGCTCTCCGCCCTCACCGCCGCCTGGCGGCGGGACCCGCGCAGCGCCGACAAGCGGCGGGCGGCGATCCGCGCCGCCGGGACGAGAATGCTCGCCGACCGCGGCCTCGACGGGGCGAACCTGAAGGAGATCACCGCCTCGGTCGGCATCGCGGCCACCAGCTACGGCAATTATTATCGGAACCGGGACGAACTCATCCGCGACATCCTGCATCATCATTTCCTGGCGCTCGACGGCGCGCTCGACGCCATCGACCCGCTCCCCTGGCCGCCCGGCGAGCCCGACCATCGCCTCACGGTCCCGCCATTGCGGCGCCTGGAGGAGATGGCCAGCGCCCTGCTCGACGCGATGGCCGAGCACGAGGCCGGCCAGCGCGTGCTTCTTGCCGCGCTGCACACCTTGCCGGAGCTCGGGCAGGAGAATCTGCGCTGGCTCTATCGCGGCCTGGTCCGCCGGATCGAGCGCGTGTTGCCCCTCGCCATCCCCCGCCTCGCCCGCCGCCGCGCCCTGGTCACGCCGCTCGCGATGAGTTTTTTCGCGATGGCGGGCAATTTCGTCCTGTGGTTCCGCGATGACGGAAGGCTGAGCCGGGCAGAGTATGCCCGCCTCATGGTGCGAATGACGGTGGACGGCGGCAAGGCGGCGTTCCGCTCCGACGTGGGCAAGGCGCGGGGGATGGGGCAGCGGGCGTTGCCGGAGGGAGTGTTGTTGGGAGGCGGGGTGCGTGAGCGTGGCCGCGCGATGCTGCGGGACGCGGTGCCGGCTCGGCAGTGAACAGGCGAAGCTTCCCTCGACGCAATTATTAGTCGAACCTGATGCCGAAAAGGCCGCCCTGTGGAACGTCCGAAAGTATTGGATCCAGAACGAAACTGCGGAAATCGTCACCTCCTTCGGATTCTGCCCGCGTCAACTCATCTGAGTTGAGGGTTACAATGTACTGAAGATCGATTTCCTCGGCGTATTCCGCGCCGATGCGCAGCGCCCGAGCAAATTGCCGCCCATCGACCGGCTCATACAAATGGCTGTCGTGAATAAGGAAGCCTGGTCCCATTCCTCGGCTGCGGCAGAGGGAAGCCACCGTGAAGTCGAAGCAGAAAATTTGCATGCTCATCACGCCAGCGCTTTGCGAAGACGGGATACTAGGCACGAAGCGAAGCCCCTGTTCGTTTGCTGAAATCACCAGTTCGCCCGGCTTCTCGTAAAGACGTTTAGAAATCTCAGAAAACGTTCGACTTGCTCGATATGCGATGGCATCGCGCTCGCGCCGATCCTGACGCAATGCGCGCGTCGTCTCCTCAAGCTCCTGTTGCGTATCCTCGGCTTGCTTTTCCAGCCTGCGCGCTTCATTCAGGCGTGCTTCGAGGGCACGAACGACGCCCTCCTTCTCGGACAGCTCATCGCGCAACCGCAGCAGTTCGTCGGCGGGGCCTCCACTCCGTAGGGCAGCCGTGATTTGGCGGCGGCGGACTTCAACCTGTTCTCTGTCCGGCCGCCGCTCCTCGATCCTGCGTTGTGCGCTCGCGATCTCGCTGAGCAATTGTGCCTGGCGATTCTCGATCAGCTGATGGTGAAAACGGACCACCTCCTCGTAACGTCGGTTAACGACATCGGGAAAGACGATCTTCGCCTCGGCAAAAAGAGCTTCCAAGCGTGGCGCCCGGTCCTGTTCCTCCGCTTCAAGCGCTCGTCGGTTGGCGTCGACAGACTCGCGATCAAGCACATCCTCATCTGAGAGATCGCGGCCGCGTTCGTTGAGCGAGGCGAGCTCCTGCTCAAGCTCGCGGAAGACCGGCAGCACATTGAAGCTGTTGATCTGCTCCGATAGATAATCACGAGCAAGTGTCGCAGCCGCAATCTGAGCCGATAGGGCGGCTTCCAGATCGACCCGCCGCGTTCCAGCTGGCGCAGCGCTTTCGAGATCGCGCAGAGCCTTTTGAGCGATCTGAATCTGCTTGAGCGCGTTCTTGGCCTGATGAAAGCGACGGACAATCTCGGCATCTAGCCCGAACAGAACGGCAAGGTTCGTCTCTATCACCGCGTTCGATTGTGCGCGGAAAGTGCGAACCGGATCATCATAGCCACCATCGCGGCGGCGCCGGGCAAAGTAGGAGATCAGCTGGCGAAAGGACGCCGCACCAGGCTGTCGGTTATTGGCGAGGCGGAACCAAGCCTTTCCGAGCCGGGTTGTCCAAGCCGCGTTCGTAAGCTCGGTCGGATCTGTGTCGCTTACGAAGCCCGGTCCCTCTTTCCTGATCGTTACTCGCCCACCCGACTGGCCACGCCGCACGGCAAGCCGTTCATCGTCGAGGTCGAGCGAAAGTTCGAAAACCCATTCGGCGAGGGCGTCTGATTTCAAAGCACCTTCAGCACTACCCGCCAAAAGGAAATGCACGAGGTCAATGATGCTGGACTTTCCCGCGCCATTCCGGGTGCGCCGCTGCGGCGCTGCCTCATCCCTGCTTGCCGGAAGCTGACGGTCCGCAAGGATGATATTTAGTCCCTTGCGAAACTCGATAGTCTTAAAGGACTGACGGTTAGCTGTGAGACGGTAAAGCATTATGCCGCCTCAAGCTGAACGTAACGCCGCAATAGGCCGTCTTGATCGAACCACACAAGGTTCAGCACAAACAGCAGATCGACCGCCAGCAAAAACCACACGTAGGAGATCGGACGTCCTTGATGAAATTCCCGAATTTCATCCCATAGTCGGGAGACGGTCATCGGCTCGCTCAAGCGGTCGAAGATGAGCCCGCTGATCGTGAGCAGAGCGCGATCCGGCGCAATGTTGCGATCGGGCAGGATCATTGCCCCATCTCCGGCGGTTGGTCGAAAATCTGGCACGTAGCAAAGAAATGCGTGACGATTGCGAGCGCAGCTACATCCCGATCAGGATCACCGTCAGCACCGCCCGCAAAGATGAGCAATTGCTTGTATGCATCGGCCGGCTCGATGCCCTCGGCGCGCAAGGTGCGGTAGCGTGCGGTGAATCCCGCAGCCATGCGCACACCCTCACCCGGATCAGCCTGATCTTTTATATATTTTTCGACCCGCTTCGCTGCGGCGGCGCTGATCGTGAAGAAATGTCGAACACTGTCAGGCAGCCGGTTGAATGCCACCTTAGCATCCACAGCAGTCGGCAGCGGTATCTCCTCAAGAGGTGAACGGGTGATGTCAGCCCGGATGTACGCGAGAGCGCGTCCGATGTTCTCATATGTCGCGCGCCGGGCCATGTCACCGCGGCTAGGAGCATGCCCGCCGAACATCCTCGCGCGGATTCTTGCATCGATACTGCGCGCCAAATCCACAATATGACCGCGATGCAACACACCCGAAGGTACGGTCAGCTTCTCCGAAAGCTCCGCCATCAAGCGAGATATTTCGGAGGGAATTTTGTCTCTGTAGAGGCCGACGACGAACCACCACTTTTTCAGTAGTTCATTCCAGTGGTCCCTTGCTCCCCTGAAATCTTCCTCGACCTTCTTCAGAGCATCGCTGACGTTCACTTGCCCGTAGCGCGGACCATAGCACTGGTAGACGTACCCGACATCCGGCCGCCATCCGTCGCATTTCAGATCGCCGCGGCTTCCCATAGGGATGGTCGCATGAAAACCCTCGCCCCAAAGCGCTTTTCCGATGTCTTGGAAAAGCGTCTCGAACGCATCGCCGTCAACGTCGCGAAGCCGGAGTTGCAGGTGCATTTCCTGCCACATCCAGTCAATCTCATCAGCGTCCATCGGCAGCTGCCAGCCTGTCGGCGTCCCGCAACGGTTTCAAAGCTTCCGAGCTTTCCAGCAGACTGCGCCGATGCGTCATTGGCGAGCACTCCCCGCGCGGATCACCCGCAAGACAATCGCCATAGCCCCCTAAGCCGCCCTTCTCTCCTCCCCGCGCAAAATAACTCCCAACGCCTCCACCAACCGATCCATCATCGCATCCGTATGGAACGGCCCCGGCGTGAACCGCAGCCGCTCGGCCCCGCGCGGCACGGTCGGATAGTTGATCGGCGTCGCATACATCGAGAACTCGTCGAGCAACCGCCGGCTCACCTCGCGGCACAGCGCCGCCTCCCCCACATGCAGCGGCACGATGTGGCTCGACGAGGGCAGCACCGGCAACCCGGCCGCCTCCAGCCGGCGCTTCAACGTCCCAGCCCGCTCGAACAGCTTCTCCCGCCGCGCCGCGTCGCCACGCACATGGCGCACACTGGCCAATGCGGCCGCTACGATCATCGGCGGCAGAGCGGTCGTAAAAATGAACCCGGCGGCGCAGGAGCGGATCCAGTCCACCACCTCGGCGTCGCCCGCGATATATCCGCCATGCGCGCCGAACGCCTTGGCCAATGTCCCCTCGATGATGTCCACCCGATGCGCCACCCCGTCGCGCTCGGACACTCCGCCGCCATGCGGGCCGTACATCCCCACGGCGTGCACCTCGTCGAGATAGGTCATCGCCCCATACCGCGCGGCCAGGTCGCAGATCGCTCCGATGGGAGAGATATCGGCATCCATCGAATACACGCTCTCGAACGCGATCAGCTTCGGTGCCGCCGGCGGCGCCTCGCGCAGCAATTCCTCCAAATGCGCCACGTCATTGTGCCGGAAAATGCGGCACGTCGCCTTGGAGCCCTTGATCCCTGCGATCATCGAAGCGTGGTTCTTGGCGTCGGAGAACACCACCCAATCGGGCAGGCTGTTGAGGATGGTGGACAGCGCCCCCTGGTTGGAGACGAAGCCCGAGGTGAACAGCAGCGCCGCCTGCTTGCCGTGCAGGCTGGCGAGCTCAGCCTCCAGCGCGTCGTGATAGGGGCTGGTGCCGCTGATGTTGCGCGTGCCGCCGGCGCCGGCGCCCATCTTGCGTGCCGCCTCGCAGGCCGCCTCGATCAGCACCGGGCTGTTGCCCATGCCGAGATAGTCGTTGGACGACCACACCAGCACCTCGGTCCCGTCCGGGCGCAGATACAGCGGAAACCGCGCCGCCTGCTTCTCCAGCGGCGTAAACGTCCGGTAGCGGCCCTGGGCGCGGATGTCGTCCAGCGAGCGGCGGCAGAGGTCGTGGAATTGGTGCATGGGGCAGGCGCCTTCGGACGCGCGGGAATGCGCGGGTTATATCATCCGACGGGCGAGAAAAAAGGGGAGTGATCCGGCTCACCCCCGCACCGCGAGCGCCATCCCGCCCAAGGTGAGCGCCAGCGCTGCCAGCTGCCGCGCCCCGAGCGGCTCGCCGAGCAGCAGCGCCGAGCCCGTCACCCCCACCACCGGCGCGATCAGCGTGCCGATCGCGGCGGTCGCGGCCGGCAGCAGCTTCAAGGCGCGGAACCAGGCGATATAGGCGAACACCATCGGCACCGTCGCGCAGTAGAGCAAGGCGAGCCAGCCGAGCGGCGTCACCT
>JAFKFI010000069.1 GCA_017307285.1 Alphaproteobacteria bacterium | reverse complement strand
CGCCTCGGGCAGCACCAGGCTGTCCCAATCGGCCATCGGCTCGATGTGGCGGGCGAGCTGTTCCATTGAGCGGCGCGCGTGGGCGCGGCCGATGCGCCAGGCGGCGCGGCCGAGCGCCTCGCCGTCGGCGTCGAGTAGGCCGAGCGCGACGCCGGCCGCACGGATGGTCGGGGTGTCCAGGCTGAACTGGTCGGCCACTGCGTCGAGAGCGCCGTTCATACGTGCGGCGACCGGCGCCCCTATGCTGTCGGCCCAAATCTGCCGCCGCTCCGCCGCCGAGGGTGTCGGCACCGCGATCCGCACCGCCGCGAGCCCGTCGGGTAACGCCGCTTCGTCCGCCTCGACCAGGACGGGAACGTCGATGCGCGCAAGCAAGGCGAGCAGAGGCCGGGTCTCCGCACTATCGGCGACTCGCACGCAAAGGCCCGAATGAGCGAGCCGCGCCTCGCGGCTCCATTGCCGCGCCAGCGCCTCGCGCTCCGGCGCGGTGGGCGGAATATCTGCCGCGCGCAGCAGCCGGGGAACCAATCCCGCGAGACGCAGTGCCTCGGCAGCGGCCAGTGCGCGATCCGCGGCGCTTCGGCCGGTCAGCAGCACGCGACCATCGGGCGCACCCAGGGCACGAGCGGCGGCCTCGGCCGCGTCACCGATCCAGGCCGGCACAGACACTGCTTCGGGCATCGGTGCGATTACGCCATCCAGCCGCTCGTCGTTGCTCTGCACGCCGGCGAGCAGGTGCAGGATGCGTTCGTCAATCCGTAGTGGCGCACCGGTCAGCGTGTCGCCCGGCGCGATCTCCACCAGACGCCAGTATCTCAGCGGCCGGTCGCGCGACAGCGCGCTCCAATGCGCGTCAGGCAGCGCGGCGAGGGCGAGGCCGAATGTTGCGAACCCCCGTCGCGGGTCGCCCTGCGCGGCGGCGCACATCTCGACGAAACGTCCCTCCAGCTCGACGCCAGCGCACAGCAGCAGGACGGCGCGCTCGAATGGGCTCAGCGCAAACATGGCGCTCAGCACGTCGATCGCGGCCGGCGGATCGAGCGCTGGCGCTGCTGTGGCCGGGTCGGCGGGTTCCGGCTTTTCGGCATGCCGGCAGAGCGAGGCGTAGACCGGATGCAGTGCAGCGACCAGCGCCGCCTGGTTCGCCGCCTGCCAAACCTCGGCCACCATCGTCACGGCGTCACCACGATGCGCGGCACATAAGCGGGCGGGACGAGCGCGCTGTTCAACGTCACGCGGCTCTCTGCGCCGTCGATCCGCACGCGCAGCGGCTGGCCTGGCGCGGGGACCGGCACGAAGTCGGCTGGCAACGGAAAATCGAGCGTCGCGGATGTGGAAGGAGCTGAAAGCGGGCGCGGATCGATTTCGACGGACTGGCTGCCAATCAGCACGGCGGCGCGCTGGCGACGGCCGACCGGCGGGTTGACCGTGAGAGTAAGCGTGGTTCCCACCTGTGTCGTCGCGGGCGGTGCGGTGATGGTCGGCAGCAGCATGAAGCTGGCCATGTTGGAGTCGAAACCGCGGTGTGGGTCGGTGGGGGTGCCGAAGCGCACGTTGCGAGTGATCTGCACGCCGCGTACACCGGCGAGCAAGGCCGCAGGGACGGTGACGCGCACCGCACCATCCTGCACGGTGTCGGGTGGAACCTGCGTGCCGTCATCGAAGCTCACCAGCGTGTCGGCGACATCCTCGCCGACGAAGTGACGGCCGCGAATGGTAAGCTGCTCGCCGGTCGTCACCATGCCGGGCGACACGTCCTCAATCACCGGCTGCTCCATCGGCTGCACCAGGATGTTCCGTACCTGCACCGGCAGGGCGATGCGTGTCGGGCGCTGGCGCTGGATCAGCACCACGGTGGCAAGATAAGCGGCGGTCGCGCGGTAATGCGCGTTGAACGCCGGCCAGAGCCGGTAGACCTCCTCGGTGGTGAGCGATTGCGGCGAGAGCTTCACCAGCTCAGCCTGATCGGCAAGGGTGCTGAGCCCGACAGCCTGCATCTCACTCGTCGCGCCAGGCTGCGTGCGCGTGCCGGTGAGCGCGGTCTGTACCAGATCGCGGCTCAGCACCGGCTGCTCGTGCAAGAGCTGCATCGCCCAGCCAAGCAGGATTTCGCCGTCCATCTCATTCGGCCCGTAGGCGGAGAGCAGGTAGTGCAGGTCGAGCGCAAGCGGCGGCACGGTGAGCCGCCGCCCGCCGCCGTCCCGCTCCGGCAGCTCGACGTTGCCGGTGGCGCCGACGACGATGCGGTCGGGCGGCAGCGCGCTCACCGTGGGCGTGACACCAACCACCGTGTCGAGCCCGCTGCTGGTGAGCGCGTCACGCAGCATCCATCGCAGCACCGCCGTGACGCCTCCGATGGCGAGGAAATCGCTCATCGCCGCCGCGCCAGATAATCGGCGAGCGACAGCCCAGAATGCCGGGCTGGCAAGGCGCGCACCGGAGCAGGGCCTACGGGCGCAGCGTGGACTTCAACTCGGCCGATGCTGATCTGCACGTCCGGCGCGGACGCCGGCGTTTCCGAGCGTCGAGTGTCCATTCTGGCGGAGCGGGTAGCGGGGAGCGCAGCCTCTCGGGCGAGAAACGGAGAAATTCTTGGCGACCGGCTACGATTGGAATTCTGCGTTCCTGACTGGATTGCTGTCGCCGTCGCTGCCGGCAGCGCCGGCGCATCGGACTGGTGCGGTGACCCTGACGGCACGGCGCGTGCGGATTCTGGCCGACTGGAAATCCAGCCCGCCGACGGCGGCTCGGCAGCCGGGCGCTCTGTGACAGTCGGCGGGCCGGGCTCCGAAGCCGGGCTTGTCGTTCGCGATTCCACAATCGACGGAGCACCGCGCGTCTCGACAATGGATTCCAACCGCGCGTCCGCCAACCGACGCGACGTAGTTGGTTTCGGTCCCGGCACTGGGGCTGGCACTATCGGGGCGGCCGATATCTCTGGCTCGCGAGGGCTGGACGGCATTTGCGCGGCCGCTTCGATCCCGATCTCCTCGGAGAATCCCGCCTGCGGAGCGGCAGCATAGCGCGAGGGCAGCAGCGGTTCGGCGACGGGCAGACGCCCCTGCGCCCGCAGCACCAACCGGGCAAGGCTGCCGCTCATCCACGCACCCGCTCGAGATAGGCCGCACGTCGCTGCGGGCTCATCGCCAGGATCGCGCTTTCGGCCCAGCCATAGGCCCAGGCGAGTTCGTGTACATCGTCGAGCAGGTTGCGGGCGGCGTGGCGGATTTCAGCCCACAGGAAACTCGCGATGTCGAACTGGATCGCCTGACGCGCGGCGCAGGCCGGGCAGCCGAGCGAGAACGAAATTTCCGCCGCCTCGTGCATTGCCTCGAGCCGGGCAAGCACCGCATCGCGCAACGCATCCGGCAGTTCGGCGGGGTTCACCCCTTCGGTGCAGCGCGCGAGCAGCACGTCGTGCGCCGCCTCGAGATCGGAGGCAGCAGCGGCCTCGGCAATGTCGATCGTGTTTGCCATACGCAGCCGCAGCATGACGCCGTCCAGCATCATCGTGTCGCTTACGTCAGCCGCTTGCAATGTCGCGGCGATATCGGCCGTCCGCAACTCGAACTCCAATCGCTCACCGCAGGCATCGCAGGCGACGAATGCGGACAGATCCGGGCCGAATTTGCTTGCGTGCAACTCGAGGAGCGCCGCATCGCGTGTCGCCAGCGAGAGCGCCGCCGCGTCAGCGTGCGCGAGCGTTGGGCGGCCGGCACACAGCATGGCGAGCGCGCGCGAGGATGGCGTTCCGGCGCTGCAGCGCTCCCATGTCGCGAGCAGCGCCTCGCCCGACAGGGTCCGCACAGCGCCTGTCGGATCGGCCCCGTCGGGAAACACTGGTGAATGCATGGCGCACTCGTGCCCGCGATGATGGGTCGTGGCTAAGCCGGCACCAGCGTGGGCTCGGCAGGCTCAACCACTGCTTGGTCGCGTTGCCAGCCCTCGTTCTCGAGCTTGATGTGCTGGATCGCGACGGCATTGGCGTTCGCATCAAGATCAGGCAGCGCTTGGTATTCCGACACCCAGCAGCGGAACACCTTGTATGAAATCGCAAGCTGGCCGGCCTCATTGTAGAAGTCGAGGATCACGTCCTTGCGGAAATCCGCCAGCGACACTTCGCTGCCGAGCGAGGCTTGCAACTGCCACACCTTGCTCGCCCAATTCTCGAATTCGAGGTCGTGGGTGACGCCGCGCTCCAGAGTAATCGCGTCGAATTCGGTGCGTCCGGGCGATTTGCGGCTGGTTGAAGGATCGCCACCCTCCCGGTGCTTCACGACTTCGGTGGTTCGTTTCAGCGCGGATACCTTGCTGATGCCGGCGACGTAGCGTCCGTCCCAGCGTACCCGGAACTTGAAGTTCTTGTATGGGTCAAACCGCTGCGGGTTGACGACGAATTCCGCCATGAGCCTGGTCCTTCGATCGGCTGTTGCGCGTCAGGTCTGCAGCTGGCCCGCAAGCTGCTGGATCTGGATCACCACGAACTCCGCCGGCTTCAGCGGTGCGAACCCGACCAGAATATTGACGATGCCGCGGTCGATGTCGTTTTGCGTCGTGGTGTCCTTGTCGCACTTCACCAGATAGGCGTCCTTCGGCGAGCTGCCCTGGAACGCGCCGCGCCGGAACAGATCGTGCATGAAGGAGCCGATGTTGAGCCGGAGCTGCGCCCAGAGCGGCTCGTCGTTCGGCTCGAACACCGCCCATTTGGTGCCGCGATACAGGCTCTCCTCGATGTAGAGCGCGAGGCGGCGCACGGGCACGTATTTCCACTGATTGCCCTCGGCGTCGGAGCCGACCAGGGTGCGGGCGCCCCACGCGACTGGTCCGTAAATCGGGAAGATGCGGAAGCAATTGAGGCCGAGTGGGTTGAGTACGCCGTTCTCGGGATCGCTGAGCTTGTAGACGGCGCCCTGCACACCGGTGAGCGTCGCCTCGGTGCCGGCCGGCGCCTTCCAAACCCCGCGTGTGCTGTCGATCCGCGCGTATAGTCCGGCCACCACGCCCGATGGCGCAAAGGTGCGGAGCTGGTAGTTGTTCGCAGGATCGGGCAGACGCAGGCGCGGAAAATACGCGACCCCATTCTCCTGATGCACCGTGAGGCCGGTGCTCTTCCAATCCACCGCCGAGGCGACATCGCGCACAAAGGGCGGCGGGTCGAGCAGCAGCATGGCGCGGGACTGCTGGCATAGGCTGATCGCGGCGCCGTAGATGCTGTTTGGGTCGACCGTCGGATCGAGCGCGTTCGGATTGCCCGGAGCAGCGCGTGTTGCGTCGGGAATGCTCAGCAGGTTGAACAGATCGACCTTGCGCAACGCGTAGATGCCAGTGAACGAAATCTCGTCGCCCACCAGCTGCGTGGTGCCCGGCAATCCGGTGCCGTCGCTGCCCGCGGCCGAGGCGGTCTGCGAACCGAACGTGTTCGTGGTGCCGAGGGTGTAGTGCGCGACGTTTGTGCTCGACAGCGCGGCGAGGCCGAGCGGCGTTGCGGCGTCCTTGAGCGGGCCGGCGGGAGCGGCGAAGCTGAGCTCCGCATCTTCGTGGCCGGGTAGGAACCCTACGACACGAATCGCCAGATTGCCGCCGCCACCGTCCACCGCCGCGCAGCGCACCGACGCACCCGGCCAGTTTACCGCGAGATTGGCGTTGATCGTCTGCTCGACGCGCGAGGCGAGACTGGCAACCGTTTGCGGGATCGGACCATTCTTGGCGAAGACCTTGATCGTGAGCGGCAGCGGCGCGGGCGCCGTGGCCGGCTGCGAGGTCGAGAGCACCAGCGAATAGTCATCATTTGCCGTAGTGGACGTGGTGCTGCCACCGATTGCGGTGTTCACCGCGGTCGGCACCTTGGCGGCGTTGAGAGCGAGCGCTGCCCCAGTCACGCCGCTACGCACCGGCGGGTTAGCCGGCGGATTGCCGCCAGGCCAGGGTGCGACAAGATCGACGTTGACCAGCTGAGAGCCGGTGTCCGGGTCGTTCACCACGGCCAGCACATAGCTGGTCTTGTTGAGATTGAGCGAGACGGAGGGGAAGTACTCCGCCGTGCCGTCCTCGAGATTGGTGATCGACAAATTGAAAGCGGTTGCCTCCGCCGTTTGGTCCACCCCGTCGTAGTCGACATCGATCAACAGGTTGCCGTTGGCCCAGGCGCCGCTGCTCAATGCAGTGAACACCAAATTGGCGAACGTCACTTTGGCTCCGAGCGCGCCGATATGCGGGACGCGCACGACATAGCCCTGCGCCCCGCCATTGGCGAAGAATTGCTGCACCGCGTACGAGACCTCGCTCGTCGTGTCGATGCCGCCGAACTGGCGCTCGTAGTCGGAGAAACTCAGGATGCGCTCCGCCCGGTTGTCGATGCCGCGCGCGGTGAAGCCAACAAACGCGGTGATCGAGGTTGCCACGCCGGCAATAGTGTGAACCGGGCTCGGCAGCTCCTCGATGTAGATGCCAGGATAGGTGGGCGTAATCGCCATAGCCGTTCCTTCCGCAACCAGGTCACGCTTGGCCGCGCCGCCGCGTGCGTTGCCGCTCGCGGACAGGTCACGTCAGCGATATTGATCGACGCACGACATCAAGCGGGCGTAGACACTCGACCGCCACACGGGCCGTTCGGCCGCACGACGATCCCGGCAACTCGGGCATCAATCATGCAACAGAACCATTTGCTGATCGCCGGACCCAGTATGCGTCGCCCGACACGTATGCGCTCGCCGCGCTAACTTCGCTCCCCCGTTACAAACATTGCATGTGCATCGCCCCGCATTCAAGCATATTCTTTGCCTGATCGCGACGAACACCGCCCCGCGGCGATCACAACGTTGCGAATGAAACGGGCAGACAGGCGGAATGACTTCCGCCCTGCTGGTTTACTAGAGGTACACCGCCTGCATTCCCCCAGCCGGATAACGCGTGCCGGAGACGGCGTCGCGCGGGATGGCAGCGGAGATCCGAGCGACGTCGCTGGGGTTGAGCAAAACACGGAGCGCGCCGAGATTCTCGTCGAGCCGGTCCCCGCGACGGGTGCCGGGGATGGCCACGACGTCCGGTCCCTGGGCAAGCAGCCAGGCGAGAGTTAGCTGCGCCGGACTGCACCCCTTCTCCGCCGCGATCGCCTCCACCCGCGCTACCAATTCACGGTTCCGGGCAAAATTCTCGGGCTGGAATCGGGGGTGCGCTGCGCGGCGGCCGTCGACATCCGACTGGCCGCGGATTGTACCGGTGAGGAAGCCGCGGCCAAGTGGCGAGTAGGCGACGAAACCGATGCCGAGTGCTCGCGTGGTCTCCCGCGTCTCTTCCGCCTCGATACGATACAACAGCGAATATTCCGTCTGCACAGCCGCGATCGGATGCACCGCGTGGGCGCGTCGGATGGTCGCCGGTGCCGCCTCCGACAGCCCAAGATGACGGACCTTGCCCTGCGCCACGAGGCGCGCCATCGCGCCGACGGTCTCCTCGATCGGCACGGAGGGGTCGACCCGGTGCTGGTAGTAGAGATCGATGACATCGACGCCAAGGCGCCTGAGACTGGCCTCGCACGCCTGCATCACGTAGTCGGGTCGACCATTCACGCCGTTTGGCCCACCCTCCCGCCTGGTCTGGCCGAACTTGGTGGCGAGCACCACCCGATCGCGCCGGCCCTTGATCGCGCGGCCAATGAGCTCCTCGTTGTGGCCCCAGCCATACATATCGGAGCTGTCGAGATGATCGACACCGAGGTCGACGGCGTGACGGATGAGATCTTCCGAGGCTGGATCATCCGCCGCACCGTAAACGCCGGACAATGGCATGCAGCCGAGGCCGATCGCCGAGACCGCCAAGCCGTCCGAGCCGAGCATTCGATGCTCGATCTTCTCCGCCATCGGTCCATCCTTCCGCACTTTTCTCTCTCCCGTTATGGGAGAGCGCCGGGGTGAGAGATCGGTTGATGTTCACGCGGGCGACCTGAAGCCCCTTCCCCCGGTTGTCCTCTTCCAAAGGCGATCGTTCTATCGTCACGCCTGGCGGGTACCGCCGAGATTGCCGAGGAGACCTTGCAGCAAGCCGGTGAGATTGGCGCTCGGGGTCGGCACTTGGCCTTCTGGCGTGAGGTGGTCGACCATGTGCGGCACTGCCTCCGAGAGTACCTGACGCATCGCATCGGGGGTTGTCCCGGCTTGGTTCGCCCAGGCCTCGATCTGGTCCTGTCCGAACGCCTCGCTCACCTGATCGGTCGAGACCGGCTGGTTGGAGCCAGTGCCGACCCAGGATTGCGCCTGCTGACCGGCGCCGGCCGCCTGGAAGCGCGAGAGGATTGCCGCGACTCCGGTATTGCCGTTGTTGTCCTTGGTCGCCAGCACCTGCTCCAGGATGCCGACCAGGGGCGATTGCTGGCCCTGCTGGCCGCCTCCGAGCAGTCCGCCTAGGATCTGACCCAACATGCCGCTCATCGGAACCTCCTGCTTCGGCTAAGCTCGCAACCGCCATTAGCAGGTCGCGAGTGCGGCACCGGCTGTTCACCTTTATTTTACCATCCTACTTATGCTGGAGCGTGGTCCGCCTTCCGCTTACGGACGTGCCACGCTTCCATCAGCTGTAGGACGGTCGCCGCGGTCTCTTCGATCGAGCGGCGGGTGACGTCGATCACGGGCCAGCCGCGCCGGTTGCACAAACGCCTCGCCCAAAGCAGCTCGGCCTTCACGGCATCCTCGTCGATATATTCCTGTGCATCATGCCGGACGTTGCCCGTCGCGGTGCCAGCGCCAATCAGGCGCAGTCGGTGGCGGCGAATTTCGACCAACGAGGCCACATCCAAGGTGAGGCCAATCACGGGACAAAGGGGGGCGTCGAGCCCTGGCGGGTCAGGCAGGTTGGGCACCAGCGGGATGTTCGCCGCCTTGATGCCGCGATTGGCGAGATAGAAGCAGGTCGGCGTCTTGGAACTGCGGGAGACGCCCACGAGCACCACATCTGCCTCCGCGATTCCGGCCTGCGATTGGCCGTCATCGTGCTGCAGCACGTAGTGCATGGCGTCGATGCGACGGAAATAATCGGCGTCCAGCACGTATTGCCGCCCCGGCCGGGCGGTCGCCTGCTCGCCGATCTGCTCCTGCAGCAGCGTCATCACCGGATCAAGAACGTTTACCACCTGCACGTTAAGCCGCTGGCAGGTGGTATCGAGATCGGCCCGCAGCGCCTTGTCGACCAGGGTGGAGAGCACCGGACCGGGCTCCGCCTCGATACCTTCCAGCACCCGGTGCAGCTGAAACCGGGTCCGGATCAGGCTCCAACGGTGATACACGATCTGCACGTGCTCGAACTGCGCCGTGGTCGCCCGGGCGATGGAGTTGAGCGTCTCCCCGGTTGCATCGGAGACTAGGTGTAGGTCGATCTGATGCGCTGCCATAGTGCGAGGATAGCGGGGATAAGTGCCCCCTTGCACCGGAAAGCTGGATGGCGCGCTGGAAACCCGGGGACAAGTTCAGCGTTTAGCCGGACTACGATAGATCAACCGCGGGTTGCGGATGAATTTGTGAATAACTCGAAATTTGCATGTGGCTTCAAGAGATTGGATGGTGCCTACCTGTGGGAAATTCGGCCCTCAACTCGCCGTTACCGAGGTACCCCACTACTCACAGGCCCTTCTCTCACCACATCCTCTTTTCTAAATCTTCTTTCCTGTTAAGCGAAGGGAATGACGAAGACGCTGCTCCGCGCGCTGGCCGGCGAGGCGGTCTGGCCGCCGCCCGTGTGGCTGATGCGCCAGGCCGGGCGCTACCTGCCGGAATACCGCGAGGTGCGGGCCAGGGCCGGCGATTTCATCGCGCTGTCCACCGATCCTGCGCTGGCCGCCGAAGTGACACTGCAGCCGATCCGGCGCTACCGCTTCGACGCGGCGATCCTGTTCAGCGACATCCTGATGCTGCCCTGGGCCTTGGGCCACGGATTGCGCTTCGCCGAGGGCGAAGGGCCTGTGCTGCCCCGGCTCCGCGATCAGGCCGGAGTGGAGGCGCTGGATCGCGGCCGGGTGACGGAGGCGATCTCACCGATCCTGGAGACAGTGCGGCTGGTGCGGGCGGCCCTCGACGAGCGAACCGCACTGATCGGCTTCGCGGGCGGGCCGTTCACCGTTGCCTGTTACATGATCGAGGGGGGTGGCTCGAAGGATTTCGCCGCGACCCGCCAGATGGCCTACCAGGACCCCGAGCTGTTCGGCCGGCTGATGCAGGTGCTGACCGAGGCGACGATCGACTATCTTCTGGCGCAGATCGCCGCTGGCGCCGAGGCGGTGATGCTGTTCGATAGCTGGGCTGGGGTGTTGTCGCCCAGCCTGTTCCGAACCCACGTGACCGCACCGGCGCGGCGCATCGTCGGCGCGCTGCGGCTGCGTTACCCGAGCGTGCCTATCATCGGCTTTCCCCGTTTGGCCGGCGTGATGCTCGGAGATTACGCGGTGCTCTCGGGCGCCGACGGCGTGGGGATGGATACCGCGATGGACCCGGCCCGTGCCCAATGGCTGGTGCCGAAACGGACCGCGCTCCAGGGCAATCTCGACCCGATGGCGCTGCTCGCCGGCGGGCAGGCTATGCGGGACGAGGCGAACGCGGTCCTGCTAGCGATGCGAGGCCGCCCCTTCGTGTTCAATCTCGGCCACGGCATCGTGCCGCAGACGCCGCCGGATCACGTGGCCGCCCTGGTGGAGCAGATCCGTGCCGCGTGACGGGTCGGCGCGGCCGCGGGTCGCCATCGTGCTGTTCAACCTGGGCGGACCCGACCGGCCCGAGGCGATCTGGCCGTTCCTGCTCAATCTGTTCCGCGACAAGGCGATCCTGCGGGTGCCGTTCTTCGTACGCCCGCTGCTCGCCTGGATCATTGCTCGCGCCCGCCTCAGACCGGCGACGGCAAACTACGCCTTGCTAGGCGGGCGCTCGCCCTTGCTCGAGCTGACTGAGGCACAAGCGCGGGCACTGGAGGCGGCCTTGCCGGAGCTCGACGCGAAATGCTTCGTGGCGATGCGCTATTGGCATCCGTTCAGCATGGAGGCAGCGCGGGCGGCCAAGGAGTTCGCGCCCGATCGCGTGCTGCTGCTGCCGCTCTATCCGCAGTATTCCACGACCAGCACTGGCAGCTCTCTGACCGCTTGGCGGGAGGCCGCGGCCGCCGTGGGGCTGGTGGCGCCGACCACGTCGCTGTGCTGCTACCACGCCGACCCGGCCTATGTCGCCGCGACTGCCGACCGGGTGCGGGCGGCCTACGCCGAGGCGCGGGCGAAGCTCGATGAAGCGACCCCGTTGCGGGTGCTATTCTCGGCGCACGGGCTACCACAAGCGATCGTGGCGGCCGGAGATCCCTATCAGTTCCAGGTCGGCAGGACCGTCGCGGCGGTGTTGCGGGCGTGGGGCGAGACCGTCGATTCTTGCGTCTGTTATCAGTCTCGCGCCACGCCACGGCCGTGGCTGACGCCTAGCACCGAGACGGAGATCGAGCGCGCCGCGCATGATGGGGCGGCGGTGCTGGTGGTGCCGATCGCCTTTGTCTCCGAGCATTCCGAGACCTTGGTGGAGCTCGATGTGGAATATCGCGCGCTGGCCGACCGGCTCGGTGTTCCGGGCTATTTCCGGGTGCCGGCGCAGAACGACGATCCGGCGTTCATCGCCGCCTTGGCCGGGCTCGCGCGGCGGGTGCTAGGTCGGGGGCCGGGCCTCTCCAGCTTCGCCGGCGGACGCACCTGCCCGGCGCCTCATGGCGATTGTCCGCATGCCCGCGCTGGGCTCGCGCTGGCGGCATGACGATCGGGTTCCTGGCCTGGTTCTATCCCTGGACCAAGGCGTTCCACATCATCTCGATGGTCGCCTGGATGGCGGGGATGCTCTACCTGCCGCGCCTCTACGTCTATCATTGCGATGTGCCGCGCGGCTCGCTGGAGAGCGAGCGGTTCAAGGTGATGGAGCGGCGACTGCTCCGCCAGATCATCAATCCCGCCATGATTGCCACGTTCGCCTTCGGCATCATGCTCGTGCTCACTCCCGGCATCCTCGATTGGTCCGCGGGTTGGTGGCACGTGAAGCTTGCCGGCATCGTCCTGCTGTCGGGTTTTCACGGGATGCTGTCGCGCTGGCGACGGGACTTCCTGGAGGATCGCAACACGCGGCCGCAGCGTTTCTATCGGATCGCGAATGAAGTGCCGACCCTGCTGATGGTGGTCATCATCATCATGGTGGTGGTTCGACCATTCTGACGCCCGATAACGAAAACCCCTTGAAAAGCCGGGCAGCGTTGCCTAATTGGCCGATTGACGGAATCTGCCGCCCCGCATAGTTTGCGGCTCCCTCCGCCAGGCGGCGCGTTCTGTGCCGCCGCGAATCCCCAGACCAACGGGACAGCAGATCAGTCGGGTATCGCCGGGCGCCGGCCATCGGTCGCCTGCGTTCACCGGGCCAGGGTCCTCCTGTTTCCGTCATATAATTTCCCGACCACCCGAGGCGTCCATGCATCTCGCCGAACTCAAGGCAAAATCCCCAGCAGACCTGCTGAGCTTTGCCGAATCCCTGCAAATCGAGAACGCATCGTCCCTGCGCAAGCAGGATATGATGTTCGCGATCCTCAAGAATCTCGCGGAGAACGACCAGGCGATCCACGGCGAGGGCACGCTGGAGATCCTGCCGGACGGTTTCGGCTTCCTCCGCAGCCCCGAGGCCAATTACCTGCCGGGGCCTGACGACATCTACGTCTCGCCCTCCCAGGTACGCCGCTTCGGGCTGCGCACCGGTGATTCGGTGGAGGGCCAGATCCGTGCGCCGAAGGACGGTGAGCGGTATTTCGCGCTGCTCAAGGTCAACACGATCAACTTCGAGCCGCCCGAGGCGGTGCGCCATCGAATCAATTTCGACAACCTGACGCCGCTCTACCCCGATGAGCGCCTCAAGATGGAAGCCGAGAACTTCCAGTCCGTCGCCAAGGGGCCGGGCAAGGATTTTACCCCTCGGGTGATCGACCTCATCGCGCCGATCGGCAAGGGTCAGCGCGCCCTGATCGTTGCCCCGCCGCGCACCGGCAAGACGGTGATGCTGCAGAACATCGCCTCCGCCATCGCGCAGAACCATCCCGAGGTGTTCCTCATCGTGCTGCTCATCGACGAGCGGCCGGAGGAAGTCACCGACATGGCGCGCAGCGTGAAGGGGGAGGTGATCTCTTCGACCTTCGACGAGCCGGCGACCCGACACGTGCAGGTGACGGAGATGGTGCTGGAGAAGGCCAAGCGCCTGGTCGAGCACAAGCGCGACGTGGTGATCCTGCTTGACAGCATCACGCGGCTCGCGCGCGCTTACAACACCGTGGTCCCCTCGTCCGGCAAGGTGCTGACCGGCGGTGTGGACGCCAACGCGTTGCAGCGGCCGAAGCGGTTCTTCGGTGCCGCCCGCAACATTGAGGAAGGCGGCTCGCTGACCATCATCGCGACGGCGCTGGTCGATACCGGCAGCCGGATGGATGAGGTGATCTTCGAGGAGTTCAAGGGCACCGGCAATTCCGAGGTAATCCTCGACCGCAAGCTCTCCGACAAGCGCAGCTTCCCGGCCATCGACATCACCAAGAGCGGCACCCGCAAGGAGGAGCTGCTGGTCGAGAAGGGCACGCTGTCCAAGATGTGGGTGCTGCGCCGCATCCTGAACCCGATGGGTACGGTGGACGCCATGGAGTTCCTGCTCGACAAGCTGAAATACAGCAAGACCAACCAGGACTTCTTCGACGCCATGAACACCTGAGGGGGGGCACCTCCGGCCTCGGTCATAGATTTCCAGAACTCGACGTCGTTCCGCGCGTCATGCTCACCGACGCAAGGGAGTCAGTTCGATGGCCGATGAGAAACACGAGAAGGCGCTGGATCTGACCGAGGAGGCGTTGGAAAAGCTCAACGCAGAGGACGAGAAGGCGGCGGCTCGACTGCTGGAGAAGGCCCGCAAACTTGATCCCTCGGCGCCCGAGGAGGTCGTCAGGGACATGGAGGAAGACGCCAAGAACCAGGGGAAGGCCTGAGCCGGACGGTCGGGCATGGAACCCGAGACCTACCGCTTCGATGACGATGGCCGCTTTCCGAACTCACGGCTACCGTTGCTCGTGTATCGGCAGGCACTGGCGCGCGACGCTGATGCTATGGAACGGGCCTTTGCCCATAACGGCTGGTCGAATGCCTGGCATGACGGGATCTTCGCCTATCACCACTTCCACAGCATCGCCCACGAGGTGCTGGGCATCGCGCGCGGTGAGGTGCAGGTTGCCTTCGGCGGTCCGTTGGGCCGGACGGTCACAGTCCGCGCGGGGGATGTGATGGTGATTCCGGCAGGAGTCGCCCACCGGAACATGGGGCAGGCGGGCGACTTACTGGTGGTTGGCGCCTATCCAGGCGGATCGGACTACGACATTCGGCGTGGCGATCCTGCCGAGCATGAGGCGGTGCTGCGGGCGATCATGGCGGTGCCTGTTCCCGCCAGCGATCCAGTGCTGGGAACCGATGGTCCACTTGGGCGGCTCTGGCGCGAACGGCCCTGAGTCTGCGGTTCAGCAGGGGAGGCCATCTGAACGTCTGCCTGGTTCGACAGGTTGATGTCCGGAACATTCTGACTTACGGGGTGGCTGATCCGCCAGTTCGGTGGGATGCTTTTTCCGGAGGTTCGAATGAGGTCTGCGCTGGTGCTTATCGTCGCGTCTGCGTTCCTTCCGGGATGCGGCGTGGCGGATTTCGCTCAGAAGCAGGCGGACTGGAATGCCAGTCATGGCATGGGCAGCATGAACGCCATGCCGAGCGTGGGCGGCCCGGGTGCGGCCGAGCGTGAGCAGGCAGAGACCCAGCGGCGCATCAAACAGGGTGAAGACGTCGAGAACGAGGAGGCGCGCAAGGCGGGATTCGGCCCGTCGCCCACAGAGGGCATGAACTGCACAACGACCACCAGTAGTTCCGGAAGTCCAACCAACATGACCAGCAACTCTCACACCAGTTGCCACAACTGAGCGGCGCCGGGGCGGCGGATCAGCATTGGAGACGGTCATGAAGGTGGCAGCTTTTGCGGCTCTTGGCATCGGCCTCCTGCTCGCGGGATGTGGCCCGACGCCCGAGGAGCAGCGGGCAATGGATCAGCAGCGGTGCGGCGGTTACGGCTTCGCACAGGGGAGCGAGGCATTCGCCAATTGCATGATGAGCACCGCACAACAACGCGAGGCGCAGCAGGCGGCCGACCGTCGGGCACAGGCGGCGCGCGATGCCGCCGACAAACGGGCACGGGACGCGGCGCAGGCCGCCAAGGACCAGGCCGACCGGGATGCCTGGGACAAGCGGACCGGACAAGGGATCTACTCGTCGCCGCCGACGGCGTCGTCGAGCCCTACGAGCGCCGCTGACGACGCGATCCAACGAGACCTCCGCAAGATCGAACGTGCCGGAGTGTCGGACAGCTCGGATTGAACGCTGCTTCCGGCGGACCGGATCAGGTTCGTCCGGCGAACCCTCCCGGCAGAAAGCCGGTCTTGCCCGGGCACCCGGAGTTCTGGCCGAAGCCGACGTGCTCGGCGGACTCAGGGGTGAAGTCCTTCGATAGGACGAGCCTGATTTCCTGGATGTAGGCGCGCGATGGACTGCTGCCGTCCTCGCGGGGGAAACGGCAGCTGACGATCATCGCGGCAGCGAGCGAGGGATTCTTGGCGGCAACGGCGGCAAGCAGATCGTCGACCTTCACCTCATGCCCAAGCACTCCACTGTCGCGCAGCACCACGCCGATCGTGCCGTCGGCCTGTTCGGCCAGCCGGATGGCGGCGGAAAAATAGGCTTCGGGCGTGAGGCCGGAGCAGGCGCCGTGGCGGCGCCATTCGTAGCGATCGAGCCCGTCCGCGACTCCCGGCATCCAATGGGCCAGCTTCTCGCGCAACGCTGGCGACAGACGGCCGAGCGGCGGCCCGGCGCAGTATTGCGGCTGCAGGTTGACGCTGACCCGCTCGCGGTTGGGCCATAACCCGTGTACGGTCAGCGGCATGGCGCGGTAGCCCGCGTCGGTCGCGGCGCGGCATTCCTGCTTGTCGGCATAGCGGGCCGATAGCGCGCAGAAGCTTGGCGCGATGGTAAAGCTCATCAGGTAGAAATCGAATTTTCCCGGCGGCTCCTGCTCCCGGACGGTGTCCTGCTGGGCGGTTGCGACCCAAGACGCGAGACAGAATGTTGCCATCGCCAGCCAGAGCAGCGTTGGACGATGTCCGAGAAAAGCCATCCACAGTACTCGCGCTAAGGTTGCGAGAGCCATCCTGCCTGAACGCACCTTCGTATGCCAGCGTCGCGTAACGGTGCGGGCGGGTGACTTTCCCCGGCATCCCGTGCTACCGGGCGCCAACTCCGAGGAGAGCTTCATGCCCGACGCATCGACGCCACAGGACTACAAGGTCAAGGACATCTCGCTCGCCGAGTGGGGCCGCAAAGAAATCGCTATGGCCGAGGACGAAATGCCCGGGCTGATGGCGACCCGGGCGGAATACGGCCCCTCGAAGCCGCTCAAGGGAGCGCGAATCGCCGGCTGCCTTCACATGACGATCCAGACGGCAGTACTGATCGAGACCCTGCTCGCGCTGGGCGCGACGGTGCGCTGGTCCTCATGCAACATATTCTCGACCCAGGACCACGCAGCGGCCGGCGTCGCCGCGGCCGGTGTACCGGTATTCGCCTGGAAGGGGATGAACGAGGAGGAATTCTGGTGGTGCATCGAGCAAACGGTGCGCGGGCCCGACGGTTGGACGCCGAACATGATCCTCGATGACGGTGGCGACCTTACGCTGTTAATGCACCAGAAATATCCCGAGATGCTGGCCGATGTGCGCGGCATCTCCGAGGAGACCACGACCGGCGTGCATCGCCTGCGCGACATGGCGCGGGATGGCAAGCTGCTGACGCCGGCGATCAACGTCAACGACAGCGTGACCAAGTCGAAATTCGACAATCTCTACGGCTGTCGGGAGAGCCTGGTGGACGGCATCCGCCGGGGCACCGACGTGATGATGGCGGGCAAGATCGCCGTGGTCGCGGGGTTCGGCGATGTGGGCAAGGGCTCGGCCTCGTCGCTTCGCAACGCCGGCTGTCGGGTGATGGTGACGGAGGTCGACCCGATCTGCGCGTTGCAGGCGGCGATGGAAGGCTACGAGGTGGTGACGATGGACGAGGCGGCGCCGCGCGGCGACATCTTCGTCACCGCGACCGGCAACGTCGATGTCATCACGCTCGATCATATGCGCGAAATGAAACACCGTGCTATCGTGTGTAACATTGGCCATTTCGACAGCGAGATCCAGATCGACAACCTGCGCAATTACCGCTGGGAGAACGTCAAGCCGCAGGTCGATGAGGTGGTGTTTCCGGATGGCAAGCGGCTGATCGTGCTCTCCGAGGGCCGACTGGTGAATCTCGGCAACGCGACCGGCCATCCGAGCTTCGTGATGAGCGCCAGCTTCACCAACCAGGTGCTGGCGCAGATCGAACTCTACCGGGCGCCGGCCGGCACTTATCAGAAGCAGGTCTACACTCTGCCCAAGCATCTCGACGAGAAGGTCGCCGCGCTGCATTTGGCGAAGGTCGGCGCGCACTTGACGAAGCTCTCGCCCAAGCAGGCGGACTATATCGGGGTGAATGCGGCGGGTCCGTTCAAGCACGAACTCTATCGCTACTGAGTCGCTTTTAACGGCTGCGTGACGGCAGGGGGCGGGGGCCGGAGTGCTTCCCGCCCCTTAACCGTATGTTCATCACCCTCGCGTCAAGGTGAGCCGCAATTCGGTTTCACCGTTCCTTAATCGGGGTGTGATGGCACTTCTTAAGGCCGCCCCTTAGGAAGCGCCGGCCGGTTAAGTTCTCTCACGCCTGCTACCCGAGGCGGTGAGCCGCGTTGCTCTACTTGCCAACAAGCAGTGCTGTGAGGCCGGAATTTGACCGGACGATTGGTCTTTTGGGGGGACAAACCGATGAAGGCGACCGCGACCTATCAGCCCTTGCCCCGCACCGCGGCGGTCCGTCGTGAGCTAAGCCGTTTGCGCGAGGAGGCCCGTGCCGATGATCTGTTGTACCTGGAGGCCTGGGAGGTCGATCCGCTGCCCTGGGCGGGGCCTGCGCTCCGCGTCGGCCAGATCCGCCGCGCCAACCCGGAGCTCGCGGCGGAGATTCGCGCGGAGCTCATCAGGGGCCGCCCGTTGACGCAGGACGAACGGGCCGCGCTCAACCATCACGGCTAATGCCGCGCCATCGCCGGCCCGACGCATTGCATCGAATGACCGGCGATGGCAGCCTTCTCCCTCAGAAGCAGCGGAGAGGAATGCAGGCGCGATGGCGGTGAACAAGGTATATCCGGACGCCAAGGCAGCGCTCGATGGGTTGCTGCGCGACGGTATGACCATTATGTCCGGCGGATTCGGCCTATGCGGCATTCCGTCGGCACTGATCGAGGCCATTCGCGCGTCGGGGGTAAAGGACCTGACGATCATCTCGAACAACGCGGGCGTCGACGATGCTGGGCTCGGCCTGCTGCTCCAGACCCGCCAGGTAAGCAAGATGATCAGCTCGTATGTCGGCGAGAACGCGACCTTCGCAAAACAATACCTCGCCGGTGAGCTCGAGATCGAGTTCAACCCGCAGGGCACGCTGGCCGAGCGCATTCGGGCGGGTGGCGCTGGCATCCCGGCGTTCTTCACGGCAACGGGTGTCGGCACGCAGGTCGCCGAGGGCAAGGAAACACGGGAGTTCGAGGGGCGGCGCTACGTCATGGAGCGGGGCTTGTTCGCCGATCTGGCGATTATCCATGCCTGGAAGGCCGATCCCGAGGGCAATCTCGTCTATCGGAAGACCGCGCGGAACTTCAATCCGATGATGGCGACGGCGGCGAAGGTGACGGTCGCCGAGGTCGAGCATCTGGTACCGCAGGGCACGTTCGACCCCGACCACATCATCACGCCGGGGATGTTCGTAAAGCGGGTGGTCAAGCTCGATCGCGTGGAGAAGCGCATCGAGCAACGCACGGTCCGCAAGCGCGCCGCCTGAGAGGAGAGCAAGCATGCCCTGGACCCGCGATCAGATGGCTGCCCGTGCGGCGCGCGAGCTGCATGACGGCTACTACGTCAATCTCGGCATCGGCATCCCGACGCTGGTGGCAAACCACATCCCCGAAGGCATGTCGATCCAGCTGCACAGCGAGAACGGCATGGTCGGCATGGGCCAGTTCCCGTTCGAGGGCGACGAGGACGCCGACATCATCAACGCCGGCAAGCAAACCGTGACGGAGCTGCCGACCACCTCTTATTCGGACAGCGCCACATCCTTTGCGATGGTGCGCGGCGGGCATATCGACCTCTCTATCCTCGGTGCCTTGCAGGTGGCGGAGAATGGCGACCTCGCCAACTGGATGATCCCCGGCAAGATGGTGAAGGGGATGGGCGGCGCGATGGACCTCGTCGCGGGGGTGCCCCGAGTTGTGGTGCTGATGGAGCACGCGGCGAAGGACGGCTCGCCCAAGATCCTGCATCGCTGCAAGCTGCCGCTGACCGGCGCGGGGGTGGTGAGCCTCATCATCAGCGAGCTTGCGGTGTTCGACGTGACCAAGCAGGGCCTGGTTCTGGTGGACAAGGCGCCGGACGTGAGCCTCGACGAGATCCGCGCCAAGACCGAGGCGTCGTTCAACGTGCATCCTGATCTGGCGAAGGCGGCGGCCTGAGCGTCACGCATAGCGCCGGCCGCGCCGGCGGGGCGCGTAGCACTGGCGAGAGCGGATCGCCCCATACCGTGTCGCCCGCGCGAGCGAGCAGCATGAGGTCGGGTTTCACCCAGGTATAGAGCCGGACGCGGGCGTTCGCCGGCATTGGGCCGCCAAGGGCGATGACGAGGCGCAACCGAGCGAGATCGAGTCGCCCTGCGGGGAGGCGGAACGCGGCCCCGTCAAGCTGGGCAGCCGGGGCGGCCAGCACTGAGACGCCGGTCTGGGCGGCAACGCGCAGCAGGGCTCCGGGAGGGCAAGGGTCGTGCGTTGTTACGCTAGTCACGTAACGCGCGGCCTCGGACCAATCCGACGCATTGGCAACCAGCAGCGTGTCGTCCGGGCGCAGGTCAAAATGCAGCAGAAGGTCGGCATTTTGGCGCAGGCGGGTGGCATCGAAGCTGTCCGGCAGGCGGGCGAATTTACCGACAGCGCTGGCGAAACCTGCGGGTTCGGCGACTGACCAGTTCTGCAGCGCAGCCCAGTCCGCAAGCCGGATCCCGCGTGCTGCGGCGATCCAGCGTAGGAACGCCCAGGCGTTGGTCGTGATCACCCGCTCGCGCGAGGGCGTGTAGAGGATGTCGCCTTGGTCTTGCGGGCGGAAGGGCATGGCGCAGCATGGCGCGGCGGGGGGCGGAAGAAAATGGGCGCGACGCCTCTTGATCGACAGCTGCGTGGAGGGCTATATGCCGCCTCCCGCCGCGCCGCGGATTGCTCGGCAAGGGGCCATAGCTCAGCTGGGAGAGCGCCTGAATGGCATTCAGGAGGTCAGCGGTTCGATCCCGCTTGGCTCCACCAGCGGCAGGTTGCGCGCTGTTCGGATTCGGGTCCCCGTCGGCCAACCCTCGCGTCTAACCCACGGAAGCTTGGAGCCCCAAAGTGGGCGTGGCGATCTACCCCGTCCGCGATTGAGGGCCACCCGGATTGCCGTGAGTTTGACTCTATGAGGGCGACGGCAATCCGAACCTTGGGCGTCTAATCCTCGATCGGAGAAGCCAGGCGGACCTTGCGGAGGATGACGCCGCCGACCGTCATGCCAGGAGGAATCCCTAGCACGCCGGCTTCCTGGATTTCGAGGATGCTGCGACGTACACTGACGGCATCGAAAGGCATGACGCTGACGCCGAACGCGCGGAGTTCCTCAGCCAACGCCGGGACGTCGAAGATCTCCTTGCGCAGGTGGTCGGTTAGACCCGCCTCCGCGAGATCCTCGACGAGGTCGAAGGTCAACGCCAGAAGTCCGCCGGGCTTCAACACCCGCAGCAGTTCCGCAATTGCCTGGCGCTTGTAGTAGATGTGCTCGACAACGCTGACGCAGGTCACGACGTCGTATGTCTCGTCGTCGGCAGGGATGTTGAAGATAGAGCCGAACCGCGCGTGGCCGACTTCGCGGAAGGCCCGGATGAAGCGATCCTCGATCGCCGGATCGCCCTGCGAATCCCAACGATAGTCGATGTCGAAGACCTCGGTCTCTGCCCCCATGCGGCCCAGAGCGAACGAGAGCGCACCGCGCCCACCGCCGATGTCGGCGATCCGCAGTCCCGGCTTGAGATGCAGCCCCGCGTCGCGAATCGCATTCAGGATGAACGGGTATTCCCAGTTCTTGGAGGCGTGCACGTAAATGCCCGTCGACTGCTGCTGCACGTGCGAGGACAAGCCGTTATAGGGCAGGTCGCATGCTGTGTAGATCGCGTTCCGGAGTGGCTCAAGAGCTTGCATTCCGGGTATCGTGAAGAGCTGCGCTCCAAGCAGTTCCGTCGATGGTACGTAGGCAACTGAGGTGATAGAGCGCACCGCATCCACGATTGTGGTGGAGGAATGCTCGATCATGCATTCGGGACCAACGGTCCCTCGCGGACACTTGCCAAACCAATCGTTGGTGATCCACCAGCAATCGGTGCATGAGGCTGACGAGAGATTGACGTTCTGATCGTAGCCGAAAATGGCTGACGGGGTAGGTCCGAACATCACGACGGATCGGCGATTGACCGCCCGGGCAAGATGTACCAGCCCACCTTCGGTGTCGATGTGGCACTCACCGTGCTTGATGATCAGCCCGAGTTCAGAAATCGAGGTCAAGCCGCGTAAATCGTGCGTCACGCCCGGCACGAGCTCTTCCTTTTTCAGGCCGAGCTGGGCGACCGCGAAACCCGCACCCCGCAGTTGGCGGACGACTTCCGTCCAGGTCGGCACCGGCAGCAGCTTCGTCGCCGTGTAGCCGGCCAGCTTGGCAAACGTAACATCGTAGAACTCGGCGTTCTTCTCATCGACGCCGTTGTGGATGGTGATGTAAGGAGTGGATACTAATCCCAGCACCACATCGTAGCTGTTCATATCGGGAAAGAATGGAATCGGAGTCTTGCGGGAGATATCCAGCGCGCCAGATAGCCCGGCGATATCCATCAACGAAACGCCGGCGCGTTGTGCCGCCCGGCCCAGCTGATTGTTTCGGATCGGGAAATCATCCATGAAACTGAGCCACGGCCGTGCGAACGCCCCGGCACTTAGAACCTTTTCCTCAAGGAGGGATCCCGACACGCGGCTTTCGGGAGGAACGATGTACCGGATACAATATTGGTAATCCACAATTAGATCAAAGATCGGAAGCCTGGCCAACACAGCACGAACATGCTTGTAATCTGCGGGAATGATCGCGACAGTTTCGATGCTGTTATTGCCTGCGAGTATGGCGGGGGAGGATTTGTTGTTATGTAGAAACGTGATCGAGCATGGTGCAAGGTCTTGCTTGAGTGCGGCGGCGACCGTGCCGGCCTGCAGTACGTCTCCAAGACCGCCGGAGTAGATAAGGCCGATCCGCAAAGGCCCCACTCCACCGTGCGGCCGGATTTGTCGCAATGTGTCTGATGCGGACTGATCAGCACAGATCGCGCGCCACTCGGCCCAAGGGTCGGTTGGTGGCGGCGGGAAGTCGAGGACCGGTGCGGTCAAAGCGACTTGATCCGCCTCGATCGGGCGACGCGGGCCGACCCGGCGGGCCGCAGCGCCGCCGACCATGCGGGCAAGCGAGTTGGCCGCCTGTAGCCGTTCGCGGACCGGTCCACGCGTCAATTGCGCCACCGTTGTCGCGTAGCGGTTGCGGCGGGAGTTCTGCCAGGAGATCTCGCGCGCTTCGATCTCGGCTCGCGCGACTGCCTCGCGGGCGCGGGCCTCCGCTGCCTCGGCGCGAAGTCTCGTTGTTTCGGCACGCAGCTCCAGCAGCTCGCTCAAGAGCCTGTCGTTCTGCATCTCAAGCAAGCGACGGCCGCGCAGTGCCGCCATGCCAGTGACGGTGCCCTGTGCCTCGGAAGTCGGATTTCGCATTGCTCGCACCGGGGTCCTTGTCATCGAATGCTGCTCGGCATCGGCTGTTTCGCGTTCCATGTTGCGCTGGGACGTGAGAGCGAGATCGGACTCGGTCATTCTACCTTGATTACCGCGGAGGTTCGATCGGCAGTCGGTAGCCGCTGCGACGCGGGTTGAGAAGCCCCTATTTTGGTCGTCGCCAGCATGAGCATTGAGCCGCCAGGGCGACGCATACCGCTCTTCGGCGACGTCCCGAGGTCTGTCAGGACGTTGCGGAGCCGAGTTGCTGAAGGCGAGAAGGCGGGCAGGCGAATACGTTGATCCGCTCGGCGAAGCTGTTTCGCTCCTCCGGCAGGAATTCTCTGAGGACAAGGCTTCCGTCCACACGAGAGGGGAGGCTCTCCGAGAAGTCGCTCAACGGCCGGAAGACGGGCAGGAAGAAGCGGTAGTCTAGCGTCGCAAGCACGCAAAACGGACCTTGCACAGCCTCGGGGGAGGATCCCAACCAGTTCTCGAACACGATCATCGGGGATGCCCGTTCGATGAGGGTGCGTCCGCCACGCAACGCCTGCGCCTCGAAATTCTCAACGTCGAGCTTGATGAACGACGGGTCGGGCAGATTGAACGAGTCAAGCGTTTCTACGCGCACCAGTTCTCCAGATTCCGGCTGGGCGCTCAGGGTCCGATTGCCGCTCCAGATGTCGTCCGACAATGTCATGACCGCCCTGCTATCGCCGAGCGCCACCTCCAGATGTCTCATCCGTTCTCCGAGCTTGGCGAACCGGCAGATGCGGGCGAGGTCGCGGAAGCTCTGCCGTGAGGGCTCGAATGCGACCACCGAGCCGCGGAAATCCGGGTCGAGCAGGACGTGCCAGCAGAAGTATCCCCAATTGCTGCCGATATCGAACAGTACATCATCTGCCCGGAGGAATAGCGCCAGCAAGGCCAGGATCTCCGGCTCATATCCCCACCTGAACGGCTCCACGAATCGTGCCGCGCCCATGAATTGCCCATTCGAGAGATCGACGTCGAATGCCGACGGCCGTCCGCCGGCGTTCCAAATCAGAACGTCCCGGAACAGGCCCGACGGATCTTGGCCCTGCGATGCCTCGACCATTTTCGCGAAGGCATCCGCGAAGAAGTTGCGCTCGCGCTCGCCGGGTGCGTCATAGAAGGCCTTGCGGATGAAGTCGGATGCAAGCGAGTGGCCGCTAAGCCCCTGTCTCACGACGTAGCTCGCGGAAAACACGTGTTCGCCCATGCGATTTGCGCCCTAACTGTCCCTGGATCGGCGATCGGTTTACGCGTTACCAGGATTGGCTGAAAGCACGGGCGAGCCCGAGGACAGTCGACACACTATTGCGTTTGCGACCGGCCGCTTTGGTTGTTCGGAGTGGCCGCATGGTTCTGTGCAGCCTGTTTCTCCGAAGATTTTTTCTTCGCTTCGTGATGGCCGACCGCACAGCCCGCTGCAGCGCCGAGCGCGCCGTGATGGCCGGCGACGTGGCCTGCAACGCCCCCCACCGCGGCCCCGGAGAGGCAGCCTGCGCCAGCGGCACCAGGGATGAGGGCGGCGGCCAGGGTGAAGACGGCGGGAAGCAGAGGTGATTTCATGGAGGTCGGTCCTTCGGTGAGTGGCGGATCGTCCCAACGCGTCGGGCGGCCAAACGATCCCGTCAATAACCGATGGTTGCAGGGTGCGCGCGGGCCCCCCTATCCTCGCTCGATGCGAGCCGGAGAGCTCGCTTGCGGAGGAAGCGAATGCCGATGGATCTCGAGGCCGCGGTCATGCGGAAGGTGGCGTGGCGGCTGGTACCGTTCCTGAGCCTAGGCTACCTCATCAACGCGCTCGACCGGTTCAATATCTCGATCGCGGCGCTTCATATGAACAAGGCGCTTGGGCTCAGCGCTACCGCCTACGGGCTAGGCGCCGGGGCGTTCTTCTGGAGCTACGTGCTGTTCCAGGTGCCAGCCAACATGATCCTGACCCGGATTGGCGCGCGGCGCTGGATTGCGATCCTGATGGTGTTCTGGGGTTTGTGCTCGGCTGGAGCGGCGCTGGTGACGGACGCGACCAGCTTCGTCATCGTGCGCTTCCTACTCGGCATCGCCGAGGCCGGCTTCTTTCCCGGCGTGGCGTTCTTTATGACCCGCTGGTTCCCCTCGCGCCATCGCGGCCGCGCGATGGGCGTGTTCTATGCCTTCGGCGCCGCCGCGGGGGTGATCGGTGGACCGATCTCGGCACATCTGCTGACCTTGGACGGTTGGCTCGGGGTCGCTGGCTGGCAATGGGTGTTCCTGGTCGAGGGGCTGCCCGCCGTGGTGCTTGCCGCGCTTTGCCCACTGCTGTTGCGCGATCATCCGAGCGAGGCCGACTGGCTGGCGCCCGAGGAGCGCGGTTGGCTCGAACGCACCCTGGAAACCGAGCGCGCCGAGGCCGGCGGGCGGCATCTCTCGTTTGCTCGGGCGATTGCCACTCCGACCATCGTGATCCTCACTCTGGTCTACACGCTCATCGCCTTCGGGGTGTACGGCAAGGCGTTCTTCCTGCCGCTGATGATCAAGGGCCTCGGCTATAGCGATCTCGGCGTCGGCTATATCATCATGTTGCCGGCACTCACCGGCATTGTCGGGATGATCGTTTTCTCGCGGAGCTCCGACCGCACGGGTGAGCGGGTGTGGCACTTGATCGTACCCTGCCTGATCGGCGGCGCGGGCATCGTTCTGGCGGGGCTGAGCCTCGGTTCCCATCCGTTGGTGGCGATCGCGGCGTTCTGTCTGTCGAGCTTCGGAATCTCCGGCGCGTTGCCGGTGTTCTGGAATCTCCCGACGGCCTTTCTCGGCGCGGCGGCTGCAGCCGGCGGCATCGCATTCATCAACTCGGTGGGCAATATCTCCGGCTACATCGCGCCGCAGCTGGTCGGGCTGGTGCGCGACGGCACCGGAAGCTACGAGGCCCCGATGGTCATGGTGGGCGTGGTGGTGGTGCTGTCGGGCCTGCTGGTGCCGCTGGCGATGCGGCGGCGGCCGGCCAAGGTGGCGCTAACGTGAACACACGCCGGCTGACAGGACGGCTTCCGGCGGGCTGGTATTCCACTACAAGAGCGCCCATATCGCCCTGATCGGCGCTTTTCGGTCCGGGCTATGCGTGCCTTTCCATGCGACACACTCGCATTCGGCGCTCCCCACATTGAGAAGTAGTTCGGCCCGCAGCGCGCGGGTCGCCGGTTGGTTGGAGTGACTTTCGATGGCGACAGGTACGGTCAAGTGGTTCAATGCGCAGAAGGGCTACGGCTTCATCCAGCCCGATGACGGCACCAAGGATGTGTTCGTCCACATCTCGGCCGTCGAGCGGGCAGGTCTCGGTGGGCTCAACGAGGGCCAGAAGATCCGATACGAGGTCCAGCAGGGCCAACAGGGCAAGTTCTCGGCGGAAAACCTGCAGTCCGCCTGATCGAGACTAGGGCCGGCGCCGTCCACGGACTTCATCGTCCGGCGGTGCCGGTCGTTGGAGGCTACGATGATCCGTCACAAATTCTCGGTCGGCCAATCGGTCGAGTTCATGCCCGGTCGGCTGGATCATCATATACCACGCGGCTCCTACACGATTGTTCGGCAGCTGCCGATCGAGCAGCAGGACTGCCAGTACCGGGTGAAAAACGATCGCGACGGGCATGAGCGCATCGTCCGCGAGAGCCAACTGGCGGCTGGCGACGCGTTCCGGGATCGCGGTCTGCGCTGAGTTCGCCGGTGTTCTGATCCGTGACGGATCGGCCCTGGCCGAGTTCAGCCTGCAATGTGCGCTGTCAGCGCCGGTCCTCGTCGCGGCAGCGAGAGAGCAACTAGCAGGCCCGCGAGGTTGCCGCAGCCGGCGACGACGATCGCCGCGTGATAGCCGCCGGTGAGGTCAAACAGGTGCCCGGCGAGCACTGGCAGGCTGATCGCGGCGACGCCCCAGGCGATGTAAAGGCGGCTTGCTATTCGGCCATATTGTGCTGCCGGCCAATAGGTTGCGACCCCGGCGGCAGTCGAGCCGGATACCAGGCCGGCGCCGGTGCCGATCATGGCCAACGCCAGCATGGCGGAGAGCGGTCCCGGCCAGAGGGTCAACAGACCGGCGCCGGCCAGCGCGACGGCGTGGGCGAGGCCCATGACTGCGGGTACCGGCAGTACATCGACCAACCATCCGCCGCCGAGCCGTGCTGCAGCGACCGCGCCGCTGATCGCGGTGGTTGCGGCCAGTGCCCCGGCCATCGATCCGCCGTAGGCGACGATGATGCCAGCGGCTTGGCTGAGCACAGTGAGTCCGGCCGCGGCGGCAAGAAAGAACACGGCGCACATTTGCCAGAACACCAGGTGTCGGCCGGTCACCCGCACGTCGTCCGCAGTGCCGGCGAGCGGACGCAGCCGCATTCCGGCCCGGGCGACCAAGATGTAGGCAGCGATGCCGGCGAGCGCGATCGTGATGGCCAGCCCAGCCAGGGTGACCCGCACGCCCCAGGCCTCGATCGACAGGCCGAACAGCGGTGCGGCCAACATGGCGCCGAGCGGATAGAGGCTGACGAGATATCCATTCACCAGCCCGGACCGTCGCTGGAGCATCAGGTTCACGCCTTGCTGGAATAGGATGTAGGCTATCCCACCGCCTAACCCGAACAGCACCCCATAGCCGATGACGAGCCCGGCAAGGCCCGTGGCAGCGGCGGCGACCGCGATCCCGGCGGCGCTGCTTGCGGCGCAGAGGGCGACGAGCATGGGGGCCGAGCCGGTGCCGAAGAAGCGCGGCGCCGCGTTCATCCCAACGGTGAAGCTAATAGTGGCCAACGCGAACACGAAGGAGAGCTCGGAGCGCGACACGCTGAGCAACTGCTCGAGCGGTTGGAGGAACACGCTGTAGGCGTACAGCGAGCCGAGCGGCAGGTTGACCAGGGTTGCGGCGGCAATGGCGGCCCAGATGGGCCGGTCGGCTGGCGGTTTGGCGATCAAGCCCGTGGCCTGCATGCGTGGCGGCATAGCCCCATCCCGCTGAAGTATTCTGCCCGGCCGCTTGCGGCCGCGTTGCTCACGACCGAGCAACTTCTCGACTATCTTGCGGGCCAGTGGGGCCGGCGCCAAGTCGCTGCGGGTCGAGACGATACCGAACCTCAGCTCCTTGGCATGGAGCGACGCCAGAGTCCGGTAAGATCAACCACCCAGTCGGGGCAAGTGCTCGGCGAGCGCCTCGTACGCGCGCTCGTCGGTGCGGTCGTAGCGGATCGGGGTCACGGCGATGCGACCGGCACGCAGCGTGTCAATATCGCTTTCCGGGCCTTGCTCGCGCGGGCCGCGGCGGAAGTTGATCCAGTGATAGATCAGGCCGCGCGGATCGGTGCGGGTCTCGACATCCATGCCGCGGATCATGCCGACGCCCTGACGACAAAGGGTTGGCTCGCCGGTATCTGCTGCGGGGCGGTCGGGAAAGTTGATGTTGAGGCAGGTGTCGGCGCTCCAGCCGATCTCCAGCATCCGGCGCACCACCGAGGCGCCGAGGCTGCGGGCGGTGTCCCAGGGCACATTGGCCCGGTCGGTCCAGGCCTGGCTGAGGGCGACCGAAGGAATGCCCAGCATCATCCCGGTCATCGCGCCGCCTACCGTCCCGGAGAACACTGTCTCCATGCCGAGGTTAGCGCCCCGATTGATGCCGGAGAGGATGAGCTGGGGCGCGGCATCGCGCATCAGATAGCAGACGCCCATGACCGCGCAGTCCCCCGGCGTGCCGGTGATGCCGAAACGGTGCCGGCCGCGCTCGGTGACGCGCAGCGGCTGATGCAGGCTCACCGAGTGCGATACGCCGCTTTGGTCGTGCTCAGGGGCGACCACCCAGACCTCATGGGCGAGCTCGGCGGCGATGTGCTCGAGGACAGCGAGGCCGGGCGCGTCTATCCCATCGTCATTGGTCAGCATGATGCGATCGAGCACGCAGTCGCTCCCGGTCCGGTCTGAGGTCCACCCTGTTTGGCGCCTCGCGCCGTCCGCGTCCAGGGCCGGCAAGGGTTGGGCATGAGGGCGAGCGCATCTACATACTGGTCATGGACCTCGTCACTATTCCCGGCTCGCGTATCGTCGAGATCAGCCGGTTGGCCTTCGGGCTGCCGGACGTGGAGTTCCTGTGTTTTGGCGAATCGGATTATCCGAGCCCGGCCTCGGCGCGGGACGCTCTGGTGACGGCGCTCGATGGCGGGGCGACCACCTACCCCGACGTACGCGGCACCCCGCCGCTGCGCGACGCGCTCTCCCGCTACTTGACGGAGCTGCACGCCAAGCCGGTGACCGAGGCGCGCATCCAGATCACCGCCTCGGGCATGGCGGCTGTGGCGATCGCGCTGACGGCGACCGTGCGGGCCGGCGATCGAGTAGTGCTGCATTCGCCCTCTTGGCCGAACATCGGCAACGCGGCTCGGCTGCGCGGCGCGGCGGTGGACGAGCTCCCGCTCGACGCCACGCCCGAGGGCCGCTTCCGGCTCGACCTGGACAAGCTGGAGGAGAAGCTGCGCGGGGCGCGGGCTTTCGTACTCAACTCGCCCAACAATCCGACAGGCTGGACCGCGACCCGCGCCGAGTTGGTGGCCATTCTCGATCTCTGCCGCCGCCACCGTGTCTGGCTGATCTCCGACGAGGTGTATTCGCGGCTGGTCTATGATGGCGCGGCGGCGGCGCCCTCGCTGCTCGATATCGCCGAGCCCGACAATGCGGTGATCATCTGCAACAGCTTCAGCAAGACCTGGGCGATGACCGGTTGGCGGCTTGGCTGGATGGTGGTGCCGGAAGGGGCGCGCGACGCCATCAGCGACATCGTTGAGGTGACGCATTCTGGCGTCGCGCCTTTTACCCAGCACGCCGGGGCGGCGGCGTTGGCGGACACGGCGTTCACCGAGGCGTTCCTCGCCCACTGCGCGCGCGGACGGGACATGGCCGGCGAGGCGCTCGCCGGGCTGAACGGGGTTCGCTACGCGGCGCCCGACGGGGCGTTCTATGCCTTCATCGGCGTGGACGGCGCGACTGACAGCATGGCATTGGCCCGCAAATTGGTGACGGAGCATGGCGTGGCAGTAGCGCCGGGCAGCGCCTTCGGCGCGGCGGGCGAGGGACATCTCAGGGTGTGCTTCGCACAGCGCCCGGAGCGCATGGCGCGGGCGATGCAGCGGTTGCGAGACGGGCTGCGGGCGCGGATTTCTCAGGGCTCGGGCGCCGGGGGCGGCTGATTCTCGCAATCCGGTGTAGACGCGCCCCCCGCAGAGCGCTTTGCTGGGGCAAACGACCAATATTGGGGCGGGTCGGGAGATGGACTGTCCGAACTGCGGCGCCGCGCTGGGCGAGCGGAAGGCGTTCTGCACGCGCTGCGGCACTGCGGTCCTGACCACGTGCGATTCATGCGGCGGCCAGAACCCGCGATCCGCGCGATTTTGCGGCGATTGCGGCGCTACTCTCGCTGACCGGCCGCCGGTCGACGTCGCCCGACGGCCGGTCCCGCCAGCGCCTCCCCCGGCGCCTCCCCCGGCCCCGCCGCTTGTCGAGCGGCGGCAGCTGACCGTCATGTTCTGTGATCTGGTGGGCTCTACCGCGCTATCCACGCGACTCGACCTTGAGGACCTGCACGACGCGATCACCGCCTATCAATCCTGCGTCGACGAGATCGTCGGGCAGTTCGACGGCTTCGTGGCGCGGCATCTTGGCGACGGTATCCTGATCTTTTTCGGCTACCCGCTGGCGCAGGAGGACGACGCCGAACGGGCGGTGCGCGCTGGTCTGGCGATCGTGGAATCGGTCGCCGCCCTTCGTGTGCCGGATGCCGCCATGCAGGTGCGGGTCGGGATCGCCACCGGGACCGTGGTGATCGGCGAGTTCGTCTCCGCCCAATCTAGCACTGTCCAGGCCACGCAACGCGCCGACGTGATCGGGGAGGCACCCAACCTCGCGGCGCGGCTGCAATCGATCGCCGAGCCGGATACCGTCCTGATCGCCGATAGCACCCGCCGGCTGGTGGGTTCGCTGTTCGAGGATCGCGACCTCGGCCGCACCGCGTTGAAGGGCTTCGCCGAGGACGTGCAGGTCTGGCAAGTGCTGCGGCCGCGGGCGATCCGCAATCGCTTCGAGGCGCTGCGGGCCACGGCGAGCCTGCCGCTGGTCGGGCGCCAGGCGGAGATGGGGCTGCTGCTGGCGCGCTGGCGACTGGCGGCAAGTGGCTCCGGGCAGGTCGTGCTGCTGACGGGCGAGCCGGGCATCGGCAAGTCCCGTATCGTCGAGGCGCTGCGCATAGCGCTCTGCCAGGAGGCGGCGCACACGGCCACCTATTCCTGCGCGCCGAGCGGACGCAACAGCCCGCTCGACCCGTTCGTCCACGGGCTCCGGACCGATGCCGGGCTGGAGCCAGGGGAGGCGGCGGCCGTGCAGTTGGCCAAGCTCAGGAGCTGGATCGGCGATCGCGTGGCCGATCCAGCTCAGGCGGTGCCGCTGCTTGGCGAGCTGCTGTCGATCCCCGGCGCGAGGCTCACCGCGCCCACCTCGATGAGCCCGCAACGGCAGAAGGAGATCGCGCTCAATTGCATCCTCGACCTCATCACGGCGCCGGCCGGGCACGGCCCAGCGCTGCTCCTCTGCGAGGATCTACATTGGGCCGACCCGAGCTCGATTGAGCTCATCGCATTGCTGGTCAAACGGGCGCGGGCCGCGCCAATGCTGGTGGTCGCAACGTCGCGTGCGGAGTTCGTGCCCGATTGGGCGGACCCTCTCGCAACCCACTCGCCGCACGTCACCTTGCTGCCGGTCGGCCGGCTCGGCCGGGCGGAAAACGCGGCGCTGATCCGCAACGTGGTGGGCGGCAAGTCGCTGCCGCCGGAGGTGACCGAGCTCATTCTGAGCCGCACCGACGGTGTGCCGCTGTTCGTCGAGGAGCTGACCAAGGCGACCCTGGAATCCGGCCTGCTGCGCAAGGAGGCGTCGGGCTACACGCTGGAAGGCGGCAGCTTCTCTCGGCTCGATATCCCGTCCACCCTTCATGACTCGCTGATGGCGCGGCTGGACCGGCTGGGCAACGTCAAGGCGGTGGCTCAAATCGGTGCCGCGATCGGGCGCAGCTTTTCGTTCCGCCAGCTCTCGGCAGTGGCAGAGATGCCCGAAGGGGAGCTCAACACCGCGCTCTCCCGGCTGTCGGACGCCGAGCTGGTGCTGCGCGAGCGCGAGTTGCCCGACGTGGTCTATACGTTCCGTCACGCGCTGGTGCAGGACGTGGCCTATGCGAGCCTGCTGCGACGGGACCGGGTGCAGCTGCATGGTCGCATCGTTGGCGCCTTCGAGCGGCTGTTTCCCGATATGCGCGATGCGCAGCCCGAGCTTCTGGCGCAGCACTACGAGGCCGCCGGGCTCGTCGTGCAGGCGATCATCTGTTGGCTGCGCGCCGGTGAGAAGGCGCGGCAGCGCTCGGCGCTGCGCGAGGCGGTAGAGCATCTCACGCAGGGGCTCAACGCGGTCGCCAGCCTGCCACCCTCGCCGGCGCGGGACCGCCACGAACTCGACCTGCGCGCTGCCCTCGGCAGCACGTATATGGCACTAAAGGGCTGGGCGGCCGCCGAGGTCGATACGGTGCTAACGCCGGCGCACGCGCTGTGCCACGCGCTCGGCGACACGGCGCGGCTGCCCAATGTATTGCGCGTGCTGTGGCAGTATCATGCGACGCGCGGCAATGATCGCGTCTCATCGGCGCTGGTCAAGGAAATGCAGGCGGCGGCGGCCGGAAAGAACGATCCACTTCTGGTGCTCAACGCCGCCTATGCAGCTGCGTCATCGCATTTCTGGCGCGGCGAGTTTGCCGCGGCCGGCGAGCACGCCAAGAAGCTAGCGGGATATGATTTCGAGCGCGACCGGCACTACGTCGCAATTATCGCGTCGGACGTGAAGACCACGACAATGACGTGGGAGTCGTATCGGCTGTGGATCGAGGGCTTTCCCGATCTCGGTGCCGAGGCGGCGGCGGAGCAGGACCATCACGCGCGGCGGCTCGAGCATCCATTCAACCTGTGTTTCGCGCTCACCGTGGGCTCGGCGGTGCACGCCTTCCGCCGCGATCCCGCAGCACTGAGGGCGCGTACCGGCGAAGCGGCGCGGATCGCGCGCGAGCAGAGCATTCCGTTCGTCCATTCAGTGCTGTCGCCGCTGTTCGAGTCGGCGGCTCTTGTCGAGCTCGGGCGGGGCGAGGAGGCGCTGGCGCAGAACCGGGCCGGGCTGGCACGCTGGAACGCAACCGGCGGGCGGTTGATCGGTCCCTACCATCTCGCAGTCAGCGCCGACGCGCTGTTGCGGCTCGGCCGCTTCGAGGAAGGGCTGGCGACGATCGCGGAGGCACTGGATGAGGCCGCGTCGATGAACGAGCGTTGGGTCGAGGCCGATCTAGACGACGATGCCGTGGTGGCATACGAAACCAGCCTGGGCGTGGCGCGCGCGCAGGATGCTCGGTCGTGGGAGCTGCGCGGCGCGATGGGAATCGCCGCGCTGCGCGCGCGGCGCGACCAGCGACGCGAGGCCCTGGCGCTTCTCGAGCCGCTGCTGAACTGGTTTCGCGAGGGGCTCGACACGCCCGACCTGCGTCGCGCAGCGCGCATGGTGCAAGACCTCGCTTGACGGGTCGCCGTAGATAATCCGTTATCCCGACGAAATGGGGGTGCCGAGAGCCGATGTCGCGAGCCTTTCCCGCTGATCCCACGGCCACGCGGCCGCGTATCCTGATCCTTTGCGCGCATCTCCACGAGGACCGTGCCCGTAAGCGGGACCGAGACTATCTCCAGCCGATGGCAGGGCTGCACGTCGCGTCGCTGATAGACCGCTCGCGCTACGCGGTGACGCTGTATCATGACATGTGGCACGGGCCGTACGACACGTCATCGGTCGCGCCCGGCCAGTACGAGCTGGTGGTCCTTACGGGACTACTGATGGATTTCGACCGGATGCGCCAGCTTGCCTATGTGTTCAAGCGGGCGGGTGCGAAGGTTGTTGCAGGAGGCAGTTTCTGTACGTTGTTTCCGGAGTTCGCGCTGCAATTCTTCGACGCGATCTGCGCCGGCGGGGTCGAGGCGATCCGGCAGGTGATGCACGACTACGAGTCGGGCTCGCTCGGTGGCATCTACCGTTCGCCGCAAGGCAACATCGCGAGCTACACGGTCGACCATTCGCTGTTTGCCGAGCACGGCATCCATATTCCGCTGCACTACATCGAGGCGTCGCGCGGCTGCAATTTCAAGTGCGATTTCTGCTCGATTCCTGCCGAGCGGGCGCGCCACGCGGCTTATCCGGGCTCCGATATTGCGCGCAATATCGAGGATTCGATCGACTGCAGCCCACGCTTCAGCCTGCGTCGGATGTGGCCGATGGTCTGGTTCATCGACAACAATTTCTCGAACAACCTGCCGCATCTGCGCGAGATCTGCCGCTACCTGAAATCACACAAGCGGGTCCGCATGTGGGGGGCGTTGGTCACGCAGGACCTACTGCGTAACCACGAGATCATCAAGCTGATGGCAGATTCGAAATGTCGCGGCCTGTTCACCGGCATCGAGTCGTTCGACCCCAAGTTCATCGCCGCCCATAACAAGCGGCAGAACGAGCAGCGCGGCGAACGCAACGTCGCCGAGGACATCGCCTATGCGGAGTCGCTCGGCATGATGATCACCTACGGCTACTTGTTCGACCCGCGCATGAGCACGATCGCGGAGATGGAGGCGGAATTGCGCTCGGTGCTGAATTCCGAGCTGCTGCATCATCCGTATTTTCTTGCCTTCGTCGCACCGCTGGCGGGCACCAAGCTATTCTGGGATGCGGCGCGAGACGGCGAGCTGCTGCCCAATTTGCGGCTGCGTGACCTCGACGGACGTTGCATTGCCTACCGCAACACGCGTGACTCGCCCGAGGCGTTAGGCGAGTTCGCCGCGCGCATCTTTGGCGCGCCGCATCTCTACATGAGCAGGTGGAACATCTTCTCCCGCTTCGTCCGCCATCTGCTGCGGCACGGCTGGCGTGATCCGGCGTCGATCTATCTGTTCGTCGAAAACCGCTCGCGCCTCGCGCGCCTTGGCCGCAAGCATGCCAAGGATCGCAAGCGGACCTACATGGGCGGGACCGATATTCTCGATCCGCAGTACGGGGACATCCCGTCCGATATCGGCGAGGCAGATCGGCGCAAGTATTTCGACCCGCTGATGGTAACGGATGATACCGGCGCCCTGGCGGACTGGTTGCTGCCGTACGCACCGCCCGAGCGGGCCAATCGGTCGGCGCGGGAACGCAGCGTGGCATAGGCGGATGCAAGGCGGATCGAAGTCCGCCGAAGCCCTTGACGTGGCGAGGGACGGGCGTCATACTTAACTCGATGGTTAAGCATTATGCCGCTGCGTTGGATCGCACCTTCGCCGCTCTCGCCGATCCGACGCGACGCGCCCTGTTGGCGCAGCTTGGGGCCGAGCGGAGCCTGTCCGTCAGCGAGCTGGCGCGGCCGTTCGAGATGTCGTTGCCGGCGGTCATGAAGCATCTCGATGTGCTGTCGGAGGCCGGGCTCGTCACCCGCAGCAAGGCCGGCCGCACCGTGACGTGCCGGTTGAACGCGACACCGATGGAGCAGGCGGTGGAGTGGTTGAACCGCTATCAGCGCTTCTGGTCCGAGCAGCTCGATCGCCTGGCTGCCTTTGTGGAAGAGGATGAACCATGTCCGCCAAGCCCAGCCTCACCATCCGACGCCGGCTCCGCGCCTCTCCCGCGAAAATCTTCGCGGCGTGGACCGACCCGCGGCAGATAATGGGCTGGTGGGGACCGGCGGGCGCGGAGACGATCCGCGCCGAGACGGATCTCCGGGTCGGTGGCCGTTTCGTCAAAGTCGCGCGCACAGCCGATGGCGAGGAACACGAAGCCAGCGGCATCTATCGCGAGATCGTGCCCAACGAGAAGTTGGTCTTCACCTGGGCGTGGCGCAGCACGCCGGAGCGCGAGTCCCTGGTGACTGTCGCGCTCCGCCCAGACGGCGACGGCACGGTCCTGACTTTGACGCACGAGCAGTTCGCCGACGAGCCGACGCGCGACAGCCATCAGCGGGGCTGGAGCGGCGCGCTCGACAAACTCGAACGTTATGTTGGTTGAACAGCGCGCCGAGAGGAGCACGGACGATGGCGGCACATGGCAGTTTCCATTGGAACGAGTTGAACACGCGCGACGCGGATGGCGCCAAGACATTCTACACCCACACCATCGGCTGGAGCTTCGAGGGGATGCCGATGGAAAGCGGCGGGACATACTGGGTCGCCAAGTCCGGCGAGCAGCCCGCTGGTGGTATCTTCAACATGCAGGGACCGCAATTCGAGGGTGTTCCGGAACACTGGCTTGCCTACATCGCGGTCGATGACGTCGACGCGCGGCTCGCCAAAGCCGTCGCACTGGGCGCGGCGGTCTTGCGCGAGCCGTTCGACATCCCTGGCGTTGGCCGGATCGCCATACTGCGTGATGCGCTCGGCGCGGTGATCGGCCTCATCACACCGGCGTCCTGACAGGGAGGACAAGCGACATGGAAGCGCACAAGGTCGTCTCACGCGACGAGTGGTTGGCCGCGCGCAAGGCGCTGCTGGCGAAAGAGAAGGAGCACACCCGCGCCCGCGACGCACTGAGTGCCGAGCGTCGCGCGCTGCCCTGGGTCAAGATTGAGAAGGTGTATGTCTTCGACGGGCCGAACGGACGCGAGACCCTGGAGGATTTATTCGCCGGACGCAGCCAGCTCATCGTCAAGCACTTCATGCTCGGCCCGGATTGGGAGGAGGGCTGTGTCGGCTGCTCGTTCCAGACCGACCATTTCGACGGCGCGCTGCCGCATCTCGAGCACCACGACGTGACGTTGGTGGCGGTGTCGCGTGCGCCGCTTGCCAAAATCGAGGCCTTCCGGAAGCGCATGGGCTGGGGCGTGAAGTGGGTTTCCTCGTACGGCAGCGACTTCAACTTCGATTTCCACGTGTCGTTCACCGAGGAGGACGCGGCTCGCGGCAGGGTCTACTACAACTATGAAGAGCAGCCCTTTGTGAGCGACGAGCTCTCAGGTGAAAGCGTGTTCTTCAGGGACGCCAACGGCAACGTCTTCCACACCTACTCGGCCTATGCGCGAGGCACCGAGTCGTTGATCAACACCTATAATTTCCTCGACCTTACCCCCAAGGGCCGCAACGAGACCGGGCCGCGACATAACCTCACCGATTGGGTGCGACATCACGACCGATACGACGATGGTGGCCGCGTCGATCACACGGGACGCTACGTGGCGCCCGAGAGAATCGAGCCTTGCTGTGAGCCAGCGGTGGAGCGCCGTGAGGAGAAGACCGCATGAATAGTCAGGTGACGGCGTTCCGTTGGGTGCCGCCGTTCGCGCAAGGCTATGTACGTGATCTCCGGGTGCGCTGGGCGTTGGAGGAAGCAGGACTGCCCTATGAGGTGAGGCTAATCGATCCTGAGGTGCAAGCGTCCGAGAGCTACCGCGAATGGCAGCCCTTCGGGCAGGTGCCGGCCTACCGTGACGACGAAGTGGAGATGTTCGAGTCGGGTGCGATCGTGCTCCACATTGCCGATAAGTCGGAGGCGCTGGCGCCGAGGGACCCGGCGGGTCGGGCGCGAGTGACGACGTGGGTGCTCGCCGCATTGAACTCGGTCGAGCCGCATGTGCAGAATCTGGTCCACCTCGACGTGTTCCATGCCGGAGAAGCGTGGACCCTGGAACGCCGCCCGCAGGCCGCGGCCATGCTGGATGGACGCCTGGCGGGGCTCGCCGCTTGGCTCGACGATAGGGAGTATCTGGAGGACCGATTCACGGCCGGCGACCTGATGATGACCACGGTGCTCCGTGAGCTTGTCAATTCCGATGTGCTTAGGCGCTTCCCGAGTCTCGATGCCTACCGCCAGCGGTGCGAATCACGCCCTGCCTTCGGCCGCGCTCTGGAAGGGCAGCTGCGACCGTTTCGGGAGAACATCCCAGGGTAGTCGCTCGGTTCAGTCGTGTGATGCCGGACGACTCGCCTGTTCGGCGATCGCGGCGACCTTTGCTGTCTTACGCGGCCAATTGCGGCGGCCGTTGGCCGGGCAGGCCTTCAACTGGATCCTGACGCAGGCCGGAACGGCCTTCTTGAGCGGCGGCCGAGTTCCAGCGCGAGAGCCGCGGGGTCGGAGAGGGGCAGCCCACAGGTGCCGCGGCGGCAGACATAGGCGGAGGCACCGGCTTGCCCGGCCTGTTTGCCGTGGGCGGGATGGCCTTCCGGCAAACCCGCGGGGTCTGGCGCCCGCAGCAGCGTGACGGTCGGGTCGGCGGCGGCCAGGGCGGTCGCCCCAAGGGCACGGGCCAAGGGGTGAGCGGGGTCGCCGGCGATCACGACGTCGGTGGCCTCCTCCAGCAGATCGGCGGCCGCCAGCAGGGAGGGCATCGCCGCGAGTTGGTCCTCGGCGCCGGTGAAGGCGCGGATGACGGCCTCGGCGTGGCCGCGCCACGCCGGATCGCCGGTGAGGTGGGCAAGCCGGGCGAGCACTTCGGCCATGACGCCGTTGCCCGCCGGAGTGGCATTGTCGCCAGCGGTGCGGGGGCGAGTGAGCGGAACATCGCTGGCGTCGTTGGCGCTGGTGTAGAAGCCGCCGTGGCCGTCCGGGAAATGCGCGAGGGCGGCCTCGGCGAGCCGGGTCGCCTGGGCAAGGCGGGCGGTGTTTCCGGTGGCCTCGAACAAGGTGAGGGCGGCGCGCGCCATCGCTGCCTGGTCGTCTAGCAGCCCGGCGGCGGCGACGCGGCCAAGGCGCCAAGCGTGATGGACCCGGCCGTCAACATTGGCCAGTTCGGCCATCACGAAATCGAAGGCACTTTCGGCGCGGGCGAGCCATTCCGGCTCGTCGAATACAGCGGCGGCGCGAACCAGACCGGCGATGGTGAGACCGTTCCAATCGGCTAGCACCTTGTCGTCGCGACCCGGGCGGACGCGTGCTGCCCGGACTTCCAGCAATTTTTCCCGCGATCGGGCAAGTGCGGTCTCCTCGGCATCGGTGCCCGGCGGCGTGACGCGGCGAAGGATGTTCTTGCCTTCCCAGTTGCCTGATGGCGTCACGTCATACGCGGAGGAGAAGGAAGCGGCGTCGGGGCCGAGCACGCGGTCGATTTCGGATTGGCTCCAGACATAGAACTTGCCCTCCTCGCCCTCGCTGTCGGCATCCTCCGAGGCGGCGAAGGCCGCTTGGCCGGCGGCGTTGCATGCGCCGGTCATATCGCGGTCGAGCCAGCCGACCGTTTCAGCCGCGCGGGCGGCGTAGAGTGGGCTTGGCCGGTCGGCGTGGGCGAGGGCAAGCAATTCCAGGAGCTGGCCGTTGTCGTAGAGCATCTTCTCGAAATGAGGGACGAGCCACACGGCGTCGGTCGAATAGCGGGAAAAGCCGCCGCCGAGATGGTCGTAGATGCCGCCTTGCGACATCTTCTCGAGCATCAGGTGCATGGCCTCGCGCCCGATGCCGTGATCGCCGCGAAAACTATCCTGCCAAACGAAGCGAAAGATCGGCGCGTTGGGGAATTTGGGTGCCCCTGCGAGACCGCCTTCGACCGGGTCGGTGAGACGCAAGAGGGCGCTTGCCACCTGGTCGAGATGCGCTGGGGTGAGCAGGGCGCCGGGGCGCGGCGCCGCCATCGCGGCGAGCGACTGGCGGAGCGCTCGGCTGTTGTGTGTGACCATCTCGTGCCCGGTGCGGTAGGCCTCCGCGACGCCGGTGAGCACTTGGCGGAATGACGGGCGGCCCCAGCGCGGCTCAGGTGGAAAGTAGGTGCCGCCCCAGAACGGCTCGCCTTCGGGGGTCAGGAACATGGTAAGCGGCCAGCCGCCCTGCTCGCCCAGAGCGTGCAGGGCGGCCATGTAGATTGCGTCGATGTCCGGCCGTTCCTCGCGGTCTACCTTGATATTGACGAAAGTCGCGTTCATCTGGGCCGCGGTATCGGGGTCCTCGAAGGATTCGTGGGCCATGACGTGGCACCAGTGGCAGGCGGCGTAGCCGATCGAGAGCAGGATCGGACGGTTCTGCACCCGAGCCTCCTCAAGTGCCGCGACGCTCCAGGCCCGCCAGTGCACCGGGTTGTTGGCGTGCTGGAGGAGGTAGGGCGAGGTCTCGTGGCGCAGCAGGTTCGCGGCTGGAAGAGGAACGGACGGGGCCATTGGTCGTCCTTTGCCGATGAAAGGGCATTGGCGGTAGATGGGGGCGGTGGGTACGTCCTGCGAGGCGCGGCGATCCCACGACACGGAGGATAGGTATGGGCGACCGTCAGGCCGGCGATCCGCCGCAATACTATGAGGCACACGTCTTCGTGTGCTGCAATCGGCGGCCGGACGGACACAAGCGGGGCTCCTGCGCCGCCAAGGGCTCCGAGAAGCTGCGCGATTACATGAAGGTGCGCGCCAAGGAGCTCGGCTTGCCTGGTGTGCGAGTGAACATGGCCGGTTGCCTGGACCGCTGCGAGCTCGGCCCCTGCGTGGTGATCTATCCCGAGGGCGTGTGGTACCCACCCGAGACCGCCGCCGCCGAGTGATTCCGCGGGAGACCGACACGGTCTTCGCCGTGGCCTCCGGGGTGGGGCGGGCGGCGATTGCAGTCATGCGGATCAGCGGGCCGGCGAGCGGGGAATTGCTTGACGCCCTGTGCGGCGGGCGCCCGGAGCCACGCCGGGCGTCGCTGCGGCGGTTGCGCGACCGGGCGGGCGAGGTGCTCGACCAAGCGATGGTGTTGTGGCTGCCGGGCCCGGGCAGCTATTCGGGCGAGGATTCGGCGGAGTTGCACCTGCATGCTGGCCGGGCGGTGGTGACCGGCGTGGCGGATGCGCTTGTGCAACTGGGTGCGAGGCCGGCGGAGCCCGGGGAGTTCACTCGGCGAGCCTTTCTCAACGGGCGGATGGACCTGGTTGAGGCGGAGGCGATCGGCGATCTGGTGGCTGCCGAGACAGCGGAGCAGCGGCGTCAGGCATTGCGCCAACTCGATGGTGCGTTGGGCGATTTGTACCGTGGCTGGGCGGTGCGGTTGCGGCTGATGCTCGCCGAGCAAGAGGCGCTGATTGACTTCCCCGACGAAGATCTGCCTCCCGATACCGAGGCGGCGATGCTTGCTGAGCTGGCGGCCTTGCAACGGGCGATCGAACGGCACCTCGACGATGGACGACGCGGCGAGCGGCTGCGGGAGGGACTGGTCTTCGCGGTGATCGGGCCCCCGAATGTTGGCAAGTCGACACTGGTGAACGCGCTTGCCGGACGCGAGGTGGCGATCGTCTCGGCGCTGCCCGGCACGACCCGGGATGCCCTGGAGACCAGGGTGGAACTTGGCGGCGTGCCGGTAACCCTGGTGGATACGGCCGGGCTGCGGGAGAGTGGCGATCTGATTGAAGCTGAGGGGGTCCGACGCGCGCTCGCGAGGGCGGCTTCCGCTGATCTGGTCGTTTCAGTGTATGATGTTAGCCAAGGGATCGACGACCCGCTGAATTGGGGTTGCACTCGTGAGGTGGTCGTCTTCAACAAGGCAGATCTGGGCGGCTGTGCACCGGAGGGCGTGCTGGCGGTTAGTGCAGCGACTGGAGCCGGGCTCGACCGGCTCCTTGCGTCCTTGACCGCCGAGGCTCGGGCTTTAACGGACGTCGCCGGACCGCCGCCACTCACCCGAGCGCGTCATCGGGCGGCTCTGTCCGAGGCGGCGAAGCGACTGGCCGGGGCGCGACAGGCGGCCTGGCCCGAGTTGCGGGCTGAGGATCTGCGGCTGGCGGTGCGCGCACTGGGGCGGGTGACAGGAGAAGTCGGTGTCGAAGATATACTAGACACGATCTTTGCCCAGTTCTGCATTGGTAAGTAATCGGTCCAGTTTTAGCTACCGGGGTAGGTGGATGGGTTCCCAATACGATGTGGTGGTCATTGGCGGCGGGCACGCTGGCTGCGAAGCGGCCGCTGCGGCGGCGAGGATGGGGGCCCGGACGCTGCTGCTCACCCATCGACTCGAGACAATCGGCGAAATGTCCTGCAATCCGGCGATCGGTGGCATCGGCAAGGGTCATCTGGTACGCGAGATCGACGCGCTGGACGGGCTGATGGGCCGGGCCGCCGATTTGGCCGGGATCCATTTCAAGGTGCTCAATCGCAGCAAGGGCCCGGCGGTGCGTGGCCCGCGGGCGCAGGCCGACCGCTCGCTTTATCGTCGAGGGATCCAGGGCTTGCTGGCAGCGACCGACGGGTTGGAAATGCGCGCTGGCGCCGTCGAGGATCTTGAGGTGGACCGCGCCGGGCATCTGGCGGCGGTGCTGTGCGCGGATGGCGGGCGAATCGCCTGCGGGGCGGCGGTCCTGACTGCTGGGACCTTCCTAAGGGGGGTTATCCATGTCGGCGATTGGCAGATGCCGGCCGGTCGCGTCGGCGAGGCTCCATCGATTGGTCTGGCGCGGACCTTGGCCAGACTCGATCTGCCGCTGGGCAGGCTAAAGACCGGCACGCCGCCGCGATTGGACCGAAACAGCATCGATTGGGGAGGGCTCGAGGTGGATCACGGAGACGCCGAGCCGGAACCGTTCAGCACAATGACGGAGCGGATCGACAACCCGCAAATCGCCTGCCGCATGACTGCGACGACCCCGGCTACCCACGCGCTGATCCGTGCGAACTTGCATCGCTCAGCCGTGTATGGCGGCGCAATCTCCGGCCCCGGCCCGCGCTATTGCCCGTCGATCGAGGACAAGCTGGTGCGTTTCGCCAATCGCGAGCGTCACACTATCTTTTTGGAGCCTGAAGGGTTGGCGGACGACACCGTTTATCCCAATGGCATCTCCACCAGCTTGCCCGAGGACGTGCAGGTCGCGATGCTACAGACCATCCCCGGGCTGGAAAGCGCTCGCATCATTCGGCCGGGCTATGCGGTGGAGTACGATTTTGTCGATCCGCGGGCCCTGGACCCTTCACTCGCATTGCGTCGACTGCCGGGATTGTTTTTGGCTGGTCAAATCAACGGCACGACGGGTTACGAGGAGGCCGCCGCCCAGGGCATCCTAGCCGGGGTCAACGCCGCGCGGTTCGCGGGTGGTGGGAGTATGGTGGGGCTGGGTCGGGCGGATGGGTACATTGGTGTGCTGGTAGACGATCTGGTAAACCAAGGGGTGGGCGAGCCGTATCGGATGTTTACCTCTCGCTCGGAGTTCCGGCTTAGCTTGCGGGCAGATAACGCCGATCTCCGCTTGACGCGGACCGGCTTGGAATGGGGGTGCGTCGGCGCATCTCGGGCCGCGCGGTTCCTGGCGTATGAGAAAGAGGTGCGCGAGGCTCTGGAACGGGCGCGAGCCGCAATCGCACAGGGGCCAGACGGAAGGCGGCGCTCTCTGATGGAGGTGGTGGCGATCGATGATGGGCAGCACTGGCATCAATTTCCCTGGCTCGCCGCGCTGGCCCCACGGGTACGGAACCACATCGAGACCGAGGCGCGCTATGTCGGGTACCTGCGGCGCCAGGAGGCTGATATCCGAGCTTTCCGGCGGGAGGAAGGGTTGCTGTTGGGCGATGTTAACTTCGCAATGGTAGGCGGATTGACAAGCGAGTTGCGAGACAAACTTGCTCGGCAGCGGCCTGCCTCACTTGGAGCTGCCTCCCGGCTCCAGGGAATGACGCCTGCGGGGCTGGCCGCACTTCTGGCACATGTTCGCAGCAAGGCACAGACCGTCCGTGCCAAGTGATGTTTCACGTGAAACACTGGCTCTCGTTGGGGTTCATGTTCCACGTGAAACGCTGGTTCGGCTGGAATGCTATTCCGATCTCCTCCTGCGCTGGAACCGGACCGTCAATCTCATAGCCCAAGCCGATGAACGGGATATCTGGACCCGCCATATTGCCGACGCGGCTCAACTAGCGCCGCTGCTCACGCCTCAGGCCACCCGGGCTATCGATCTGGGGACTGGCGCTGGCTTTCCAGGCTTGGTTCTCTCGCTGATCACTGGCGTGCACTTTGAACTGGTGGAAGCCGATCATCGAAAGGCAGCGTTCCTCGCCGAGGCCGTTCGTGCAACTGGAGCCCCTGTCCGCATCCACGCCGTTCGGGCAGAACGAGCCCGGATCAACCCTGCTCCTGTGGTTACGGCACGCGCTTTTGCGCCCCTGCTAAAACTGGTCCACGTGGCAAGTCCGCTCCTTCAAGAGGGTGGCATGCTGCTGGCCCAAAAGGGTCGAAATGCCGAGGACGAATTGACGAGAGCCCTCGCGGAGTGGCACATGCAAGTGCGGCGGATCCCAAGCCGCACCGCCCCCGAGGCGACCATCCTCATGCTCAGCGAGATCCATCGTGCCGGAGCCCCAAAACGAGGCGCAGGCTGACGCGGCACCGGTCGGTCTGTCCAGGACCAGGATCCTCGCAGTGGCTAACCAGAAGGGCGGTGTCGGCAAAACCACGACGGCGATCAACCTGGCCGCCGCGCTCGCGGCGACCGGTTGGTCCGTGCTGCTCATCGACCTCGACCCGCAAGGGAACGCTTCCACCGGTCTCGGTTTCGCCGGCAAGGATCGGGAAGCGGGTAGCTATGAGTTATTGATGGGGAGCCGGACCCCGCCAGAGGCCATCCATGATACCGGCATTCCCGGCCTCAGCCTTGTCCCCGCCGAGCCCGATCTTACCGGTGCCGAAATCGAACTGGTGGCACTCGAACGCCGGGAATTTCGGCTTCGCGATGCCCTCGCGAGACTTCGCCCGCCCGGCGGATCCTACCGGCTGATTCTGATCGATTGTCCACCCAGCCTCGGCCTGCTTACGCTGAACGCTTTGGTGGCTGCAGAGGGGGTGGTGGTGCCCTTGCAATGCGAATTCTTCGCCCTGGAAGGAATCACTCAGCTGGTCCGCACTGTCGACCTTGTGCGACGCGGACTCAATCCGGGGCTGCGACTGCAAGGAATCGTTCTCACGATGCACGACCGACGCAACAATCTATCGGAGCTGGTGGCAGCCGACGCGCGTGGCTTCTTTGGTGATCGGGTATACGATACGGTGATCCCTCGGAACATCCGCATCTCTGAGGCTCCGAGCCACGGCAAGCCGGTGCTGCTTTACGACTCGCGTTCGCCCGGTGCGCAGGCCTACATCCGTCTTGCCCATGAACTGCTCGAGCGAGAGCGAGGCCGAGGAGGCGCCAAGGCATGAGCGCGCGGGATTCAGGCCCGCGCCTTGGCCGAGGCTTGGCGGCTCTCCTAGGTGAGACCGCGTCTGCCGAAGCCATGCAGGCGCGCGACGGCATTCAGCCGGTGCCGGTCGAGTTGCTTGAACCCGGCCCGTTTCAGCCTCGTGCAAGGATGGATCCGACTTTACTCGACGAACTGGCAGAATCGATCCGAGTCCGCGGTGTCCTGCAGCCGCTGCTCGCGCGGCCGCACCCCGACGGGCTGGGGCGCTATCAGATCATTGCCGGCGAGCGGCGCTGGCGGGCCGCCCAGGCGGCCGGGCTGCATGAGGTCCCAGTGCTGGTCCGCAGCCTCGCTGACGCCGAAGCAATGGCCGCCTCTCTGGTTGAAAATCTGCAGCGGCAGGACCTCGATCCGATCGAAGAGGCGGAGGGCTTTTCCCGGCTGATGCGTGAGTTCGGCATGACACAGGACAGCCTGGCCCAGACCGTTGGGAAATCGCGTAGCCACATCGCGAACACGCTCCGCCTGCTCAACCTTCCGGATACGGTGAAGGCGGAGGTGCGCAACGGAGCGCTGTCTGCCGGCCATGCGCGGGCGCTGCTAAGCCATCCCGAACCGGAGAAGGCAGCGCTCGCAGTCATAGCGCGTGGGCTCAATGTCCGGCAGACCGAGGCGCTTGCAGCTCGGCCGGAGACCGCCGCCATACCCGCGGTGCAAAGCCCGGCCGATGGCGCAACTCGCGCACTGGAGCAAGACCTCGCGGACCGCTTGGGGCTTCGAGTGCAGATCTCGTTTGACGGCAAAGGAGGCACTTTGCGCATCCGCTATCGCTCGCTCGACCAGCTCGACGGCATAATCGAGCTGCTCAGGCGCGAGTAGTCGAGCCGCCCCCGCGTCGCGCCGCTGCAGCGCGGCGAGCAATCACCATCAATGCATTGCGGCAAATCGTCTCGACCGGGGCACCGGTCCGGCGGCAGTTGCGCTCTGCTTCGTTCAGCCCATCCAGCGCGGCCTCCAATCCGGCCACCGGCCAGGTCCGCAGCGCCCGGGTGAATGCCGGCTGTCGCTGCCAGAACACGGGGGGCCGCGCGGCACGCATCGCCTCCTCGGGCGCAGCACCGCCAGCGACTGCGAGACGCGCCCGGTGCAGGCGTTGCAGATGACCGAGCCCCGCCCGGAGCGCGGAGGGCGCGGCCTGGCCGCCGGCCAAGGCGAGCTCCAGCGCACGATCGAGCCCCGCTATGTCACCCTCGGTCGCTGCGAACAGCGCGTCGTCAAGCGACAGCCCCGCGACATCGCCGATGCACGCCATCGCCGCGGCGAGATCAACCACAGCTCCAGCTCCCGCGTGCAATGCCAACTTCTCGAGTTCCTGCCGTGTGAGCGCCCGATCACCACCAAGTTGTGCCGCAACCCAAGCGAGCGCCTCATCCTCGATCGCGACGTTCGCCTCGGACAGCGCGCCGCGCACTGTAGCTTCCAGCGCCTTGCCGTCCTCGGGATAGCAACCAATCGCCGCACCATCCGGCGCGGCCTCCAGAGCAGTCCGCAATTTGGAGCGCGACGCCAATCCCGGTCCCTCCAGGACCACGAGCGCTTCGCCGCGACCAGCCAACACGGATCTTACCGCAGTCAACGCGCCGTCCGTCACGTCGCGCACCCGCACCACGCGACGGCCGCCGGTGAGCGACAAAGTGGCGGCCTCGGCTTCGAGGCGCGCCGCCGCGTCCCTGTCCAGATCAGCCACCCGGAACGGGTCGTCCAGCGACCCGGCCACCAGTCGTACCAATCCGTTCGCTCGCTCGCGGATCAGCCCACTGTCCTCGCCGAAAAGCAGCACCACACGGCACGACCCGGGATCCCGCAGGAAGCCGGCGACGCGGCGTGCCTCCATCCGCATTACGTGCTAGCCCGAGGCGGTGACTTGGTCGGCGCGACGGTTGAAGTAGCTCGCCAGCTGCATGACCATCTGATCCGCCAATCGCTCGGCGATCCGCTTCTGCACGACTTCCGTCTCGAGATCGGAGGCGAAGAACTGCTCGTTGAAGATGTTGACCCCATCGACTGCCCTGGCGATGTCGCGGGTCAGCACTGTACGCGCGGGATCCTGGGCGCGTAGCGTCCATTCCGCTCGGCCGATCATACGGATTCGTGTGACGGAGTTGTCTTGTCGGATCGCGATGCCTTCGCCGGAGATGCCGAAATCCACCGCAAGGGAATAGCGCCTCGCGACACCGCTGCCCGACCCTTCAAGCCGCTCCTGCAACGCCTGGCGCAGAAGCTGGCCAGGGCGATCGGGAATGATATCCACCGAGACCGCCGCCAGCTCGCGTGACGTCGTTCCCAGTCCACCTGAGCTGGCGCGCTGATATAGCGGGTGGAAGCCGCAACCACCCAACGCACCCGCCGCCGCGCCCATCAGCAACCCCCGGCGGGATAACCCCGAAAGCGCGCCTCGCACCATCTCAGCCCGCAATCACGAAATTGACGATCCGGTTGGGTACGTGGATGCGTTTGATGATCCGCTTGCCAGCCAGCAGCTTCGCCACGTTCGGCTCGGCTTCAGCGGCGGCCAGTACTGCGTCCGATGCGGCGTCGGGCGGCATCTCGATGGTACCGCGCAGCTTCCCCATCACCTGCACCGCCAGGGTGACTGCCTCGGCCGCGAGCAGCGAGGGATCGGCATCTGGCCAGGGTAGCTCGGCGACGAGCTTGGCAGTGTCAGGATGTAGCCTGACGTACATCTCCTCAGAGAGATGGGGCATCATCGGCGAGATCAACCGGGCCAGCGAGTCCACCGCCTCGCGTCGCGCCCAGGCCAGCCCCTCGTCTTCGGCCGACTCGCGCTCGGCGTCGGCGATGGCGTTAGCTAATTCGTATAGCCGGGCGACCGCGACATTGAACGCGAACTCTTCCAAGGCCTCCGTCACCGCCGCGATGGCTCGGTGAGTCGCGCGACGAAGCGTTCGGGCGGCCGATGAAAACGATACCGACCCAGTGTCGATCTCAGGGCGAGTTTCAACGGCCAGGGTTTCGGCCAGCCGAAAGACCCGCTGCACGAAGCGGAACGCGCCGGCCACGCCTGCCTCGGTCCACTCCATGTCGCGCTCGGGCGGGTTGTCTGACAGGATGAACCAGCGGGGCGTGTCGGCCCCGTAGCGCTCTATGATCGCGTCAGGGTCCACCGTGTTACGTCGCGACTTCGACATCTTCTCGACGCGTCCGACGCTGACCGCCTCGCCGGTGGCCCGATCGACCACCGTGCCATCGGCGCGCCGCTCTACCTCGGCTGGGTAGCGCCATTGGCCGTCGCTGCCACGATAACTTTCATGTGTAACCATTCCCTGCGTGAACAGGCCGGCGAAGGGCTCCGCCACATCGAGATGGCCGGTGTCGCGCAGCGCGCGGGTAAAAAACCGTGCGTACAGCAAATGCAAGATCGCGTGCTCGATGCCGCCGATATATTGGTCGACCGGCATCCAGTGGCGCGCCGCCTCGCGTGACACCGGCTGCTCGGCGCGCGGGCTGCAGAAGCGCGCGAAATACCAGGAGCTATCGACGAAGGTGTCGAATGTGTCGGTCTCGCGCGTCGCAGCGCCACCGCAGCGCGGGCAGTGCACGTGCTTCCAGCTCGGATGGTGATCGAGCGGATTGCCAGGTCGATCGAAGGCCACATCCTCGGGCAGCACCACCGGCAGCTGCTCATCGGGTACCGGCACGACGCCGCAAGTTGCGCAATGGATCACCGGGATCGGGCAGCCCCAATAGCGTTGCCTGCTTACTCCCCAGTCGCGCAGCCGCCAGTTTGTCACACCGGCGCCGATACCCTGTCGCGCCAGCCCGTCGATCGCCGCGCGCTTGGCCGCATCGGTATCGAGCCCGTCGAGGAAGCCAGAGTTGATGAGGGTGCCCGGCCCGATATAGGCTTCGTCATCAACCTGGAACGACGCCGCATCGGCGCCGGGCGGCAGCACCACGGGCAGCACGGACAGATCGTACTTGCGCGCAAACTCCAAATCCCGCTGATCGTGCGCGGGGCAGCCGAAAATCGCCCCGGTCCCGTATTCCATCAGCACGAAGTTGGCGATCCACACGGGATAGGTGGCGCCGGGCAGGAACGGATGGCGCACCCTGAGCCCTGTATCGAACCCCTTCTTCTCGGCGGCCTCGATCACCGCCTCGCTGGTGCCCATCGAGCGGCACTCGGCGACGAACGCCGCCGCCGCGGGGTCGCGCGCAGCGGCCACTGCCGCCAGTGGATGCTCCGGGGCAAGTGCAAGGAACGACATGCCGAACAACGTGTCGGGCCGCGTGGTATAGACCTCCACCCGCTCGATCCCGTCGACTGGAGAGGCCAGGGAGAAGCCGAGCCGAGCGCCCTCGCTGCGGCCGATCCATTTCTCCTGCATCACCCGCACTCGCTCGGGCCAGCGGTCTAGCTCGCCGAGGGCAGCCAGCAGGTCCGGCGCATAGTCGGTGATCTTGAGGAACCATTGCGACAGCCGCTTCTTCTCGACGGGAGCGCCCGAACGCCAGCCGCGACCGTCGATCACCTGCTCGTTGGCGAGCACGGTGCCGTCGACCGGGTCCCAGTTTACCCAGGCGTCGCGCCGCTCGGCGAGGCCGGCCCGCAGCAGGTCGAGGAACAGCTTCTGCTGCTGGCCGTAATAGGCGGGGTCGCAGGTGGCGAACTCGCGGCTCCAGTCGAGCGACAGGCCCATGCGCTGCAGTTCGGCGCGCATCGACGCGATGTTCTCCCAGGTCCACGCGGCCGGATGCACCCCTCGCTCGCGTGCCGCATTCTCGGCGGGCAGCCCGAAAGCATCCCAACCCATTGGGTGCAGCACGGAGTAGCCGCGCGCACGCTTGTACCGTGCCACCACATCCCCGAGCGTGTAGTTGCGCACGTGGCCCATGTGGATCTTGCCGCTGGGATAGGGGAACATCTCCAGCACGTAGTATTTTGGCTTGCCGTCGGTCGGCACGTCTTCGGCGCGGAAGCAGCCGCGCTCGTCCCAGGCGCGTTGCCAGCGCGGTTCAGCCTCGCGGAAATCGTAACGCGGCGGCTCGGTGCCGCCGGCTTGCGCGGATGCAGGCACGGTCTGGTTCATTGGTCCCGGCAGCTTGTTGTGCGACGCACTGTATCAGCCAGAACCGCCGACGCGGCAACCGCCCGGGAGGGGACGCGGTCTGCCGACCGAAATCCGCCCCTAACACTCCGTACCGGGTGAGGCGGACTTCAGTCCGCCATTCGCTAGCTCGACGCCGTCTGGGCCCGCAGCTCCCGGGCCCGGGCGAGCACCTTGTTCTCGATCTCGCCCACCGTCTCGGCACTCACCGGCGCGTCCACCCATTGGCCGTTCTGCTGCACCTGGCGGAAGATGGACACGCGGATCGCGTCGGCGCGGAGCTGGCGGCCCAAAATATAGGCGGTCGCCTTGAATCGCTCGCCGTTGGCCGCCGCCGGCTGATACCAGTCGGTGATGATCACTCCGCCGAATGGGTCGGCCGAGGACAGCGGCATGAACGAGAGCGTGTCGAGCGCCCCGCGCCATAGATAGGCATTGACCCCCAGCGCGGCGCCTTCGTCCCGGTTGCTGCCGCCGGCCCCCTTGCCAACGCCGAGCGTCAGCCCCTGCTCGCTGAAAAGCTGGCCCTGACCGCCGCCGTGACTCGCCTCGGTGTTGTATTCGGACTGCACCGGGTTGCCGCCGCCCGCCCCTTCAGGCAGCCTCGATTGCGTGTTGCCGCAAGCGGCCAACCAGCCGCCGGCCAGCATGAGAGAGACGATTGGACGCAAGCGCAGGAGCATAGAGGACCCTCTGAGGGCAGATGTGCCGGGGCACGGTCGGCGATACCTAGCCGAGATCGCGCGATTCCGCCAAGCGGCCGTGGCCGACGCGGCGAAAGCACCATGAGGGGGCGCGCTAATCCTGCTCCACCTGGACGATTCGATAGATCAGTTCCTCCCCGCTCGGGCGCCGCAGGGTGAGATAGGCGCCGGGGCGCATGATCGCCGGGATGAAGTCCCAGAGTGGCTCGTCCTCGCCGCGCTGGCTGCGCAGCGCCCAGCCCTCATCCACCTGGATCAGCTCGCCCGCCCAGTCCTCGCGATCGGGCCAGAAGCGGCGGGTGCGCCAGGGCAGCGGGTCGGCCTGATATGCGGCAACGTCGATCCGTGCCTCGGGGGTGAGGCAGAGCCGCAGTTCGAGCCCGTGAGCAACATCGCCCTCGGGCTGGCCGGGGCCGTGCGCCAGCAGCGCCGTGACCTTCGCCATCCCGTCCTCCTCCCTTCCTCGGCTCCCCCTAACCCGCCTTCAGATCGCAACGCGGACGCCGAGTTCCACCACACGGTCGCTCGGGATGCGGAAGAACTCGGTCGCGGGCACCGAGTTGCGCGCCATGACCAGGAATAGCCAGAGCCGCCATAGCGGCATCTTCGGCACCATCGCGGGCACCAGCACGTCGCGCCCAAGGAAATAGCTTGCCTGCATACTGTCGAACGGGACGCCGCGCTCGCGCAGATCCTCGAGTTCCCGGGGGATGTTGGGGCTTTCCATGAAGCCGTAGCGCAGGATCACCCGATAGATGCCGGGAGCCAACTCGTGCACCTCGCTGCGCGGCTCGCCGCGCGCTTCCGGCACGTCGAGATTCTCCACGGTGACGAACAGCACCCGCTCGTGCAGCACCTTGTTGTGTTTGAGATTGTGCAGCAAGGCGGTTGGCACGTAGTCGGGGTTGCCGGTGAGGAATACCGCCATGCCGGGCACTCGCACCGTCCGCGACTGCGGCAGCCGGGCGAGGAAGGAGGCGAGCGGCAAGCTGTCCTGCTTCCAGCGCGCCAGCAGCAGATCCCGCCCGCGCTTCCACGACGTCATCAGTCCCATCAACGCGAGCCCGAGGATCAGCGGTACCCAGCCGCCCTCGGGCACCTTCATCAGGTTGGCCGCAAAGAACGTGCCGTCGACCAAGAAGAAGAAGCCGAACACGACAAGCGCCACGACGCGGGGCCAGTGGAACTGCCGGTGGAACACCACCACCGCCAGCAGCGTGGTGCAGAGGAAGGTGCCAGTGACGGCGATACCGTATGCGGCTGCGAGGTTATCCGAGGTCTTGAATGAGAACACCAACACCAGCACGCCGATCAGGATCGCCGCGTTCACCTGCGGCAGATAGATCTGTCCCTCCTCGGTGGTGCTGGTGTGGCGCACCGTGAGGCGCGGCAGGAAGCCGAGCTGCATGCACTGGCGGGCGATCGAATAGGCGCCGGAGATCATCGCCTGACTGGCGATCACGGTGGCGAAGGTCGCCAGGATGACCAGCGGGAGCCGCGCCCAGTCCGGCCCGAGCAGGAAGAACGGGCTGGACGCCGCCTTCGGGTCGTTCAGCGTGAGGGCGCCTTGGCCGAAATAGTTGAGCACCAGGCAGGGCAGCACGAAGCACGTCCAGGTCAGACGGATCGGCCGCGCGCCAAGATGTCCCATATCCGCGTACAACGCTTCGGCCCCGGTGACGCAGAGCACGACGGAGCCGAGCACCACGAAGGCCAGCGCCTTGTACTGCACGCAGAGAGCTACTGCGTAGCCCGGCGAAACCGCCAGCAGCACGTACGGGTGCCCAACGATCTCGACCAGTCCGAGCAGGCCGATGACGACGAACCACGCCGCCATCACCGGGCCGAACACCCGGCCGATATTGCCGGTGCCGCGGAACTGCATGGCGAACAGCACCAGGATCACCACCGCCGAGATTGGCAGCACGTATTGCGTGAGGCTGGGCGCGGAGACCTCCAGGCCCTCGACCGCCGACAGCACCGAGATGGCCGGGGTGATCACGCCGTCGCCGAAGAACAGGCACGCGCCGGCGATGCCGACGAGGGCGAGGGCGCGCTTGGTCCGCGCACCCACCGAGACGCGCTGCGCCAGCGCCATCAGCGCCAGGATGCCGCCCTCGCCCTTGTTGTCGGCCCGCATGATGAGGATGACGTATTTGACCGTCACGACGAGCACCAGCGACCAGAAGATCAGCGACAGGATGCCCATGATCTCGGCTGTGCTCACTGGCAGGTCGCCGAACATCGCCAAGCTCGCCTTGAAGGCATAGAGCGGGCTGGTGCCGATGTCGCCATAGACCACGCCGAGCACGGCGAGCAGCACGCCGAGTTGGGGCGCGGACCGGCGGCCGGTCTCGGCGGAGGCGGCCACGCTCATATCGCGCTCATCCGTAGTGCCTCTGCGCCTTGCCCGTCAGTTCGGCGGCCGGGCTTCCCGCGCGCCGGAGCCTTACCCGCCCACGTGCTGCGGTGCAAGAACGCCGCACGCTCGCGATGGTGCGCCCGCCCGTCGACGTCATTGCAGCCGGAGCTACCGCGCGCCGAAGATCGCTGAACCGACGCGGACATGGGTGGCGCCGCAGGCGATGGCGGTTTCAAAATCGGCCGACATTCCCATCGACAGCACGCCGAGCCCGTGCCGTGTGGCGCGGTCGGCCAGCCAGGCGAAATGCGGCGCCGGATCCTCGCCCATCGGCGGCACGCACATCAGGCCGGCCAATGCGGTGCCGAAGCGGGCGCGGCACTCCTCGATGAAGCGGTCGGCATCGCCGCGCGCTACGCCACTCTTCTGCGGCTCGGCGCCGGTATTGACCTCGACGAGGAGAGTGGGGGCGCGGCCCTCGCGGGCGATCGCCGCTTCGATCGCGTCGGCCAGCCGGGGGCGATCGAGCGTCTCGATGACATCGGCGAGCCGCACCGCATCTCGTGCCTTGTTGGTCTGCAGCCCGCCGACCACGTGCAGCCTGAGAGTGGGGAATGCCTCGCGCAGCGCGGGGAACTTGCCCGCGGCCTCCTCTGGCTTGGTCTTGGACACCGCGACCAACGTGACCTCCTCTGGCCGACGCCCTGCCCGGATGGCGGCGTCCGCAATGCGGTCGCGGACGCGGCGCAGGTTGTCGGCGATGGAGCTGTCATTCGCATCAGGCATGGCCGCTGTTGTAGCGCTCGCACGACCCCCCTCCCAACCCCTCTCGTGACAAGTGGGCTTCGCTTCTCCTCCTCCCGGCGCGTGAGGAGGGATTGGGTCCGAAGTTACGCCTGTGTCCCGCTAGCCACAGTGTTTCGGAAATGCCGCGCCGAACCTGTCCTGGCTGTTGCGAGATCGTGAGCCTCCTCGCAATACTCCGTTTCAGGTCTGGCTGCTCCCGCCCGTGGGGGGCGCGTCGCTCGGATAGGCGATGTGCCCGTGGGTCAACGGGGCGGGGCCTGCAAACGTCCCGCCGGGGTCGCCCCGGTGATATGAGGAGGAATAGATGCGTAAGCTCCTGCTGGCCACCGTGGCGGCACTTGGCGTGACCACTGGCTATGGCGCCGCGTACGCGCAGCAAGCCGACGATTCGGGGCAGTCAACCGTCAGCGCGTTCGGCGGCACCGCGACCGGGCCGGTGCAGGCGCCTGGCACCCTGATTGTTCGCCTGAACGGCCGTATCTACAGTCAGGGCGGCATCCTCGCCGCCGGCGATGCGGACGGCACGTACAACTACAATCCAGCGACGGGCAAAGCCTCGGAAGTTCCGTTCATTCAGGGCGTCAGCAACGTCGGCACCTCGCTGTTGCCATCGTTCTTCGGCACCGCGGCGCAGGCGCGGGCGATGGGCTTCGTCCCTAGCGGGCCGGGCCAGAACGTCGCCGTGGTGGCCGGCAATCCGCAGACCAACAAGCTCGCCAATTACGGCGTCTACAGCTATTTCCGCCTGTACCCGGGCTTTGACGGCATCGCGGCCAACGGCCTGCGCTACGGCGCCAGCGTCGAGATCCGCCAGGATGGCAATTATCCGACCGGCGGCGGCATCTACGGCTCCCAGTCGGCCAATACGGCCACCCAGGGCCGCCTCTATGTCCGTCGCGCCTGGGGCTATGCCGGCACTGACAAGCTCGGCATCGTGCGCTTCGGCGCGACCGACGGACCGTCGGACCTGTTCATGGTGGGCAACAACGAGAACTTCGGCGACGGCGGCTGGAACGGCAGCATGGCCGCCTACCTGCCGGGTCAGCTCTGGATGTACTGGCCGTTCGCCGATACCGGCAACATGTACTCCACGCAGAAGGTGGTCTATCTCTCGCCGGCCTTCGCGGGCTTCGACTTCGGCATCTCCTATGAGCCGAGCTTGGCGGACGTGCAGGGCGCCGCGGTCGGCCAGGGTTGCAACTCGCCCGGTGCCTATCAGGGCGGCGGCTATATCGCCTCGGGCCCGTCTGTGGCCGGTGCGGGATGCGCGGCGCTGTCGTCGACCACGACGGGCGACTATACCCGCCGCCGCAACACGGTTGATGTCGCGGCCCGCTATCGCGGCTTGTTCGGCCCGGTCGGCTTCGCGGCCTATGTCAACTACATGGGCAGCGGCTCCGTGTCCGACAACATGATCACCCCGCACAGCCAGGTGGACGGGCTTAGCGTGGGTGCGGGCGGCGCGCAGATCACCTATGGCGGCCTGACGATCGGCGGCATGGCGATGGGCGGCCGGCAGAACTTCAATTCCTGGACGCTCGCCCCGAAGGGCGGCTCGGACGGCGTGGCGTGGGAGGCCGGCGGCTCCTACACTTACGGTCCGTTCGTCGTCGGTGCGCACTTCTACCAGTACTTCTCCGCGGGCTTCTCCGGGCCGTCGTTCAACCCGGATGGCACGGCGACCGGCAAGATCCCGAGCGTCGGGCAGATGCGCGAGACTGGCTTCGCGGCCGGCGCCACCTACTCCGTCGCCCCCGGCTTCTCGCTCAACCTGACCTATATCTGGGGCGAGCGTAAGTCGAACGGCTACGACTTCCTGACCGGCGAGACCTCTTATCCGGTGAGTGCGGCGAACACCACGGGTTGCGGCCCGAGCGGCGTCGCCGGGTCGACTGCGGCCTGCCTGCACAACAAGGTCACGTCGCAGGGCTTGATGCTCGGCGCCCAGCTGACCTGGTAATCCCGATCACCGGTCTCGGCCGGCAAGGCGGCGGGGTTCGCTCCGCCGCCTTTTTCGTTGCTTCTGCGAGCTCGGCGCAAGAGCGGCCGAGCAAGCAGAGATCATGTCAGCACCGATGCTTTCCGGTTGCATCGCGCGACTCTTGATGCGCCTCTAACGAAACGCTAGACCGCAGCGGTGGGTCTTCCACGGGGTGCCGCAAGGACCGAGAATTGAGCCCGACTCGCAACCACCGCGATCGTGGCGGGTCTTGCTTTCCGCGCGGCGGGTCCCGTGCAACTGCCCACCAGAATGGAACCGATTTGATGGATGACGGCCCTAGTCGCTGCCGGACCACGCGGTCCGGATCAGGCGTGACACAGGGCCGGACGTAGCAGGAGGCCCCAACCGCCCCCCTCGTCCGGTCCGACGGACGAGGATGACGGATGGAGTTCGCGACAAACTCCCCCTCGGATGCCGCTTCTCCCGTTGTCGTGACCGGCGCGGCAACCGGGGAAGCAGCCATTGCCGTCCCCGCGAGCAGATCCGGCCGCCGTTTGCGGCTGGGTGCCTTGCGTTTCCTCGCGGTCGCGGGGCCAGGGCTGATCGTGATGGTGGCCGATAACGACGCTGGCGCGGTCTCGACCTACACCCAGGCTGGCGCACAGTTCGGGACGTCGCTGCTGTGGATTCTCGCGCTGCTGTTGCCCGTCACCTATCTCGTCCAGGAGATGGTCGCGCGGCTCGGGATCGTCACCGGCCAGGGCCTCGCCGCGCTGATTTACCAGCGCTTCGGCCGGTTCTGGGGCCGCTTCTCGCTGGTCGATCTCATCGTGCTGAACTTCGCGACGCTGGTGACGGAATTCGCGGCCGTCGCGCTGGCCGCCCGGCCACTTGGCATCGCGCCCGAACTCGCGGTACCGCTCGCTGCGGTCGGTCTCGTAGTGTTGGTCGGCACCGGCAGTTATCGGCGGTGGGAGCGCATGACCCTTGCTCTGTGCGGCCTCAATCTCGCCTGGCTGCTCCTCGCCTGGCAGGCCGGTCCCAGCGCCGCCGACATCCTCCGTGGCATTGCGCGGCCGAGCGTGCCGGCAGGCGGCGTGACCGGGGAGTTCGTGTTCATCGCCCTCGCCCTGGTCGGCACCACCGTGGCACCCTGGCAGCTGTTCTTCCAGCAGAGCTGTGTCGCCGACAAGCGGCTGCGCTTCGCCGATTTGCGCCTGGCTCGGATCGACACCTTCGTCGGCGCCATCGCCGTCGTGGTGTTCGCCGGCTGCATGATGCTGGTGGGCGACGCACTCTGGCGGCAGGGCGGCACCTACGCCGATCCCGCCCAGATGGCCGAGGCGCTCCTGCCCACGATCGGCCATGTCGGACGCACGCTGATCTTGCTGATGATGGTCAACGCCGCCCTGCTCGGCGCCACCGCGATCTCGCTGTCCTCGGCCTGGGCCTGTGGCGAGGTGATGGGCTGGCGCATCACCTTGCAGTCGCGCATCAGCGAGGCGCCGGCGTTCCACGCAATCTACGCCGCCTCGGTGGCGCTCGCCGCCGGGCTGGTGCTGATTCCCGGCGCGCCGCTGCAGAGCATCATCATCGGCGTGCAGGTGCTGTCCGGCGTGATGCTGCCCTCCTCGCTGGTGTTCCTGCAGCTGCTGTTGAATGACCGCGCGATGCTCGGTCCGCGCTTCACCAACCGGCCCTGGAACAACCGGGCGAACTGGATAGTGATCGCCCTGCTGTTCACTCTCTCGCTGATGCTCGCCATGCAGGTCCTGCTGCCCGGCGCGTTTTCTTCCCTGGCCTGACGGAGCAAGGCGATGTCCGATGCCGTGTTCGACCCGACCCTCATCTGCGCTCCTGCCGTGACGGTGATCCATCCGCTCGACGATGCGCCGGAGGAAAAGCTGTTCCGCGCCGATCTCGGCCGGATGCCACTCACCCGCCCGCTCAAGCTCGCACTGCTTTCGCTGCAGGCGCATCTCGCGCTGATCCTTGGGCTGATCGCCTGGCGGCTGCTGTCGCTCACGGGTGTGGCCGGACGAGCAGGGGTGTACAGCCGTTCCGCTTGAAACCTTCCTGATTTTCCTTCGCCTCGGCTGCACCAGCTTCGGCGGTCCCGTGGCGCATCTCGGCTATTTTCGCGCCGAGTTCGTCGAGCGAAGAGGCTGGCTCAGCGAGGCCGCTTTCGCCGACATCGTGGCCCTCTGCCAATTCCTCCCCGGCCCAGCCAGCAGCCAGGTGGGCATCACCATCGGCATGACGCGCGGCGGCCTGTCGGGTGGGGCGGCGGCCTGGCTCGGCTTCACCTTGCCGTCCGCCCTACTGATGGTCGGCTTTGCGTACGGGCTTGCCGCGCTCGGCGATCCGGGTCAGGCGGGATGGCTGCATGGGCTCAAGATCGTCGCGGTCGCCGTGGTCGCGGGTGCAGTGTGGAGCATGGCGCGCACGCTCTGCCCCGACCGCCCACGCGTCACCCTCGCCCTCGCCGCGGCGCTAATCGCGCTGCTGGTGCCGAGTGCCGCCGGGCAGATCGGCGCGATCGTACTCGGCGCGATCGCTGGACGCCTGCTGCTGCCAGCCGAGACGGCGCCCGAGCACGTCGCGCTCACCTTGCGCATCCCGCGGGGCCTCGCGCTTTCGTCGCTCGCCGCGTTTTTCGTGCTGCTGTTCGGCTTGCCGGCGCTCGCCGCAGCGACGGGCAACCATGTCGCGGCCCTGGTCAGCGGGTTCTACCGGGCCGGCGCGTTGGTGTTCGGCGGCGGCCACGTCATCCTGCCGCTGTTGCAACGCGCCGTGGTGCCCCCGGGCTGGGTGCCGAACGACCTGTTCCTCGCCGGGTACGGCGCCGCACAGGCGCTTCCGGGACCGCTCTCCACTTTCGCCGCGTTTCTCGGTGCGGTGATGCGGCAGGCACCGTCGGGCTGGCTCGGCGGCCTCATCTGCGTCATCGCGATCTATCTGCCATCCTTCTTGCTGTTGCTCGGTGCGCTGCCGTTCTGGGACGCGCTGCGCCGTCGTGCCGCGATCCGCGGTGCCTTGCGCGGGGTCAACGCCGCTGTGGTCGGGCTGCTGCTTGCCGCGCTCTACATGCCGGTGTGGACCAGCGCGATCCTGCGCCCGGCGGACTTCGCACTCGCGCTGACCGCGTTCGTCCTGCTCACCGCGTGGCGTGTGGCGCCTTGGCTCGCTGTGCTGGGAGGCGCCGCCTGGGGCGCCCTGCTGGGCTGACGCTCGCCGCTTTCCGTGCTCAACTGCACCGTCGCGAACGCGCGACGGGTCAGTCGAGGGGAACCGAACTCATGCTGCTGGACCACCGCACCTACACGCTGAAGCCGGGTACTATGGCCAAGCACTTGAAGCTATACGAGGAATTCGGCCTCAAGCCGCAGCAGCGCCATCTCGGGAAACCGTTCGCCTATCTCGTGACCGAATCGGGCGAGCTGAACACCTATGTCCATATTTGGGCCTACCAGGACGCCGCCGACCGTGCCACGCGTCGCGCCGCAATGATGGCCGATCCGGAATGGCAGACCTACCTGCAAAAGAGCGGCGAGCTCGGCGCGCTCATCAAGCAGGAGAACAAGTTGATGACCCCGGCCGCTTTCGCGCCGATCGCCCGGTAGACCAACTCGGGCACCCGACACCGATTCGTAGCCGTTATCAACCACCCGTTATCAACCAGACGGCGAAATAGATTGTGGTCGGCAACGAGTTCGGTTAGTTTCGGGGCCCGCACGGCGACGGCTGGTCGCCCCGGGGAAATGGAGAACCCAACATGGCCGCTTCTGAATCCAACGAACAGCTGCTCGGGATGCTCCGCCATTCCATCACCGAGCTGGTCCGGCGCGAGGGGCCTGATCTCACTGCGCGCCAGCTGGCTACCTTTCTCATCTGCTATCTCGAAAGCGAGGCGCAGACCGTGCGCGGCCTCGCCGCCAAGCTCAACATCTCCAAGCCCGCCGTCACCCGTGCGCTCGATCGCCTGGTCGAGTTCGACCTGGTCCGCCGCAAGGACGATCCGCTGGACCGCCGCAGCATCCTGGTGCAACGAACCCAGACCGGCCTTGGCTTCCTTCGGGAGCTGCGCGGCATCGTGAAGGAAGCCGCCGCCCAAGCGCGCCATGTCGTCGGCGCGACCGGAACCCGAGGGGAACTGCGTGCCATCTGAAAGCCGCCGTCGAGCTCAAACCGAGGGTGCCGTCGCGATGAAGAAGGACGCCGCCAAGCCCGGCGGCTTCCCCGACACGGCGGTGCCAACCTCGGCGCCGGAGGGCGGCCTGGATGGCGCCGGGGAACTTCCTCCGCCGACGCCGATTGTGGCCGGCGTGGCAGCCAAACCGGACGACCCGCTCACCCTGGCCATCGATGTCGGAGGCACGCACCTGAAGGCGGGCGTGCTCAACACGGCGGCGGTGTTCGTGGCGGGACCATCTCGGATCAACACCCCAGACCAGGCGACGCCCGAAGCGGTGATCGCCGGGCTCATCGGCATCATCGGCCCGCTCGGCGCCTTCGACCGTGTGAGCATGGGTTTCCCTGGCGTGGTCCGCCACGGCCGTGTCTACACCGCGCCCAATCTCGGCACCCAGGCTTGGCACGGCTTCCCGCTGGCGCAGGAGTTGGCGCGCCGCCTCGGGCGGCCGGTGCGGCTGCTCAACGACGCCTCGGTACAGGGTCTCGGCGTCATCACCAACACCGGCCTCGAATGCGTCATCACACTCGGCACCGGCTTCGGCTTCGCGCTCTTCGACGAGGGCCGGCTCGCGCCGCACATCGAGCTCGGCCAGCACATCGCGCGCGGCAAGCGCACGTATGACCAATATCTCGGCAACGCGGTGCTCGAGCGGATCGGCCGCAAGAAGTGGAACCGCCATGTCGAGCGCGCAATCGCCGCACTCGAGACCCTGGTGACGTTCGACACGCTCTATATCGGCGGCGGCAACGCCAAGCACGTCGATCTCCATCTGCCCAAGAGCGTGCAGATCGTCTCCAACCAAGCCGGCATCACCGGCGGCGTGCGGCTGTGGGAGAAGAAGCTCGAAGAGATCGGACCGTAACTCGGCGCCCTTACAGCCGCACTGCCCGCAGGCGCAGCGCGTTGCCGATCACCGAGACCGAACTCAGCGACATTGCCAGCGCGGCAACCACTGGGCTCAGCAGCAGTCCGAACACCGGATACAGCACGCCGGCGGCGAGCGGGATGCCGAGCGTATTGTAGAGGAAGGCGAAGGTCAGGTTCTGCCGGATATTACGCATCGTCGCCCGGCTCAGCGTCCGCGCCCGTGCGATGCCAGCGAGGTCCCCTTTCACCAAAGTGACGCCCGCGCTCTGGATTGCCACCTCGGTGCCGGTGCCCATCGCGATGCCGATATCGGCCTCGGCGAGCGCAGGCGCATCGTTCACGCCGTCGCCCGCCATTGCCACGACCTTCCCCCTGGCCCGCAGCTCGCGCACGACGCGATGCTTGTCCTCGGGCAGCACGTCGGCCTCGACCTCGTCGATCCCGAGCTTGCGCGCGACTGCCTCGGCCGTGGTCCGGTTGTCGCCTGTCAGCATGACGATGTGGATACCGCTTGCCCGCAGGCGGTCGAGGGCTTCCGGCGCACCGGGCTTGATCGGGTCCGCGACGGCGACAATGCCGGCCGCCTTACTGTCCACCGCTGCGAACAGCGCCGTCGCGCCATCCCGGCGCCATCCCTCGGCCCGCGCCGCGAGATCGCCCAATTCAACACCGAGGTCCGCCATGAGGCTGGCGTTGCCCAGCGCCACCTGCTGGCCGCCAACGCTGCCGGTCACGCCCTTGCCGGTGACCGAGGCGAACTCGGTCGTATCCTGCGATGAAAGGCCCCGCTCGCGTGCTGCCGCGACGATGGCGTCGGCGAGGGGATGCTCGCTCGACCGCTCCAGGCTCGCTGCGAGCCGCAGCAAATCGGCCTCCACAATCCCTTCCGTTACCACCACCGCCACGACGCGGGGCTTGCCCTCGGTCAACGTGCCGGTCTTGTCCACAACCAGCGTATCCACCTTTTCCATCCGCTCCAGCGCCTCGGCGGACTTGATGAGCACGCCGGCACCGGCGCCCTTGCCCACGCCGACCATGATCGACATCGGCGTCGCGAGGCCGAGCGCACACGGGCAGGCGATGATGACGACCGACACGGCGGCGATCAGCGCATAGGCCAGTGCTGGCGCCGGTCCCCATACCGCCCAGCCGATGAAGGCGAGCGCGGCGACCCCGACCACGGCGGGGACGAAATAACCTGCCACCCGGTCGGCCATGCGCTGGATCGGTGCCCGGCTGCGCTGCGCATCGGCCACCATCGCGACGATGCGCGCCAGCATGGTTTCCGAGCCCACCTTGTCCGCGCGCATCGTGAGCCCGCCGGTGCCGTTCACCGTGCCGCCGATCAGCGTGTCGCCGGGCTGCTTCGCCACGGGCATCGACTCGCCGGTCACCATGCTTTCGTCGATCGTGCCCCGCCCGTCGAGCACCGTGCCGTCTACTGGCACGCCGTCGCCCGGCCGCACGCGCAGCCGATCGCCCACTCGTACTTCGGCGAGCGGGATCTCCTCGTCCTCGCCGTCCTCGCGGAGCCGGCGGGCGGTCTTGGGCGCCAGGTTGAGCAAGGCGCGGATGGCGCCGCCAGTCTGGTCGCGTGCGCGCAATTCCAACACCTGCCCGAGCAGCACCAGCACCGTGATGACGGCGGCGGCCTCGAAATACACCGCGACGGCCCCGCCCATGCCGCGGAACCCCGCCGGGAAGACGCCAGGGGCGAGGGTGGCGGCCACGCTGTAGAGGTAGGCGGCTCCGGTACCGAGCGCGATCAGGGTGAACATGTTGAGATTGCGCCGCGCCAGCGACTCCCAGCCGCGCTGGAAGAACGGCCAGCCGGCCCACAGCACCACCGGCGTTGCGAGCACGAACTGCACCCAAGTCGAGACGCGCGGCGGGACCAGTGCGTGGAGACCGAGACCCGGAATGTGGCTGCCCATCTCCAGCACGAACACCGGCACGGTCAGCGCGAGGCCGATCCAGAACCGCCGTGTCATGTCGGCCAGTTCGTGATTGGGCGGCGCCTCGGCGGTGATCTCCACCGGCTCGAGGGCCATGCCGCAGATCGGGCAACTGCCGGGGCCGATCTGTCGCACCTCGGGATGCATCGGGCAGGTGTAGATGGCATCCGGCCGGGCGGCAGCCGGTGACTTCGGCGCATGGTCGTGCGAGCCGCAGCATCCGTGATGGGTGGCTACGTTCGCGTGCTGGGTGCAATGCTCGTTCATGGTTGCCTGATCTTCCGTGAGTCGCCGGATCGGCCGGCTCCCTTGGCAAGCCATGTGGAGCTTCCCATCATGGGAAGGTCAAGAGTGGGCAAACGCGCGGAAGGAGGACGGCATGAATATTGGGCAAGCGGCGGCGGCCTCGGGCGTCTCGGCAAAGATGCTGCGCTATTACGAGAGCACCGGCCTCGTCCCGCCGCCGGGCCGTACCGATTCCGGCTATCGCGTTTACGACCAAGCCGACGTGAACACGCTGCGCTTCATCCGCCGCGCCCGCGCATTCGGCCTGTCGATGGAGCGGATCAAGCTGCTGGTCAGCTTGTGGCAGGATCGCGCACGGCCGAGCCGCGAGGTCAAGCGGATCGCCACCGAGCATGTCCGAGAATTGCGCGCCAAGATCGCCGAGTTGACTGCGATGTGCGACGCGCTGGACGCCCTTGCCGAAGCCTGCCACGGCGACCAGCGGCCGGACTGTCCGATCCTGCGAGACCTGGAGAAGGGGGCGGGGGCGTCAGGCGCGCTCGGCCTCCGCCGGTCTCCGGCGGAACGGTCTGACCGCCAATAGTGCCGCCAGCCCCGGCAGGACCAGCGACAGCGAACTCGGGGCCGGAATCAGCGCGCCATATGCCGCCTGCGCGAAGATCGCCTGCGCCCCGGTCGTGGGGTGTATGAGATCAAACCAGAAATAGCCGCTCGCGTCTGGCACCTCGCTGAACACCCCCGTCGCGGCATCGAAGGTGAGCGCCGGGTCGGTGACGTTGACGAATCCGTATGCGGCGGGGTCGGCGAACACCCGGTTCATGGCCGTGAATTCGTCCACCGGGACGATCCGGGCCTGGATGGTGGGGTCGTTCGCCAGCGCCTGCAGACGGGTCGCGAGCGTGGTGTTGAACAGACCGACCAGCTCCTGGATCAGTGCCGCCGGGGGGCTGCCGGGCTGGTGGAAATAGGGCGGCTTGCTGAGATCGACCTGATTCGGAATCAATATCGTCCGGGCTCCGAGGTCGTTCAGCTCGCGGACATGCTCTACGATATTGTCAACGCTGTGGATGACGTCGGCCGGACCTTTAACCGATTTGAAGTCGTTCGCGCCCACCCAGAGCGTCACCAGGTCGTCCGGCCGGAACCGCCCGTGCGCCGCCGCGAAAGCGTCGATCTGCGCTCCAGTGCGCAACACTGTCAGGGGGGGATTGGGCGGGTAGGTCGGCGAGGGGAACCGCTGATTCGTGCCCGATCCGCTTTCCGCGCTCGCGTAGGCATAATTCAGGCCTCCATCGAGGCTGGCGGTGGCGCGCGGCAGGCCAAGCCGATCGGCTAGCTGATCCACCCAGTTCGGGCCGTTGCTCGCCCGGCCCATGTAGTAGGCGGGAAACGCCGGCGATCCGAGGACCGGCGGCGGGTCGGGATGGTAGCGGGCGGGATCGCTGGAGGTCAGGCGGAACACGTTGCCGGCATCGGACAGGCTGTCGCCGAATACGACCAACCGGTCAAAGATCGGCGCCGCGCGCACACCGCCGGACCACAAGGACGCTAAGACTGCCAGTGCAATCGACAACTTCATCCCCGGCCCCCTTAGCTCGCAAGTACAGCCAGAAAGCTACAAGCAAAATTGCGGGCTGCACGAAGCTGGACAGTCACACGTTCGTGTGCGGCGGGGACGGGTAGACCGCGAGGGGCTGGTGCCGGGTGAGGGACTTGAACCCCCGACCTTCGGTTTACAAAACCGCTGCACTACCGCTGTGCTAACCCGGCCCGGCATGTCCTATCGCAAAGCTGCCTGGTCCGTCGAGCCATTCGCCGAGCATGAAACGGGTTTAATCGTAGCGCCATAGGAACGTTCACGTCCGGGTCGCATGTTCGTCCTGTCGCCGGCGCCTCGTGCCGCCGCTCATTCGAACAGGGAGAGACCCAATGACCAACCCCACCAATTTGCGCGGCCGAGGCAGGCGCGCGGCATTGGCCGCCGTGCTGCTGGCCGGCACCGCTCTGGGCGGCTACGCGGCCGGCCATGTCAGCCTCGCCGCAACCGTCCAGGAGACCCAGGGCCAGCCGGTCAATCCGCCCGGCTCGGTTGCCATCCACAATGCACCCGACTTCACGCAGCTGGTGACCAAGGTCAAGCCGGCGGTGGTGTCGATCACCTCCAAGCTCGGACCGCAGGCAATGAACGACGAGGAAGGTGGGATGCCCTTCCCGTTCAATCAGATGCCCGGCGCACGGCCGCGCGCGATCGAGGCGCGGGGCTCGGGCTTCATCGTCAATCCGAACGGCACGATCGTCACCAACAACCACGTGGTGAAGGGCGCGAAATCGGTCAGCGTGACGCTCGATGACGGCACTCAGCTTCCGGCCAAGGTGGTCGGCACCGACCCGCGTACCGACGTCGCCGTGTTGCGCGTCCATGCCAAGAAGCCCCTGCCGTACATCCAGCTCGGCGATTCCTCGGAGGTTAAGCCGGGCGAGTGGGTCGTGGCGATGGGCAACCCGTTCGGCCTCGGCGGCACCGTGACCGCTGGTATCGTATCCGCCCTTGGGCGCGACATCGGCGCCGGGCCGTACGACCAGTTCATCCAGACCGATGCGCCGATCAACCAGGGCAATTCCGGCGGCCCGCTGTTCACCGAGGACGGCAAGGTCATCGGCATCAACACCGCCATTCTCTCGCCCACCGGCGGCTCGGTCGGCATCGGCTTCGCCATTCCGTCGAACACCGTGAAGTCCGTGGTGGCCCAGCTCGAGGAGAACGGTCACGTCACGCGCGGCTATGTCGGTGTCGAGGCACAGAAGATCAGCGAGGGCATGGCCAAAGCGCTGCACTTGCCCGAGGCCGGGGGCGCGCTGATCGCCGGTGTGAGCCCGGACGGCCCCGCGTCGAAGGCCGGCGTGCAGCCGGGCGATGTGGTCGAAGCGGTGAACGGGCAGAAGGTCGAGAACCCGCGCGAGCTCGCGGTGCAGATCGCAGCCGTCAAGCCGGGTGATCAGGCGAAGCTCGAGATCCTGCGCGACGGCAAGAAGCAGACCGTCACCGCGACGGTGGCCGAGCAGCCGAGCGAGAGCCAGGTGGCGAACAACACCACTGGCCATCATGAGGGCCGTGCACGGCTCGGTGTGGCGCTGGCGCCGGTCTCCCCAGAAGCACGGCAGCAGCTCGACCTACCTGGCGATGTGAATGGTGCGGTGGTCGCGCAGGTGCAGCCTGGCTCGCCGGCAGATCAGGCCGGCATCCAGCCCGGCGACGTGATCGTCGGCGTCGGCGGCAAGTCGGTGGGCTCGCCCTCCGACGCGGTGAAGGCGATCCGCTCGGCGACCAGCGGCTCCGACAGCGCCGTGGCCCTGCGCATCATCCGCAACGGCCAGCCGGCCTTCGTCGCCGTCAACCTCCAAAACAATAGCAACAACAACACCGACCAAGGCTGACGTCGTCGCGTTCGAGCGGGCGCCCCTCGCGATTGGCGCCCCTCCTCACCCCCTCTTCCCCGCCGTTTCCCCAGGCGGTGGAGAGGGGGTATTTTGTTCAAGCGTGTCCCGCCATCGCGAGTTCGTCTTGGCCGGTGACGCGGATGACTGCCGCGAACAGACGGAGCGCATCCGGGCCGCCGCGATCGGCCAAGTGCCCGGCCTCGATCTCACGCGCGAGGGTCTCGGCCTGTTCGGCGAGCAGTTCCGCCGCCCGGCCGAGGGCAGCCCGCGATAGCGTGAGCTGCAGATCGTCAGAGAGCAGGTTCCAGTCGGAAAGCATGATGCTTTTTCCGGGAGTCGGGCCCTTTTGGCGATTGCGGATTAGTGCCGCGGCATCACGGGACGCATGCGGCCGATGGGCGAGTATCGCCCGCTCAGGTTAACACGGCGTTGGCCGGGTGGCACACGACTACGTGAGCCGCACCTCGACGGGTGGCAGCGAGGTGAACGCGACCGTCACCGTCGATGGCCCATCGAGCCAGATCGGCGGCGTCACGCTGCCTAGCATCACCACTTGTCCCGCCCGCAATCCGCCGAACGCCGCCGCCTCCACCGAACCCGCGAGCCACGCCAGGCTGTTCAACGGATGGCCGAGCAGATCGGCCCCGAGCCCTTCGCCGCAGAATTCGCCGTTCACCGTCATGCGGCCGGCGAGCGCCGCGACATCGAGGGCTTGCCAGTCCGGCGGCGGATCGCCCGCGATGCAGGCGGCATGGTACACTTGGTCGGCCATCAGGCTCGGCACGCCGATTGCGGCGAGGTCGTCGGCGTAGCGGTTCTCGACGATCTCGATGCCGGCGAACAGCGCGCCCACTGCGGCTCGTGCCTGCTCCTGGGTACATGGCCCCGGCGGCAGGTCGCGGGCCAGCCGCACCAGAAGCTCGCATTCCACGCCGGGGTTGGTGAAGCTGGCAAAAGGCAACGCGACGCCGCTCGGATGCAGCCCAGCCGAGGGCATGAAGCCGGCAACTGGGCCGCTCAGGCCGAGATAGTTCTGCATCCGCTTGGCCGTCGCACCGATTTTGAAGCCGGCCGGCGGCATGGCACCCGTCCGGCGCGCCAGAGCGGCCTGCGCCGAGGCACCCTCGGCAGCGGTGGTGGGCGCCACATCGGGCGGCAACTTCTTCATGCGCCCGCGCCGCAGTCGGGTCTCCATGATCAGTTCGGCCACTCGTTCCGCGTCGAAGCTCATGCGCGTCTCGCGAGTTCGTAAAGGGCCACCGCGGCGGCGGCGGAGACGTTGAGGCTTTCCATCACGCCCGGCATGGTCAGGACCGCGACCTCGTCGCAGGTCTCGCGGGTGAGGCGCCGCAGCCCCTCGCCCTCGGCGCCCAGCACCAGGGCGGCGCGGCGCTCGGCGAGCGCGGGACCGGACAGCGGATTGCCGACGCCGGCATCGAGCCCGACCACCCAGCAACCCGCCGCCTTCAGCGCGATCAAGGTGCGGGCAATGTTGACGGCACGGAGCAGCGGCACGGTCTCGAGCGCCCCCGAGGCGGCCTTGGCGAGCGAGCCGGTTTCCTCTGGGGCGTTGCGGTCCTGCGTGATGACCGCCGCCACGCCGAACGCCGCCGCCGACCGCAGGATGGCGCCCACGTTGCGCGGATCAGTCACTTGGTCGAGCACCAGCAGCGGCCCCGGCCGCTCGAGCGCGTGCTGTAGCGAGGGCGTGGGCAGCAGGTCGGCGAGCAGTGCCGCGCCCTGATGTACGGCGTCGCGCCCCAGGAGATGATCAACGCGGGCGCGCTCGGTACGCTCGGGCTGCAGCGGCCAGGGTTGCGGCAGGCGCTGGGCCAGGCTCTGCTCGGCCTCCTCGGTCAGCACCAGCCGGCGCAGCCGTCGTGCCGGGTTGGCCAGCGCCGCCGCGACCGCATGCTGGCCGTAGATCCATACCGTGCCACGCGGCGCCTCTGGCGGGCGTGTCGCGCCGGGTTCGCCTCGCGGGCGGCGATACTCCCCCCCGCCGCGCGGTCCCTGGTGCGAGCCGCCATGCGGCTGCTGCCCGTGCGCCGGTCGGGCGTGAAACGGCTTGCCGTGGGATCGCTCGTCCCGCCGCTCGCCTTGCGTCGGCCGGCCTGGCGACCCTTCATGTCGCGGACCATGCCCGTGCGGGCGCGAGTCGCCTTGGTGCCCACCCTGGGAGGGGCGCGGACCTTGCGGCCGGCGGGGGCCGTGGTCGGAGGGTGGGCGGCCGGGGCCGCCGGGTCGGCCGGAATGGGGAGGTTTCATTGCAGTCGGGTATAGCGGCCCCGGCGCCGGCTGCCCAGGCACTGGCGTCGGTCTCGCCGGAGTTCGTTGACAACTGCCGGACAATGGCAATTATGCGCGCCTTCGGCGGAGGGGTGCCCGAGTGGCTAAAGGGGGCGGACTGTAAATCCGCTGGCGTACGCCTACGTTGGTTCGAATCCAACCCCCTCCACCATTATTAGATTTTCGTAAGGACGCCATAATTAATCGTCCTTAAGGGAATATTGAACCAACTGTTAACGAACTTCGCCGAAGGTGCCGCTGGCGCGCTCGCGCCTCCACGAAGCGGCCCCAAATGTCGATCCCTGCTTTCGTCACAGTTTGTTCTGAGGTGGTTCGGCACGTTGCCCGCGGGGCGGTGCATGGACCCTTTCGTGGCGTTCGGCGGCATGTCTCACATGCTTCCCATCGGGTTTCCCGCGCCTCGCATCACGTGCCCCGCCACATCTCCCCGCGGGTCGAACTTGTCTGTCACGCGGTTGGTGCGGGCTTGATGGGGGCTGGCGTGGCGGCGCTCGGCGTCACGGCGGGGGAGGCGCTGGCGCCACCGCCGTCGCCGCCCGCCATCTTTGCCAGTGCCGGCGCGGCAGGGCCGACCGGACAGTTCGACCCTTCGGAGGCCGGCACCGCCGGCGCTCTCCAGGGTTTCGGCGCTTTCGCTCCGCCCCAGGGTCTCGGCACCCCGTGGCTGTCGCAGAACGTTAGTCTCCCCCCGCCCCAGCCACCCGCCCTGTCTCAACCTCCCCCGGACGCGCTGCCTCCACCGCCTCCAGATGTGGGGCCGCCCGAGCCGTTCCCGCCGCCGCCGGCACCGCAGCCGGCGCCGCCGAGGCCGCGCGGCGACATTCCGGAGCCGGCGATCGGTCTCGTGCTGCTGGCTGCGGCGAGCGGCGTGGCCTGGGCGGCCCGTCGCCGCTTCTGGCGCCAATCCCTCCGTCCCATAGCCGACCGGGCGCCTCCACCCGGCGACGTGTAAGTCTCGTCCGGAGAGCGTTGCAGCTTTGCGCATGGCGGCCCCTGCGGTAATAGTCGGGGAGCGCGGCGCGGGTGTAGCTCAATGGTAGAGCCCCAGCCTTCCAAGCTGGTTGTGCGGGTTCGATCCCCGTCACCCGCTCCAATGCCGCCCAGAGCTCCCGCAGTCGCCCACTGGCAGTCGCAACTCTTGACATGGGGCCTCTCGCGCTCTTCATACGCCCCCTGCGCGTCCGGCTTCCTCCGGCGGAGGAGCGGCTGTGCCGTGCAGGGGTGTAGCTCAATTGGCTAGAGCGCCGGTCTCCAAAACCGGAGGCTGGGGGTTCGAGACCCTCCACCCCTGCCAGGAACACGCAGCCCCCGTAGGCGGCGCGTTCCCGCGGGACGCGCGCGGTGCTAAAGCCCATTTCGCGACAAGGGAGTTGCTTTCGTGGCGGTCGATCCGGCGAGATTTGTGCGTGAGGTGCGCAGCGAGGTGTCGAAAGTCACCTGGCCGACGCGCAAGGAGACGCTGGTAACGACCGGCCTGGTGATCGCGATGGTCGCACTTGCCGCGGTCTTCTTCCTGGCGGTCGATCAGGTCATCGGCATCGGCGTGCGCGCGCTCTTCGCTGCCGGGATCTGAGGAGGTTCATTCATGGCCAAGCGTTGGTACGTGGTCCACGTCTACTCGGGCTTCGAGAAGAAGATCGCCCAGCAGATCAAGGAGCAGGCCGCCTCCAAGGGGCTGGCCGAGCAGTTCGACGAGGTGCTGGTGCCGTCCGAGCAGGTGGTCGAGGTGCGGCGCGGCCAGAAGGTCAACGCCGAGCACAAGTTCTTCCCCGGCTACGTGCTGGTGAAGATGGACCTCACCGACGACGCCTGGCACCTGGTGAAGAACACTCCCAAAGTGACAGGCTTTCTCGGCACCAAGCTGCGCCCGAGCCCGATCAGCGAGGCCGAGGCCGAGCGCATCATGAAGCAGACCCAGGAGGGCGTGGAGCGTCCCCGTCCCGCCGTCCTGTTCGAGGTTGGCGAGCAGGTCCGCGTCGCCGACGGCCCGTTCACCAGCTTTAACGGCACGGTCGAGGAGGTGGACGAGGAGAAGGGCCGCGTGAAGGTCAGCGTCTCCATCTTCGGCCGCTCGACGCCGGTGGAATTGGAGTACAACCAGGTGGAAAAGGCATGAGCGATCCGTGGTAGGATGATCGCATGGTTGCCCTTCCGAAGGTTCCCGCATTTATGTCTGTCACCGAATTCCTCGCTTGGAGTGTGCCCGGCGAGAGCCGGTGGCAGTTGGCTGATGGCGAGCCACAGATGATGGCTCCCGCCAGCCGCACACATGGGGCAATCCAGATCGAACTCGGCGGATTGATCCGAGGCCATCTAATGGAGCGCGGCGGCCCCTGCAGCGTTGTATCGGACCCGGGAATCGTGCCCCGCGTCCGGGCCGCGCACAACGTCCGTGTCCCCGATCTCGCCGTGACGTGCTCGGAATATGTCACCGAGGAAGCCACGCTCGAAGACCCTGTGGTGATTATCGAAATCCTCTCGCCGAGCAACAAGGCGGAAACATGGTCGAATGTCTGGACCTACGTCACCATCCCGAGCGTGCGCGAGATCCTGGTCGTGCGCAGCGCCGAGATCGGCGCCGATCTGCTGCGTCGCCTGTCCGACGGAAGCTGGCCGGGCGAGCCGGCGCGGATCGGCCCGGACGACACGCTCGCGCTCGACTGCATAGGCTTCACCTGTCCGCTGCGCGCGCTCTATCGCACGACACGACTGGCCGCGCGGTAGCCTAGCTACGGGTTCTCCGGTACGCCCCGCCGCTCGGCCGCGTTGCGCAACAGAGCGAGCGAGCGATACACGCCGTGTACCATCTTGCTGTAGGGCAGCAGCAGGAACAGCGCGAGAATGAAGCCGAGATGCACCGCGAGGGCGATGCCCATTGCACCGGTGCCACGCAACGCCAGCAGCACGAGGCCGGTGAGCGAGGTCAGTGCCAGCAGCATCAGTAGCGCCACGTCCGCCCCGAGCAGCCGGCGCGCGGCCGGTGCGGGGTCGCCGATCAGCTTCATCGCGAACAACCCAACCGTGCCGACGATCAGCAGCACGCCGCCCACGGTCCCGAGTACCACGGGCGCGCTCAGCAGCGGGTACGGTGCGTGCCAACCCAGGAATGCGTGATACACGAACCCCGTGCAGGTGGCGGCGAAGCAGAGAAAGAAGCCGTAGAACATCGCGTGGTGCAGCCAGCGGCGCGTCATCGAGAAGCGCTCGTCGCGATCGTTGCAACCGTGTCCGCCGCCGCCGAGATTGCGCAGGCTCAGCACGTCCCACAATGCACGCAACACGGCACCAGCGCCGACGCGCTCGGCACCCGTGTCGCGCCAGAAATTCGCGCCGCCCATTGCCAGCGCGAGCAGGGCGAACAGAAAGGTGACGAGCCCGAGCACCTGCATGATCCATAGCGGGATCACGGCGTAGAATGCGCCGGGCAATACGGGGTGCGCGGCGTACAACGCCTCGGGCGACTGCAGCGCGGTGACGAGGATCAGCACCAGCGCGATCGAGGCAGCGGCAACCAGCGACACCACCACGCCGTTGCGCTGGAAGGCGCGGGCGAGCGGCGCCGGCCAGGCGTATTGCTCGTAGCTCTCGGCACGGACGAGAGAAAATGCGCGCGGCACGTTGACGCCGAATTCGTGCGGCGGCGCGTATTGGCAGGCGTAAAAGCAGCCCATGCAGTTGTGGCAGAGATTGGCGAGATAGCTCAGATCGGCGGCGGCGAACTCGCGCCGCAATTCCATCGCCGGGAACACCGCGCAGAAGCCCTCGCAGTAGCGGCACCCATTGCAGATTTCCATGTAGCGACGCGCATCCGCGACCGCCTCAGTTTCGCGCATGGGCCGCCGCCTCCTTGCCCGCGATGCGGCCGAACACCGTGCCGATCGTCATGCCGAACCCGGCCAGATAGCCGCGCCCCAGAATATTGCCCGCCATGATCTCGCCGGAGGCAAACAGGTTGCCGGCGGGCCGGCCGTCCTCCATCAGCACCTGCGCGCGCTCGTTCACCCGCACGCCGAGATAGGTAAAGGTGATGCCCGGCCGCAGCGGGTAGCCGTAGTAGGGCGGCGTATCGATCTTGCGCGCCCAGTTGGTCTTGGGCGGGGTGAGGCCCTGCGTGCTGCAGCCATCGAGTTTCGAGCCGTCGAAATTTTCTCCGGGCGACGCCGCGTTGTACTCGGCGACCGTGCGCGCGACCTTCGCCGCGTCGAGCCCGAGTTGCGCCGCCACGCCTTCGATGCTGTCCGCCTTGATAGCCGGATAGATCGACGGCATGAACAGCCGGACGGATTTCGCGTCAAACAGGGAAAACGCGATCTGGTCAGGCTGCTGCGCGATCAGCCTGCCCCAGATGGCATATCGCTTAGGCCAGACGTCCTCGCCCTCGTCGTAGAAGCGGTCGCCGTCGCGGTTAACCACGATGCTGTACGGTACGCTGTCGAGCCGGGTCGCGATGCCTCCGTCGAATTTCGGCGCGCGCGCGTCCAGCGCAACCGCGTGGCATTGCGTCGGATCGCCCACCGGCGCGACGCCCTGGTCGAGCAGGTTCTTCAGGATGCGCCCGCGATTGTACGGCGTGCCGCGAATGACGAAATTGTCCACCGCGTCGCCCCAGTATTCGCGCATCCATTGCAGATTGCCCTGGAACCCGCCGGCGCTCGCCACCACGCAGCGGGCACTCACCGTCTCCGGGTAGCCGTTCTTGGTCAACGAGGCGGAGCGGACGACTCCGTCCTCCATGTGCAGCGCGGTGACTTCCGTGTCGTACAGGATGTCCACGCCGATGCGCTCGGCGGCGAGATAGTAGGCGTTCACCAGCGCCTTGCCACCGCCGAGAAAAAACGCGTTGGTGCGCGAGAGGTTGAGCGTGCCGGTGAGCGACGGCTGAAAGCGCACGCCGCATTGCTGCATGAAGTCGAACACGCCCGACGAGGCGCGGATCGTCATGCGCGCGAGGTTCTCGTCGGTGTTGCCGCCGGTGACGCGCTTGAGGTCGTCCCAGTACTCGTCCTCGAGATAGGCGTCGGTCAGCACCGAGTTGGGCTTCTCGTGCATGGCGCGCAGATTGCGGGTGTGTCGGCTGTTGCCGCCCCGGAACGCGCGCGGCGCGTGCTCGCACAACAGCACCGAGCAGCCCGCCTGCCGCGCAGTGATCGCCGCGCAGAGCGCCGCGTTGCCGCCACCCGCCACCAGCACGTCATAGCCGCGCGTCAGATCGACCATGCCTCGCGTATATCGGGCCGTCCCAATTCACACAACCGACCGGGCCTGCGTAACCTCCCCTTTCGATTGGCGGGCCAGCAAGGTAAGGTTCCAGCCCGAGGCAGCTATCGAAACGGTTCCGGAAAGGCGGAGCGGAAGCTCATATAAAGTCCGGTAGGCTTGAACTGACCGCCACTAGCGGCCCACTCCAAATACTCGCTCCACCCGGAGTTCGCTCCGCGAGCAAAATCGGGACCCTTGTCCGACGCAAGGATTGGAAGAATGGTTTTCGCGTCGTCGCCGAGCAGCCTGGTGTAGATGCCATGTAGCGCGGTGGCGCCCTTTGAAGTGTTAGGATCCACGCCTGCGGCCTTGACTGCAGCCGCCCAGAAGCCCTGAATATAGCCGACTGCCTCCTCGTTCACGACCCCTCGGTTGACGATCTGCTCTCCCTTTGGGATCACGATGAACTGGAGTTCGAGCAACCCGCAGACAAATACGAAGAGCTCGATTAATCGGTTTTCCTCTTCCGGTGAGCCAGTGGGGCTCTCACGCTTTCCCCGATCGCTTCGATTCCTGTTCAGAAATCCAAACACTTCTGCCTCCACCTTCGAAATCAGCCTACGTTAGCCATTTCGTCAGGAGAAGGGGAACCGGGAACATCCCACCCGAAACTGCGCCGTCTCAGGTGATCGGCCGGGTCGGCGGAAGGCCCAGGCGCACGCGGCCGAACTCCTCGGCGTTGACGTCGTAGTCGATCGTGCCGTGATGGGTCGCGACGGTGAAGTCACGGAACAATGCCTGCAACGGCGAGCTGTCATAGGTCGCGTTGGCGCCCGCCGCCGCAAATAGTCGCTCCACCGCCGCCCGGCAGCGTTGCACGGCGTAGGCGACCGAATAGCGCAGATCGACGAATTCCTCGGTGGTCGGCAGCCGGTGCTCGCGGGCCAGCGTGTCGAAGCCGTCGGCGGCCCGGTCGAGGATCAGCTCGGCCGCGTGCAGGTCGAACTCCGATTCCGCCACCCGGAACTGCAGGCCGGGACTGTCGGCCTTGCGCGTGCCGGTGTACTTGTCGTTGCGCACGCGCGTGATCGCGACGAATTCCTCGTGGAACTTCTGCGCCATTCCCAGCACGTGCGCGCTCACGTGGTAGGCAAGGCCGGGGCGCACCGGCATCATGTGCAGCCAGGTCGGGTGCCGCCTCCCCCACGGGGCGAGGCTGCCGTAGAGCAGCGGGCTCGGCATGGCGCGGTGCTCCGGCACGAACACGTCGTCGAGCACCAATTCCTTGCTGCCGGTTCCGCGCAGGCCCATCGTGAACCAGTTGTCATGGACTGCGTAGTCGCGCACCGGGGCGAGGACGTGGACGGCGGGCAGGAGACTGTCCTCGCCGGGGACCTTGAAGCCCAGAAGGTTCCAGCGCGCGTGGTCGGTGCCGCTAGCGAACGGGCATCGCCCGCTCACGCGCCAGCCGCCATCGACCCGGACGGCGCGCCCGGTTGGGGCGAGCGAGCCGGCGATGATGGTCTCGGGATCCTCGGCGGCGATCTCGTCCTGAACCCGCTCGTCGAACATGCCGAGGATCCAGCTATGGGCCACCAGGACCATCAGCACCCAGGAAGCCGACGGCGACGCGGTGGCCAGGGTGCGGATCACCCGGTGCATGGTCCTGAGATCAAGCTCCGCGCCACCGAGCCGGCGCGGCTGGAGAATTCGGAACAACCCGGCTTGTTTCATCGCGGCGATGACATCCGGGTGGATGGACCGGGTTTCCTCGTTTGCCGCGGCATGGCTGCGCAACAGCGGCAGCAAGGCCTCCGCCCGCTTGATGTATTCGTCGGACGAAACCTCGTCGTGCCGTGCGCCGGCCGCCATCGCCACTGACATGGTTCCACGCCCCTATTGGTAGACCGGCATCCTACCCGATGACGGCGGCCGGGACTGTGAAGGACGACACGCCAGGATGGGCGCCTCGATCCAGCGCCAGGAGGCTGAAGAGAGCGCCCAGATCACCGCCAGGGAAAACGTGGCGGCGAGCCAGACTGGGGCATGCCAGCGATCCCGGTGGGCGCCGACAATCTCCAGTACCGACAGGTGCACGATATAGATGGCGTAGGAGCGCGTGCTGATCGCCGTGACGACGGAGGCGGCCAGGCGTGGCAGGCGATTCAGCGCGGCGGCGGCCGGGAGGCAGAGCGCGAAGCCGATGGAGCCGGCGTCGAACAGGAAGGTGCGCCGCACGTGCGGATCAAGCGGCACATGGCGGTCGAACCAGCCCGACCAGATGCCGAGGATCAGCAGCACCCCCGCCGCAAGCATCGGGCCAGGGTGACGGAAGACGAAGCCTCGGCGCTCCTGCATCCAGGCCAGCACCACGCCGAAGGCGATCGCGTCTAGCCGCAGCACGGCGACCTTGCTCAGCACCTCGCCGAAATCGGCGCTCTCGGGCATCCGCCAGCGCAGGACTGCCGGCACGACGAGAAACACCGCCGTTGCTGTCCAGAACCCGGCGCGGCGCCCGAACAGCGCCGCCGCCGATAGTAGCAAGGCCGAGAAGCCGAGATAGAACCACTCCTCGACCGTCAGCGACCAGGATACGCCGAACCAGCCGCTCGGCATCGGCCAGGCGAGGTTCTGCGTCAGGGTTGCGTACTGCGCCACCTGATCCCAAGGGTGCGGCGGCCAGATCACCGTCAGCACGGCGATCCACAGCAAATAGATCGGCAGTGTCCGCATCCAGCGCCGCGCCATGAACACGCCCCAGGCGCGCAGACTCGGCGGCTCGGCGATGATGCCGAGCAACAGGCGGCCGATCAGGAAGCCGCTGAGCACGAAGAACAGCTCGACGCCGAAGAAGCCCGACACGCTCAACCACGCCGGCGCGCGGCCGCCTATCCAATTGGCGAACATGTCGCCGCAATGGCTCGCCAGCACGAACAGGATCGCCGCGGCCCGGACCAGGTCGAGGCCAATCCGCCGCCCGGACGGCGCGGCGGCGGCCGGACGGTCGCTCAGTTCAGCACCGTGCCGCCGTCGACCGCGATGGTCTGGCCGGTGACGAACTGGCTAGCATCGCCGATCAGCCAGGTGACGGTGCCCACGAGGTCGGCCGGAACCAGGGTACGCTGGATGGTCTGCATCGTGCGCACGACGTCGAGCGCGCGATCGAGCTTGTCGCCGAAGAAGCTCCGCGTGCCCTCGGTCATCACGGCACTCGGTGCTACGGCGTTCACCCTGATGTTGTCGCGGCCGAGTTCCCGGGCGAGGCCGCGCGTCAAGCCGATCACCGCCGCCTTGGACGTGGTGTAGTGCAGCGCGAACGGGGTGCCGTAGGTGGCGGCCAGCGAGGCGATGTTGACGATGCTGCCGCCGCCGGTCTTGCGCATGGCCGGGACCACCGCCTTGCAGCAATTCCAGATGCCCTTGACGTTGACCGCCATCGCGGCGTCCCACTCTGCCTCGGGGATCGTGTCGAACCGGCCGCCATGCAGGGCGCCGTAGAGGGCGGCGTTGTTGATCAGCGCGTCGATCCGGCCGAACGCATCGACGGCGGCCCGCGCCATGCCTTCCGCCTGCGCGATGTCCGTGACATCGAGCCGCACCGCCTCGATCCGGCCGCCCATGCCGCGCACTTGCTCCACCGTCGCGGCGCAATCGGCGATGTCGGCGGCGAGGATGCGCGTGCCCTGGGCCGCGAGGCCCGTCGCGTATTCCTGCCCAATGCCGCCGGCGGCGCCGGTGACGACCACGACCTTGTCGGCGACGCTCATCGGCTCAGACCTCCACCACGACGTACTGGTCCTCCACCGAGACGGGGAAGGTCTCGGCGACATAGGGGCCTTCTACGATGGTCGCCCCCGGCGTCAACTCCACCGGGTAGCTGCGCACCGTCACCTTCTGCGGGTCGCACCAGGACTGGCCGGTGCGCACGTCGAACTCCCAGCCATGCCAGGGACAGCGCAGGATCTCGCCCTCGCGGGAGAAGCGATACTGACCCGGCTCGCTCGATTCGACGAGGCCGCCCAGCACGCCCTCGGCGAGCGGGCCGCCCTGATGCGGGCAGCGGTTCAGCACGCCGAAGAACTCGCCCCTGATATTGAACACGACGATCGGGCGGCCCTTTACCGTGACCAGTTGGCGCGAGCCGGGCGGAATGTCCCGCGCGGCGGCGACGACGTGCTTGCTCATCGGCTGGCCAAATCCCATCGGCGGCGGATAGGCGACGCTACAACCCGGCCCGGATTGCGGCAATCGATCAGCGCGGCGCTTGTCGTGCCGGCCAGCCGGGCCGCACGGTCGCCCGCAGCGCGCTTCCCGCGATCACGCACCAGGTTACTAGTGCCACCCAGAACACGACGCGGGCGAGGGGGCGCAGGAAACCAAGCCCATACGCCGATTCCAGTTCCAGGGTGGCGGCGCAATACATGCCGAGCGGGAACACCACCGACCACTGCGCCAGGACGGAGCGGAACATGCGGCGCCGGATCAGGTGCTTCCAGGCGAACAGCAGGAGCAGAAGCGGTATCCAGAACGTTGCATCGGCCCAGAACGCGACGATCACCGGCGAGAGCAGGTCGCGCAGCGGGAACGGGCCGATCGATAGGCCTGAGCTCATGAGCTTGCCGCCGGCTAGCACTGTCACCGCCGCCGCCCCGGCGTTGATCCACCACGAGCCGGTCACGTCCTCGGGCGGCATCGCCACGAAGGCGAATCGATAGAGTACAATGGTGCTCAGCAACAGATAGTAAACAGCGCCGAGCAGCACCCAGGCGTAGCAGACGAAGGCGAGCACCGGCGAGGCGGCGCCTTCCTTCAGCAAGTCCGCGCCGAGCGAGGCGAGCGCCTGGGTGGCGACCACCAGCAGCAGCCACTGGCCGGACAAGCCGCGTTCGAGCGAGGGCTTGATGCGCCCCTTCGTGACCCCGGTGAGAAAGCCATACAGCGTGATCCACCAGGCAAGAATCGCCAGTGCGAAGAGCGGCGCCGCACTCCAACTCGCGGCCTGGAACGCAACGAGCTGGCCGCCCAGAACGGCAGTTCCGGCGGCGAGCGTCAGGAACCCTGGCCCCGTGTCATGGCGGGCAAGGTCGCGCACCAACGCGCGTCCGCCGAACACAGCACGCCCGACTCCCGCGGCCCACAGCAGCAGCCATGCCCCGACATTGACGGCCAGCAGCACCCATCCGATCCATCCCCATCCGAGTTCGCGGGCGTCGATCGAGATGATGCCGGTCGCCATCACCGCCGCGAACCCGCCGGGGAATAGGGTGGTAAAGCGGCGGAGCGCGGCGTGCTGGTCTGCCATTAGCTCACTTCGGCTCGCGGGCTTTTCGCATCGCCGCTACAATGCCGCGATGCAGCAAGCTCAGAGTCTCGACTTCCCCCACGATCAGCCGCCGGCGCCGGGCGAGCTGATCGAGATTGCGGCTGGCGTTCAATGGCTCCGGCTGCCGCTGCCCTATCGGCTCAATCACGTAAACATCTATCTGCTCCGCGACGAGGGCGGCTGGGCCGTGCTGGATACTGGCCTTGGCACCGCGGAGTGCCGCGCGGGCTGGGAGGCGGTGTTGGCCGGCCCGCTCGCCGGCCAGCGCCTCACGCGGATGATCGTGACGCATTACCACCCCGACCATGTCGGGCTCGCCGGCTGGCTTAGCGAGCGGTTCGGTCTCGAACTCTCCATGCCTCGCCCGGAATATCTCTACAGCCTTGCCCTACAATACGCGCCCGGCGATCTCGGGGCCGATATGCACCGGCCGTTTTATCGTCGGCACGGGCTGTCGCCCGAAGTTACCGAGCTCGTGCTCAGTCGCGGGCATGAATATTTGCGCCGCACGACCGGCGTGCCGACCACCTATCACCGTATCCGGCACGGCGACGAACTGCGCATCGGCGCGCGGCGCCTGCAGGTGCTCACCGGCGGCGGGCACGCGCTGGAGCAGGCGATGCTGGTGTGTCCGGAGGAGAAGCTGTTCTTCGCCGCCGATCAGGTGATCGCGCGCATCTCGCCCAATGTCAGCGTGCACGCGATGGAGCCCGATCTCGACGCGCTCGGCATCTATCTCGCCTCATTGCGCGCGATCCGCGAGGCGGTGCCGGCTGACGTGCTGGTGCTGCCCGGCCACGGCCTGCCGTTCTTCGGCCTGCACACCCGGATCGGCGAGCTCATCGAGCACCACGCTCAGCGATGCGGCATGATCGCCAAAGCGTGCCGTGAGCGGGCGTTGTCGGTGGCGGACCTGCTGCCCTTCGTGTTCGACCGGGTGCTCGACGAGCACCAAACGAGCTTCGCCTTCGGCGAGGTGCTCGCCCATGTCAACCACATGCTCGGCCGGGGCGAACTGGTCGCGGAGACCGATCCCGAGGGGAGGGACCGGTACCGCGCTCGATAGAGGATGGCGGAATGAATTCCGCCCTACCCCGCGCGTAGGACGGAATTTCACTCTGCATCCTTGATTTAGATGTGGCCGCTTTCCCGGCGGCGCCGCGCGGCCAGCAGCATCAGGCCGCCCGCGCCGAGGATTACCAGCGAGGCCGGCTCGGGTACCGCCTGGCCCTGGAGGTGATAGGTGAACGACATGCCAGTCGCCCCGAAGGCGGCGTTCTGGTCCGTGCTGATGGTGAGATCGGCGTTGTAGATGCCGGCTTTCAGCGCGCCGAAATCGAGCCTGAGGTTGAACAGGTCGCCCTCCTGCAGCACGGACGCGACGAATGCCTGGTCCAGCGAGAAAGCGGCGGCACCCGGGCCTGTCAGGCTCACTCCGAGCAGCGAGAGCCAAGTCAGGTTGCCGGGGGCGATGTCGGTGCTGATGTTGCTCAGCACGAGATCGAGCACGCCAGTGTGCCCAGCCTGCACCTTGCCGAAATCGAGCGTGTCGCCGGGTGCGACGGAGCTGGCATAGGTCGGCCCGACGCCGCGGCCCTGCAATGTCGCCGTGACGTTTTGGGCTTGGTTCTGGCCGTCGCTGCTGCCGTTGGTGAAGCTGGCGAGAATGTTCTGCGCGCTCGTGGCGTGGCTGGTCGGCGTGAAGGCGTAGGAGAAGGTCTTGCTTCCGCCGTCCTGCAGGTTGACCGAGCCGCCAGCGCCGGAGAACACGCCGCTCGACGAGCCGACCGAGCCATGCAGGTTGGAGAGATCGCCGAGCCCGGAGAGATTGCCGTCGCCGATATTGCTGACGGTGAGGCCCGCGCTGCCGGTGGTGCCGATCCGCGTTACCGGCGCCGTGCCGACCGAGACGTTGTTGACCGCTGCGACACCCTGCGAGGTCAGGGTGGTGCTGACCGACTGACTCTTGTTCTGGCCGTCGGCGCTGCCGTTGCTGAAATTCGACGTGATGGTGGTCGAGGCGGTGCCGCGCGCGGTGGGCGTGAAGGTATAATTATAGGTGGAGGACTTGTTGTCCTGCAGGTTTACGCTGCCGCCCGAGCCGCTGAATGCGCCGGACGAGCTGCCCACGCTGCCCTTGAGATTGGACACGCTGCCGAGCCCGGACTTGTTACCGTCGCCGGTGTTGGCGACGGTAACCGACGCGGTGCCGGTCTTGCCCACGAGCACGTAGTTCGGGCTGCTTCCGGTCACGCTCTCGACCGGGGCGACGCCGGTGCCGGACACCGCGACGGAGCCGTTCTGCGTGGTGTTGCCGGCCTTGCCGGTAACGCCGACCGTCCCGCTCGCGGAGCCCCGCTGGGTCGGGGCGAAGGTGATCGTGTCCTTCGCCGTGCCGTTGTAGTTCTTGATCTGGAAGGTCGTGGTGTTGCCGGAGAACGGCGCACCCGGGTTGTTGAACGAGCCGTTGATCGTGCTCGTAAAGGACTTGCCCGTGAGCGTGATCTGGTCGCTGGCTGAACTACCGACGAGGACGTTCCCGAAATTGATCGAATCGTCGTCGAGAGTGAAGATGGTGGTTGCGGATGCCGTCCCGATCTGGGCGGCAGCAACAAGGACGACGAGGGATGATCCGGTTAGTAGATGGCGCAGCACGGGAGGCCTCCTGGGATGAAGAACACGTCCGGGTCAGGTGACCCGGAGACCATCTCAGGAATGAGACATTTTTTATAAAATGTCAACAAATCTCGCGTTAGGGTTGTGCGGCGCCATTTCGCACGTGGCGATCAGACCGCCATCTCCCGGCCAAGCCCCTGTTGCGCCGAGGCACGGTCCTGCGCGTCGAGGGCGCGACGGAAGCCCTCGCGGGCTTGCAAGCGTTGCCAATACGCTGCGACCCCCGCCGAGAACCGGCCGGCCAGGTCCAGCCGCTGGGCGAGCAGTAGGGCATAGCCGACCGAGATGTCGGCGGCGGTGAACCGCCCGGCGCAAACCCAGTCCCCCACCTCCATCGCCGTCGTCACCGCGCGCAGGCGGGCCACGAACCAGCGGGCGTAGTCCTCCACGACCTGCGGGAGACGGCGTTCCTCCGGCTCCAGGCGGGAGTATCGGAGCACTAACGTTTGCGGAAACGTCAGCGTCGCCTCTCCGAAATGCAGGAAATTGAGGAATCGGCCGTAGGCAGGCTCATCGGGGCTGACGGCGAGCGGCGAAGGTCCGTGACGGGTGACGAGATACTGGCAGATGGCGGCCGACTCGGTCATCGAGATCTCCCCGTCAATCAGCAGCGGGATGGTGCCGAGCGGATTGACTTCGAGGTAGTCCGGCGCCCGCACGCGCGGCGGGAAGGGCAGCATCTTGAGGCGATAGGGAATCCCGAGCTCCTCCAAGGTCCACAGCGGCCGAAAGGAGCGAGCGTTCGCGCAGTGATACAGGGTGATCATAACGCCGGACTGTGGCGGAAGCCGGGGGCGGCGGCTAGTTAGAGGATGACGGCGGTCCGCGATTTATCAGGACCAGATAGATTTCTCCGGCCGCGAAGAGCCCCAGGATCACCACGGTTCCGGTGATCCCGGCGACATCGTGGCCGAACCGGGCGCAGACATAGAGAAGCACGATCGCACTCTGAACCATGCCCATGAGGCCGGGAGTGCGGAATTCCGGTCCCTTGTGATAGCCGATCCAGAACGCCAGCCGCGAGACGATCCAGACGATCGTGGTGGCGGTGACCGCACGCATCGAATGTCCGTCCGCGCAATAATAGGAAAGCGACAAGAGGCCGGGAATGAACAGCAGGAGCTGCTCCAGCGTGTGCTGGAGATAGCGCAGATTGACTTTCATCCGGGCCGATTCGGCGCCCGCAAGCGGGTTGATCGCAGGCGTGTGCAGCCGCTCGTGGGACACCGCCTCGATTCCGAGGAAGAAACACAGCAGCACCGCGACAGAGATGCAGTTGATCGCGAAGATCAGTCGCGCGACCGGGGCCTCCATGCCGTCCAGCGGCGGCGTGCCGAAATAGATGGCGAGCCACAGCCCGATCGAGACCGGCAGGGCGATCAGGCCGGCGAGCATCAGGCTCGTGCGTTGCCGCGCGACGTCTCTAGGCTGTCGGGGATCGTCCGCCGAAGGCATCTCCCCGCTACGCCTCCCGCGCGTTGATGCCCCAGCGGCGGTGGAGGAAATGTTCCCACGGGCCGAACAGCGCCTTGTCCGCCAGCAGCCCGATCGCGACGATCACCAGCATCACGGCGATCACCTGATCCATCGCGTTGAGCTCGCGCCCGTAATGCAGCAGGTGGCCGAGGCCGAAGCCGGAGAGCACCGTGACGTAGATCTCCGCCGCCATCAGCGAGCGCCAGGCAAAAGCCCAGCCCTGTTTCATGCCGGTGATGAGGTGCGGCAGCGCTGCCGGCAGGATCACGCGGGTCCATTTGTGGAACCCCTCGGAGCCCATCGTGCGGGCGGCGCGGGCGTAGACGCGGGGGATGGTCCGCGCCCCGGTGTCGGTCGCGATCATCACCGACCAGACCGTGCCCATGATGACGACGAACAGCATCGCCCCCTCGGTCTGGCCGAACCAGATCAGGGCGAGCGGCACCCAGCAGACGCTCGGCAAGGTCTGCAGCCCGAGCGCCAGAACGCCCACCGTGTCCTCGACGAAGCGGACGCTGCTCGACAGCAAGCCGAGCGGCAGGCCAATGGCGAGGCCGATCGCGTAACCGACCAGCAGCCGGCGCAAGGTCACGCCGATCGCCGCAACCAGCGTGCCGTCCTGCGCGGCCGACCAGAGGTAGACGGCGACATCGCGCGGCGAGGGCAGCAACACCGGCGACCAGCGCCCGGTCTGCACCATCAGCTGCCAGGCGCCCGCCAGCGCGACAAAGAAGAGGAAGGCGAGCACGAACCGCTTCATCACACCGTCTCCGGGACGATGTAGCCCTTGAGCGCCGCGGTGATGCGCTCGGTGTATTCCGCGAGCTGTATGCTGTTCACGTCGCGCGGGCGCGGCAGGTGGATCGGGAAGGATTCCCGAATGCGGCCGGGCGTCGGCGAGAGCAGGATCACGCGGTCCCCCAGGCACACCGCTTCGCGCACGTTGTGCGTTACCAGGATGATCGTCTTGCGGCGGTCCTGCTGGATGCGCTGGATGTCGGCGTAGAGCTGCTCGCGGGTCAGGGCGTCGAGTGCCGACAGCGGCTCGTCCATCAGCAGCACGTGCGGGTCGGGGGCCAGAGAGCGGGCGAAGGCGACGCGCTGGCGCATCCCGCCGGAGAGCTCGTGGACATTGGCGTGCGCGAACCGTTCGAGCCCGACCATGCGCAGATAGCGCAGCGCGGTCTCCCGGCGCTCGGCGCGGCTCAGATCGGGCACCAGCTTGAGGCCGAACATCACGTTGCCGAACGCGGTGAGCCACGGGAACAGCGCAGATTCCTGGAACATCACCAGCCGGTGCCGCCCCGGCCCCTCCACCAGCTGCCCGTCCGCCGTCACCCGGCCCGCATCCGCGCGCGTGAGGCCGGCGATGATGTCGAGCAGGGTGGACTTGCCGCAGCCGCTCGGCCCCACCAGGCAGATGAACTCGCCGTCGCCGACGCTGAGATTGATGTCGTCGAGCGCGTGAACGCTGGCGCGCGGCGTCCTGAACCACTTTGAAACCCCGTCCACGATCAGCTTCGGGGCGGGCTGCGGGCCGGGCGGGCCATACGATCCGATGGAATCGAGCATCAAGGCTTCTCGACCAGGCGCGACAAATCGGGTGCCGTCCGCAGGAACCCCGCCTGCCGCGCATCCGCGACGAAATGCACCAGCGCCTCGGGCGAAACCGCGCTGGTCGGCACGATCCGGTCCCAGGCGTGGGCGACCAGCTTGCTCGAAACCTCGCTGCGCATCTCGGCGGAAAGCTCGTCGCGCACCATCTTCTGCGCCTCCTCGGGGTTGGCGCGGACCCATGCGGTCAGCTCGTCATGCGCCCGTGCGAAATCTCGCACCAGCGCGCGCTGGCTGGCGAGAAACTTTGCGCGAGCGACCAGCACCGTGGTCACGGCGTCGCGCTGGTCCACCAGCACCTTGCCGTCCGCCTCCAATTCCAGCCGCGATACCCAGGGCTCGACCGTCCACACCGCGTCGAGTTGCTTGGTGCGGAACAGGCCGAGCTGGTCCGGATTGGCTGTCGGGATCACCTGGGCGTCGCCGCCCATGATGGTGATCTTGAGGCCGCCGGCGGCAAGCCAAGTGCGCGCCGCCACGTCCTGTGTGTTGCCGAGTTGCGGGGTGCCGATCTTCTTGCCGCGGAAATCGGCGGCGGTGCGGAGGCCCTCGTCGGGTCGCACCACCAGCGCCGAGCCGCCATCCAGCGCGCCGGCGATGATACGGATCTCCTCGCCGCGCGACTTGGCGTAGGCGTTGATCGCCGGGCTCGGGCCGACATAGGTGAGGTCGATCGACTCCGCGAAGATCGCCTCCATCGCACTCGGGCCGGCATTGTAGGCGAACCACTCGACCGGCCGGCCGAGCCGCTGCTCGAACCAGCCCTTGCTTTGCCGTGACAGGGCGCGGGCGATCAGCGCCTGGACATGCGTAATATTGGGAAAATGGCCCACGCGGATCGCCGCCGGCTGAGCGCCGCGCGCCCGGCTTCCGGCGATCCCGGCGAGGCCCGCCGCGCCGGCGAGGACGGCGAACGAGCGGCGCGAGAGACGGCCGGCGGTGGGCGGTAGGGCATAACGGCTCATTGGTCCCTCAAGAAGAGTGGATCACCGTATTACCATGTCCATTGCGTTGATCGTGCACCTCGACGCGATCGTGACCGGGCGGGGTCAGCCTTGGGGCCGGAACCCCATGATCCGCTCGAAGCGCGTCGCGTAGGCAGGCCAGACCTCGGGATTGAGGAGGCGCTCGGGGCGCTTGCCGTCAAGGATGTCGAGCATCTGCTCGGCGGCGATGGTCGCCATGTTGGTGCGCGCCTGGCGTGTCACGCCGGCGGTGTGGGGGCTGGCGATGACGTTGTCGAAGGCGAGCAGCGGGTCATCGTGCGGCGGCGGCTCCTTGTCCCACACGTCGAGGCCGGCGCCGGCAATGCGGCCCTCGCGCAGCGCCGCCGCCAGCGCGCGCTCGTCATGGATGCCGCCGCGCGCGGTGGTGACGAAATAGGCGTGCGGCCGCATCCGCGCGAATTGCGCTGCGCCGATCATGCCGAGGGTCTCTTCGGTACGGGGGCAGTTGATCGAGACAAAGTCCACCTCGGCCATCAACGCGTCGAGCTCGACCTTCTCCGCGCCGCGCGCCGCGATCTGCTCCGCGCTGAGATAAGGGTCGTAGGCCAGCACCCGCATCCGGAACAGGCCACGGCACAGTTCGGCGAGGCGGGAGCCGACATTGCCGAGCCCGACGATTCCCACTGTGCGGCCCAGCAGGTCGTTGCCGATGTACTCGTTGCGGGGAATGCCGGAGGCGGCGCGCATCCGCCGGTCGGTCTCGACGATCCGCTTGGAGAGGGCGAGCATCATCCCGAGGGCGTGCTCCGCGACCGCCTCCCGATTGCCGCCCGACTGGTTGACCACGAGCACTCCGGCAGCGGTGCAGGCCCGAACATCGACCGTGTCGTAGCCGGCGCCGTTGCTCGATACCGCGATCAGGTTCGGCGTGCGGGCCAGCAGATCGGCCGTGGCGTAGTACCGCGGGTCGATCTCATCGCGCGCCGCGCCGATCTGATAGGTGTGCGCGGCCGCGAGCACGGGCTCGGCCTCGGCGTGAGGGGTGTTGTTCTCCAGCCTCTCCAGCGACACGTCGGGCCGGCGGCCGAGAATCTCGGCAAAAGCAGGGCTGGCCAGGTACTCCACGTAGAACACGCGCTTCAGATTGACAGGCATCGAGCTTCGTTCCCCTCGGGCCGTTTGGCCGCGGCGGACTATCCTACGGAAAAGCCGAGCTGCAAACCGACAACCCTTAGTTTCGGTATGCGACTGTATGTCGCTGTTTGATTGAGAATTAACGATGCTCTACGGTCTAGGTTAATGGTCGGCTGACCCAGCGCGCACATTTTCGTGAGCAGCACGGCAGTCGTCGCACGACGGAGGTGTAGAGCATTGGCAGTTCTGACAGTAGGCGCGGGTCAACAATACGGGAAACTTTCGGCAGCGATCGCGGCGTCGCACGACGGCGACGTGATCAAGGTGAAAGCGGGCACGTATACGAATGATTCCGCGATCATCAGAACGAATATCACGATCGAGGGGGTGGGCGGCCAGGTCAATCTGGTCTCCACCGGCCTGATTGCCAACCGCAAGGCTATTCTAGTTACCAACAATGATGTCACGCTCAACAATATCAGCTTCACCGGCGCGAAGGTGGCCGACGGCAATGGTGCCGGCGTCCGCTATCAAGCTGGCAATCTGGTCCTTAACAATTGCTATTTTTACAACAACCAGGAAGGCCTACTGGCGAGCGACAATGCCAGCGGCACGATCACCATCAACAACACCGAGTTCGCGCATAACGGCACGGGCGACGGCAAGACGCACAACATCTACGTCGGCAAGATTGCTAACCTGACGATCAACAACAGCTACTTCCATGACGCCGTGGTCGGCCATGAGATCAAGAGCCGGGCGGCCACAACCATCATTCAGAACAGCCGCATATTTGACGGCTCCTCCGGGAGCGCCAGCTATAGTGTCGACCTGCCAATCGGCGGGAAAGCCGTATTGTCCAACAACATCATTCAGCAAGGTCCGAAGTCCCAGAACCCGGCGATCATCCACTTTGGCGGCGAGGGCACGCCGTACGCCGGGTCCACCCTGACGGTCAGCAACAACACCATCATCAACGATCTCGTCCGCGGCAGCGCACGGGCAGTGCTGAACCAGACCAGCTCCACGGCGAATTTCTCCGGCAACGCGCTGTGGGGACTGACCAACGCGCAGATCGCGACCGGGCCGGTCAACGTGTCCGGGGTGGCGTCGCTCACGGCACGGCCACTGCTCGCGACAGCCGCGCCGTGGCGCCCGGTCGTCTCCAGCGGACAGGTCGCCACGCTCGCCGCCCCAGCGGAGACGCAGTTCCTCCAAACGGCAGCATCGGAGGACACCGCATCCGCCGCCACCGGGGCGGATCTGGTGCCGTTCCCGGCCGCCGCAACGGTGGCCGATCTGGTTCCGACCGCCAGTAGCGGGAACGCTTCGGCCCAGCCAGTCGTCTCGAGCTCGGCCGGTTTCGCGGTGGCCAATCTAGATCCGGCCTCACACGCCACGGTCGCCGCCGCGCTTTCGGCTCAGGATCATGCGGCCGTAGCCGCATAACGGCCAGCGACTCGCCCGGCTGCGAGGCGATCAACCGCGTGCCGATCTTGCCCGGCTGGGCAGGTTCGGCCGCGGCGATCAGCGTTCGCTCTCGGCCTGCACGGCGTCCGGCCGGCCGGGCGTGAAACCAGGCTGAGCATTCGCTTCGCCCCCACTGGGGCGCTGCTTCCGGCCGGCGAGGCGATGCTCGCGAACGAGACGGACAGCGCGGCACTCGCCTCGGGTGCTCAATGCAGCTTCGCGCGTTCGGGCGCAACCTTCTGATCGGCGCGCGGCACCAGCGCCGCCCCGACCGACTCCGTGGGGGCGCCGGCGCGCCCGGCTGACGGACGAGGAAATCGACCAGTGCGATCGTGCCTGGTCCGCGAGTCTCGCCGCGTTCGGCTACTTCGCCCCGGGGGCCGGTTCAGCCCAAGCCTCGCCCGACCGCCGGAGAAGCCACCGGACGGACCGCGTTGAGGGCGTCTCCCAGCGCCGCGTAGGAACCGAGCTCGGCCAAATCCTGCCCAGAGGTAAGAATCCAGCGACGCGCCGGGCGATGGATGACCCAGGCGGCGCCGGTCTCGGCGGTCTCGACGATCAGAATCCGATCGTGCACGTCAGGCGGGTCGTTTTCGTGCCGCGCGCTGAGATAGACATGCGCGATCCCGTGCGGGCGCGAAGCCGCCGTCCACTGGGTGATCAGGGCACGCTCCTCGGCGGAGAGGCAGCGGCGGCTCGGGAAAGGGATGATGACGGCAGAGGCCAAGCGAGCACCTCGGCGAGAATTGATGAGCCACCATACAACCATATGGCGAATGGTTCTAGCGTATTCTTGCGCCAGCAGCCCCGTGGGAGTGTCTCGCCTGGCAGCCCGGCGCTTTGCGCCTGCTCGTGACCTGAGGCAAAACGGATTGATGAGCAGAAGGAGAGCCGGGTGAGCGCCGAGACGATGTCCGAGGCGGTGGAAGCCGCGATCCGCACCCGCCGCAGCGTGCGCGGGTTTCGCCCCGACCCGGTGCCCGAGGCCACAGTGCGGCATCTGCTGGAACTCGCCGCCAATGCACCGAGCATGACCAACACCCAGCCCTGGCGCGTCTATGTGCTCACGGGGGCCGCGCGCAAGCGCCTCTGCGACGAGATCGGCGCCGCCCATGAAAAGGGCGAGCACCCCGATTTCGAGTATCCGTATTATCCCAAGTCCTGGAACGCGCCCTATATCGACCGTCGCCGGCAGATCGGCTGGGCGCTGTACGGCATCCTCGGCATCCGCAAGGGCGACTACGCCGCGACCAAGGTGCAGCACGGCAAGAACTACGAGTTCTTCGGCGCGCCGGTCGGCATGATCTTCACGATCGACCGTGACCTGCAGCTCGGCAGCTGGCTAGATCTCGGCATGTTCCTCGAGAACATCATGGTCGCCGCGCGCGGCTGCGGGCTCGACACCTGCCCGCAGGCCGCCTTCGGCAATTATCACGCGATCATTCGGCGTCATCTCTCGATCCCGGAGAACGAGATCATCGTCTGCGGCATGGCGCTCGGCCGCAAGGACCCTGACGAGCCGGCCAACGCGCTTGTGCCGCCGCGCGAACCTGTCGAGGCGTTCGCCACGTTTCTTCGGGAGTGATTGTAGCCGGAGGCGGAATGAATTCCGCCCTACGCCCAATCTTGTAGGGCGGACTTCAGTCCGCCGACTTGCGGCGATCCCTACGTCCCGCCGTTCACGTCGATCGTGGCGCCGGTGATGTAGGAGGCCTCGTCGCCGGCGAGGAAGTTCACCACGTTGGCGATTTCCTCGGGCTCGCCCATGCGCCCGAGCGCGCTGCCCGCGAGGATGCGGGTACGGTTGGCTTCGGGCACGCGCCGGCCCATCGCAGTGTCGATCACGCCGGGGGCGATGGCGTTGACGCGGATGCCGTGCCGGCCGAGCGCGCGGGCGGTGCTCTTGGTGAAATTGATGAGGCCCGCTTTCGCCGCGCCGTAATCCACCACGCCGCTGCCCGCCTGTCCGGCGAGCGATGCGGTATTGATGATGGCACCCGGCTGGCCCTCGGCGATCAGCCGCTTTGCGACCAGCTGGGTCGCGAAGAACGGCACGCGCAGATTCACGTCGAGCGTCTGGTCGAAGCCCTCCGGTGTCGCGTCGAGGAAGTTCTCGCCGTCGTGGTAGATGCCGGCGTTGTTGAACAGCACCGAGATCAGCCCATGCTCGCGCTCGATCGCAGCAAAGGTCTCGCGCATCGCCGCGAGATCGGCGAGATCGCATTGATAGTGCGGCCAGTTGCCCGCCCCGGTGGCGCCGACATCCACGCCGACGGCGACCAAGCCCGCCCGCGCCAGACGGCGGCAGGAGGCCTGGCCGATGCGGCCGTTGCTTCCAGTGATGACGGCGACCTTTGCCACGACATTTCTCCCGCTTCGACGTTGCGCCGAGGCTGGCAAGGCATCCGGCGCCGGTCAACCCGGCCGGCTGCTTGACTCCGGTGCGCCGTGCGCCACGATCACGGAAAATCGAGGAAACGCGCATGAAATTCGGCATCTTCTACGAGCATCAGCACCCGCAGCCCTGGAGCGAGGGCTCGGAGCTCAAGCTGTATCAGGACGCCCTCGAGCAGGTGGAGGTCGCCGACCGCGTTGGCATCGACTACGTGTGGGAGGTCGAGCATCATTTCCTCGAGGAATACTCGCATTCCTCCGCACCCGAGGTATTCCTCGCCGCGTGCTCGCAGCGCACCAGGCGCATCCGGCTCGGCCACGGCATCACGCTGATGCCGCCGCGCTACAATCATCCGGCGCGGGTCGCCGAGCGCATCGCCGCGCTCGATCTCGTCTCCGCCGGACGTTGCGACTGGGGCACTGGGGAGTCCGCCACCGCCGTCGAGATGGAGGGCTTCGGGATCGATCCCAACGAAAAGACCGCGATGTGGCAGGAGGCCACGGAGCAGGCGGCTAATATGCTCGCGATGCGGCCGTATCCGGGCTACGCCGGCCGCTATTTTGACATGCCGACCCGCAACCTCGTGCCGAAGCCGGTGCAGAAGCCGCACCCGCCGCTGTGGATGGCCTGCTCCAAGCGCGAGACCATCCACCGTGCCGCGCGGCACGGCATGGGCGCGCTCACGTTCGCCTTCATCGAGCCCGAGCTCGCGCGCAAATGGGTGGACGAGTACTACGACATCATCCGCTCGTCCGCCTGCGTGCCGATCGGCCACACCGTGCATCCGAACATCGCCATCGTCAGCGGCATGTCCTGCCACGCCGACGAGGACGAGGCGGTACGGCGCGGCTTGGACGGGTTCCGCTTCTTCGGCTACTCGCTCGGCTATTACGGCATCTTCGGCGCGCACGAGCCGGGGGTGGCGAATGTCTGGAAGAAGTTCCTCGCGGTGAAGGACACGCTGCCCGACAATGCCGGGCGTGGCGGTATCGGCACACCGGCGCAGGTGCGCGCGCACATCAAGGCATACGAGGATGTCGGCATCGATCAGGTGATCTTCATCCAGCAATGCGGCACCAACCGGCACGAGGACATCTGCGACAGCCTACGGGCGTTCGGCGACCAGGTTCTGCCCGAGTTCGCCGAACGCGACCGTGTGCGCGAGGCGCGAAAGCAGGAGGAGCTGGCGCCATTCATCGAGGCGGCGCTTGCGCGCAAGCCGCGCTTGGCACCGATCGCACCCGAGGCGGTGGCGACCGTCGAAGCTTACGGCCGGCGATCAGCTGCGGTGCGGGCGACCTTCTCCGATCGGGGCGGCGCCATCTCGATCCCGCAATCGGACCCGGCGGCGCGGCCGGCAGCCGAATAGCCGCGAGGGCGACACCGGCGATCCGGGTCGCGAAGCCTTAACCGGCTCGGTGTATCTCCGGCCCACGACCACAGGGGGCCGGCGCCGGGACCGGCGGTGATGATGCAGTTCGAGCACGCTATTGTCAGCGGCGAGCGGTTCGATCCGGCGCGACCGAAGCGCGATATCCTCCTCCTTACCGCGACCCTGAAGCCGCCTGCCGCTGCTGTGGCGCGTTCGGATCATCAAGAGCGTCTGAACGACTATCTGCGAGCGCTCGAATTCTATCTGCGTGATCTCGATGCGCCGTACGACCGCATTTTGTTCGTCGACAACTCGATGGGCGGCGTCGGGTCCATTGAGGCTGCGGCGCGGCGGACCCCGCATGACAAGCTGGTCGAGATCATCAGCTTCGCCGGGAATGACCACCCGGTAACGCGCGGAAAGGCCTATGGCGAGTTCAAGCTGATCGATCATGGCTTGGCGCTGTCCTCGATCGTGCATGGGTCGGACATGATCTGGAAGACCACCGGGAGGCTTCGGCTCCTCAACATTCGACAGCTGCGCCTTGCCTTGCCGGATCGGCCCCTCGATCTGGTCTGCGACCTGCACAACGTGCCATTGGTCGGGACTGACCGGCTGCATCGCAACCGATATATGGACCTGCGGGTCTTTGCGGTTCGACGTGACGCGTACGATGTTGCATATCGCGGCGCCTGGGAGCGGATCGAGGGCTTCGATGCTTTCGCCATGTACGACTTGTCGTTGCAGGCCCGGCGGCACTTGCGTGTATTGCCGAGGTTTCCCCGGGAGCCGCGGCTCCAGGGGATAAGCGGTCGCCACTTGCGGGATTACGGCGCATGGCCGGGACGCATGAAATCGGCCGTGCGGGGCGGGCTGCGCAGGGCTCTCCCGTATCTGTGGCTCTGAGGGAGCCGTCCAGGTCATTTCGCACGAGTGCAACGATCGGGAAAAGAGCTTGAGTATGCGCCTGGGTTGAGTTGAACTCTGCAGCGCGATGATGGTCCGCATCGAGAAGATTGGCATGGCATGTCCAGGCCAGATCGCCTGGGCAAGGTGGCGAGCAGTTCCGTCGGGCTTTGGCCTCGTTGCCTTGGCCGGCACCCTTGCCGCGTGCCAGCCTCAGCCAGTGCTTGCGCCGGCGAGAGCCCACTACAGGCCAGTCGCGATCGCGCGGCCGCTGCCGGAGGAGAAGCCGCAGCCCGTGAAACGCCCAGCGGCGCCGGCGCCCTGCGGCCCGGCGGACGCGACCGGGCTTTCCAGCACCGAGAAGGATGCGCTGTTCCGCCAGTTCGAGGCGTGGCAGGCGCATGGGGGAAAGCCAGAGGGGGCCAACTCCGGCCCGACGGTGCCGGCTCCAGCGCGGACCAGCCAGGTCGTCGCTGCTGATTGCGGGGGCGGCCGATGAGTGTGTCGCTCGATAGCGTGGCACCCGACCGGCTGACCAGGGCCGTGCTGAACCGACAGCCGTTCATCGCGCTGATCGGGGAGGACGAGGAGGCGATCGCGGCCGTGCTGGACGCGGCGAGCGTGGCGTTGCAGGGGCGGCGGGTCCGCATCGTCCGACCGGCCGCCGGTCCGGCCACGGCACTGACCGTGGATGAGGTGATCCGCGCGCTTGGCGGCGACGAACAGACAGAGGACGAGGGCGCCGCCGAGCGTGTATTGCTGGCGCTCACCCGGCGGCGCGGCGATGAGGATCAGGTGGTGCTCGTGGTAGAGCGCGCGGAGACGCTGCAGCCGCGGGTTCTCTCGTTCCTGCGATTGCTGCCGGCGGTCCACACGCCCGACTCACCTGCGCTCCAGGTGCTATTCGCCGGGGGACCGGATTTCGGGGCGTTGCTGGACCAGGAGCCATTCCGCGCGCTGCGGGACCAGATCGGAAGCAGCGTCGTGACGATCTCGTCCGCCGAGGAGCCCGGTATGGAACCGGCGGGAGGCGATCCGCCAGCGGATCAGGCGATGCTCGGCCGCCGCGTCGCGGTCGTGTTGCTGGCCCTCGTGGTGGCACTCGTCGGGCTTGGCTGGGCCGGCTACGATTTCTTCTATCGTGCCATCCCCTACGAGTTCGAGGTGGTCCCTCGCCCCACCGCGCAGGACCACCCGGCGCCGACCGCCGCCGCGGCCCATGCCTCGGCGGCCACGGGGCACGGCGACCAACCCCCGACCGTCGTGGCTGCCGCCCCGTCGCCCGCCGCGGCGCCATCTTCGAGCGCTCCGGCCAGCGGCGCCCCGACCAGCGCGATCCCGGCTTCGGACGATACATCCATCGCCGTTCCGGTCGGTCAGATGGCCAATGCCGCCTCGGGTCCTGCGACATCCACCCAGTCCGCGCCGGCAAACACGGCCGCATCGACCCCGCCGGCCGACGATCGCGAGCGCCTGCGCCGGGAATTCGACGCCTTTCTCGATCAATCGACGGCTGCGCGCCTCACTGAGGCTCAGCGTGAACTGCTGTTCGAGCAATACCTGGCCCAGCGCCACGCCCCGGTATCGGTTGCCGCCGCCGTCACGCCAGCGGCCACCGCGCATACTGGAACGGCGGCAGGCCATGTTGTGATTCACTATCCGACCGGGTCAGGATGGGGGGCGGCCGAGGCGGACCGCCTGCGCACCATGCTGGGGCCGCACGCGGACCAGGTCGAGACGCGGGCCGGCAGTCGTGATGTTCGGGAGCCGGTCATTCGCTACTTCTTCGTCGAAGACGCAGCCGCAGCGAAGGCGGTCGCCGCCGACCTGAAGGCCACCGGCGCCGATTGGCACGTGCAGGACTCCACGACAGACCGGCCGCGCCCATCGCCCGGTACGGTCGAGGTGTGGCTGCCGGAACCCGAGTGACCGCCGACCAGGGCGTTACGCGCGCCCTGGCAGTTCCACCGTGCCGCCGCCGACCGCCGACAGCTCGCCGTCCTGATTGCGCGCTTCCTGCTCGATATCCACCAGGCAGCGGCCATCTTCGACGCGCTTGTTGACCACGCGCCCGTCGATAAACAGCAAATCTCCCTCCGGGTTGTGCCGGCGGATGCGGCAATGGGCGCGACGCAGGAAACCCTCGTCGCCCATCCAGTTGGTGAGATGGTGCGTCAGCCAGGAGCAGCGCTCGGGGCCGTAGTCATAGGCGCCGGGCGCGCCGACCATCAGCGCCATCTCTGGCTCCCAGTGCACGCGCTCGGGGCAGTCGGGGATGTTGAAGCGGTTGGGGATGCCGAGGCCGGGGTGGCGGTCGATCATCTTCCAGGCGAGCTTGTTGGCGCGGATATAGAGCCCGCCCCAGCCCTGCGCGTAGGCGATGAAGCCGGTCACGGTCATCGGCCCCTTGGCCATCGTCGGCAGCACCTCGCCGATTTGCACCTCTTCGAAGCGGCGGGTTCGCGCGCCGCGCACCTTCTCCGCCGCGTAGAGTTGGTAGAGACGATCGAGCTCGTCGCGCGTGTAGCGGCGTGGCGGCTTGTCCTTCAGCGTGGCGTATTTGGTGCCTTCCTCGCGCGCGATGTCGCGGTCGGTGCGGAAACACCAGCTGTCCGCCTCCGCAACCTTGTCGCCGTCCGCGCCGAAGAAATCGACGTGGTAGATCTGCTGGATGGCGCGGCCGGCGAATTTGGTCTGGTGCTCGACGAGGTCCTTGAGCGACGCCTCGGTGGTGATTGCCTCGTTGCGCCGCACCCAGCGGTGCCATTGCCAGTTCGCCCCCGCCCACATTGCGTGGACGCCGGCGAGCCCGCCGACATAACCCGAGATGATGCGGCTGGTGGCGAACAGGAAGCTCGGCAGCGCAACCATCCCGCCGAGCGCTGATTTCTCGCCGTAGCCCGGATCGCACCACAGCGGATTGTCGTCGCCGATGCCGTGCGCGTAGTGGCGGATGTTGTCGCGCGTCGCCTCGTGGCACCAGGGTTCCAGCGTGTCGCCGATGGTGACGCCGATGCGCCGGCGCAGATCGTCGAGCCCGGCCTCGGTGATCTTGGGAAATTTCACGGCCGTCGTGGCGGACATCACGCTTCCTTTGCTTCGCGATCGCGCAGTGCCTTGCGGTTGACCTTGCCTGCCGGCGTCTTGGGCAGCTCGGCGACGAAGGCGACCTGGCGCGGGTATTCGTGCTGGCTGAGGCGGGCGCGCACGAGGTCTTGCAGCTCGCGCGCGAATGCTTCGTCGCCGGCGCGGTCGCTGACGACGAACGCCTTCACCACCTGCCCGCGCACCTCGTCCGCGACGCCGATCGCCGCGGCCTCGCGCACGTCGGTGTGCTTCAGCAGCGCGTCCTCGATCTCGACCGCGCTCATCGTCCAGCCGGCGGAGATGATGACGTCGTCGGCGCGGCCAGCGTGGAAGAAATAACCGTCCATGTCGATGCGGCCGAGGTCCTTGGTCGGGAACCAGGCGCCGCGCCGCCGCACTTTGATCTCGCCCACCTCGCCCGGTTCGCACCGCGAACCGTCCGCCCGCTGCACCTCGACTTCGGCGCCAGGCACCGGCTTCCCGAGCGAGCCCGGCTTGTGCGCGAAGTCCGGTGCGCCGGGATAGCTCGCCAGGATCACGCCGACTTCCGTGGTGCCGTACATGCTGCACACCGGCACGCCGAAATGCGCCTCGACGGCTTCCTGCGTCGCGCTGTCCATCGGCTCGCCGGTGAAGGACAGCTTCTCGATGCAATGGCCGAAATCCCCGGCGCGGCCGGAGTTCATCATCATGCGATAATGCGTCGCGGCGGCGGCGAAATTGCTGATGCCGTATTCGTCGAGCGCCCGCAGCAGCCGCACCGGATCGAATTTTCCTGCATAGGCGCCGGTCGTCACGCCGAGCGCCAGCGGGGCGAGCGTGCCGTGCCACAGCCCGTGTCCCCAGGCCGGCGAGGAGGGACAGAAGAAGGCATCGCCCGGACGAATGCCGCTGCCATAAAGGGCCGCGACCATCAGCACGACGATGGCGCGATGCGTGTGTTTCACCGCCGCCGGCAGCTCGCGCGTGGTGCCGGAGGTGTACTGGAAGCAGGCGAGATCGTCCGCTCCGGTCGCAACCTCGTAGCGATCCGGCATGGCGGCGATGGCCGCCATCAGGTCGTCCTCGACGATCACGTCGAGGCCGGGGATGTCGCGCGCGATGGCCGCCTTGTCGCGCGTGGTGATGAGCAGGCGCGGCGTACAGTCGAGCACGCGCAGGCGCAATCCGTCGGGGCCGAACAGGGTGAACAGCGGCACCGCGACGGCGCCACGCTTCATCGCGCCGAACAGGCCGACATAGAAGGGCAGCGACGGTTCCAGCATGAACGCCACGCGGTCGCCCTTGGCGATGCCGCGCGCTTCGAGGAAGTGCGCGAAGCGCGACGACAAGGCGGCGATCTCGGCGAAGCTCAGCGCCTCGTCGCGGCCCTTGGCATGGGCGATGCGCACCGCCATGCGACCGGGCGCGGCGTGACGGTCGATGCATTCGTGGGCGATGTTGAGCGCCGCGCGGTCGCCGTCGAACAGCGCCCATAGCTTCTCGGGCGCGAAATGGCGTTGCGCGTCGTCGTAGCGCGTGAGTTCGGTGAGCCGGACCATCTCCGCTCCCTGCGCGGGTCGTTCTGGGATAGCCCGGACGGCGCGCTTGTCAATCGCGCCATCTTGCGACGCTGCCGGGCCGGGGTGAAAGTGCGGCTCCAGGGAGGGGAACTGCCGATGTCGCGCATATCGAGACGCCTGTTCATCGCCGGAACGGCGGCGGGGCTGGTCGGCGCGCGCCAGGCGCGCGCGGCGGAGCCGATCAAGCTCGGAGCGTCCGTGGGCCTCACCGGGCGCCTGTCGGACAGCGCGAAATACACCCAGGAGGGTTATCTGCTCTGGGTCGACGAGATCAACGCCGCCGGCGGCATCGACGGCCGCAAGGTCGAGCTCACCCTGTATGACGACGAGAGCAATCCGGATACCGGCCGCGTGCTGGCCCAGCGTCTGATCGACCGCGACGGCGTGCTGGCGCTGCTCGGCCCCTACGCGAGTCCGATCACCGACGCCGAGGCGGTGGTGGCGGAGCGGGCGCAGGTGCCGATGATCGGCACGCTCGCCTCAGACAGCAGCATCTGGTCGCGCCGCAAACTGCAGTGGAGCTTCCAGGCCTTTCCCTCCTCGACCTACGACCACCAGGGATTCCTGGAGATCGTCAAGACCAAGGCGCCGGACCTCAAGAAGCTTGCCATCGTGTTCGAGGAGACGCCGTTCTCGGTCGGTGCAAAGGAATGGGCAGTGAAGGCCGCGGGGGCGCAGGGGCTCACCGTGGAAGCCTACGGCTACACGCCGGGGGCGCAGGATTTCCGCTCGATCATCGAGCGCATGGTGGGTTTCGGGGCCGAGGCGGTGTCGATGGGCGGCTATTACCAGCCCTCGATCGCCCTCACTCGACAGATGATCGAGCGCGCCTTCAACCCGCCCGGCTACAATTTCATCCAGGCGGCGGACGGGGTAAGCAAGAACGCGCTCGGCGCGAATGTCGAGGGCATCTTCGGTCGCTCTGCCTGGGAGGCGACCGAGGACAACGACCAGACCCGCGCCTTCGTCGCCGCCTACGAGAAGCGGTATCAGCGCACGCCGTCCTACCACTCCGCCGCTGGCTACGCCGCCGGGCAGCTCATGGCCGGCGCGATCAAGGCCGCCGGCACCGACCGCGCCAAGATCCGGGATTTTCTGGCAACACAGAGCTTTCCCACCGTGATGGGCACCTACAAGGTGAACGAGCGCGGCCAGCAGGAGGGCTACCGCTACGTCGCGATCCAGTGGCAGGGCGGGGTTTCCAAGATCGTCGGTGGCAAATCACCGACCCCGATCATTTGGCCCAAGCCGAAGTGGAGCTGACTTCTTCTCCCTCTCCCCTTGTGGGAGAGGGTCGGGGTGAGGGGTCGTCCGCCCACACGAGTGAGCTCGGACCC
>JAFKFI010000151.1 GCA_017307285.1 Alphaproteobacteria bacterium | reverse complement strand
GCCATGATCCTTCTGATCGACAACTACGACAGCTTTACGTTCAACCTCGTCCACTTCCTGGGCGATCTTGGCGCGACTTGCGATGTCTGGCGCAACGACGCGCTGACCCCGGCCGAGGCGCTGGCGCTCCAACCCGAGGCCATCGTGCTGTCGCCGGGGCCGTGCACGCCGAACGAGGCGGGGATCTGCCTCGACCTGATCGCCGCGGCAGCCGGCAAGGTGCCCGTCCTCGGCGTGTGCCTGGGTCATCAGGCGATCGGGCAGGCGTTCGGCGGGACCGTCGTGCGCGCGCCGGTGCCGATGCACGGCAAGCTCAGCCGTATCTCTCACCAGGGCAGCGATGTGTTCGCGGGGCTGCCCTCGCCGTTCGAGGCGACGCGCTATCACAGCTTGATCCTCGACCGCGACAGCATGCCCGACACGCTGGCGGCGACCGCGTGGACGGAGGATGGGGTGGTGATGGGGCTGCGCCATCGCACCCTGCCGGTGTTCGGCGTGCAGTTCCACCCGGAAAGCATCGCGAGCCAGCACGGGCATGACTTGCTGGCAAATTTCCTGGCGATCGCGCGCGGCTCGAACCAGCCGGCGAAGGCCGCCTGACCTCTCCGCGAGGGTCGCGTGTCCAACAACCTGAAACCGATCCTGGCCCGGCTGGCGATCGGCGAAGCGCTATCCGAGGACGAGTCGGAGCAGGCGTTCGGCATCATCATGTCGGGCGAGGCGACGCCGGCGCAAATCGCCGGGCTGCTGATGGCGATGCGGGTGCGCGGCGAGACCGTGCCCGAACTGACCGGCGCGGTGCGTGCCATGCGGGCGCGGATGACCGCGATCGTCGCGCCCGAGGATGCCATCGATGTGTGCGGCACCGGCGGCGACGGGGCGGGCACGCTGAACGTCTCGACCGCCGTGACCTTCGTGCTGGCCGGCTGCGGCGTGCCCGTGGCCAAGCACGGCAACCGCGCGCTGAGCTCGCGTACCGGCGGCGCCGACGTGCTGGCCGCACTGGGCGTCGATGTCGATGTCGCGCTCGACCGCCTGCCCGACATTCTACGCGCGGCGAATTGCGTGTTCCTGTTCGCGCCGCGTCACCACGCGGCGCTGCGCCATGCGGCGGGCCCGCGCGTCGAGCTCGGCACGCGGACGATCTTCAACCTGCTCGGGCCGCTGGCGAATCCGGCGCGCGTACGGCGTCAGCTGACCGGCGTGTTCGCGCCGGAATGGGCGCGGCCGATGGCGGAGACGCTGGCGCGGCTTGGCACCGATTCCGCCTGGATCGTGCATGGCCAGGGATTGGATGAGCTGACCGTCGCGGGCGAGAACCGGGTGATCGCGTTGCGCGATGGCGCGATCAGCGAGCTTGTCGTGACCCCCGAGGATGCCGGACTGACGCGCGCGCCGGTCGCCGCGATCAAGGGCGGCGACGCCGCGCTGAACGCCGCCTCGCTCGACGCGTTGCTGAAAGGCGCCGTCGGACCCTATCGCGACACCGTGCTCCTCAACGCCGCCGCCGGCCTGATCGTCGGCCGCCGTGCTGGCGACCTTCGAGAAGGTGTCGCGTTGGCGGGAAAGGCACTGGATTCCGGGGCCGCCCTGGGCGCATTGGACATCCTGCGGCGCGAGACCTGCCCGAGCGAGACATCCGCCGCCGGCTGACGCAGCCACGCCAACGGATGCGAGGAGACCGCATGGAACAAGCGCATGATGCCGACCCTCCGGACACATTGGCCCGCATCTGCGCGGACACACGTGAGGAGGTGCAGCGCCGCAAGGCGCTGACCAGCATTGATTCGCTGCGCAACCGGATCGCCGGAAAACCGCCCACACGGGGCTTCGGCCGCTGCTTGATGGAGGCCGCGGCGCGCGACGGCTTCGCCCTCATCGCCGAAATCAAGAAGGCCTCGCCGTCCGGCGGCCTGATCCGCCCCGATTTCGATCCGGCATCCCTTGCCCGCGCCTATCGCGACGGCGGCGCGGCATGCTTGTCGGTGCTCACCGACGAGCCGCATTTCCAGGGCAGCCTCGACGATCTGCGCGATGCGCGGAACGCCGTCGATCTGCCGGTGCTGCGCAAGGATTTCATCCTGGAGCCCTGGCAGGTCTATGAGAGCCGGGCGATGGGGGCCGATTGCATCTTGCTCATCATGGCCGCGCTGTCCGATGAGGAGTCGCGCGAGCTCGAAGGGCTGGCCCGGGCGCTCGATATGGATGTGCTGGCCGAGGTGCATAATCGGCAAGAACTCGACCGCTCGCTCGGGCTGCAGACGCCGCTGATCGGGATAAACAATCGAAATCTCAAAACGTTGCAGACCGATCTTGCGGTCACGGAGGGGCTCGCTTCCTACGTACCGCCCGACCGGTTCCTGGTCTCGGAGAGCGGCATCCGCACGCATGCCGATCTCGGGCGACTGGCGGCGGTGGGGTCGCATTGTTTCCTGGTGGGCGAGAGCCTGATGCGCCAGCCGGACGTGACGGCGGCGACGCGGGCGCTGCTGCGTGGCGACGAGGCGCAGGCTGCGGCGCAATGAGCAGCGGCCTCACCCATTTCGACGCGCGCGGCAACGCGGCAATGGTCGACGTTACGGAGAAGTCCGTCACCGACCGGGTGGCGACCGCCCGCGCGAGGATCGTGATGCGGCCAGAGACGCTGGCGCTGATCGAGCGCGGCGAGGCGAAGAAGGGCGACGTGCTCGGCGTGGCACGGCTCGCCGGCATCATGGCGGCCAAGCGCACCGCCGATCTCATCCCGCTCTGCCATCCGCTGCCGATCTCCGCCGTGGCGGTCGACCTCGCCCCTGACGCAGCGGCGAACGCCGTCGAGATCAGCGCGACGGTGCGGACGACCGGGCGGACTGGGGTCGAGATGGAGGCGCTGACGGCGGCCAGCGTCGCGGCGTTGACCGTGTACGACATGTGCAAGGCGGTGGATCGCGGCATGCGGATCGAGGCGATCCGGGTGGTCCAGAAATCCGGCGGCAAGTCCGGTGATTTCAGCCAGGACTGACCGGACAGGCGGGAGAGGTCGATGATCAGTGTCGAGGAAGCCCGCGCCCGCATCCTCTCGGGGCTGCGCCCCACGCCGGCCGAAATCGTCGCGCTGGCGAATGCCTGGGGCCGCGTCACCGCCGGCGCGGTGCGCGCGCGCCTCACCCAGCCGCCGGCGGATGTCTCGGCGATGGACGGCTACGCGCTGCGGGCGGCGGATGGCGGGTTGGGTGCGCGGCTCCGCTTGATCGGCACCGCGCCCGCCGGCCACCCCTTCGCTGGCGCCCTCGGGCCGGGCGAGGCCGTACGGATTTTCACCGGCAGCATCGTGCCGGCGGGCGCGGACGGCATCTTGCTGCAAGAGGATGCGACGCGCGACGGCGAGCTCGTGACGGTCAACGAGGCAGTGGTGGCCGGCCGGCACATCCGCCGCGCGGGGCAGGATTTCTCCGCCGGTGACGAGGTGCTGCCGGCGGGGCGGCGGCTGACCGCGCGCGACATCGGCATGGCGGCGGCGGCCAATCACCCGTGGCTCGGCGTGCACCGGCGGCCGCGCGTCGCCATTCTCGCGACGGGGGACGAGATCGCCATGCCGGGCGAGCCCATCCCGCCGGGCGGGATCGTGAGTTCCAACTCGCACGCCCTCGCCGCCCTGGTACGCGCGGCCGGCGGCGAGCCGATCGTGCTTCCCGTGGTGCAGGACGACCGCGAGGCGATCGCGGCGGTCGCGGATGCCGTCGCCGGGATGGACATGCTGGTGACGACCGGCGGGGCCAGCGTGGGCGAGCATGATCTCGTGGTGGCCGGGCTCGCGCAGCGCGGGCTCGAGGTGGATTTCTGGAAGATCGCGATGCGGCCGGGCAAGCCGGTGATGTTCGGCGGCCTGGGTGGGGTGCCGGTGCTTGGGCTGCCGGGCAACCCAGTCTCCGCGCTGGTCTGCTCGATCCTGTTCCTGATGCCGGCACTCGGCAAACTGTCGGGCGGGGCGGGCGATCCGCCGCCCACTATTCCCGCCACGCTCGGGGGGCCGGTGGCAGCGAACGACCAGCGCGCCGACCATCTGCGCGCGACGATGACACTGGACGAGACCGGCTCGGCGGTGGTGACGCCGTTCGGCGCACAGGACTCCTCCATGCTGCGGCGCTTCGCACTCGCCGACGCGCTGGTGCTGCGGGCGCCGCACGCTCCGGCATTGCCGGCGGGCGCGCCGGTGCGGGCGATCCGGCTCGACGCGATCGGGGTTTGAACGTCATCATTTCTTAAACTTGACGTTGTGCCGCGAACCTATCTAGAACATCGGAACGGTTGCTGGTTTGTTCCGGTGGAGTCCCGTTGGGATCGGAGCTGGGCTGGCAACCCGAACGGGAAATGAGGCGTCCGCAATGTTGACCCGCAAGCAATACGAGCTCCTGGTCTTCATCGACCGCCACCTGAAACGAACCGGCTTCTCGCCCAGCTTCGAGGAGATGAAGGAAGCGCTGCAACTCAAATCCAAATCCGGCATCCACCGGCTGATCTCGGCTCTCGAGGAGCGCGGCTTCCTTAGCCGCCGGCATCATCGGGCGCGAGCGCTGGAGGTGGTTCGGCTGCCGGAGGATGCCGCGCCCCGCATACAAGAGGCGGTCGGCTCGGCGCGAGTGGCCGAACCGCAGAATTTCGCGCCCAACGTCATCCGCGGGGATTTCACCAGCCGGCTCCCTGGCGTGCGGGCGGCGAACGAGGCGGGGGCGGTGCAGCTGCCGCTCTATGGCCGGATCGCCGCCGGTCTGCCGATCGAGGCGCTGCGCGACGCGGGGACTCAGATCGAGGTGCCGATGGCGCTGCTCGGCAGCGGCGAGCATTACGCCCTGGAAGTCGCGGGCGATTCGATGATCGAGGCCGGCATCCTGGACGGTGACACGGTGGTGATCCGCCGTGGCGAGAACGCCGAAAACGGCCAGATCGTCGTGGCCTTGGTGGACGAGAACGAGGTAACGCTGAAGCGACTTCGTCGGCGCGGCAACTCGATCGCTCTGGAACCCGCCAACGCCCGTCACGAGACACGCATTTTTCCGGCCGACGCGGTGAAGGTGCAGGGCCGGCTGGTGGCGCTGCTGCGGCGGTACTAGCCTGTAGCGGAATGAATTCCGCTCTGTCTCTCGGCTGCATCTATCGCCAGACTGCGGCGGCGTGAGATCCAACCACGCCGCGGCTTTCCGAGTTCCGTGTGGAGAGCGACGCGTTCCTCGATAGGCCGATGGCGAAGCAGGCACCGGCCAGGCGGACGGCGACACGTTGACGATGCCGACGGCCGTTGGGAAGAACCGGAGTGTTTGGGCGAGAGCGGCTTGACGAAACGGACAGAGGGCTCGGCCATGCATCACCGGCAAGGCGAGATTTGGTGCCAATCGGGCGCGGTATTGGCAGGCGGTTGAAGGCGACGATAACGGATTCGAAGCCGTATTGGCTGCTGCGTGTGATACGCCGTATCGCCGGGCTTCTGTGGCAGGCGAGCTTGTCGGCCACGACCACGTCGCGGGGACGCAAGGTTGATACCAGCACCTGCTCGACATAGGCCAGAAAGCTCTGTGGTTGATCGGACCGTCGAGCAGGAACGGCGCCTCGACCCGATCGTGCCGGAGGGCAGCCAAAAACGTCATGGTGTTCCAGCGGCCATATGGCGCACGGCCCGGCAAGCGGCTGCCCTTCGGCGCCCAGCCACGCAGCGGGGCCATGTTCGTCTTGGTCCAAGTTTCATCGATAATCACCAGGCGCTTGGGATCGATCCGCCCTTGGTAGCGCTGCCACTGCGCCCGGCGCCGGGCTATGCCGGGGCGATCGCGCTCGCTGGCCTAAACGGTCTTTCATGCATCAGCCCTTCGGCGTGCACGAAACGTCAGACCGACACATAGTCGACCTTGAGACCCCGCTCGGCAGCAAGCTCGCTCACCAGACCGCGCAGGTAAAGTCGCTACCCTTGCAGCGGGCCAACAGCCAATCGCGGCGCGTACCCGAAAGCCTCGCACGCCTAGAGCAATTTAGGCTTGCGTAGAGTCGGCGGGTTCTGATTCGAGAATGCCGGTTGAGCAGCGAGGCTGTGATGGCGGCACCTTTGTCTCAGGATCTGCGCCGGCGGCTTGTCCGTGCGGTTGAGCGTGGGAGTTCGGCGCGCAGCG
>JAFKFI010000068.1 GCA_017307285.1 Alphaproteobacteria bacterium | reverse complement strand
CTGAGCAGCTTGCAGAGGTCGAGCCCGGTGACGTTCTTCAGCACCCGCCCGCCGGAGCGAATCACCTGGCCCTCCCCGTTCACCGCCCGCACGCCGAGGACGTGGTCGCGCGTCGCACCCCAGGCAATCCGGCGCGGGCCGGAGAGATTGGCGGCCACCACGCCGCCGATCGTTTGATCGCCGGTCGTGCCGAGAAGTGCTGAAAGATCGGGCGGTTCCGAAATGAGAGGCTGGCCGCGCTCGGCCAGCGCCGCCGCGATCTCCGCGACCTTGGTGCCGGCGCGGGCGGCGATCACCAGCTCGGTCGGCGAGTAGAGCGTGATGCCGGCGTGGTTGCGGGTGGACAGGCCGCGTGCCGCCTGCACCGGCCGCAGCATCGACGCCTTGGTGGCGTTGCCGGCGACTGCGAGCGGCTCGCCCCGCGCGGCCGCCTCGGCCACCGCCGCCGCGATCCCCGCCTCGTCGGCCGGCGCGAGTCCGTCGCTCATTCCGCGGCAAGCGCGGGCGTGTCGACCAGGGGGAACACCTTGCTCGGGTTGAGCAGCCACAGGGGGTCGAAGGCGGATTTGATGCGGCGCTGCTGGTCGAGCTCGCCGGCGTTGAACTGCACCGGCATCAGGTCGCGCTTTTCCACCCCGACCCCGTGCTCGCCGGTGAGGCAGCCGCCCATTTCGACGCAAAGGGTCAGGATCTCGGCCCCGAACTTCTCCGCGCGATGGAAGCTGTCGGGATCGTTGGCGTCGAACATGATCAGCGGATGCAGGTTGCCGTCGCCGGCGTGAAAGATGTTGGCCACTTTGAGGCCGTACTGGTCGCTCATCTCGGCAATGCGGCGCAGCACCTCGGGCAGCCGGCTGGTCGGTATCACGCCGTCCATGCACATGTAGTCGGGGCTGATGCGCCCGACCGCCCCGAACGCGCCCTTGCGGCCCTTCCAAATCGCCAGCGACTCCTCGGGCGAGGATGAGACTTTCAGGCTGATCGGGTCGTGCTTCTCGCAGATCGCGCGGATGCGGCCGAGCAGATCGTCCTGCTCCGCCGTGCTGCCCTCGACCTCGATGATGAGAAGGGCCTCGGCGTCGAGCGGGTAGCCGGCATGCGCGAAGGCCTCGCAGGCGTGGATCGCCGGGCGGTCCATGAATTCCAGCGCCACCGGGATGATGCCCGAGCCGATGATCGCATCGACACAGGCGCCGGCAATCTCATTGGAGCGGAACGCCGCCAGCATCGCCCGCGCCCCTTCCGGACCGTGCAGGATGCGCACGGTGACTTCGGTCACCACCGCGAGCTGGCCCTCGCTGCCGGTCAGCAGGCCGAGCCAGTCATACCCTGCCGCGTCGAGATGGGCGCCGCCGATCTCCAGCACCTCGCCCTCGACCGTCACCACGGTCAGGCCGAGCAGGTTGTTGGCAGTGACGCCGTATTTCAGGCAATGCGCGCCGCCCGAGTTCATGCTGACGTTGCCGCCGATCATGCAGGCGAGCTGGCTCGACGGGTCGGGGGCGTAGAAGAAGCCGCGCTCCTGCACGGCGTTGGTGATGCCGATATTGGTCACGCCCGCTTGCACGCGGGCGCAGCGGTCGGCGTAGTCGATGTCCAGGATGCGGTTCATCCTCATCATGCCGAGCACCACAGCGTCAGCCATTGGCAAGGCACCTGCCGAGAGGCTGGTGCCGGCGCCGGGCGGCACCACGCGTACGGCGTTGGCGTGGCAGAAGCGGAGCACCGCTGCCACTTGCTCGGTGCTGTCGGGCAGCACTACGGCGAGCGGCAGCTGCCGGTAGGCTGGCAGGCCGTCGGTCTCGTAGGGCTTGAGGCGGATGGGCTCGGCGATCACCGCCTCGGCGGGCAACAGCGCGCTAAGGCCGGCGACGATCTCGTCGCGGCGGGCCAGCACGTCGGGTTTGGGTTCAGGCTGCCTGATCATCGGCGTTTTCCCCGCATGGGCCGAAGATGGCGCTTCGGCCTTTCGGGGGCAAGAACGCGCAAGGGCCACCCGAGGGCGGCCTGCAAGTCAGATCTGGCTCTCGCCCCAACACTCCGTCGTCGCCCGCGTCGAAGGCGTGGATGATCGGCCTCCGCCGATCATGACGTAGAGACTGAAAATTCCCCGGCTAGGCTGAATCCGACGGCCTCAGCCCTGACGGGCCTTCATCCGGGGGTTCTTCTTGTTGATGATGTAGATCCGCCCGTGGCGGCGCACCACGCGGCAGTTCTTGTCTCGGGCCTTGGCCGAGCGAAGGCTGTTGCGAACTTTCATGAGAGCGACTTCCGATGCGGGCCTTGCGGCCGGGCGCGCGTGTGGGCGATCAACTCGAGGGCCGGTTCCTACGGAGGCGGGACGCTGCTGTCAAGCCAGCTCCCGCCGCGAGCTGATGGCGTGCCAGCGCATCATCCGCACCCGGCCCTCGCGCATCATGCGGAGCCGGACGAGCCATAGCTCGGCCTCGGCGACGATGCGCGCGGCGCGGGCCGGCGGCGGCCGCTCGGCCTTCATGTCGCGCACCGCGGCCCGCCAGCCCAGCACGGCGAGGTGGATATAGCGCTGCGTCACGTCCTCGGCCACGCGCACCTCGAAGCCGAGCCGGCCGAACATGCGGGTGACGGCGCGCTCCGTCGGCAATTCGGCCGAGCGACGTTCCAGCCGACACCAGGCCGCGACCAGGGGATCGGCAGCGTCCAGCGGTTCGTCGGCGACCATCTCGACCAGCATCAGCTGTCCGCGCGGCCTGAGCGCCCCGGCGAGGGCGGCGAGCACCGGCTCCGGCTTGGCGTCGCGCAGCGGCTCCAATGCCAGCCCGTGGTGATAGGCCTGGATGCGGAACGAAGGCGCCTGCGGGTACCACATCTCCACCATCGCGCGACGGCCGAGCCGCGCGCGCGTGCAACGCTCCATCGCGAGTGCGGCGAGGTCGGGGTCCGACTCGAAGCCGCTGACCCAGACACCGAGCTGCGAGGCGATAATGCGGGGCGCGCCGCCGCTGCCCGCGCCGACCAGCAACAGGCTCGCGGCCGAGGATAGGCCTAGCGGCTTGGCCAGCCGCATCACCTCCTCGCCGCCGCCGGGGATCAGGAACCCCTCGCCCCAGATCTGCTCGCACACCTCGATGCGCGCGGCTGGCCAGGGGCCTTCCGGCTTGGCCGGCAGGTCCGCCTCGCGTGGGTCCTCCAGCTCGCCCGGGAATGGCGGCCCCGTTCCCGGCGCGGGCGATCCCCCGCCCAACCAACTGCGCACACTCTCCAGGAGCATTTTTGCCACCACCTCCAGCGCGCACAGCCTGTCCGGCAAGCATTGAAAACCCGTTAAGCCCGGTGGTTGACGCTCCAGGCGGGCCGGGCGATGTGCGCGACGCAACGGCGGAGCATGGATCATGGGTCAAGGGACGAGCGGCGGCTGGATCGCCTTCGCGGTGATGGCGTTCATCGTGGCGGGCCTCGCCGGCGTGTTCGCGACCTACGCGCTGCCGATTCCGATGGAGCGAGGGTTCGCCGTGGACGCGGCACTCGACGAGGCGCTGATCGCCGCGCGCGGACCAGATCCCGACCGCGCCATCGCGGCACTGGCACCCCGCCTCGGCGAGAGCGCCGCACCAATCACTCAGGGCGCCGGCTCGTGGGAGGACCGCATCCAACGCGAGCGGGCGGCCATGCGTGCCCGCTTCATCGCCGAGGAGCAGGCGACCGCGCTCCGCCTGCGCTGGCTGGTCGTCGTGGTAAGCCTGATGGGCGCGATCTTCGTGGGCGCTGTCGTCAGCATCGTGTCGCGTCGGCCAGCCGACCCGAGTCCGTGAGCTACTTTCCGACGATGGTGTCGCAGCTACGCCGCAGCACGGCGCCGAGGGCGCGATAATCCTCTGTTCGCGGCGCGTTCGGTCGCCAGGCCAGAGCCAGGGTGCGCCACGCTCCGGCGCCGGTCAGCGGGCGCAGGGCGATCCCGGTGCCGGCGGCGATGCCCGCGTCGATCGCCAGACGGGGCAGCAAGGTGACGCCGAGCCCGCCGGCAACCATCTGCACCAGCGTATGCAGGCTGGTCGCGGCGAACCCATCCTGCCCCTCTCTCTCGGCCCGCGTCGCCATTCCGCACGCCGCCAGGGCCTGGTCCCGCAGGCAGTGTCCATGCTCCAGCAAAAGCAAGCGCTCGGTCGCGAGCGCCCTCACCGACACGCGCTCGCAGCGTGCCAGCGGGTGATCGGCGGGTAGCGCGGCGACGAACTCGTCGCGTCCCACGGGCATCGTGTTCGCAAGGCGACAGTCACACGGCATCGCCAGGAGGAGCACGTCAAGCCGGCTCTGTTCCAAGCGCTCCATCAGCCGGTCGGTGACATCCTCGCGCAGGAAGAGCCGGAGCTTGGGAAAATCCTGCCGCAGCGCGGGCATCAGGCGGGGCAACACGAACGGCCCCACGGTCGGGATCACGCCGAGCCGCAACGGCCCGCTCATCGGCGCGCGGGCCGCCACTGCCGTCTCGGTGAAAGCCGCGAGCGCGGAGAGAGCCTGGCCAGCACGGTCCACCAACTCCCGCCCGAGCGGGGTAAACACCACGTGTCGCCCGGCAGCGCGGTCCAGGATGCGGGCGTCGAGCTGGCGTTCGAGGGCCAGGATGCCCGCCGAGAGGGTGGATTGCGTCACCGCGCAGGCCTGGGCCGCGCGACCGAAATGCTGGAACTCGGCGAGCGCCACAAGATAGCGGAGCTGTTGCGGGCTGGGCAGGGCTTCCATCGAACCGATCGATCAAAACGTTAGATAATATTCATTGGCACGAAATCGGCGGTGCCGCCATATGCGGGCCACATCGCGAACAAGGAGAATTCTTCGCATGTTGACCGTTGGCGACCGCTTCCCCGAATTCAATCTCAAGGCCGTTCAGCCGGGCTCCCAGGGCCTGGACCTCAAGACCGCATTCGTTGGTATCAGCAGCGCGAGCGATGCCGGCCAGTGGAAGATCGTGTTCTTCTGGCCGAAGGATTTTACCTTTGTCTGCCCGACCGAGATCGTCGCCTTCGGCAAGCTGGCACGCGATTTCGCCGACCGCGACGCGGTGGTCTACGGCGTCTCGACCGACAGCGAGTTCGTCCACCTGAACTGGCGCCTCAGCCACGACGACCTGCGCGACCTGCCCATCCCGATGCTGGCCGACATCAAGAAAGAGCTGGCGCAGGCGCTCGGCGTGCTCGACCGCACCGAGGGCGTGGCGCTGCGGGCGACCTTCATCGTCGACCCCGACGGCATCATCCGCTTCGCCTCGGTGAACGACCTCTCGGTGGGCCGCAATCCGGCCGAGGTGTTGCGCGTGCTCGACGCGCTGCAGAGCGACGAGCTCTGCCCGTGCAATTGGAACAAGGGCGAGGACTACCTACGCCCCGCCGCCTGAGTGCTGTCCGGCGGCCCTGCCTCGACGCGGGGCCGCCACTCTTTCAAGGAAGACCGCCCTATGTCGCTCGACGCGCTGAAGGACCGCATTCCCGACCACGCCAAGGATATCCGGCTGAACCTTGGGTCGCTGGCGACCGAGCCCGCGCTCACCAGCCAGCAGCGCGCCGGCACGTTCGTCGCCTCGGCGCTGGCCTCGCGCAATGCCGAGGTGACGCGGGCGATTCTCGCGGAATTCGCGCCGCTTCTCTCGCCCGAGGCCCTGAACGCCGCCAAGGCGGCGGCCTCGATCATGGCGATGAACAACGTCTACTACCGCTTCGTCCACCTGGTGGGCGGCGACTACGCGACCATGCCGGCCAAGCTTAGGATGAACGTCATGGGCCGCCCCGGGGTCGACAAGGCGGATTTCGAGCTTTGGTCGCTCGCGGTCTCCGCCATCAATGGCTGCGGGATGTGCATGGAGAGCCATGAGAAGGTGGTCCGCCAGGCTGGGCTGACCCAGGAGCAGGTACAGGCCGCCGTGCGGATCGCCGCCGTGGTACACGCCGTGGCGGCGACTTTGGACGGGGAGACGATGATGCAGCCGACGCGCGCGGCGGCGGCCTGACGCTTTCCGGCGGGTTCCGCTCCCAGTCCACCCCGGCATTGCCCTGGGGCAGACGAAGCGGTTTGCGTGACGGGCGGAGCTTCGCTATACGGAGCGCCCGCTGATCCCGGATAGCTCAGTTGGTAGAGCAAGCGGCTGTTAACCGCTGGGTCGTAGGTTCGAGTCCTACTCCGGGAGCCATTTCAGATTGAAACTGCGAACGCCATGCGCCGCAGTTTCCACTCCAGGCTTTCCTCCGGACGCCACAAACGTCTGGAGGAGCCGGGCTCTCGATCCCACTATGCGAATTTCGTCGGTTCCCACCTCGGCTCGCTGCACGAGCTGCTGGATATAGTTCCGCCGGAAGGAACCGTCTTCACCCCGCATCCGGTCCTTTGCTGCGGCCGCGAACGTCCGAAGCGCCTCGGGCGTAATTTCGATTCTCTCTCCCCTCCGGCCTTCAGCCCGCTCCACATCAGCCTGAGCCGAATCCCAAATGCGCTTCAGTTCCGCGATCCGCCCCTTTAGGTTCGAATCGGTCAGATCGGCCAGGCCCGCCTCGATGGCTTCGTAAAGCCGCGTCAGCTTGTTTTCTGCGTCCAGGGCGTTCCGCTTGAGCGCGACGATTCGCCCTGTCTCGCGTTCAGCGGCCTCATCCCGGCGCTTCAGGAGCGCCCCCAGCGCCTCTTCGAGGAAATGAGGGCTGAGGAGCCGTTCGACCACATTGGTCACGATCAGGTCGTTCAGCTCGTCCATCGGGATGGATCGGCCCTTGCAGCCTTTTGGACCCTGGCGGGCGGCCGTGCAGCAGGTGTAGTAGCGGTATTCCGTTCCCTTGCCGGAGGTTCGAAGCGTCATAGCGCCACCGCAATCGGCGCAGAACGCCACCCCACCGAGCAAGGTCGGGCCGCTCACGAAACGGGGAGCGCGGAGCTGCGGGCTGCGCGATCGCATGATCGCCTGGACCTCCTCAAACTCTTCGACGGTGATGATCGCCTCAACCTCAACCTCGACGATTTCATCCGCTGGCTTCTCGACGCCATTCCGCCAACTCGACACGTTGAAGCGGTGCTTTCCGATGTAGGTCTCGCGGGTCAGGATTTGGTGGACACCACCGACGCCCCAGCGACCGCCAGTCTGCGTTCGGATGCCGCGATCATTGAGGTATCCGGCAATTTGCCGTGACCCCATCGGCCCATCCCCGTCGCCGACGCGCGCCAAGCGGAAGATCAGCTTGACGTTATCGGTGAGCAACGGATCGGGCTCGATCTTCTTTTTGGTGCGTTGTCCGCGCGTCTCCGCCGCAACGATCCGATATCCGTAGGGTGGTCGAGAGCCGTTCCAGTACCCTTGCCGGGCGTTCTCGCGCATGGCGCGGAGCGTATGCTTGGAGTTCTCCTTCGACTGGTACTCATCGAACAGCGCCATGATCCGGCGCATCATGCCGCTGATCGGATCATCGCCCAGGTCCTGAGTGATCGACGTCAGCTTCACGCCGTTCTTGGCCAGGCGGCGAAAATAGAATTCGAGCTGGAACTGGTCCCGAAAGAACCGGGAGAACGAGTGGACGATGATGCAATCGAACGGCGCCGGCTTTTCGGAGGCAGCGTCCATCATTTTCTGAAACTCGGGGCGCTTGTCGTCTGTCGCGGAAGCTCCCGGCTCGACGAATTCCGCAACGACCTCAATGCCTTTGGCTTCGCAATAGGCTCGAAGCTGCCGCCGCTGGTCAGGAATCGACAGATCGTGCTCAGCCTGCCGCCCGGTGGACACTCGGAGATAGAGTGCAGCACGCCCCAGCGTCGCCAAGGCGAGGTTCGCTTTGGCTTTCATGCGACGCCTCCTTTAGTGAATTCAATCCTTTGGGTCGAATATCTCGTCCAAGACGTCAGCGAGATGGATTTCGAGAATGTCCAACTCGGCTTCGGTGACACCCGGGGGCCATTCAGCCACGACGCGTGGCCGAGGCTTCGCCTCCTTTGGCCGACGCTGGCGACCGGGCGAATAAAACCCGTTCTGCGCATAGTCGAAGAAGTCATCGACTTCGATTTCAACTTGGGGAATAGCGTGCTTTGCTGACATGCGAAGATAATCATGCTACGCCGCGATTTATCCAAGTCTCTCCGAGTGTTAATGCGAACTTCGCTCTGCGGGATTTGGCGCCGAACGGCGGCAGCGGAAAGCTCACGGCGGCAATCTGAAACGGTCGCGTAGTGCAATAAAGTGCGCACGGCGGCCGCATCGCCGGTCTGCGTAGTATGTTCGGCGGCGTTGGGGCGCATTAGGGTGTCCTCGGCAAAGTCCGAATCTGCCCTCGCCACATCCTGGCCTTGCAGATTTCCGGCATTCTGGTTATATTACCGGTTATAGTCCGGAGAGCCAGAATGAGCAAGAGTCCTCAGCGCCGAGCAATCGATAACTATCGCAGTCGCCTGACCGAACGTGGGATGACCCGCTTCGAGGTGATCGGTCGCGGCGACGATCGCGAGCTGATCCGCTCGGTCGCCAAGCGCTTGGCAGAGGGCGGCGCGGATGCCGATCGGCTGAGAGCGGCGGTCAATCAATCCATTGCCGGCGAGCCGCCCAAGAAAGGCGGCATCCTCAAGGCGCTGCTGGCTTCGCCCCTGATCGGCTCCGAACTCGACCTGACCCGTCCGCGTGAGGAAGGACGGAAGGTCGATCTTTGATGCGCTATCTGCTCGACACCAACATCCTCAGCAATTTCACCAAGCCGGCACCGTCGGAATCGCTGGTGGCGTGGATGGCCGATCAGTCCGACGATGACCTCTTCATCGCTTCGCTGACGCTGGCGGAGCTTCGCAGAGGCGTCCTTGAGAAGCCCGCCGGTAAGCGCCGGGATCAACTCGACGCCTGGTTCAGCGGCCCCCAAGGCCCGCAGGCGTTGTTCGCCGGCCGCATCCTGCCGTTCGACGAGCGGGCCGGTCTCGCCTGGGCGGAGCTGATGGCCGAAGGCAAAGCCGCCGGCCGCCCGCGCAGCGGCCTCGACACGATCATCGCCGCAATCGCCGCCGCCAATGACTGCGTTGTCGTCACCGACAACGAGCGTGATTTCGCGGGCATCGAACTCATCAATCCGTTGCGGGGCTCGGTATGATGGGGGCAACCGTCAACATTTGCCCCTTAGAGTTGGTCACAGGGGGGCGTTCAATCCGCGACTGCCGATATCTAGGCTGTTCCGTTCGCCTTCCGCTGGGGGGCAACGACAGTGCATACATGTGAACCACCCACCGATGCGATCGACGAGTGGCTTTCGTCGAATGGGACCGTCAGAGGGTCATATGGCCATCTTCTGCTCGAACAGAAGGCAGCCACCGACGACGACTTGATCGAGGCGATGCGACCGTACTTCGAGTCCGCGCACCTCGATGCTCGCGAGTATTTCCACCGCCAGATCGGCATCGACCTCCATCCCGACGCGGACGCGCCCGGGGCCCACGCGTGTTACCCGAGCTGCCTCCCGTCAACTGCGCGCCGCGGGCTCTTCGGCGAAGTGATGGCCGGAATGGTCACAGAAGCATTCCAGGCTAAATTCGTCGGCGACCACCAATGGTGCGTCCCGATCTTCCTTTTCCGACAACATGCCGACGTCGAGGCCTACCTCTGGGATCTCGCGCGCAATCCGGACCGCGTTCGCCAGATCTTCGGCCGTTTCGGCTCAGACTTCCTGGGGCTCTCCCTCAACGAGGCCGGTGAAGTCGTCCGTTTCATCGCGGGAGAAGCGAAGTGGCGCCAGCGGCTAACCGACTCCGCTGTCGATTCCCTAATGCTCGGCCCCTGGGAAGAGGACGAAGAAACCGGCGAGCGCGCACGGTCCGGTCGTGGTGTCTGGTTCGAGGTCAATCGAGATACGCCACTCCCGCACGGCCTGCGGCAACTCCAGCGTCTCCTCGAACTGCGCGACCCCGACGGTCATCAGGCGGCAATCCTATCGATCGACCGCGCCGTCCTTTTGGAAGACGCTCCACCTCTGCCCCGTACCAATCTCATCCTGATCGCCGGTAACGGCGCACGCGATCGCAAGGCACTCGACGTGCTCATCGGCTGGGAAGAAGCGCCAGAGGAATATACTGCCCCGCACGATCTTCAGGTCGTCGAGCTCATCCTGACCGACGGCGAACGGCTCATCGATGGCCTCTATTCGAGCTTATGGCAGGAGGCGGAATAATGCCTGAGCTCGACGCTGATCGTCTGAATGTTGCCGACACCCTGCGCCGCGCGCTGGCCATTGAGAACGAACTTTCACGCCCACAAGCGCGCGCCTACGTGCGTTGCCTCCAAACCACCTGGCAGGTTCCGGCCATTCAGTGGAGCGATCGCGAGTCTGCCCGACAGTTGGCGGACGCTCGCCGCCTGCTTCATGCAGCTCATATCTTCCGGCAGATCGAGGGAACATCCTCGCCTCGAGCAATCGACTGCTATCGCAGGACGGGCGAGATTCTGGAGTGGCTCTCGCGCGCCGCCGATGGCCTTCGCTCCATCGTCCCGATCGAGCTGCTCGCGGCCGCCGCGTACCAACTCGGAGGCTTGCCAGCAATGGCGTCAGGCCTTCTCAGGCAGATCGAAACCGATCACGACGGTGTGGCGCTCTATTCGGCGTTTCTAAAGGCGGATTTCGATGCCGTCATTCGTCAATCCTCCACCTTTTGGAACACGCATCCCGATCTGACCGCACCCGACGCATCACGTCGACTCGCCGCGGCTGGAGTCGAAGAGTTCGACCTGGACGAAGACGATCATCGCATCGCGTGGTTCTTCACCGTCGAACTCGTCCGCACCCTCGGATTGATCGCTGACAGCCTCCGCCGCGGCGACGACGTTCGACTGGAGATCGCGATGTCGAAGCTTTATGCGCTCGATGAAATGGCCGCGAGGACGTTCAGCGACGACGCCTCGCTGATTATTGCGCTCATGCGGCAGGTCGCTGATGGCTACAAGGCAGCCAGCATCTATCGGCCGCTGCGGGCGCTAGCGGCGCTGAATCCAGCCAGGACTGGAAAGCTCGTGGCATATGCCCGCGACCAGTTCAGTCGAGGACGCGGAATTCTATGGACGTCGCAGCTCCAGGGCCTTGATCGCCTGCTGCGTGACTCGTCTTTCGCGCTCTGCACACCGACGGGCTCCGGAAAGACGCTGGTGGCGAACATGGCGCTCCTGAAGGAGCTGCTGCTGCGCGAACACGATGGCCTCGCCCCGCTCGTCATCTATCTCGTACCATCTCGGGCGCTCGCCGGCGAGGTTGAAGCCAAGCTTCGCGCCGAACTCGGGGGCGAAATGACCATCACCGCCCTCTACGGCGGCGCCGATTGGGGCATCACCGACTACTGGCTCACGGGAGATGAGCCAACGGTCCTGATCGCGACCGTCGAGAAAGCCGACGCGCTGATGCGCTATCTCGGCCCGATAATCACAGCCCGCCTACGTCTTTTGATACTCGACGAAGCGCACCAGGTCGTGCCCGATGCCAACGACAACACTCGCATCAGCTTCTCCGACCACAGCAACCGATCAATCCGGCTGGAGAACTTCGTCTCTCGCGTGATTGCGCAGCGGCCCGACGTTGTGCGCATCGCGCTTACGGCCGTCGCAGGCGGGGCCGCTCTTCCCGTTGCTCGATGGATCGAGGGCCGCGCCGACGCAGACGCAGTAGGCGTCCGCTATCGCAGCACGCGCCAGGTCATCGGTATCCTCGAAACAGCGCCGAACGCGACCGGCCGAATCCTCCTCGATATGATGAACGGTCGGACGCTCTACGTGCGTGGCCAGGAACAACCGATCTATCTCCCGCTGCGTATGCAACCGATGCCCCAACTTCCGGCGGCAATGCGCAACAGCCTCAATCGCTTCAACTGCCTCAGCGTCCTCTGGACTGCACTCCACCTCGTCGAAGAGGACCAGCGGATTCTGATCTCGGTCGCGCAAGAGCCCGAACAGACGATGCGCTGGTTCAAGGAGGCCTTGGAACTCGATGCGTGGGCGGCCGTCCCACCATTCGCGGCTCCCGAGGGCCTGGATCGTGAGAGGTTTGATGAAGCCAGGGCGGCCTGTATCGACTATTGCGGTGAAGGCTCATTCGAGCTGTTCCTTCTCGATCGCGGTATCGCAACGAGCCACGGACAGATGCCGCAGCGTCTGCGGCGGCTGATGGTGGAGATGATCGAGCGTCAGATTTGCCCCATAACCGTGGCCACCGCGACGCTCACCGAGGGCGTGAACCTCCCGTTCGATCTCATCTTTCTAACATCGCTCAAGCGGCGCTCGTGGGATCAGGTCACCCAAAGTCAGGTCATCGCCCCTCTATCGACAGCCGAATTCCGCAACCTTGCCGGGCGCGCCGGAAGGCCCGGCGCGGCGAAAGGAATCGAAGGCATGACACTCGTCGCGCTGCCGACGACGGAGCCGATATGACAGGCCCCCGCGCTGAGGCTCATCTCGTGGAACTGTGGCGGACGACATTCACGTCCGCTGCCGCCGCTCAAGAGCTCTGGCTCGAGCAAGCGTTCGTGCAGCGAGGCCGCGCGATCGTCGAAACCGTCTATCCGGACGCGGAAGAGCGCCGCCGGCTCTATCAGTATGGTTTCTCTCCCGTCGTCGGTCGCCGTTTTGAAGCTATCGCTCCTCGCCTTCGCGAGCTCATTGCAGCGGCGACCACCTACGGTGAGGACGACGCCACAGCGCGGATTGATGTCTTCGAGGAGATCGGAGAACTCCTCGCCGCTGATCGTGGCTTCGGCTTCCGCGTGCGTCAGACCGATACGGATCAGGCGCTTCTGCGGCGCTGGGCGGACGTGTTGGGCTGGTGGATGCATGAACCCGACGCCGTAACACCAGACGCCGACGATCTGCGTGCCTGGCAGCGCTTCGTTGCCGACAATCTGGAGTTTCGGCTTGGAGTGGCGATCGGAGCAGTTGTTGCGCAGGCATGGTCAGACGGTGCGGCGGACGCGTTCGCCGTTCCAACCCTCGCTGAATGGAAGGCCACCACAGGATTGCCCTGGTTCGGTTTTTGGGCGCGCGAGCTTTTGAGATGGGGAACGCATGATCCTTTCGTCGCCTTCGCACTGTCGCAAAATCTCGCGCAGACGCGCGAAGCAGCGGCCGCGCGACGCGGGGAATTCGAGGCCTGGCTCAACGACGGATTCGACGACATCGAGTCAGAAGATCTCATCGACCCACAGCTTTTTCTCCAATGGCAAGGAACGCTGCCGCGCCGGGCGCATGAGGCCACGGTCGCACAACCGGAACCGGTTGCCCTCACTGGCACGGATGGCCGTCGACAGCGATACAACGTCATCCCGATTACTGAGGGCGCCGTCGTGCGCTGGCTCGATCCGGCTGGGTTCGAGCTTGCACGATCGGAGGACATCCTGGGCGAGTTCGATGACCGATTGATCACCAATGACTACGAGCTTCGCGCCGGCCGACGGGGTTCGGCCGTGCACCGAACGTTTGCCGCAGGATCTCGGGCATAGGAGCGACACAGGAGAGGAAGACCGTGGCTGGAGTAACCAAGTCGCATCGTAAGCGAGATTTCGGCCGGGCCTTCCCGCATAGTCGATATGATGATCCTCGCGGCGGCCGGCCGGCTGCCCTCGAGCGGAACGTCCTGCGGTACCGCGCGGCAGAGTCCACGCTATACTTGTTTTATGCGGAGCAAGTCCGCGACTTCATGCTCGTAAATGTCTATCCACGCGCCGTCAAAGACCCGAACACTCCCTTTTGGGAGACGACCGAGGAACGCCGTCTGCGCGAGCTGCTCGGCCGTATCTTATCTGATGCGGAATTGGCCGGACGGCTCTCTCCCGAAGATGCGCAAAAGCTGCGTCACTCTCAGGAGCATGATCCAAAGGAAGGCAAGAAGCTGCGGAAGGCCTTTAGCTTTGCTGTTGATGCGGGGATGTTCTCAGCCGCGGAAGCTGACGAGCTGGTAGAACTCCTAAGCTACAGAAATGACATCGCCCACCGCATTCACCTCGTGATGTCGGACGTGACGCGATCGTACTGGACGTCCGATCACGTCGCTTTCACTGCACCCACCTACAAAGGAGACGCGCTCGATCGTCTTCGCGCATTCAAAGACACCCTATGGACGCGAACCAGAGCACTATTGCTGACCCTCTCCATGGACAGCCTGCTCTTCGAAACGGCGGAGCGGATTTATGAAGACGAGCTAAAGCGCCTAGATCGCCTCATTCAAATGCAAACCCGGGGCGAGCAGAAGCGCCTTGAGGCCATTCAAGCTGAGCTCGATTTGGGATCTGAATTGATCGGCGATCTGCACCCGCGTTTCCCAGCGAACCACCACAACAACGGTTCGGACGGCGGTCCCGCAACCGGCCATCTCACGAAGCGCGGCGTCGAAATTTGCTACCGGCTCTTCGATATGGGGAAAAGTCCCCTCGCTGTTTCTTACATCATGGGGATGAGCCTCCGGGCTGCCAAGTTGCGGCAAAGCCGTTGGCACCAGGCCGGCGGACTCAACAGAGTCAAGACCGAGGTCGAACGCTACGACCTCTCGCCGCGCACATCCCAAGCCGATGATGACGGCGGCCTGGCTCGGAATGCACCTTGACTCCGGCACCTTAAAAATAGAACAAATAAAGAACATGATGCTGAACCCGTCCCCGGAGGTCAACGAGGAATTTGCGGCCAGAGCCCGCCATAGAGTCATTGCGCACGCAGATCGAGAAGATCGAAGGCAGAGGCCGGCGCGTTAAATCGGTGCTTCCGTTCGGGATTGCCGAGGTCGACTCGCGGCTTCCGGGCGGCGGCCTCACGCTCGGCGCACTCCATGAAATTGCCGGCGGAGGGAACGGCGCCGTCGACGGCGCGGCCGCAGCTCTTTTCGCTTCCGGAATAGCCGCGCGAACCAGGGGCAAGGTCCTCTGGGTCATCACCCGGCCAGATCTCTTTGCTCCGGCGCTGGCGCAGGCAGGCCTGTCGCCCGACCGTGTGATCTACGTCGAGGCGGGCAACGACAAGACCGTGCTGGCCTGTGTCGAGGAAGGCCTGCGGCACGGCGGCCTCGGTGCTGTAGTCGGCGAAGTCGCCCGGCTCGATATGACCGCGTCACGACGGCTCCAGCTCTGCGCCGAGGGCAGCGGCACGATCGGCATCGCCTTGCGGCGCTGGCGCCGACAAACCGAGGCATCTGATTTCGGCCAGCCGACGGCCGCCGCCACCAGATGGCGCGTGTCCGTCATTCCCTCGGCGACCCTGCCGGTGCCCGGCGTCGGCCGCCACCGTTGGCTCCTGGAACTCATCCGCGCCCGTGCGGGCGAAAGTGCAGATTTTAAAGTGGAGGCGTGTGATGACTCGGGTCGTCTCGCTCTTCCTGCCGAGCTGGTCCACCGACCTGCTTCGGCGGAAGGCTGGCGACGCGGCGCCTCCGGCTGAGGCGCCGCTCGCTCTGATAGGCCGTGACGGTAGAAGGCAGGTGGTGCTGGCGGTCGACGCGGCGGCCCAGGCCGCCGGCGTGCGCGTCGGGATGCCCGCGACCAAGGCCCGGGTGCTCGTGCAGGACCTCGTGGTCCACGATCACGACGCCGCGGCCGACGCTCAGGCGCTCGATCGTCTCGCGCTCTGGATGCTCCAACGCTACGCGCCGATCGTCGCTGCCGATGCTCCGGACGGGCTGGTGATCGATTCCACCGGCGCCGATCATCTGCACGGCGGCGAAGAAGCCATGCTCACCAGCCTGGTCGACCGCCTTTCCGGTTCCGGCCTGCGCGCCCGCGCTGCCATCGCCGACACCTGGGGCGCTGCGCACGCCCTGGCCCGCTACGTCGCCAAGCCGATCGTGGTCGCGCCACCCGGTCACGGCAGCGCCGTCCTGGCCAGCCTGCCTCTGCCGGCGCTTCGTCTCCCGGCCGACATAATCGCTGCTCTCCATGTCCTGGGGTTCGAGCGCGTCGGCGATCTCCTCTCGCAGCCGCGCGCTCCGCTCACTCTTCGCTTCGGGCCGCAGCTCGGTCGTCGGCTGGACCAGGCTGCGGGCCTGCTCAGCGAACCGATCGATCCGATCCGTCCCGACGAACTGATCGAGGTGAAGCGGAATTTCGCGGAGCCCATCGGGGCGGCCGAGACCATCGCCCGATATATTGGCAAGCTGGTTGTCCAGCTCTGCGCCGAGCTGGAGGCGAAAGGCCTCGGCGCCAAGCGCCTCGACCTGATCTGTCACCGGGTCGATAATCGCCTGCAGGCCGTCCGTGTCGGCACCGCCACGCCGGTGCGCGACGTGAAGCGCCTCACGCGCCTCCTGACCGACAAGATCGAGACGATCGAGCCTGGCTTCGGCATCGAGATCCTCAGCCTGACCGCAACACTGGCCGAGCCGCTCTCCGACAAGCAAACCCTCACAGCCATGGTCGATGATGGCGTGCCGGACGTCTCCGATCTGGTCGACACGCTGATCAACCGGGTTGGCGAGCACTGCCTCTATAGGGCGGCCCCCGTCGCCACCGAGGTGCCCGAGCGTTCGGTGCGGCGAATTCCGCCTATGGCGCCGGAGACGGGCGCGAGCTGGCCCGGCCACTGGCCTCGACCTTCGCGGCTGCTGGCGTCGCCGGAGCCGATCGAGACCATGGCGCTTCTGCCGGATCACCCGCCCGTCGCCTTCACCTGGCGCGGCATTCGCCGTCGCGTCCGGCAGGCCGACGGACCCGAACGAATCCGCGGCGAATGGTGGCGACGCGATTCCGAGCTGAGCGCCGTGCGCGACTATTTCCGGGTCGAGGACGACGCCGGCGAGCGCTACTGGATTTTCCGCTCCGGCGACGGTGAGGACCCCAACACGGGGTCGCAGCGCTGGTTTCTGCATAGGGTGTTCGGATGAGCCGCTACGCCGAGCTGCAGGTCACCTCCCACTTCTCGTTCCTGCGGGGCGCCTCGTCCTGCGAGGAGCTGTTCGCTCAAGCCGCTGTCCAGGGCATCGAAGCCATCGCTGTCGTGGACCGGAATTCGCTCGCCGGTATCGTGCGCGCTTTCGAGGCGGCCAAGACGACGGGCGTGCGCCTCATCGTCGGCTGCCGCCTCGATCTCGCCGACGGCATGTCCGTGCTGGTCTATCCGACCGATCGAGCGGCCTACGGCCGGCTATGCCGGCTGCTCTCGCTGGGAAAGAAACGCGGCGGCAAGGCCAAATGCATCCTCGATTGGGCCGATGTCGTAACCTACGGCGAGGGCCTGATCGCCATTCTCGTTCCGGACGAGCCCGACGAGACCTGCGGGTTCCACCTCCGCCGACTGCGCGATGCCTTCGGGGATCGCGCCTATCTTGCTCTGACCCTCCGACGCCGCCCGAACGACCAGCTCCGCATCCACAAGCTGTCGAACTTGGCGACCCAGATGCGCGTGCCTTCCGTCGTCACCAACGACGTGCTCTACCACGCGCCCGACCGGCGTATCTTGCAGGACGTTGTGACCTGCATCCGTCACGGCATCACCATCGACGAGCTCGGTGACCGGCGCGAATACGGCGACCGCCACCTGAAGCCGCCAGAGGAAATGTACCGGCTCTTTCCGCGCAATCCCGAAGCGGTCGCCCGCTCGATTGAGATCGCCGCGCGCTGCCGGTTCGACTTGAAGGAGCTGGCCTACCAATATCCGGAGGAGCGAGACGATCCGACGCTGACGCCGCAGGAAACGCTCGAGAAGCTCGTCTGGGAAGGCGCGGAAGGCCGCTATCCCGAGGGCGTGCCGGACAGCGTCCGGGCGTCCCTGCAGCACGAGCTGCGCCTCATCGAGAAACTGCAGTACGCGCCATACTTCCTGACGGTGAACAGCATCGTGCGGTTTGCCCGATCCAGGGATATCCTCTGTCAGGGGCGCGGATCGGCGGCCAATTCCGCCGTCTGCTACGTTCTTGGCATCACCTCGATCGATCCCGGCCGCAATGATCTCCTGTTCGAGAGATTTGTCAGCGAAGAGCGGCGCGAGCCGCCTGACATCGACGTCGATTTCGAACACGAGCGGCGCGAGATCGTCATGCAGTGGGTGTTCGACACCTATGGCCGTGACCGCGCCGCGCTGTGCTCGACCGTCATCCGCTATCGCACCAAGGGCGCGATGCGCGACGTCGGCAAGGCACTCGGCCTCACCGAGGACCTCATCAAGACGCTCTCCAGCCAGGTCTGGGGCTGGTCGGAGGGCGTCGAGGAGAAGCACGTCGAGGCGCTGAACCTCAATCTCGGCGACCGCCGGCTGCGCCTGGCGCTCGATCTTGCGCGACAGCTCATGGGCGCGCCCCGACACCTGTCGCAGCATCCGGGCGGATTCGTCCTGACCCATGATCGGCTCGACGAGCTGGTGCCGATCGAGCCCGCGGCAATGGCGGACCGTCAGGTGATCGAATGGGATAAGGACGACATCGACGCGTTGCGCTTCATGAAGGTCGACGTTCTCGCCTTGGGTATGCTGAGCTGCATGAAGCGAGGCCTCGATATGCTCGCCGACCACAAGGGCATCAATCTGGACCTCGCCACCATCCCGGCCGAGGACCCGCGGACATACGCGATGATCCGGCGTGCTGACACGCTCGGCACGTTCCAGATCGAATCCCGCGCCCAGATGTCGATGCTGCCGAGGCTGAAGCCCCGGACCTTCTACGACTTGGTCGTGCAGGTCGCGATCGTCAGGCCGGGCCCGATCCAGGGCGACATGGTGCATCCATATCTGCGCCGCCGCGAAGGTCTGGAGCCTGTCGTGTTCCCCAAGCCCGAACTGGAAAAGGTGCTCGGCAAGACCTTGGGCGTGCCGCTGTTTCAGGAGCAGGCCATGCGCGTCGCGATCGAGTGCGCCGGCTTCACGCCCGGCGAAGCCGACATGCTCCGCAAGTCGATGGCCACCTTCAAGTTCACCGGCGGCGTCTCGGGCTTCAAGGAGAAGCTCATCCAGGGAATGGTCGACAATGGCTATCAGCGGGATTTCGCAGAGGCCACGTTCAAGCAGCTCGAAGGCTTCGGCTCTTACGGGTTTCCGGAATCGCACGCCGCCTCTTTTGCGCTGATCGCCTATGCCAGCGCGTGGCTGAAGTGCTGGCACCCCGACATATTCTGCGCGGCGCTGCTGAACGCCCAGCCCATGGGCTTCTACGCGCCCGCCCAGATCGTCAGGGATGCGATCGAGCATCGCGTCGATGTCAGGCCCGTCTGCGCCAACTCCTCGCGCTGGGACTGCACTCTGGAGCCTACCAAGGACGAGAGCCGCTTCGCCGTGCGGCTCGGCCTGCGCATGGTCAAAGGTCTTGCCAATGCGCATGGCGCAGCGATCGTCGCGGCCCGGGCCGATCAGCCCTTCGCCTCGATCGACGATCTCTGGCGCTGCGCCGGCGTACCATCGGCCGCTCTGGTCCAGCTCGCCGAGGCCGACGCCTTCCGACCGGCACTCGGACTTGCTCGGCGCGAGGCACTATGGGCGATCAAGGCCCTGCGGGACGAGCCGCTCCCGCTGTTTGCGGCAGCCTCAGCACGCGAAGCTGACATCGTGCCGGAGATCAACGAGCCCATGGTGGCGCTGCGGCCGATGACGGCGGGCAGCGAGGTGGTCGAGGACTATGGTCATGTCGGGCTGACGCTCAGGGCCCATCCGCTCAGCTTTCTCCGTCAGGATCTCCAGCGTCGCCGCATCGTCACTTGCGCCGAGGCCATGGCGACCCGCGACGGCCGCTGGCTCGAAGCGGCCGGCATCGTTCTCGTCCGTCAGCGTCCGGGCAGCGCGAAGGGCGTGACGTTCATCACCCTAGAAGACGAGACCGGAATCGCCAACCTCGTGGTCTGGGCCAAGGTGTTCGAGGCAAACCGCCGCGCCGTCCTTTCGGCCAGCATGATGGCGGTGCGCGGCCGCATCCAGCGTGAGGGCGACGTCGTTCACCTGGTCGCCCAGCGCATTGCTGATCTCTCGGCCGATCTTGCAAGTGTGGGAAGTCGCGACGCAGCGTTCCCGCTGCCACACGGGCGCGGCGACCAAGTCCGCAACGGCAGCGCCGGCCCCGATCCGCGCGAGCTGCCGCCGAAGGGTCTGCGCACTCGCGACATCTACATCCCCGACCTGCACATCGACACAATCAAGGTGAAAGCACGCAACTTTCACTAGCCCATTCGGTCGCGCTTTCCGCAATACTGTCCCGGATCTTCCGCGTTGTTTGGGCGGACAAAAACGCAATTGGACCACCATGATATTGCGTGCCTCTTGGTTCAGGAAATATTCCTACGATTGCGTGCGGGGCCGAGGGCTACCGTGCAGTCGTCGCCGGCATGACGAGGCCAGGTTTTAAGATGCGCACAAACGAGCAGAAGATCGCATACGCTCTCTTCACGGTCCTGTCCTTTGGCCTAGTAGGCGTCGGAATCGTCTTGCCGTCATGGGTCGCTTTTCAGGTCGGCGGATCAAAGCTAGTCGGCTTGGTTCTGCTCACATCCAGTCTCGCAGGCGTTTTTCTCGCACCAGCAGCAGGTCATCTCGTCGACAAGCACGACCGGAGATCAATGTCAGCCTTAGGACAGGCGACACGAGCTGGTGCAATGCTTCTGGTGGGCTTCGCTGACGGCTCCTCTGCCCTCGTGGGCGAGATCCTACTGATAGTCTCCGGCGTTGGAGGAGCATTCGGCTTCGCTATCCTATCCGGCTCTCTTGGCGGCCTCCTTCAGCGCCTGGTACCCGTGGAAGAGCGGGCGAGCTTCTCTCTAAGGATGTCGGTAGCCAGGCAAATAGGGATCGCATGTGGCACAGGGGCGGCCGGGATCGCGCTCTATTATCTTGGAAGTAACTCGGCCGCATATTTGTTTAGTGCGATCAGCTTCGGCTCCGTAGGTCTCTTGCGCACGCTACCGACCTCTCAACCTCAATCGGGTGAAACAGGCACGGGAGCGTTTCTTGCATCGAACCTAGAGGCCCTCCGTTATTTCCTGCGACGCCCGGAATGCCTCGCCGCCGTCCTCTTCACGGGGCTATCTTATGCGATAATACAGGTCACAAACCTTCTCTTGCCAGGCTTTGTAACCAACAGCCTTCGCGGCGACAGCTCGCTTTTTGGGACTTTGGAAATGGTCGCCGCATTGGCAGGCGCTGCCTCCGTACTGCTTCTGTCAGGACAGCGTGTAGCGGAGCTTCTGCGGCAGCGGATGACACCAATTCTGGTGATATCGGCCCTCTCGCTAATAGCCTTTTCCTTATCTCAGACGCCGCTGCTAGCTGTATTCACGTATAGCGCTTCCGGGATGCTCTGGAGCGTCAGCAGGTCCCTGGCTAATGCGAACTTCCTGATCGTCATCGACAACCAGATGATCGGCAGGGCACAAGGCTTCAGCACCGTGCTTAGCAGTGCTTTCGGCGGGATGATTTATCTCGTCCCTGTAATACTTCCCGCGGCCAGGGAGGCTGACCTATACGTCGGTTGTGGCCTCGCAATCATCCTCGGCGTTGTGCTGGTGAGACTCCTGGCGAAGCGTAGGCGGCCAGCGATGGGAGAATAAATCGAGCGTTGTGGCCCTCGCACCGTGGTGCCGCATAATTCCCTCGCGTGTGCTCCCCCGAGCGCTATTGAACCTCGTCGCTGGCGAGATCGAACATATGTTGCCACGCTAACTGACGCAGCTTTATCCAACCTGTTCGACCAGGAGTGTACCTGTCGGCAGTGGGCGGATCAGCGACTGAGCCGGCACAGACGGATCAAGCCAACCGGCCCAGGCCTCCCGTTCGAGGATAACGATTTGCCGATCATGGTAAGGCATGATGTCCGGCCCTGGTTCCATGGTCAGCATGGTGAACGCCTCGCCGACATCCTTCGTCTCCCGCCAGATGCCGGCGATGCAGAAGATCGGCTCGTCGCGCTTGGTGAAGAGCCACTTGTCCTTCCGCTTCTTTCCCTTGTCGGTAGGATCGGTGAACTCATAAAAGCCGTCGGCGACGATCAGGCAGCGGTTCGAGGTGAACTCGCGGCCCTCCGAGCGGAAATTATAGACCGGGCGCTTGTTCTGACCCGGCCAGCTCCATCGCCGCTGCACCAGGTCGCCTTCGCCGCGCAGGCCATCGACCGTGCGGATGATGGGCGCGACATCCGTGATCTTGATGTCGTCGCGCGCCTCGATGTTCGGGGTGCCTTCGCCGAAGCGGATCTTGATCTTCAGGTCGGCGAAGTCCTCCATGATCGAAGCGACATCCACCTTCAGTCGATAGTCATTGCACATCGGTCCTCCGTCTCGATCGGCGTTGCCTTGCGACCGTGTTCCTGTTATGTTCGCATGTCATGAGCGCGAAGGTTTTTGATTCCGACGCATCACTCGATGAACGGCGTGTCATCATAAGGCAGGACGGCGGCGATGTTGAGATGGTGGAGCTGCCGTGGGGCCTTCAGCCCCGCGAGCGCGGCGGCCGGCCGTTCACAGTGGTGCGCGCCGAGGGCCGCACCTTCCCAGCCTATCGCTGCCTCGTGCCGGCTTCCGAATTCCGCCATCGCAGCCACGGCAAGCATTACAGCTTCTCGCTCGCCAACGGCGACTGGTTCTATTTCGCGGGCATCTGGAGGCCGGCGACATTAGAGTGGCCGGAGGCCTACGCGATCCTGACGACCGCCGCCAATGATGACGTGGAACCTTATCACGACCGGCAGATGGCTGTGCTACGCCGGGATCAGCGCCTGGACTGGCTCGACTTGACCTGCCCGGAAGAGGAACTGCTTCGCCCCCTGCGGGCGGGGAGCTTCCGCGTATCGCGGCTGCGCGAAGCGCAGGCGGCGCTCGCATTGTGAAAACCTGAAACCAGCTTCTACGGAAATCCGGCTTGCCGCCGCAAAGCCCAGCGACTCCGCCGGCCTTCTCAGCCTGCGGCCGCCCGACGTGCGGCCGCTGCTGGACGTTCTGTCTCGGGCAGCGCCGGGTTGCGCCCGGCATAGAGCGGTGTTCCGCCTACGATGTCGGCGGCATGTCGGCGCAACAGCGCGGCAGTCGCATCACGATCGGCCGCATGGGCGAAGGCGAAGCCCTGACCGAGCTTGCAGCCCATTGACCAGAGCTGGCTTGCCTGCACCTCCGTCTCGATGCCCTCGGCGACCACGCAGATGCCGAGACGGCGAGCAATGCCGATCAGGCCATCGACGATCACGAGACTCGGATCGTCGGGCCACAGCCGCGCGACGAAGGCCTGATCGATCTTGATGATGTCGACCGGCACGTTCACCAGATGCGTCAGAGAGGCGTAGCCCGTACCGAAATCGTCGAGCGCGACGCGCACGCCTGCAGCCCTGAGCGCTTCGATCTCCCGTGCCACGACCCGGTCCCGCCGGCCGATATAGACGTCCTCGCTCACTTCGATCATCAACCGTTCCAGGCCGATGCCGGCCGGGCCGAAGGCTTGTTCAACCTTCCGCGCCAGGCTGCCAGTATAGAAATCGGCGGTCGACACATTGATGCCGACCTGACGCGCCGGCACACCAGCCTCCTGCCAGAAGACCATGTCCTCGGCGACCTTCGCCAGCATGCGCTGCGTCAACTCGACCGCGACATGCGCGTCCGCCGTCGCTTGATGGAAAGCTCGAGCCGGGATCACGTCCCCCTCGACCGTCCTCATCCGACACAACGCCTCCAGTCCGATGATCTCATTCGTGTCGAGCGTGACGATGGGCTGGTAGTGCGCTTCAATGCGCCCATCGGCCAGGGCGTCGGCCACCTCGCGAATAGCGTCCCGGCGGTGCGTGATCCTGGACCCGATGCCCGGCCAATAGCGGACGAAGCCGCCGCGGCCCGTCTCCTTGGCATGATAAAGCGCGAAGTCGGCTGCCTCGTTGACGGCGACGGCCGTCGGTTCGGACGGCCCGAGAACGGCCCCGCCGATCGTCGCACGTGGCACGACGGAATGGCCTTCACAGATGGCGGGCGCCTCGAGGTCGCCAAAGATCTTCTCGGCGGTAGCCTCGAGGTCGGCGAGCGCGCTCGACGCCTGGACAATGACGGCAAATTCGTCGCCGCCGAGCCGGAACGTCACGTCAGGCGCTACCGTCCGCGAAATCCTCGCCGCCGCGGTGCGGATCAACGCGTCGCCCGCCAAATGGCCGAATGTGTCGTTGACGATTTTCAGGTTGTCGAGGTCGAGCACGAAGAGGCCCCAGGACCCAGGCTCGTCGCAGCGGATGTTGGCAAGCGCCGCGTCAAAGGCAGAGCGGTTCGGCAGGCCGGTCAGCGCATCGATGCTGGCGCGCCGCTCGCGGTCAACGATACGTTCATTGCGCCGGAGTGCCGTGGCGCACAGGTCGACACAGCTCTCGGCGAGATCGCGCTCGTCAGGCAGCGGTGCGCGCGCCTCTCGCGAATAGATCGCCAGCACCGCGGGTGGCTGAGACGAGGCTGCGCGAGGCGCGATCGCCGCGAGCCGACGCGGACATGATTACCTCGCGTCGTGAAAGATAATCCCCACGGTGTGCCGTTGGCCTGAGCGGATTCGGCTGACGCCGTGGCGCAGGTTGACCCGATACGTACCGCGCGTGCCGTTGACCGGCCGGTGATGCACCGCGAAGACGACCGCGTGCCCCTGCCGCAGGGGCACGACTTCAGGCCGGGTCTGCATTCGCGGACGCTGTTCCACCAGGACGAATTCGCCGCCCGTGAAGTCCTCGCCGGGCTCCGATAGCAGGATCGCCACCTGCAGCGGGAAGGCCAGCTCGCCGTAAAGATCCTGGTGCAGGCAGTTGTAGTCCCCGGTGCCATATTGCAGCAGCAACGGCGTCGGCCGCTCCTGTCCTGCCTTGTGGCAGAGATCAAGAAACTCCTTGTGCCCGGCCGGATAGCGCGTGCCGATCCCCATCCGCCCGTTCCACTCGTTCGCGATGGGGGCGAGACGCGGATAGAGCGCGGTACGCAGTCCGCCAATCAGATCGGGGAGTGGGTATTTGAAGTAGCGGTACTCGCCCTTGCCGAACCCGTGACGGCTCATCACGACGTGACTGCGAAAGTGCTCCTCGCGCGGATAGAGCGCGGCGATTTCCCTGCACTCGCTGGGGCTGAGCAGCGTCTCGACGACCGCGGCCCCCTGCTCGCTCAGATCACGAGCGATCCGGCCCCAGTCGAGCAGCGCCACGCGATCCGCGACGGAGGGGGAATCGGCCGCCACTGGTTTCATCTTCGCGGCGACGTTCATCTTCGCACCCTCCTGTTTGGCCGATCCGTCCTGCGCCCAGATGTAGTGAGCGACCTTCCGCTCGGCCCTCCGGCTCTTGCTTTCTCACGCCTCTCGCAGGTGGCACGCAACCTGGTGGCCTGGCGCCACCTCAGCCAGTCTCGGCACCTCGACCTTGCACCGCGCGAAGGCGTAGGGGCAGCGGGTGTGAAAGGCGCAGCCGGGCGGTGGAGCGATCGGGCTCGGCACGTCGCCCTGCACGATCCGCCTCGCCCGCTTCACCCGCGGGTCCGCGATCGGCACCGCGGCGAGCAGTGCCTCGGTATAGGGGTGCTGCGGGCGCAGGAACAGGCTGCGCGTGTCGGCCTGCTCGACGATGCGGCCGAGATACATCACCGCGACCCGGTGGCTGATGTGCTGCACCACCGCGAGGTCGTGCGCGATGAACAGGTAGGACAGCCGCTTGTCGCGCTGCAGATCCATCATCAGGTTGATGACCTGCGCCTGGATGGACACGTCCAGCGCGGAGACCGGCTCGTCGCCGACAATCAGCCGTGGGCTCAGGGCGAGCGCGCGGGCGATGCAGATGCGCTGGCGCTGGCCCCCCGAAAACTCATGGGGATAGAGCCGCATCTGCGCCGGCCGCAGCCCGACCTGGGCGAATACGTCCTCCACCAGCGCCCATTTCTCCCGCCCGCGCGCGATGCCGTGCACCTCCACCGCCTCGGCCACGATCGCACCGGCGGTCATGCGCGGGTTGAGCGAGGAGAACGGGTCCTGGAAGATGATCTGCATCTGCCGCCGGTAGGGCCGCATCGCCGCTCGGTTCAGCGCGGTGATGTCCTTGCCCTCCAGGCGAATGGCGCCGTCGGTCGGCTCGATCAGCCGCAGCACGGTGCGCGCCACCGTGGACTTGCCGCAGCCGCTCTCACCGACCAGGCCCAAGGTCTCGCCCTCGGCGATGCGGAAGCTGACATCCTCCACCGCCCGCACCTGCCCCGCCGCGCGGCGCAACAATCCTTTCTTGAGGTCGTAGTGCTTGCGCAGCCCCGCGACCTCCAACACCGGCGACGGCTCAGCCATGCGTGGCGTCTCCCGGATGCCAGCATGCCGCGAAATGGCCCGGCTGCATCTCCTCGTATGGCGGATAGACCGCGCGGCAGCGATCGTCGGCGCGCGGGCAGCGCGGGGCGAAGACGCAGCCCTCCGGCAGGTTCGCGAGCGGCGGCACCGTCCCCTCGATTTCCTGCAAGCGGGCGCCGGCTTGCGAGAAATCCTCCGCCGAGATCGCCAGTTTCGGCACCGATGCCATCAGGCCGCGCGTGTAGGGGTGCAGCGGATTGGCAAAAAGATCCTCGACCGCCGCCTCCTCCACCTTGCGCCCGGCATACATCACCACCACGCGCTGCGCGGTTTCCGCCACCACGCCGAGATCATGCGTGATGAGCAGCACGGCGGTCCCGAGTTCCTGCTGCAGCCCGAGCATCAGATCGAGGATTTGCGCCTGGATGGTGACGTCGAGCGCCGTGGTGGGTTCGTCGGCGATCAGCACCTGCGGATGCGAGGACAGCGCCATCGCGATCATCGCGCGCTGGCGCATCCCGCCCGAGAGCTGGTGCGGATAGTCCCGCGCCCGCCGCGCCGGCTCCGGGATGCGGACCAGCCGCAGCATCTCCACCGCCTTCTCGCGCGCCGCCGAGCGCGACAGGTCCTGGTGCAGCCGCACTGCCTCCTCGATCTGGCCGCCGATCGTGAGCACCGGATTGAGCGAGGTCATCGGCTCCTGGAAGATCATCGAGATACGGTTGCCCCGCAGCCCGCGCATCGCCGCCTCGTCGAGCGCCAACAGGTTTTCCCCTGCCAGCCGCACGGCGCCGCCGATGACCCGGCCGGGTTCCGGCACCAGCCGCATGATAGACAGCGCCGTCATGCTCTTCCCGCAGCCCGACTCACCCACCAGCGCCAGGGTCTCGCCGCGCTTGAGCTGGAACGACACCCCGCTGACGGCGTCGAACGCGCCGCGCCGGAGAAAGAAGCGGGTGCGGAGGTCTTCCACCGCAAGCGCCTCTCCCTCTCCCCCTTTGGGAGAGGGTCGGGGTGAGGGGTTCGCGCTCACGCGCGCTGCCGTGGATCGAGCACGTCGCGCAGCGCGTCGCCCAGCAGGTTCGTGCCGAACACCGCGAGGCTGATCGCGAGCCCGGGGAAAATCACCAGCCAGGGTGCCGTCCGCACGTATTCCGCCGCCGATTCCGACAGCATCCGGCCCCAGGAGGGGTACGGCTCCGGCACGCCGAGGCCCAGGAAGGAGAGCGACGCCTCGGTCAGAATCGCCGAGCCGAGCTGCGCCGTTGCGAGCACGATCAGCGGCGCGATGGTGTTGGGCAGCACATGCCGCACCGCGATGCGCAGCTCGCTCATGCCCACGGCCCGGGCGGCTTCCACGAAGGCGAGCTCGCGCACCGCCAGCGTGTTCGCCCGGATCACCCGCGCGGCATAGGGGATCAGCGGGATCGAGATGGCGATGATGGTGTTGCGCAGCGACGGCCCGAGCGAGGCCGACATGACGAGCGCCAGCACCAGCAGCGGCAGCGCCTGCAAAATGTCGCTGACGCGCTGTACCACGAGGTCCACCCAGCCGCCGATATAGCCGGACAGCAGCCCGACCACGACGCCGATGGCGCAGCCAAGCGCGGTCGAGCCGACACCCACCGCCAACGACACCCGCGCGCCATAGACGATGCGGCTGTAGATGTCGCGCCCCATGAAATCGGCGCCCATCCAGTGCTCGGCGCTCGGGGGTGCGAGCGATAGCCGGGAATTGGTGCTGAGGGGGTCGAACTCGGTGATCCACGGTGCGAACGCGGCCGCCAGCACGAACACCGCCATGATGAGCGCGCCCGCCGCCCCCAGCGGATAGCGGCGGATCAGGAAGCCGACGCGGCTCCAGAACCCTTCGCGCGCCAGGTCGACGCGCCGCTCGGTCAAGGTCGCCATCACGAGTACCGAATACGCGGATCGAGCACCGCGTACAGCATGTCGACGAGGAAATTCACCACGACAACGACAATGGCAATGAACATCACTAGATTCTGCACGATCGGGTAGTCGCGCCAGCGGATCGCCTCGACCAGGAAGCGCGCGACGCCGGGGATGTTGAACACCGTCTCCGTCACGATCAGCCCGCCGATGAGGAACGCCGCCTCGATGCCGATGACGGTGATAACTGGGAGCACGGCATTGCGCAGCGCGTGGTGATAGTTCACCGCGCGATCGCTGGCCCCCTTGGCGCGGGCCGTGCGAATATAATCCTGCCGCATCACCTCCAGCATCGAGGAGCGCGTCAAGCGCATGATGAGCGCCGAGCTGCGAAATCCAACCGCCGCCGCCGGCACGCTGTACAAGAGCAACGTATCCCAAAACGTCCCCGGCGCATTGGTGTAGATCGGCAGCGAGCCGAACTGGGCCACGAACCACATCAGGATCAGCAGGCCGAGCCAGAAGGACGGCATCGACAATCCGCTCAGGCTGACCACCCGCAGCACGTAATCGAGAACCGTGTTCTGCCGCACCGCGCTGATGACGCCGAACGGCACGCCGATCACCACCGAGAACACCAGCGCGAGCCCCGCGAGACGCGCCGTGATCGGAATGCGCGGCAGGATTTCGTCGAGCGCTGGCTTCTCGGAGACGTACGAATAGCCGAGATCACCATGCGCCAGTCCGCTGATCCAGGACGCGTACTGTACGACGGTCGGCTTATCGAGCCCGAGCTCCTGCTCGATCTTCAGCTTCTCCGCCGGGTTCACCATGCCGGCGCTGTCGAACAGGATGTCGACGATATTGCCCGGCACCAGCCGCAGCAGAACGAAGATCACCACCGAGATGCCGAACAAGGTGAGGACCATCAGGCCGAGCCGACGGATCAGGTAGCCGCCCATCTATGGTTTTCCGCGTGTTTCACCCCTCACCCAACCCTCTCCCAAGGGGAGAGGGCTTTCTGCTCCATTTCCCCTTGGGAGAGGGCCGGGGTGAGGGGAACGTCGCAGCATCATTTATCCAACCACACATCCTCGAAGCGATACCCGTTGTAGATGCTGTTCACCATCACGGTGTAGCCCTTCAGGTAGCGATGCCAGCAGGTCGCCTGCCGGGCGTGGAAGATAATCGGCCGCGCGACGTCCTCCTGCAGCTTGCGGTCGATCTCCCACACCAGCGGCCGGCGCTTCGCGGGATCGGTCTCGGCCGACTGCTTGTCGAACAGCGTCTGCAGCTCCTTGTTGCAGTAGCCCGTGTAGTTGCGCTCCGAGCCGCAAGCGTAGTTCTCGTAGAAGGTCTGGTCGGGATCATCGACCGCGTTGCCGGTTAGGTTGAGCCCGACCGTATAGTCCTTGCGCGTCACCTTGGCCTGCCAGTTGCTGGTCTCCACCGGCTCCAGCTCGCCGTCGATATAGATGTCCTTGAGCTGGCCGATGAGGATGACCGCCGGGTCGCGGTAGACCGCGATATTGCGCGTCGAAACCTTGATCTTGAGCCGCTTGTCGGGTCCGTAGCCCAGCTTCTGCATGATCGCGCGGGCCTCGTCGCGGTTCTTCTTGATGTCGGGGCCATAGCCCGGAATCGTCCGCAGCATCCCGGTCGGCATGCCCCAGATGCCCTCGGGCGGCGGCAAGAGCGCCCCGCCCATGTCGCCCTGCCCCTCGGCGAGAATGTCGATGAACGCCTTGCGGTCCAGCGCCAAGGCCATCGCGTGACGCAGCTCGGCGTTGTCAAAGGGCGGCGAATCGCGGTTGACGATGAGGTTGGTGTTGACGTTGGTCGGCGCCACCACGCAGATCGCTTTCGGGTCCTGCGCCTTGACGTCCTTCAGCAGCGGGATCGTCACCTCGGTCGGGAAGGTCATGTCGAACTTGCCGGCGATGAACGCGAGGATCGCCGTCGAGCGGTTCGGGATGATGGTGAACTCGATCCCATCGAGATACGGCCGATCCTTGCGCCAGTAATCCGTGTTGCGCGTGAGCTTGATCGACTCGTTCTGCTTGAACTCGACGAACTTGAACGGCCCGGTGCCGATCGGGTGCGTCCGCATGTCGCGCGGCGAGACGTGGCAGGGATAGATCGGCGCGTAGCCCGAAGCGAGCAGCGCGATCAGCGAGGGCTGCGGCCGCCCGAGCTGGAAGCTGACCTCGTTTTCGCCGTTGACCGTGACGTCCTTGACGTTGGCGTACCAGGACTGGCGCGGGTTCTTGCGCAGCTTCTGGCTCGACCGGTCCATCAGCATGTCGAACGTGCACTTCACGTCCTTGGCGCTGAACGGCTTGCCGTCGTGCCATTTCACGCCCGACCGCAGCTTGAAGGTGAGCTTCGTCTGGCCGTCGCTCCACGCCCACTCGGTCGCGAGCTCCGGCCTGATCGAGTCGAAGCTGTTCTGCGCCACGTGCTGATCGAACAGCACGAGATTGTTGAACACGCCCATGAACGGCGCATTGGTGCTGACCGTCGCCTCCTCGAGGATCGACGCGCTGGCCGGGCTGTCGCGATGATAGATGCGCAGCACGCCGCCGTGTTTCGGCTGATCGGAATTCGGCTCGGCGGCCGACGGCTGGGCCAGAGACATGGCCGAGAACAGGGCGGCCATCGTCAGGCCCATGAAGGCGCGGCGCATCGAGCAGTCTCCTCCCGGTGGTCTTCTTGCCGGCATGGTGCCGCATCCGGCCGGCCGGGTCACGCCTCATGCGCGATGAAAACGAGGCCGCAATGGAAGGCGGATTGCGCGTATCTATCTTGGAATGAGAAGCGCCCCTAACCCGATCAAGGCGTCGAGGGCAAGCCTCCTGACATTACAGGACGCAAGGCTCCGTAAATCTGGTCACGCGGGAGACGCGCGTGAGTAGCTTCCTTCTATCGACACTGCTGGCGTTTCGCTTTCCGCTATCTGACGAAGGTTCCGTAAAGCGGAACGCTGATCTTGATTTGGTCTCCAGGCACAATCCGTTGCAGTTTCCGCGGGTGAACAACCATGACCTCTGGATCATCTGGGCTAGGGGTCGGGGCATGTCATTTATGGACTCTCCGCTGAGGAGTGGGAAGGATCCAATCTCGAACGCAAAGCTCGTCTGATACACATCTCGCCGGTCCGGAGACCGGTAATTGATGCAACCCACGAGGTGGAGCGCAGCGTAGAACGGGAACTTGCTCAATTCCTCGGCCCACGCTTGAGCGCGGCGAGGGCTGTGCCAAAGGTAAGCAGATTCGATTCGCGCGTCCCGGGCAGCCCAGACGTGTTGGGCCGGAATGTAAAAGCTGTTGGGGGGTTCCTGAACAGGCTGGGTTTGGTCCGGGAACACCGGATTCCCAGGGAAACCGTATGTTTTGGATTCCTGACAGACGCTTTTCATAGCTTGTTCTGGTAATGGATCAAACTGATCGATTACCAACTTACCACTAACCCAGACATCCTGAGCGGGAGAATGACCGATATTTTTGACTGATATATTGACCCAGAACATGACGCCGCCCTTGTCATCCGAATCAAGGCTAGCGGGCTTGACGTCGGCCAACATGATCCATGGGCGCTCCTGGGCGACAAAAGCGGCTTGAGCCGTCTCCGCTTGGACGTGAGCTTCCTTAACGGCTTGTCGGCTCGCTTGAAGGGCGAATATGGCGGCTCCGGAAGCGACGATAGCAGCGATTGCCGTCGCGACCCCTAAACCTGTTTGGCGGGACCAGTTCCTTTCCTCCTTGAGCCAATGGTCCTGCTGGGTGAGACGATACTCTCGCCCCTCGATTCCTTTATCGCCCGCCGCTGGTGGAATGTCGGTCCGGTTTGGATATCCGTAGCCGGAATGTGGGCGTTCATTGTCGGGTCGGGCGGCGGCCTCCTGGCATTGCTTGTTATGGTCGAGGGCCGGCTGCTTCCGTAACAGAAATGCAACGGATGAGAAGACGAGGAACGCGATCAGGCGCAGGATTGGCACTCATTCGACTCCGAATTGCGGTGTGGTGGCCGTTGCCACGCGAAGGTGATCGCGGGCTCCTTGGGTGCCACGTCCCTCCATCGGCTGGGCGGCCAGCTAGTCGCCGGGCGTTCTTCTCGCCTTGAGGACCCCCTCACCGGACCGGCGTCGGTCGCGCCGAGGCAGGCGGCTTGGTGCCGTGATTTCCCAGTCAAGGCGCTCTGGCGTCAGGCCATTGATGGTCGCGTTGTGGGACCACCGCAGGAACCGCCCGAGCAGGTTGCGATTCTCCTGCGCAAGCCGCGCGTTCTCTGCTTTCGGGGCCGCGATTCGGCGGTGGGCATAGGCAATGGCTTCTGCACGCCCGGCTTAGAGGAGTTCACGATTTCGAAGGGAGTCTCTCTACTGACACGCGAGACATTCCTCATAATCCGTCGCCGCCTGTGCCGCACCCGCCGCCACCAGCGGCAGGCCCGTGGCATCGTTGGCGGCCACGGCGAGGAACTCCGCCGGGCGCACCGCCTTCTCGCTCACCGCGTCGGCGCGTTGAATCGACAGGCTGCGGCAGTAATAGAGCGACTTCAGCCCGCGCTTCCACGCCAACATATGGATCTGGTGCAGGTCGCGCTTGTGCACGTTGGCGGGGAGGAACAGGTTCACCGACTGGCTCTGGCAGACGAAGGGCGCGCGGTCGGCGGCGTGCTCAACCACCCAGCGCTGGTCGAGCTCGAACGCGGTCTTGAACACCGCCTTCTCCTGCTCGGTCAGGAAATCCAAACCCTGCACGCTGCCCTTGTTGAGCGTGATCGAGGACCAGACTTCTTCCCGATCCATCCCCTTCGCCGCCAGCAATTGCTGGAGGTGCCGGTTCCGCACCGTAAAGCTCCCGGACAGCGTCTTCTGCAGGAACACGTTGGCGGCGATCGGCTCGATGCCGGGGCTCGCATTCCCGGCGATGATCGAGATGGAGGCAGTGGGGGCGATCGCCAGCTTGTTGGAGAACCGCTCCATGATGCCGTAATCTCCGGCATCCGGGCACGGCCCCCTCTCATCGGCAAGCATCCGCGAGGCGGCGTCCGCCTGTCCGCGAATGTGCTGGAACATCCGCCGATTCCACACCTTGGCGATGACGCTCTCGAACGGCACGTTCTGCGATTGCAGGAAGGAGTGAAATCCCATCACACCGAGCCCGACCGAACGCTCGCGCATGGCGGAATAACGCGCCCGATCCATCCCGTCCGGCGCGCGGTCGATGAAATCCTGCAGCACGTTGTCGAGGAAGCGCATGACGTCCTCGATGAAGGTCGGGTGGTCCTTCCAGTCGAACCAGGTCTCGAGGTTGAGCGAGGAGAGGCAGCACACCGCCGTCCGCTCCTGGCCGTACTGGTCCCGCCCGGTGGGCAGGGTGATCTCGCTGCACAGATTGGAAGTCCGCACCTCCAGCCCGGCGAGCTTCTGGTGCTCGGGCAGGGCGCGGTTCACATGGTCGCTGAACACGAGATACGGCTCGCCGGTCTCGATGCGGGCGATCAGGATACGCACCCACAACGCCCGCGCCTGGATGGTGCGGACCACGCTGCCGTCCTTGGGCGAGACCAGCGCCCAGGGCTCGTCCGCCTCGACGGCGCGCATGAAGGCGTCCGAGACCAGCACGCCGTGATGCAGGTTGGGCGCCTTGCGGTTCGGGTCGCCGCCGGTCGGGCGCCGAATTTCCACAAACTCCTCGATCTCGGGATGGGCGATCGGCAAGTAAACAGCCGCCGAGCCGCGCCGCAGCGAGCCCTGCGAGATGGCGAGAGTAAGACTGTCCATCACCCGGATGAACGGGATCACCCCCGAGGTCTTGCCGTTCTGCCCGACTTTTTCCCCGATCGAGCGCAAATTGCCCCAATAGCTGCCGATGCCGCCGCCGCGCGAGGCGAGCCAGACATTCTCGTTCCACAGTCCGACGATGCCATCCAGACTGTCGGAGGCCTCATTGAGAAAGCAGGAGACCGGCAGCCCGCGATTGGTGCCGCCATTGGACAGCACCGGCGTCGCCGGCATGAACCACAGCTTGCTGATGTAATCGTAGATCCGTTGGGCGTGGCCCTGGTCGTCGCCGTAGAAGCTGGCGACCCGGGCGAACAAGTCCTGGTAGTCCTCGCCGGGGAGCAAATAGCGGTCGCCCAGGGTCGCGCGGCCGAAATCCGTCAGCAGCGCATCGCGTCGGCGGTCGACGTGGACCTGTTGGCGACCCTGCATCTGGACTGCATCGAGCACGTCGGTTCCCCTTGGCTGTGCGGCCGCCATCCTGCTTCCCTTACTGCTCGCGTCAACAATATATAGTTGAGAGCGCGCCGTCTTCCACCACATGTGGCCTAACGAACACGAAAATACGAGTCGCCAGAGGGATCATACGTGCCCCGACATGGCCGGGGTAGCGATGCCCGCTCCGACCGGTTAGGATTCGTTCACCGCCATGCCCAAGTGTGGCGTTCAAGAAGCAGAACATCCGAGGGAGATCCGCATGAGCCAGCGGTATCTGCGCAGCGGCATTTTCCTGGCGCCGTTCCACGACCTGGTCGAGAACCCCACGCTCGCGCTGCAGCGCGACATGGAGCTGCTCGAGCATCTCGACCGCCTCAACTATAGTGAGGCCTGGATCGGCGAGCACCACTCGAGCGGCTTCGAGATCATCGCCTCTCCCGAGATGTTCATCGCCGCCGCCGCCGAGCGGACCCGGCACATCCGGCTCGGCACCGGCGTCGTCTCCCTGCCCTACCACAACCCGTTCATCCTGGCCGACCGGATGGTGCAGCTCGACCACATGACCCGTGGCCGGGCGATGTTCGGCGTCGGGCCGGGCGCGCTGGTGCAGGACGCCTACCGCATCGGCATCGACGCCGGCGACCAGCGGCGGCGGATGAACGAGTCGCTCGACGTGCTGGTCAAGCTCTTACAGGGCGAGACCGTGAACGAGCAGACCGACTGGTACCACCTGCGCGACGCCCGGCTGCAGCTCCCCTGCTACACGCGCCCGATCATGGAGATGGCGGTCGCTGCCTCGCGCTCGCCGGCCGGGGCGCTTGCGGCTGGCCGGCACGGCATCGGGATGCTGTCGATCGGCGGCACCAGCCCGGATGCAATGAAGCACCACGCCAACAACTGGGGGCTCTACGAGGAGACCGCGCGGGCCAACGGCCACACGCCCGACCGCAACAAGTGGCGGCTCGTCACTCTGTTCCATGTCGCCGAGACGCGCGAGAAGGCGCGGGAAAACGTCAAGCACGGCATCGGCCCGTTCCGCGACTATTTCTCCAACATCTCGACCTTCCCCATCGTGCCACCGGACGCGGGGGACCCCTACGAATTCCTCACCAAGTCGGGTTCCGCCTGCATCGGCACACCAGATGACGCCATCGCCTATATCGAACGGCTGCTGGAGGGCTCGGGCGGCTTCGGCGGCATCCTGGAGCTCGCGCATAACTGGGCGGACTGGAACGAGACCAAGCGCAGCTACGAACTGATGGCGCGCTACGTCCACCCGCATTTCCAGGGCTCGCGCGAGCTGCGTCGGGCCAGCTACGACTACGCCGGCGCGCATCACGACGTGTTCTTCTCCCAGCAGGCCGGCGCCGTGCATGCCGAGATCGACAAGCTCGCCGCTAAGAAACGCGCTGCCGCCGCCGAGTAAGGCACATGAAGTTCGGTGCCTGGTCGAACGTGCCGACCGGCGACCCCAACTCGGGGAAGGGTGAGCGTCGGGCGGAGCGAAAGACTCTCGGGCTGATCTCGGCAGCGCACCTCATCAGCCATTTCCACATCCTGGTGCTGCCGCCACTCTTCCCGTTCCTCAAGGACCGGCTCGGCGTCGGCTTCATCGAGCTCGGCTTGGCGCTCACGGTGTTCAACGTGGTTTCGGCGCTCACCCAGGCCCCGATGGGCTTCGTCGCCGACCGCTTCGGACCGCGCCGGGTGCTGATCGGCGGGCTGTGCCTCGGCAGCGCCGCGTTCATCTCCTTCGGCCTGATCCAGACCTACTCCTGGCTGCTGGTGAGCGCCGCTCTCGCGGGTCTCGCGAACAGCGTCTATCACCCGTCCGACTACGCCATCCTCTCGGCACGCATTGGCGAGAGCCGTATCGGCCGCGCCTTCTCCGTCCACACATTTGCCGGATTCTTGGGCGGGGCGATCGCGCCGCCCTTCGTGCTCCTGGTCACTGGGATCGCCGGTATGCGCGCCGCGATTGTCACGGCGGGCATCATGGGCCTGCTGGTCGCGGTGGCACTCTCCTTGGCATCGGGGCTCGACAGCAAGGCCCCTGCAGTCGCCGCCCAGACCGCACGCGCATCGAAGCCGGTCAACGCCCTCTCACTGCTGACGCCCACCGTATTGAGCTTGGTCGCCTTCTTCGTGCTGCTCAGCCTCTCGACCGGCGGCATCCAGGCCTTCTCCGTCGCGGCGCTGACCAGCCTGCACTACGGCTTCAGCCTGTCGACGGCCAATCTCGCGCTGACCGCATTCCTGCTGACCAGCGCATTCGGCGTGCTGGCCGGCGGCTTCGTCGCCGACCGCACACGCCGACACGGCGAGGTCGCCGCCGGTGCTTTCGCCGTCAACGCTGGGCTGGTGCTGCTGATCGCCGTGTTCAGCCTTCCGCCCGTTCTGTTGGTGCTGCTAATGGGCACGGCCGGGTTTTTGTCGGGCGTGATCTCGCCGTCGCGCGACATGCTGGTGCGTCAGGCGGCGCCCCCGGAGGCCGCCGGCCGGGTGTTCGGCATCGTCACCACCGGCTTCAACATCGGCGGCGCCGTCGGCCCGCTGATGTTCGGTTGGATCATCGACCAGGGGCATCCGAGCTGGATTTTCAGCGCCTCGGTCGTCTTCATGCTGGCAACTGTCCTGCTGGCACTCGTGGGCGAGCGCCAAGCCGGACGGCGCCGCGCCCGCGCCGCGTTCTCATAGGCTCCAGGGAGGAACAAATGGTCATCGTGCAGATCAATTACCGCCGCCCCGAGATGGACAAGGCCGAGTGGGAGGCGCGCTACACCGACGAGCGCGCCGCGCAATTCCTCAACGTCGCCGGCCTCCAATGGAAGATCTGGCTCGACGGAAGCGAGGAGCGCCGCGCCGGCGGCATCTATCTGTTCGAGGACCGCGCGGCGGCGGAGGCCTATGTCAACGGCCCGATCGTCGCGCGCATGAAGGCCAACGCCGATGTCGGCGAGCTTGAGATCCGCGTGTTCGACGTGCGCCAGCGCATGAGCGAGATCACCCGGGCGCCGTTGCCGAACGTGCGGGCGGCCGCGGAGTAACCCCTCACCCCGGCCCTCTCCCACAAGGGGAGAGGGAGAAAACTGCTCCCCTCCCCCTTGCGGGAGGGGTTGGGGGAGGGGCTGCGCGCTCAGTCCGGGTCGGGCCCGTTCACGCGTGCATAGCCGGACCCAAATGCCGCGTCCCGTTTCTGAAAAGCGTGCTTCACCCCGTGCTCGCGCATCGTCTCGCGGAACGCGCGGGCCTTCGGGGCCTGATGGCCGCGCGCGTCGATCTCCGCCGAGATGCGCTGCACCGTGCGGGCGCCCATCAGTTCGAGACCCAGATTCACCAACCGTTTGTTGGCCGAGAGCAGATGCGGGTCCACGAGACCGAGCCGGTCGGCGAGCCGCATCACCTCGGATTCGAGCTGGTCGGCCGGAACCGCCTTCAACGCCAGGCCGATCTGCGCCGCATCCGCGCCGCTTACGCTGTCGCCGGTGAGCAGTAGCCGCTTGGCCCACTGCGGGCCGCAGAGATACAGCCACATGTTGTCCGGTGGCGTGCCAAGGTCGCGCACCGGCGGGAAGCCGATCCGCGCGTCCTCGGCGACGATCACCATGTCGCAAAGGCCGATGATCCCCGTTCCGACGCCAATGCAAGTGCCTTGGACGGCGGCGATCACCGGCTTGTGCATGTCGAACAGGATCATGCGCAGCCGCTGCCCCTGTTCCAGCCGCCACACGTCGTCGTCGATCTCGGTGCGGCCACGATACGCCTCGCCGCGCCCGGCGGAGTATTCGGTGAGATCGGCGCCAGCGCAGAAATGCGGCCCGGCGCCGCGCAGCACCACGCAATGCACCGCGTTGTGCTCGTCGGCCTCCATCAGCGCCGCCGCCAGCTCAGTGAGCAGCTTGCCGCTCAGCGCGTTGCGCCGCTCCGGCCGGTTCAGCGTGACGAGCGCGGTGGTGCCCTTCACCTCATAGGTGATCTGCTCGAAATCCATCGTCCCCTCCCCGGAAGAATCAGCGCGCCGGCCGGCCGAAGACGTGGCCGGCGTTGATGAGGTTGGCCGCCAGCAACCCGCCATCCACCGGCAAGGTCACACCGCTGACATAGCTCGCGAGATCGGAGGCGAGGAACGTCGCCGCCTTGGCGATGTCGACCGGCTGGCCGCGCCGCTTCATCGGGATCGGACTTTCGGCGTAGTAGGCGGCACGCTCGTTGGTGTCGTAGAGGCGCGGCGTCACGATGTGGCCCGGCGCGATGGCATTGACCCGGATGCCCTTCGGCGCCCACTCCACCGCGAGCGATTTCACGAGGCTGATCAACCCCGCCTTCGCCGCGCCATAGGAAGAGTGATACGCGGAGCCCTGAATGCCGTCGACCGAGGCGATGGCGACCATCGCGCCGCCCTGCCCGCGCCGGATCATCGCCGCCGCGACCTCGCGCGACAGCACGAAGAAATAGCGAAGGTTGCGGCGCTGATCGAGATCCCAGGTATCGGGCGTCATATCCAGCGCCGCGCCGAACGCCGACTGGCCGACGATCGATACCGTGATGTCGATGCCGCCCAGCTTTTCCTCGATGGCGCCCACGACGCGGGGCACCTCGGCGTCATCCAACACGTCGCCCACGACGGTTACGCCGCGTCGCCCCGTCTCGGTGACGCGCTGCGCAACCTGCTCCGCCCGCTCCTCGACCAGATCGACCACCGCGACATCGCAACCGGCCTGCGCCAGGCAGAGCGCCGTCGCCTCGCCCATGCCCTGCCCGCCACCGAACACCACGGCACGCTTGCCGTCGAGACCCAGCATGGACGTGCTCATTCGCAATCCCCCCTTTTCATTGGATCGGCATTCACGGAGCGGGCGCGCTGCTGTCGGCCGTCCCGCCTACCTTGAAACCGACCGCGCTACCCGGATTGAGCGGACACCGCCTCCGAGCGGAAGCCGCTGCTGCCACCGCAGCAGCTACACCCACCGAAATGCCGCGCGCCGCCGCCGGGCTGCCAAGACGCGCTGAGGCTCGCGGGCTCGCTGGTTCCAGCGCCGAGGCTCGGCACCGTCAGCGCGCGGGCCGCCAAAGCGCCGCACCCTGGGCAAGGTTGTGGATCGGCGTATTCGGCGATCGGCCGGTTCTCCGCGAACCCGCCGCACTGGTCGCAGACATACTCATATCGAGGCACGGTTCGCTCTCCTCGCGGGCGGAAGATGGCCGGGCTGGTGATGCCCGGCCATGACGCTTAGCCCTACTCGGCCGCCGCGACCAGCTTGTCGATCGTCACGCCCTTGCCGACGCCGACGCGCTCCTTGTACGGCGTGGTGTCGATCTCCTCGAGCTCGATCTCGCGGTTCAGCACCTTCTGCTTCCAGGCCTGATGCTCGGGCTCCAGCGCGTGGAACTCGGGCATCACCTCCTTGGCGAACAGCTCCAGGCTCTCGCAGATGTGCTGGTGCGTGTTCCGCCCCGCCTGGTTGAGCAGGATGATGCTGTCGACGCGGGACTCTTTGAAGCGGTGCAGCTTGCGCCGGATGGTCTCGGGCGAGCCGATCAGGCCGCCGCGCAACGCGCGCTCCACGGCTTCCGGGTTGGCCTTCTTCCAGGCCAGGTATTCGTCCCACAGGCTCACCGTGCCCGGCGCGGCGCGTTCGCGGTTCTGCGAGCCGCTGTAATAGGCAAGCGAGAACTGGAAGAACGTCACCCCCTCGGCCCGGCGGCGCGCCTCCTCATCGGTCTCGGCGCACATGAAGTAGCTCACCATCGCGATGTTGCAGTTGCTCTGGTACTCGGTGAGCTTCTCCTGCCGCTTGGTGAAGGCGTTGTAGTAGGCGTGCACCCAGGCGTGCGCCATCTCGGCGCTGAGGAACTGGAAGCCCAGCGCGCCAATGCCGCGCCGGCCGGCCATCTCGATCGTCTCGAGCTGCGAGCAGGCCACCCAGAGCGGCGGGTGCGGCTTCTGCACCGGCTTCGGCAGCACGTTGCGCAGCGGGAACTTGAAATACGGGCCGTCATATTGCCAGCCGGCGTCCTTGAACATCGGCAGGATGCAGCGCACGGCGTCGTCCCACACCTCGCGCTTGTTCTCCATCTGCCGGTCGAACGGCCCGAGCTCGGTGATGCTCGCCCCCTCGCCCATGCCGAACTCGACGCGCCCGTTGCTCACGAGGTCGAGGCAGGCGATCTTCTCGGCGACGCGCGCGGGATGGTTCGTGGTGATCTGCACGATGCCGTGGCCGAGACGGATGTTCTTGGTCCGCTGGCTGGCGGCGGCGAGGAAGACCTCGGGCTGCGGCGAGTGCGAGTACTCTTCGAGAAAATGGTGCTCCACCTCCCACGCGTAGTCATAGCCAAGCTTGTCGGCGAGCTCCACCTGAGAGAGCGCGTTCTGGTAGAGCTGCCGCTCGTCATCCACCCCCCAAGGTCGTGGCAACTGCAGCTCATAGAATATGCCGAACTTCATTCCGCCTCTCCCTCGTATACCCGTCGGTAGCCGACTACACTAGGCGGGAAGACTGCGGCAGGCAAATGCCGATCTTCCGGCAAGCTCGCGGTGCTGGCCGTCAGAACCCGACGAGCAATATGTCGAGCGCGCGCCTGATCTCGTCGCGGTACTCCGCCAACGACCCCACCTTCTTCCTCAGCTCGCGACGCGGGATCGCGGACAGTTCCTGGGTGAGCAGGACGTGAGCTTCGCCGCCGATCTCTACCACGGGCGTGAGTTCCCGCACGATTTCAGCTCGTTCCCGGGACAGCAGCGGGATGACAACTCGCGTGTCGAGCCTGTCGAGAAAGTCAGCTTGGACATCGACGACGTAGCCCGCAGCGTCGCCCAGACCCGCATACAAGTCGAATTGCGCCATCAGAACCGGCGATAAGCCGCCAATGTTAGCCCGTCCCGCGCGATCCGGGCGTTGTAGGCGTCGATCGCCTCCCGGTTCTCTTCGAGCCAGCGCTGCCGCCGTATGCGCAGAACCTCCTCGGCCAGGCCGCGCTCGCAGGCCTGAGAGACATTGATGCCGAGCTGCCGGGCTTCGTCGATCAGGGCCTCCGATAGGGAGACGTTCGTCGCGCGCTTCGGCCGGGCGCCGGGCGGATTCTTTGGTAGCGAGCCCATTCTGACCGTCCATTAATGATCATTCAGTATGCGTGCCTCCGATGCCCATTGTCGATGCCCGTGCGGGAGATCAATCCGGCTCGATCGGCATGGTGGCGATGCTGGTCCAAGCTATCGGAGCCCCGCTTTTCTCCGCTGCCTGAGCCGGCGGCAGGGAAACATCCCAGTGCGCCGCGAGGAAGCGCCGGCCGCTCACCGTCGCTGCCTCGTCCGAGACCAGCCATAGCAAGGGAGGGGCCATGATCTCGGGGCGCAGCATCCGGCTGCGGTCGGCAACCGCGCCGTCCGGCACGATCCGCGTGTCCGTCATGCCACCGGGGACCAGCACGTTCGCCGTGACACCGGTGCCGGCGAGGTCCGCCGCCATCACCGCCGTCGCCGCCTCCGCCGCCGCCTTGCTGGCGCCGTACAGCACGTAACCACCGCGAATCATGGTACCGAGGCTAGTGGTCACGGTGACAATCCGGCCGCGTCCGGCGCGCAGCATGTGCGGCGTCACTGCGCGCGCCATCATCAGCGGCGCGGTCGCGTTCACCGCGACGAAGCGGCCCCATTGCTCGGGCGTGATCTCCCAGAATCGCAGCGGATTTCTTCGCTGATCGGCACGGACCGAGCCCTGGCCGATCCCAGCGTTATTCACCAGGATATCGATGCGGCCCGACCGGTCGAGCACGACGGTCAGCACGGTATCGAACGCTGCCGGGTCAGCGAGATCGACCCGGACGGTCCGCAATGCCCCACTCTTGCCGCCGCCCGCGGTTTCCAGATCGGCAAGCAGCGCACCGTCGCGATCGACGCCGGCGACGTCGATGCCGCCTTCAAGGAGACCAAGCGCCATCGCCCGACCGATGCCGCTCGCCGCTCCCGTCACGATCGCGACCTGACGTTGTGTTGCCATCGGTATCTCCCCTTCCCCCTCGATTGCGCCGATTGTCCCACCCGGATTCAGGGCACGCAACCGAGCCCTCCCGCGGTCGCATGGCCGAATTGGCCACCGGGGTGCTAGCGTCGCGCCGCCCAGGGATGAGGAAGTGCCGCGTCGTGGCCAGCAGAACCAGCGAACCGGAAAGCGTGTACGCGTGGTGGCGCCTGGTCGCATCTATGGCGCTCAGCACCATCGGCGGCGTCGGAATGTGGTGCGTGGTGGTCGCGCTGCCCGAGGTGCAGAACGAATTCGGCGCGACCCGCGCGGATGCCTCGCTCGCCTACACCTTGACCATGATCGGCTTCGCGATCGGCGGCGTACTCATGGGCTGGCTCGCTGACCGTTTCAGGATCGCATTGCCCCTTGCGGCGGGGGCGATCGCGCTCGGCCTCGGCTTCGTGCTGAGCGGGTTCGCCGCCAATCTCTGGCAATTCGCCCTGGCACAGGGCCTGCTCGTCGGCATCGGCACGTCGACCACCTTCGGCCCGCTGATCGCCGACGTGTCGCTCTGGTTCACCAAGCGGCGCGGCATCGCGGTGGCGATCTGCGCCTCGGGTAACTATCTCGCCGGGACGATCTGGCCGCCGGTGGTGCAGCATTTCATGCAGACCGAGGGCTGGCGCCACACCTATATCGCGATCGGCCTGTTCTGCGCGGCGACGATGGTGCCGCTGACGATGGCACTGCGCCGCCGCCCACCCGTGCAACACGCTGCCCCGGCGCAAGCGCGGACTGCCCAACTGTTCGGATCGGGCTCGCTCGGCCTGTCGCCCAATACGCTGATGATTCTGCTGTCGATCGCCGGCGTCGGCTGCTGCGTGGCGATGTCGATGCCCCAGGTGCATATCGTCGCCTATTGCGGCGATCTCGGCTACGGCGTCGCGCGCGGTGCCGAGATGCTGTCCGTCATGCTCGCCTGCGGCATCGTCAGCCGCATCGCCTCGGGCTTCATCGCCGACCGCATTGGCGGGCTGCCGACCTTGCTGCTCGGCTCGGTGCTGCAGGGCGTCGCCCTGGTGCTCTATCTCGGGTTCAACGGGTTGACGTCGCTGTTCGTGATCTCGGGTCTGTTCGGCCTGTTCCAAGGCGGCATCGTGCCGAGCTACGCGATCATCGTGCGCGAGTATTTTCCCGCCAAGGAGGCCGGGACCCGCTTCGGCGTGGTGGTCATGGCGACCCTGTTCGGCATGGCGCTCGGCGGCTGGATGTCGGGGGCGATCTTCGATGCGACCGGTTCGTATCGTGCGGCGTTCGCCAACGGCGTGCTGTGGAACCTGCTCAACGGCTCGATCGTCCTGTTCCTGCTCTTCCGCCGCTCCCGGCGCCGGGTCGCGCTCGCCTGACCGCCCGTTTTGCCCCTGGGAGCAAACCGGGGCTACGCTGCGCGTCTCAAGGGGGAGGGTCGTGCATGATCTATGAGCTCAGGACCTATACGTTCCATCAGGGCAAGGCACCCGCCTATCTCGATCTCTGCGAGAAAGTGGGGCGGCCGGTGCGCGGCGATGAGTTCGGTACGTGCCACGGCTACTGGGTGCACGAGTTCGGCACGCTCAATCAGGTCTCGCATCTGTGGAGCTACGCAAGCCTCGACGAACGAACCCGGCTGCGCGCGGCGCTCGGGCAGAACGAGCGCTGGACCAAGGAGTTCGTGGCCAATGTCCGCCCGCTGCTCGCGCGCCAGGATATCCGCCTGCTCAACCCGGTAAGCGAGCTCAAGCCGCCGGCGCAGAGTGGCGGCGTGTACGAGCTGCGCATCTACCGCACCCAGCCAGGCGACGCAGCGGCCTATGCGCAGCTGCTCAAATCCTATTTCCCAGTCCGCGAGAAATATTCGAAGAATGTCGGCCTATGGACCGGCGAGGTGCCGCAGCCGAACGAGCTCGTGCATCTCTGGAACTACCCGGACCTCAACGCACGCGCCAAGACGCGCGCCGCCGTAAGCGAGGACCCTGGCTGGAAGGAATTCCTTGGCAGGGGCGCGGGACGGCTGCTGGAAATGCAGTCGGTCATCCTGCTGCCCACTGCCTTCTCGCCTTTGAAGTAAGCGGACGAAAGGCCATCCCATGAAGCTCGGTCTCGCGCTCGGCTATTCCGGCGCGCATCTCAACCTGCCGGTCAAGCTCGTGCAGCGCGCCGAGGAACTCGGCTATGATTCCGTCTGGACGGCAGAGGCATACGGCACCGACGCCGTGACGCCGCTCGCCTTTCTCGCGGGCCTGACGAAATCGATAAAACTCGGCACCGGCATCATGCAGCTCGCCGCGCGCACGCCGGCCAATGCGGCGATGAGCGCCGCGACCGTGGACGCGCTGGCCGGCGGCGGGCGGTTCATCGCCGGACTCGGCGTCTCTGGCCCGCAGATCGTCGAGGGCTGGTACGGCGAGCCCTGGGGGCGGCCGTACTACCGCTACAAGGATTACGTGGCGATCATGCGCAAGGTGTTCCGCCGCGAGGAGCCGGTGACGCATGACGGGGCGGAGATCAGCCTGCCCTATACCGGCCCCGGCGCACTCGGCGTCGGCAAGCCGCTCAAGTCGATCCTGCACATGAACCCGGACATTCCGATCTATCTTGGCACGGGCAACGAGGCGACGGTGAAGCTCACCGCCGAGATCGCCGACGGCTGGCTGCCGCTCGGCTTCGTACCCGGCTCGCTGCCGGAATACATGCCCTGGCTCGAAGAAGGCTTTCGTCGGGCCGGCGGTGGCAAGGGTCTGGCTCAGTTCGAGATCCAGGCTTCGGTGCATGTCGAGGTGGAGAGCGACGTGAAGGCGGCGCTCGCGCGATTGAAGCCGGAAGTGGCGCTCTATGTCGGCGGCATGGGTCACAAGGACAAGAATTTCCACAAGGACATGATGATCCGGCGCGGCTTCGGCGATGCCGCCGGCCGCATCCAGGAGCTCTACCTCGCGCACCGCAAGGACGAGGCGATTGCGGCGGTGCCGGATGAGTGGGTGGACCAGAAATCGCTGGTCGGCCCGCCGGAGCGGATCAAGCAGCGCTACCGGGCGTGGGAGGATTCCGGGATCACCGGGCTCACCGTGCGATCGAAGCAGCCGGACGCGGTGGAGGTGATGGCGCAAGCGGCGCGGCGGAACTGAGCACTGCCAGTTGGGGGGATACGGATGCGCTTCAAAGACAAAATCGCACTCATTACCGCGGCGGCGAACGGGATCGGTCGCGCCACCGCCGACATCATGGCACGGGAAGGCGCGGTGGTGGTCGCGGTCGACAACCATCAGGAGCGGCTGGACACCGCCATTACCTCGCTGAGCAAATCGGGTGGTCGGGCGCATGGCCGCCTCTGCGACGCGCTCGATCCAGCACAGGTGAACGCGACCGTCGCCGATGTCGCGCGCGAGTTCGGCGCCATCGACATCCTGGTCAACGCGGTCGGCGGCAGCACGATCATCGCGCGCGCCGCGGCGCTGGTCGAGGAATTGTCGTTCGACGACTGGCAGCGCATCATCGCCTTCAATCTGAGCGGCACGTTCCTGTTCACCAACGCCGTCGTGCCGGTTATGAAGCAGCAGAAGCGGGGTAAGATCGTCAACCTCGCCTCCATCGCCGGGCGCGGCCTCAGCCGCGAGAGCAGCACCGCCTACGCGGCAGCCAAGGGCGGCATCATCGCACTGACCCGCAAGCTCTCCTTCGAGCTCGGGCCGTTCGGCATCAACGTCAATGCCATCGCGCCGAGCCTCACCTTGTCCGAGCGCCTGCAGCCCCGCTGGAACCAGATGGCACCGGAGGACCAAGCAGCCGAAAAGGAGCGCGTGCCGCTCCGCCGCATCGCCGAGCCGCGAGACCAGGCGAACGTGATCTGCTTCCTCGCCTCGAGCGACGCCGATTTCGTGACCGGGCTGACCATCGACGTCACCGGAGGGCAGTAGATCATGGCGACCTTCGTTTTGATCCACGGCGCTTACCAGGGCGGCTGGATATGGCAGCCCGTCGCGACTCGTCTGCGCGCCTCCGGCCACGCGGTCTATGCCCCGACGCTAGACGGCTGCGCTGAACGCAAGCAGGCACTGCGCCCCGGTATCACCACCGAGACGCATGCCGCCGAGATTGCCGAGCTGCTGTTCTACGAGGATCTGCGGGACGCGGTGCTCGTCGGCACCAGCGCGGGCGGGATGGTGCTGTGCCGCGCCGCCGAGCACGCGCGCGAGCGGATCGGCCGAGTGGTGTTCGCCGACGCGCTGGCGCTGATGAACGGCGAACGGATCGCCGATTTCGTCAAGCGGCCATCGGCGGTCTCGACAACGCTGGCGACCGGCCCCTCGCGCGCGGACGCGGAGGGCCGGATGTTCAAGGATCTGGAGCCGTCCGTGCGGGAATGGGCGCTGGCGCGCTACACGCCACATCCGATTGCCGCGATGGACGAGCCGGTTCAGCTCGAACGCTTCTGGGACCAGCCTTGGCGGGCGACGGTGATCCGCTGTCTGCGTGCCCTCAACCCGCCGGAGATGCACCAGCGACGCACCGCCGACAAACTGGGCGCCAAATGGTTCGAGCTGGATACCGGGCACTACCCGATGCTGAGCACGCCGGACGAACTCACCCGGCTGATCCAGCAATGACCGACGACAACGCCGCGGCGCTGAGCGGCGCGCGGGAGGCGATGGACGGCTTCATGGCGGCATTCAATGCGCGCGACGCCGAGGCGCTGCGGACACGGTGGTTTCACTTTCCGCATGTGCGCTTCCACAGCGGCAAGGTGACCGTGATGCAGCGGCCGGAGGACTACCACAACCTCGTCTGGAACGATCGCGGCAGCACCGACGCTTGGGCGCGGAGCGAATGGGACTACGTGGAGCCAATCGACGCCGGACCCGAAAAGGTGCATTTCCGCGTTCAGTTCAGCCGATATCGCACCGATGGCAGCAAGATCGGCAGCTATCGCTCGCTCTACATCGTGACCCATATTGACGGCCGCTGGGCGATCCAGGGACGGTCGAGCTGGGCCGCTTGAGCCGCGCCGAACATCTGAGGAGAAGCCCATGCGCCTCGGCATCGTGACGATCCCGCATCCTGTCTCCGGCGGCTCCGTGATCGAGCGCTTCGCCGAGTTCGGCCGCCGCGTGGAGGCCTTGGGCTTCAGCGGATTGTGGGTCACGGACGCCTTCGGCCGCGGCCGGCCGACGCTCGATCCCCTGACCTTGCTCGCGACACTCTGTGTCGACACCAGCCGAATCGAACTCGGCACCTGCGTTGTGCAGGTGCCACTGCGTCACCCCGTCGAGCACGCGCATCGCGCCCAGACGCTTCATCTGCTCTCGCGCGGGCGCTTCCGGTTTGGTGTCGGCTCGGGCTCCACCAAGGCGGATTTCGACGCGGTGGGGGCGGATTACGAGGCGCGCTTCAAGACGCTCCCGACCTATCTCGAGATCATGCGCCGGACCTGGAACGGCGAGGCCGTCCAAGGGCCGGCCCTGTCGCTTTGGCCGGAAACAGAAGGCGGGCCGCCGGTGCTGCTCGGCGCCTGGCGCAGCGCGCGCTGGATCAATCTCGCGGCCCGCGATTGCCAGGGCTGGATCGCCTCGGGCATCTACTCGAACCCGGAGAATCTCGGCATCGGCCTGCGCATGTATCGCGACGCGGGCGGAACCCGCGCGGTGCTGGCCAACGTGTTCACCGACCTCAGGCCCGAGCCCGCACTCAACCCGATGATCGCCAACGCCAAGATCTCGCTGATCTGCGCTCCAGCCGAAGCGCGCGACCGGCTGCGGCGGCTGCAGGATCTCGGCCTCGACGATGCCCTGCTGGTGTGCCCGTTCGACGCGCCGGAGCAACTGGAGGCGATCCGTGCGTTGATCTAGCGAGTCCGCGCAGGGAGCAGGCCATGTCGTCCTCGAACGAAGATCGCGAACAACGTATCCGCGAACGGGCCTACTCGCTCTGGGAGGAGGAAGGACGCCCCGACGGCCGCGGGGAGGAGTTCTGGGAACGGGCCCGCGGCCTGATCGACACGGAGGACGATCCCAACGCCCCGAACATGATCTCTCCGCCTCCGCTCTGATCGACCGGGTAGGGCCACCCGATCCGACGCTCGGCGGAGCGTGGAATTCTGGTCCAGGCAGCCGCCAGACGCATGAGACCGGGAAAACTCCTGCACGCCGCGACGAGCGGTGCCGGCGCCGCGAGACAGGCCATGTGCAGCCAGGAGGCGCGACGCATCTGCGCGGCCACATTGCGTCGCAACCGGTGGTGGTGCGCCGCGGACGGCTCCCCCGCAAGCCACGCCGAGGCGGCGGAGCCCGCGCTGTGTAGTGCGACCGCCACGCCGTCCCCCGTGAACGAAGGGATGACCGCCGCTTGGTCGCCGAGGCGGAACAGACCCGGCGCATCGGCCGGCTGCGGCGAGTGGACAAAGCCGTACGGCAATCGACTGACCGCCAGGGGGCGGGAGAGGCGCGGTGTCGCGCCCCGAAGCCGCTGCGCCACATGCGGGCAGCTCGCGATCAAGGTCTGCAGCAGACCATCCCAGGTCCCCCCTGCCCGCTCCAGCGCCCGCGCCGACACGATCAGGCTGAAATTGGCGAGTTCGCTCTCGACGAGCAGAAGTCCGGCATAGCCGCCGTCGAA
>JAFKFI010000175.1 GCA_017307285.1 Alphaproteobacteria bacterium | reverse complement strand
CGCCGGGCGCACCGGTGGTCGCCGGGGCGGCGCCGGCGGGGGGTCCGGCTCGAGCATCCAGGGATCGATCGTCGGCCGGCGGGCACGAGGCGGCTTCTCGCCGAACGGATAGCAAGGGGTCGGCTCCCAACTCCTGGTCCCGTCGGGCAACGTCACCCGGCGCATCCGTGGTGGGCCGCTGCCCGGCGCCGGCTTGGCCGGGCGAGGTGGTCTTGGCGCACGCGGCTTGCGCGGCCGCGGTGGCCTCGGCGGCAGCCGCAATATCTCGGGCAGCGCCGGATCGGGGGAGAGCTTGCGCCATAACGGCCGCAGGATCCTTCCCGCCTGCGGTGCCGCGGCGAGGAAGGCCCGCATCTCGGGATCTTCCAGCAGGGCCTGCAGATGGCTGAACATCCGCACCCCGAACTCGGTCAGCAGCACCGGACCCGGCGGGATCGCCGAAGCCCGGCGCACGGTCTTCGGTTGCTCGGCGGTCGCACCCTCATCGCTGGCTGCCACGGCAGAGCGCTTGCAAGGGGCGGCAGCCAGCGTGCCGGCGAGGAAGCGCGCATGCAGCGCGGTGAACCGCCGCAACGTCGCCGTGAGATACCTCTCCAGCAGGAAGAACAGCGGCGTCACCGCCGGTGAATCCCCGTCCACCCGCAGCTGCCGCAGCGAGAAGCCCTCGCCCATCGCCCGCTTCACCGCCCCGATGAACCCCGCAAAGCGCGCCATCAGGCCGCTCGGGGGTGGGGAGGACGCATGGGTGCTCATGACCGGGAGAAGATAAGATTAGTTAGATATAATGTCAAGAAATATCGAAGCCGCTCGGCGCCGCCCGTCGATTTGACTCAGCGAGCGGCGCCTGGCGATGCGACGGTCAAGCCTTGGCTGTCCGCTTACTCGGCACCGCCTCCGTGCCGATCACGCCGGCTGCCTCCAGGCGCGCCAACTCCTCGGCACCGAGATCGAGCAATCCGCCCAGCACTTCGGCGTTGAACTGCCCAAGGGTCGGTGCAGGGAAGCGGACCGGATAGCGCTCCGCTCCCTCGCGGAACGCCAGCGAGGAATGCGGGTGCGGGCCGATGAAGGCGCGGTCGACCGTCTGCCAGAAGCCGCGCTCGAGAAGATGCGGGTCGTCGTAGAGTTCGAGCGGCGCCCGCATCACGCCCGCCGCGACGCCGTGGCCTTGTAGCGTCCGCATCGCCTCGTCGGCCGTGCGCCGCATCGTCCATTCCTCGATCGCCCGCTCGATCGCCGCCTCCCGCCCGCGTCGCTCGGCGGCGCTGCGCAAGGGAGAAAACTCCTCGCGCCCGATCGCGCGGCAGCAGGCCTGCCACATCGCGTCATCGGTGACGGCGATGAACACCCAAGCGTCCTCGCCCGCGCAGCGGAAGCAGCCATGCGGCACGAAATCCGGATGCCGGTTGCCACGCCTCGGCGAGACCCCGCCCATCGCCGACTGCTCCATCATCCACGGCGCGGTGAACGGCATCATGCACTCGATTTGCGACAGATCGACATGCTGGCCGATCCCCGTCTGCTGCCGATGCAGCAGCCCGACCAGCAGCGCCGAGGCAGCGTGCAGCCCGCCCACCGCGTCGCCGAACGCGATATGCCCCATCGTCGGCGGATCGCCCTCGCGCCCAGCCAGGTTGGGCAGCCCCGAGCCATGCTCCAATGTCGAGCCATAGGCGCGGCACTCGCGCCACGGGCCGGTCGTGCCGTAGGCCGACATCGACACCATCACCAGCGACGGATTGACCTCGCTGAGCCGCGCCCAGTCGAGCCCCAGCTTGGGCAGCACGCCAGTGGAATAGTTCTCCAGCACCGCGTCGGCACCACGCACCAGTTCCTTGACGAGCCGCACACCCTCCGCCGAGGTGAGATCAAGCGTGATGCCGCGCTTGCCCCGGTTCATCACCGCGAACCGGCCGGCCTTCTCATAAAGACGCTGCTCGAACACCGCCGGCCGGTTGTCCACCCCGCGCCACCAGTCCGGGTATTGGCAGGCCTCGACCTTCACGATGTCGGCGCCGAGATCGGCCATGTGCCGCGCCCCCAGCGGTCCCGCCCAGCCCATCGACAGATCGACCACGCGAACGCCATCGAGCGGACGCCCAGGCCGCAAGCGCATCGGAGCCGCGCGGGCCGGCCTCACCCGCGGTTCCGCCCCAGACCCGCCAAGGCGCGGCACCGCCCCGCCCGGTCGCGGCGGGGTCGCCCCCATATGCAGCGGCAGCGCCGGCGCTTCCACCTCGCGCCCGCCGAACCGCACCGGCACGATGGCGCCACGCGCGCGGAACTCCGGCGAGGCCAGCACGCCCGCCATGCTCGGCACGACGACGATGGGCAGCCGCCGCTCCAGCGCCTCGGCAAACCACTCCCTGGCACTCCGCTCGCGCAGCTTCGGCATGAAGCGCTTCTCGAACTCATCCGCATGGGGAAACCGGTCAAGCCCCATCGTGAACTCGGGCCGCGCGAGGTCGTCGAGCCCGAGCATCCGGCAGAAGCCCATCCACTGCGCCGGCGTCACCAGCGTAACGCCGATCCAATCATCCTTGGTGGGGAAGATGCCGACGGGATAGGTCGGCGGAAACCGGTTGATCCCCTCGCGCGGGTAGCCCGCGCCACGGAACCAGGCGTCGGCGGTCTGCAAATCCATCAGCGCGAGACAGGCCTCGTGGACGCTGACCTCCATGCGCCGCCCCGCATCGCCGCGCACGCGCGCGTTCAGGGCCGTCATCACCGCGATGAAACCGGACAATCCGCCGATGATCGCCGCCTGGTAATCCGGCGCCACCACCGGCCCCTCCACCGGCCCCACCAGCTTCACCATGCCGGCCAGCGCGCGGCACACCGCATCGGCGCAGGCATACTCCGCATACGGCCCACTGCGGCCGAACCAGCTCACATCGGCAATGATCAGCCCCGGATCGGATTTTCCGAGCGCGTGGAGATCGAGCCCAAGCGCAGCGCGCTCCCCATCCGCCAGCGAGCAGATGACGACATCGGCACCGGTCAGGCTGTCGCGCAAGCTCGCCGCGTCGAGCAGCACGCTGGATTTGCCGAAATTGAGATAGCCGAACCACGCGCTCGCCGCCTCGCCGTCCTCCGTCGGGACCAGCGGCGCGCTCCGCCGCGCGGGATCGCCCTCCCCTGGCTCCAGCTTGATGACCTCGGCGCCGAAATCCGCCAACAGCCGCGCGGCATAGGCGGCGGCCGGCAAGGTTCCGATCTCGACAACGCGCAACGACGACAGCGGCACCACGTCCCTCCCCCTCGGCTTGCGACCAACCATGTCGTTGGCTAGCCTGCCCCGCAAGAGGTCTCCTCGTCACTGGCACAATCGAAAGTTGCGCGCGGAGCAGCGTCGCGCAGCAGGAGCAGCGCGATGAACTGGCAACCCGAGCTCGACGAACTTCGCCGCCGCGAGGCCTTCGCGCACCAGATGGGCGGCGAGGAGCGGGTCAAGCGCCAGCGCGACGGCGGCCGACTCACGGTGCGCGAGCGCATCGACGCGCTGCTCGACCGCGACAGCTTCCACGAGGTCGGCGCCATCGCCGGCCGCGCGACCTACGACGAGCGCAACGAGCTCGCCGATCTCGTCCCCTCCAACTGCGTGTTCGGCCGCGGCACCGTCAACGGCCGCCCGGTCGTGGTGGTGGGCGACGACTTCACCGTGCGCGGCGGCTCGGCGGATGCCTCGATCCGCGAGAAGCCGCAAATGGCGGAGGAAATGGCCGCCGCCTTCCGCCTGCCGATCATCCGGGTGATCGAGGGCTCCGGCGGCGGCGGCTCGGTCAAGACGATCGAGACCAAGGGCCGCTCCAACCTGCCCGGCGAGGTCGGCTCCGGCGCCTATTTCCAGATCACCACCGAGAACATGGAGGTCGTGCCGGTCGTCGCCCTCGGCCTCGGCTCGGTCGCCGGCCTCGGTTCCGCGCGCCTCGCCGCCAGCCATTATTCCGTGATGACCCGCTCTTCCGCGATGTTCGTCGCCGGCCCGCCGGTGGTGGCGCGCATCGGCCAGGACCTCAGCAAGCAGGAACTCGGCGGCGCCGACATCCAGACCCGCGCCGGCGGCGTCGACGACGCGGTGGACACCGAGGAGGAGGCGTTCGAGCGCGCCCGCCGCTTCCTCTCCTATCTCCCTTCTTCCGTGTACGACGTGCCGCCGATCGAGCCCTCCAACGACGACCCCAACCGCCGCGACGAGAGCCTGATGAAGGTCATCCCGCGCGACCGACGCAAGGTCTACCGGATGCGCCCGATCATCGAGACCCTGGTGGATCGCGGCACCTTCTTCGAGATGGGCAAGAATTTCGGCCGCTCCGTCATCACCGGCCTCGCGCGGCTGGACGGCCGCCCCGTCGCGGTGATGGCGAGCGACCCCTACCACTACGCCGGCGCCTGGACCGCCGACGCCTGCCAGAAAGTGGTGCGCTTCTGCGACCTCGCCGAGACGTTCCATTTGCCGGTGTTCTACCTGCTCGACTGCCCCGGCTTTCTGGTCGGGCTGGAGGCGGAGAAGAGTGCGGTCATCCGCCACGGCGTGCGCGCGATGGCGGCGATGAACCAGTGCAAGGTGCCCTGGTGCACGATCATCGTCCGCAACGCCTTCGGCGTCGCCGGCGCCGTCCACAAGCCCGCCGCGCGCTTCACCATGCGCTACGCGTGGCTGTCGGCGTTCTGGGGCTCCCTACCGCTGGAAGGCGGGATAGAAGCCGCCTACCGCGCCGACATCGACGCCGCCGACGACCCGGCGGCGAAACTGCGCGAGATCGAGGACCGGCTGAACAAGCTGCGCTCGCCGTTCCGCCTGGCGGAGACGTTCGGGGTGGAGGAGATCATCGACCCGCGGGATACGCGGAAGCTGCTCTGCGAGTTCGCCCGGTTGTCCGATCCGCTGCGGACGCCGGGGATGGCTCGGTTTGGGATGCGGCCGTAGGCATTGGCGGAAAAGCGAAGCGCATTCTGCCAAGCGGACCGCGCGAGATGCGGTTGCCGGCAGCTGGATGCTGAGACGTGATGAGTGGCGGGATGCCTTTCGCTTCTCGCCCTGCGCTCGCTACCCTTGCTGCAGGAATTCACTTCCTTTCCGCACTACGGTTACTGATCAGTGATCTACCGAATTCGTCCCTTTCGCCGCGTTACTCGTCGCCCCGACTGACGGTCGTTCTCTTAGGGTACGGATTGCATCACTAAGCGAGGAAAGGGCTTTGGCCAACTCCGCCTGATCGGAATGAGCGCGATCCGACTGGTCGGTCATTGCTCTTCGGATGTCGTCGGAGGCGTGCTGTTGAGCTTCGGTAAGTTGGCGAACCACTTTCTGGACAATCGCGCTTGTTTCGCTGTCTTGCTGCCTTGACTTCCATATGTCGTATCCAATTTGGAAGAGGGGCATGAAGATCGCCACCAAAAGCGCGATGATCGCGATCCAAATTGAGCGGCGAGCGAATCGTTCGGTGCTGATCGCCCCCTCTGCAAAAGATTTGAGAAGACCGGATGCCGCAGTGTTCATGCTTTGAACAAGCTCAACCGTCTGCATTGCGACATCTTCAAATCTGCCAAACCGTGCTATCAAGCTGTCGAGCAGCTTGTTAGTTTCGAGCGCCGAATTCGGTGGCATTGTAATCGAAGGAGCTCGGGGCGGAGTGTCCATCTCCACTTCGCCGGTTCCAGCAGCCATAGTCCCAATTTTACCTGCGAGGTGATCAGTTCCAGACCATTTAGGTGCGAGCCCCTTCAAGGAAGTAGCCAACGAAAAAGCGCCGTTGGCCTTTAGAGCGTTTGCTTCTGCAATCTTCCTAGTAAGATCTGCAGAAACACCGGCATTTCGCATTAGAGCGTGCAGGGTTGTGGGGTCTGTCCAGCTCGCAAGCCCCTTTACCGACGGACCCATGGACTCTACAAACGTCTCAATCTTCTCCCGACCTTTCATGTAGCAACGGTGAAAGTAATCAATTGCTGATTCGTTAATATTTCTAGGGATGTTTTCATCTTTGTTTTTGTTGGAAAGCGCTAATTGTTCTGCGAAATCCTCCTTCTCTGCTTGAGAGAGCCGTCCAACCTGATTCAAGGTGAGGCGGTTGCGATCTGTCGTTCGAGCAAGACTCGCTATCAAAATGTCAATCAGCTTTGATGGAGAAGGGCGCTTGTCATTCAGGAGTTTTTCAACGCTTACCATGCGTCTGATAGTTAATCGCTCTACGAGCAGTCGACCGAATTCCTGTGTCTCGATGTCGAATATTGGGTCCGTCGATAAGTGCTGGTCCAGCATCGCCATAAGGAAACCCTCGAAATTCTCGCGTCATGGACGTTTGATCTGCAACCGATTTCGCTGAGCGGCTCGTCGGCACCACGGTCGGCTAGTCTGTAGGCGCCCATCTGGTTGTGAGCGCTCGCCTCCAGTTCCGGACATTCACAC
>JAFKFI010000174.1 GCA_017307285.1 Alphaproteobacteria bacterium | reverse complement strand
GCTGATCGGGGCGATCGTGTGGGGGTTGAGCGACAGCCTGGAGCGGCAGCGGCGGTTTGGCTGGGGAGAGGCGTGGCTGGCGCCGATGGCCGAGGTGCTGCGGGGCTATCTCGCCCACACCCTGGCGCGGTTCACCGCCCTGCACGCAAGCTTCCTTGCCGGCACGCTGCCGGCGCCGCGCCGGCGGAGCGCGCCGCGTTCGGCGGCCGAGGGGGCTCCGGGGGAAGCGATGGTGGGTCGGGTGCGCGCGCCGCGCCGGCGGCCGGCCATTCCGCGGGGTCCGGTGTTCGTCGAGTATGGCATGCGGCCCTACGATTTGGAGCTCGGCCGGCTGCTCGACGACCCAGAGATCGGGCCTTCCTCGCCGCCGTGCCGCAGGCCGGGCGGTTGCTGCGGCCGTTGTGGCGTAGGCTCACCACGGAACCGCTGCCCGACATCCTGCGCCTGCCGCCTCCGCCGTGTCCGGTGACATTGCCCGATGGGACGACGGCGTGGGAGCTCCCTTGCTATCGCTCCCTCTCGGTCCCGCCGCCACCGCCGCCCGCCCCGGCGCCGGCGGCACGCGACGCGCCGCAACGGCCCGAGCCGGCCCGCCCACCGCGCGACTATCTCTGGATCGGTAAGCTCCTCACACGATAGCCGTGCGTGGTTGCCTTGGCGTGTCTATAATGTTGCGAATGTGGAACACATTCATCCATTGCGAGTGCACGATTGGGACGGCCCGGCTTCAGGTCTTCACCAGCGGACAGCCGCCCTCGTTCATCGGGCGGAAAGCCTCCTCGGCGGGGGTCGTGGCGATCAGCTTGTACTGATCCCATTCGTGCTTGCTCTCCGCCGGCGTCTTGACCTCGAACAGATAGCTCGGATGGATCTTCCGCCCGTCCTCGCGGATGCGACCCACGCCGAAGCAATCGTCGTCGGTGGGCATCGCCTTCATGCGGGCGACCACCGCGCGCCCGTCCTTCGCCGCCGCCGGGCCGCCCATCGCGGCCACCGCCTTGAGATAGTGCAGCGTGGCGGAATAGTCGCCCGCCTGCGTCGAGGCGGGCCAGAGCGAGACCTTCGGTTGGATACGCTTCTGGAAGGCGCGGGTGCGGTCGTTGAGGTCCCAGTAATAGGTCTCGGTTAGTCTGAGACCCTGCGCGGCCTCAAGGCCGAGCGAGTGCACGTCGCAGGAATAGGCGGTGATCGCCGCCGGCTTCATGGTCTTGGAGACGCCGAACTCGCGTGCCTGCTTGATCACGCTGATGAGGTCGGTGCCGGCGTTGCACAGGCCGAGCACCTTGGCCCCCGATGCCTGCGCCTGGACCAGAAGCGAGGAAAAATCGCTGGTCTCCGGGAACGGGTAGACGCTCGAGCCCAGCACCTTGCCGCCCGCCTGCTCGATGAAATGCGTGGTGTCGCGCTGCGAGGAATAGCCGAAGGCGTAGTTCGGGGTGATGAAGTACCAGCTCTCGCCACCCGCCTTGACCATCGCGCCGCCGGTCGATTTCGCATCCATGTAGGTATCGAACACCCAATGGATGGTGTTTGGCGAGCAAGCCTTGCCGGTGAGGTCGGAGGTCGAGCTGCTGGTCGGGATCATCACCGTGTTCTTCTCGCGGCACACCGAGGCGAGCGCCAGCGCGCAGGAGGAGGCGGTGATGTCGAGGATCATCGTGACGCCGTCCTCGTCGAACCACTGCTTGGCGATGGTCACCGCGACGTCTGGCTTGTTCTGATTGTCGGCACTCAGCACTTCGACATCGAAGGCGCCGGCGTTGAACTCCTGCACCGCCTGTCGCGCGCAGGCGAGGCCCACCGGGCCGGCGATGTCGCGATAAGGGCCGGACATGTCGCTGAGCACGCCGATCTTGAGCACCGGACGCGGTTGCGCCCGCGATCGACGCAGCGGGAGCGCCGCCGCGGCGGCGGAGCCGAGCAGGAGGCGGCGGCTGATCGTCATGCTGAGTCCCTCGGCGATTCGACGGGGAGGCTAGGGTCAGGCGCCGGTCGCCGCAACGGGTGTGGCGGTTGCGTGCCGGCCACGACCGCTCGGCATTCCATGCCTGCGCCGGGCGGGTCTTTCGCATCGGGGCAACCAATGGCAGAATCCGGCCGTTCGGGCGCTCGGCGCGTCTCGAGGCGCGTCGGCCCGACGGTCAACGGCACGCGGATCGGCTCGACATGAAGCATTGGCGCATCGACGAGGTGGCGTGGGATCGGTTCGACCCGTCCAAGGTGGATCCCGCCATCGTGCCGCTGGTGAAGGCGGCGGCGATGGTGGAGCGCAACGGGGTCGATTACGGGCTCTACCTCAACGGCGTGTTCCCCGATGACCCCGCCTTCCAGCAGGCGGCGGCGGGCTGGGCGAGCGAGGAAGTGCAGCACGGCGACGCGCTCGGCCGCTGGGCGATGCTGGCCGACCCGGAGTGGGACTACGCCGCCGCCTTCGCCCGCTATCGCGAGGGATTTCGCATCGACACGGGCGCGGACGCCTCGATCCGCGGTTCGCGCACGGGGGAGCTGATCGCCCGGTGCATGGTCGAGACCGGCACGTCGAGCTACTACACGGCACTCGCCGAGGCCACGGAAGAGCCGGTGCTGCAGCAGATCTGCCGCCAGATCGCGGCCGACGAGTTCCGCCACTTCAAGCTGTTCTACGACCACATGCGTCGCTACCTGGCGCGCGAGAATATCGGCGTGCTGCGGCGCCTGCGCATCGCCGCCGGCCGGGTCGGCGAGAGCGAGGACGACGAGCTGGCCTTCGCCTTCCACTGCGGCAACGAGCCCGAGGGCACGCCTTACGCCCATGATCGCTGCATCGCCGCCTATATGGGGCGGGCGATGGCGATGTACCGGTTCCGCCACATCGAGCGCGGGATGGGAATGATCTTCAAGGCGGTCGGGCTGAAGCCGCGTGGGAGGCTGTCGGGGTTGTCCGCAAGGCTGGCTTGGCGGCTGTTGCAGTGGCGGCAGCGGCGGTTCGCGGCGCGGGCTGGGGGCGGAATGAATTCCGCCCTACGAACGGCGTAGGGCGGAATTCATTCCGCCTTCTTGCGTGGATCGGCCATACTCGAGCCATGCCGAGTTATCGCCGCAACCGGGTTCCAGGCGGAACCTACTTCTTCACGGTCAATTTGCTCGACCGGGGCTCGGATCTGCTGGTCGCTCATATCGATGAGTTGCGACAGGCTGTCCGGCAAACGCGTTCCCGCTCACCGTTCCACATTGACGCTTGGGTGGTCTTACCGGAGCACATGCATTGCGTGTGGACCCTACCAGTGGGCGATGCCGATTTCCCGGCACGCTGGAAGGCGATCAAGGCGACCTTTTCTCGCTCGCTGCCCGCGATCGAAACGCGCTCCGCCACTATGTGCCTACGGGGCGAACGCGGAGTTTGGCAGCGTCGCTACTGGGAGCACACGATCCGCGATGAGCAGGATTATGCAGCCCATATGGACTACACGCATTTCAATCCGGTGAAGCACGGGCTCGCGCGGCATCCGGCAGACTGGGCGTTTTCGTCGTTCCGTCGATGTGTCGAGGCTGGGGTCTATCCGGCGAGTTGGGCCGGAAGTGACGGTGAGCCCCCCGAGACCGGGGAGCGACGGTGATGCGTGGTGGCGGAATGAATTCCGCCCTACACATGGACCCGTAGGACGGAATTCATTCCGCTGTTCACCTCCCAACATATTTACCTCACCGGCGAATCCGCGTAACTCCGCCGTGGGGAGGCTTGTCCCGATGGCCAATCAACCGAACGATCATCGGCCCTTGCGCCGAGTGCATTGGGTGCGGCTGCTGCTGCTGGTGCCTTTCGTCGCGGTGCTGTGGGTGCCTTGGTACAACCGGGTCGAGCCGGCGATCGGCGGGGTGCCGTTCTTTTACTGGTATCAGATGCTCTGGATCGTGCTGTGCGCGGCGGTGTGCTTGATCGTCTATCGCGCGGAAAGCTGAGCTCGCCCGATGAACTGGCCCGCCCTCATCGTCTTCGTCCTGCTGTTCCTGTTCGTCACGTGGCTCGGCTTCTACGCGGCGCGCTGGCGCAAGGGCGATCTCGACCAGCTGCACGAATGGGGCCTTGGCGGGCGGCGCTTCGGCACCTTCGTCACCTGGTTCCTGCTCGGCGGCGATCTCTATACCGCTTATACTTTCATCGCGGTGCCCGCGCTGATGTTCGGCGCCGGCGCGCTCGGCTTCTTCGCCGTGCCGTACACCATCATGATCTTCCCGATCCTCTATGTGGTGTTCCCGCGGCTGTGGTCGGTCTCGCACCGGCACGGCTACGTCACGGCGGCGGATTTCGTGCGCGGGCGGTTCGGCAATCGCTGGCTGGCGCTCGCCGTCGCGATCACCGGTATCTTCGCGACCATGCCCTATATCGCGCTGCAGCTCGTCGGAATGCAGGTGGTGATCGGCGCGATGGGGGTGGAGACCTCCGGCTTCGCCGGCGACCTGCCGCTCATCATCGCCTTCGTCATTCTCGCGGCGTTCACCTACACGAGCGGGCTGCGGGCGCCCGCGATGATCGCGGTGGTGAAGGACGCGCTGATCTACATCACGGTGATCGCCGCCGTCGTCGCCGTGCCGATCCATCTCGGCGGCTACGGCGCGATCTTCGCCAAGATCCCGCCCGCCAAGTTGATCCTCGCGACACCTGGCGCCGGCACGCTCGGCAGCTACAGCGCTTATGCGACGCTGGCGCTCGGCTCGGCGCTGGCGCTGTTCCTCTATCCGCACGCCATCACCGGCATTTTGAGCTCGTCGAGCGCGCGGGTGATCCGACGCAATGCGGCGCTGCTGCCCGCCTACTCGATCGTGCTCGGATTGTTGGCGCTGCTCGGCTTCATGGCGATCGCGCTCGGTGTGCACGAGATGCCGGAGTTCGCCGATGGCTTCAAGCGCTACGGCAACAATTTCGCCATCCCGGCGGTGTTCCTCGCGGCGTTTCCGAGCTGGTTCGCGGGCGTCGCCTTCGCCGCCATCGCGATCGGCGCGCTGGTGCCAGCGGCGATCATGTCGATCGCCACGGCCAATCTGTTCACCCGCAATATTTATCGCGAGTTCATCCACCCGAACTGCACCGACGCCGAGGAGAGCGGCGTCGCCAAGTTCGTCTCGCTGGTTATCAAGGCGGGGGCGCTCGCGTTCATCTTCGCGCTCGACCTGCCCTACGCGCTGCAATTCCAGCTGCTCGGCGGCGTGTGGATGATCCAGATCGTTCCCGCCGTGGTGCTGGCACTCTACACGCGCCTGTTCCACGGCTGGGCGCTTCTGATCGGCTGGCTGGTCGGCACCGGGCTCGGCACCTGGATGGCCTGGTCGCTAAACTTCAAGGGCGCGATCTATCCGCTACACCTGTTCGGCGTGACCGTGCCCTGCTACATCGCGTTCTCGTCCCTGATCGTGAACATCGTCGTTTCCTTCGTGCTGTCGGTGATCTTCCACGCCATCGCGTCGGATCGGCACAAGGACATGACGGCCGCCGAGGACTACGCCTGACACGCGCGCCTGGGCCGCGCTAGCCGGAGAACGCCGTGTCGCCTCTCGCCCGCCAGCGGGCGCTGTTCGCCGTGATGTGCCTGATCTGGGGCTCCAACTGGCTCGCGCTCAAGATCGGCACGGGGGTGGTGCCGCCGGGCTTCTTTTCGGGTGTGCGCTGGACCATCGCGGGGCTGCTGCTGCTCGGCTGGCGCTGGTGGCGCGGGCAGGACAACCGGGTGAGCCGGCGGCTGATCGGCCGGCTGCTGCTGGTCTCCTTCCTCATGGTCGGACTCAACGCACTGATCCAGAACTATGGGCTCAGGCTGGTGAGCAGCGGGCTCGCCGCCGTGATCAGTTCGGCGCTGACGCCGATCTCGTTGCTCGGTTTCGGTGTGGCGCTGGGGCAAGAGCGGTTCACCGCGCGGCAGGGCGTGGCGATCGCGCTCGGCGTGTGCGGCATCGTGACGCTGTTCGGCCCGAAGGCGATATCGGGTGGGCTCGATCCGCTGGAGATGCTCGGCGTCGCCGGCGTGGTGGTGGGCTGCCTCAGCTACTCGCTGGGCTCGGTGCTGTGCCGGCCGCTGATGCGCGCGATGGCGCCGGCGCAGGTCGCCACGCTGACCAATCTGCTCGGCGGGCTGATGCTGCTGGCTGGTTCCATTCCGTTCGAGCCGGGGGCGGGTGTCGCGATGCGCTTCGACTGGGGATGGCCCGCCTGGCTCTCCTTTCTGTTCCTGCTGATCCCCGGCTCGCTCGGCGGCACTATCATCTACTTCGTGCTGGTGCGTGACTGGGGCGCGGGGCGGACCGGCACCTATGCTTTCGTCACCCCGATCATCTCGGTGCTGCTCGGGGTCTTCGCGCTCGGCGAGCGGGTGGACGCGGCGGACGCGGCGGGAATGCTCATCATGCTGGTAGCGGCCGGCCTGGCGTTGCGGCGCGGGTAGGGAGCCAGTCCGATCGGGTGTATCCGAGTAGCGGGCGGCGCCCCCTCACCCAACCCTCTCCCACAAGGGGAGAGGGCATTTTCTTCTCCCTCTCCCCTTGTGGGAGAGGGCCGGGGTGAGGGGTTATCGCGTAAACCCTTCCAACTCATCCTGCGCCCAAGCGATCACCTGCTTGATGCTTTGGCCGGAGGAGAGCTTCGCCGCCATGCCGGGCATGGTGCCGCGGTTATAGATCTGCACCGCGATCGATTGCGGCGCCGGATCGCCGGCGATCCACGGCGTCGAGTCGTGCCAGGGGCGGACGGGGTAATTGTACACCGTGCCCTTGGGCGGCTCGACCTCCGCCCAGA